>NZ_JBSGCE010000001.1:0-542792 GCF_053601695.1 Nonomuraea sp. NPDC004702
GATTCGCCAGACCCCCTCGACCCCGGCCCGTGACGATTGCTCAGCTCGTGGACGCATACCGGAAAGTTTCTTGGGAAAAGTGTGTGAGTTTGGCCACACCCGGCCCGCCGTCAGGGCTGCCCGGCCCCACACCGGTCCCGCCGTCAGGGCTGCCCGGCCCCACACCGGTCCCGCCGTCAGGGCTGCCCGGCCCCACACCGGTCCCACACCGGCCCCGCCGTCAGGGCTGCCCGGCCCCACGCCCGGCCCGCTGTCAGGGCTGCCCGGCCCCCACACCGACCCGCCGTCAGGGCTGCCCGGCCACCAGCCCACCGTTCAAAGCCGGCCCAGCCACCGCCCCCACCAGGCCGCCTCGGGCACCAGTCCACCACCGAGCCCGCGAGCCACCGTTCAGGCCAGCTCGGCCACCGATTCACCGTCCAAGCTTGCCCAATCACCGGCCCGCCCCTCAGACCCGCCCCAGCGCTCAGCCCACCGTGCAAGCCGGCCCAGCCACCCACTGGGCGGGGCGTTTCCGGTGGGGGGCGATACGGTCGGAGGGTGAGGACAACTGTGTTTTCCATGGCTGTCGGCCAAGCCCGCGACCTGCTTCGCTGGCGTTCGCCGCTGCGGACCGAGCTCTGGGCGGCCCGGCTCACCGCCGCTCTGGAGCCCGATGAGGTGAGGCCGTTCCTGCGCGAGCTGGCCGAGGACGGCAGCGCTGAGTCGCGTCTCACCCTCGCCGCCCTCGCCGCGGTCGACAGGCCCGGATGGCCCGGCGCGGAATCCTCTTCAGAGTCCGAGACGGAAACGGAGGCGGCAGCGGGGGCGGATCCCGGGGCAGCAGGAGGGTTGCGGGTTCTGGGGGTGGAGGTGGCCGGGACGGCGGAGGCCGATCTCGGGCTGCCCGGATGGGTGCGTCGCATGGGGCAGGTGACCTGCGAAGGAGCCTGGTACGGCAAGGCCGACCCGTACGGCGAGCAGACCCTGGCCGTCCTGTCCTTCAGGTACGCGAACGGCAAGGAGCCGCACATCCTCGTCGTCGGCATCGACCAGCCCAACGGCGGCCTCGCGGTGGACGCCGTCGTCGAGGAGGTCAAGTTCCTCGACGACCTGGGCCTGAGCCCGGCCGAGCCCGGGGTGGTGGCCGGACGGGTGCTGGACGCGTTCGAGCTGGGCGACCGGATCATGGGGGCTCAGGTGGCCGACACGCTGCCCGCCGTCCGTGCGCTGGCCATCGCGCGGGCCCTGGCCGTGCCCGGGCTCGTACGGCAGGCGCCCGACGGCACGATGGCCGACTTCCGCGATCTGCCCGACGTGCCGGGGGCGCGGGAGGCGTTCGAGAAGTTGGCGGAATTCGTGGGTGAGCGTCCGCTTTGGTGGAGTCCGGCGCGGGTGAGCCAGTTCCTGACGTCGTGGCTGCCGAGGGAGGCCATCCTGTCGGACACGGCGGTGGCGGCGATGCCGGAGGTGGTCCGGGCGTGGAGCCGTTTCAACGGCGCCCATCCCGCCGTACTGCACCAGATCGACGTGGACGCCCCGCGCCTGCCCGCGCTGATGGCCGACGAGTCCCTGGCGGGGCTCGGCAAACGCATCGCCCGCCAGCAGCTGTGAGCGCCTCTTAGGGGCGTGCGGGCGGCGGCCGGGATGTGGGTGGATCGAGTCGGGGGTGGGGGCGGCTATGCTGCGCAGTGACGTTTAGCGGTGCCCCACTTGGGCGTTTCGAGGGAGACTTGCGCGATGTACAAGGAGTTCGCTGTCGAGGCCGTCATGTGGCTCGTCCCGGTTGCGGTGCTGATCGGGGTCGCGCTCCTCGTCACCGCCTGACCCAAGACCCGAGGAGAACGGGGGCCGAGCACGCGCTCGGCCCCCGTCCGCTGTCCGGAGCCGACCGGATGACCGCGCTACGACGCCCCCTGTCCAGGGACGGCGGATGAAAAGGCGAGGTAAGAGGGGTGGCAGGGCGCGCGGTGAGAGGTCATGAGGCCCAGGCCAGGAGGGGGCTGTACTGGCGAAGGCATTTCAGCGCCTGCTTCTCCAACTGCCTGATGCGTTCCCTGGTGAGCCCGAGGCGGTCCGCGATCTCGCCGTAGCTCTCCGCTTTCTGCCCGGTGAGGCCGTACCGGAGCCTGATGACGACCGCCTCGCGCGGCGGCAGCGACGTGACCACGTCCCGGACGTCGGCGCTCATGGCGTGGCGTTCGGCGATCTCCTGCCCCCCGGCCCCGTCCTCGTCGGCGATCAGGTCGGCGATGCGGCTCTCGCCGGACTCGCCGACCGGCAGGTCCAGGCTGACCACCTCCTGCCCGAGCCTGCGTAACGCGGCGACCTGGCCGGCGGTGAGCGCCGCCGATGCGGCGAGCTCGCCGTCCGTCGGCTCGCGGCCCAGGTCGGCGGCGAGCCGCCGCTCGGCCCTGAGCAGCCGCGACAGGTCCTCGGCCACGTGGATGGGCAGCCGTACGGTGCGGCTCTTGTCGTGGATGCCGCGTTCGATGGCCTGACGGATCCACCACATCCCGTACGTCGAGAACTTGTACCCGCGGGTGTAGTCGAACTTCTCCACGGCCCTGATCAGCCCGAGGTTGCCCTCCTGGATGACGTCGAGCAGCGGCAGCCCGCGGAAGGCGTACCGCCTGGCGGCGGCGACGACCAGGCGGAGGTTGGACCTGATCAGCTTGTCCTTGGCCCGCCGCCCGTCGCGGACGACGGCTTCGAGCTCCGGGGTCGCGGCGCCGCGCTCGATCAGGTGGCCCGCGTACAGTCCTGCCTCGATCCGCCGGGCGAGGTCGACTTCGTCCGCGGCGGAGAGCAGGGGGTTCTTTCCGATCTGCTCCAGGTACATGCCGAGCAGGTCGGGCTCTGCGGCCGACATGCACCGGCAACTACCCGGTAAAAGGCGGCGAATTCCCGGCTTCGTTGAGTTCGGCGATGGCCAGCTCGGCCGTGCTGCGGATGTCGAAGAACTTGTCCAGCGCGGTGATCGCGAACAGGTGCTTGCACCGGCCGTTCAGACCGGACAGCAGCAGCTTGCCGCCGGAGGCGGTGACGGCCTTGTGCAGGTAGACCAGCACGGACAGGCCGGAGGAGTCGCAGACGCTGACGGCCTGCATGTCGATGACCAGGAGCGGCGGCTGGGTGAGGTCGAGCGCCTTGGTGACCCGGTCGCGCACCTCGGCCGCGGACCCGAAGTCGAAATCCCCGGTCAGGCGTGCGATGACGCAGGGGCCCTGGAGTCCGAGGCTGATCGACAAAGCCTGCTCCGAAGTCACCCAGCTCCACCTACCCGCGTTGTTTCCCACTTGTCGTCACTTCTCGACCACTTTACGAGAAGTAGCGTCTCGGGTTGAACACCAGCATCTGTTCGATCTGGTCATCGGTGACACCAGAGCCGAGCAGTGCGGCCAGAACGTCATCGTGAATGTGATCGTAGCGCCAGTTCGGCGCGAGCGTGTTTCTGGCCTCGTCCCACGCGCCGCCGAAGTAGTCCATGAAACAGGCGGTGTCGTGGCTGAGGACCATGCGGTCGGCGTATCCGCGCCGGCACAGGGCCGCGATCGTGGCCACGCGCTGCTCGGTCGGGTTGTAGACGTCGAGCCCGAACCGGTCCATGCCCAGCGTCGCGCCGGTGTCGGCCAGGCGCATCAGGTAGTCGAGGTCGTTGCTGTCGCCCGCGTGCCCGACGACCACTTTCTCCAGGTTCACCCCTTCCTTGGCGAACAGGTCCAGCGCGAGCAGCCCGCTCTGGGTGAAGGCGTTCGTGTGCACGGTGATCGGCGCCCCGGTCAGCACGTGGGCCCGCGCGACGGCCCGGCAGATGCGCTCGACGCCGGGTGTCAGCCCCTTGTGCTCCACCACGCATTTCAGCAGCGCGGCCTTCACCCCGGTGTCGGCGATGCCCTCGGTGAGGTCGCGGACGAAGTCGTCGATCATGGGGTCGGGCATGTCGAGGAACAGGCCGGGGCCGCGGTGCTCGTACTGGTGGGGCAGCTCCTCGAAGGCGTACAGGCCGGTGGCGACGACGATGTTGAGCTCGGGCACCTCGGCGGCCACCCGCTGGATGCGCGGGATGTGACGGCCGAGGCCCCAGACCGTCGGGTCGACGATCGTCCGCACGCCCTTGGCCGCCACCGCCCCGAGCTTGGCGATGGCGTCGGCGACCCGGAACTCCTCGTCCCACCAGGCGCCCTGGCCGTAGTTGTCCACGTGCTCGGCGGCCACGACGAACACGTGCTCGTGCATCAGCGTCTGGCCGAGCCGTTCGACGTCGATCGGGCCTCGGACGGTCTCGACGGTGGGCATGGGACCTCCATACCAACTGGTCAGTAAGTGCGCCCAACGTAGGCCGCCCCTGCCGCACCGTCAACCGTCCACGGCGAAGCCCCGATCGGCGCGTCGGCACATGTCGGGATTCACCGGGTCAGGCGCGGGAACAGGGGCTCCGGCCGCGGCAGCCGTTCCCCCGACACCGCCGCCGCCACCCGCGCCGCCGCCGTAGGCAGGAACGGCTCCAGCTGGACGGCCAGCGTCCGGCACGCCCCCACCAGCACGCCCAGCGACGCCTCCCGCTCGCCGGCGGCCTGCTGCCACGGACGGACGCGTTCGACGTACCTGTTCGCCTCCTCCACCAGCCGCCACACCGCTCCGGCGGCCCGGCGGAAGTCGAAGTCCCGCAGCGCGCCGGGCACGTCGCCCGGCCCGAACTCCTCGCGCACCTCCGGCACGTTTCCGTCCAGGAACCGGTGGACCATCGTGGCCACCCGGTTGACCAGGTTGCCCACGCCGTTGGCCAGGTCCTCGTCGGCCCTGGCGATCAGGCGTCCCTCGGTGAAGTCGGCGTCGCCCACGCGCGGCACCTCGCGCAGCAGCCACCACCGCACGGCGTCCACGCCGTACGCGTCCACCAGGGCCACCGGGTCGACGGCCGTCCCGGACGACTTGCTGATCTTGCGGCCGTTCACGGTGAGGTAGTCGTGCACGAAGATCTGCGACGGCAGCGGCTCGCCGGCGGCCAGCAGCATCGCCGGCCAGTAGACGGCGTGGAAGCGGATCACCCCCTTCCCGACCAGGTGCACCTTGTCCGGCTCGCGCACCCACCAGCGCTCGTGGTCCGCGCCCTCCAGGGCGGTGACGTAGTTGGCGAGGGCGTCCCACCACACGTACACGACCTGGGTGGGATCCCCCGGCACGGGGATGCCCCAGCCGCGGGCGCGCGCCGCCGACCGCGAGACGCTGATGTCGGCCAGCCCCGCCTCGACGAACGCCAGCACCTCGTTGCGCCGGGCGGCCGGCTCGATGCGCAGGCCGCCGCCGCGGATGAGGTCGAGCAGGGCGTCCTGGTAGCGGGAGAGCCGGAAGAACCAGTTCCGCTCCGAGACCGCCTGCAGGGGCGCCTCGTGACCTTCCGCGCAGGGCCCCTCGGGGTAGAACTGCTCGCAGCCGACGCAGTAGAGCCCTTCGTAGTGCCGCTGGTAGAGGTCGCCTTCGACGGCCTTCCAGATGCGTTCGACCCCGGCGCGGTGGGCGGGGTGGCTGCTCGTCCTGACGAACGCGTCGAAGGACAGGTCGAGCGGTTCGCGCAGCCCTTCGAACGCGGCCGCGTTGCGGTCCACGAACTCCCGTACCGGCAGTCCTTCGGCCTCGGCGGCCAGCACGTTCTTCAGCGAGTTGTCGTCGGTCCCGGTCTGGAACCGCACGGGTTCGCCGCGCCGCCGGTGGTGCCTGGCCAGCACGTCCGCCTGGACGAGCTCCAGCGCGTGCCCGAGGTGCGGGCGGGCGTTGACGTAGGGGATGGTCGTCGTGATGTACATCGGTCGCCTCCCGAAAGGGGCCCCGACACGACGAGAGGCCCCGGGTCGCAGGGCCTCAACAGGACGTCGTCGGTGAAACCCCCTACGGGGTCATCATCACCGCGCTGATCGTCATGTCCGCCATCGTATCCGGCGTCAGGCCAGCCCGGCCAGCTTGTAGAGCACCAGCGACCCGGCCACCGCCACGTTGAGGCTGGCCCCGGTGCCGATCATCGGGATCTCGACCACGGCGTCGAGCAGGTCGAGCGCCTCGCCGGGGATGCCGGTGGCCTCGTGGCCGAGCACGACGACGGTCGGCTCGCGGGCCATGGGCAGGTCGGCCAGCCTGATGGCGTTCTCGGCCAGCTCGACGCCCAGCACGCGGTCGCGCCGGGAGGCCAGCCAGGGCAGCGGATCGACCCAGTGGACGCATGCTCCGGCCCGCAGGGTGTTCCCCCTGGCCAGCGCCTCGGGCACCCAGGGCAGGCGGGGCACGGCCAGGCACGCGCCGGCCGCGTCGCAGGTGCGCAGCAGGGTGCCGAGGTTGACGCCGTGCATGGGCCACAGGGGGGCGACGGTGAGATGGCCGAGGCATCGGGGCCGCCTGCGCCGCCGCTGGGCCCGGAGCTCTCTGGGGGTGCGCACCCGGATGCCGCTCATGCGGCCGGGCGGAGGTTCCTTACGCGGACGTTCACGGGAAGGGCGCTTTCGTCGGCACGCCCGGGCCATCGTCGAGAGGAATCACGCCCAGTCTACGCCCGTGAGCCGCTCGCGCGGTGGCGTACGGCCCAGACGGCCAGCCCCACGGCGAAGACGGCCACCCCCGCGAGCACGGAGGCGACCGGCAGCGTGAAGGCCAGCACCAGGCACAACACCAGCCCGAGCACCGGCACGGCCTTGACCGGCGCGCCCTCGGCCCGCGAGAGGGTCAGCGCGCAGGCGTTGGCGATCGCGTAGTAGACCAGCACCCCGAACGAGGAGAACCCGATCGCGCCGCGCAGGTCGGCCACCAGCAGCAGCACGACCACCGCGGCCCCGACCGCCGCCTCGGCCCGGCGCGGGACCCGGCGCTCCGGATCGACGGCGGCCAGCACGCCCGGCAGGTCACGCTCCCTGGCCATCGCGAGCACGGTGCGGGAGACGCCGAGCAGCAGCGCGAGCAGCGCCCCGAGCGAGGCCACCGCCGCCCCCGCCCCCACGACCGGCACCAGCCACTCCGCCCCCGCCCGGCGCACGACGTCGGCCAGCGGCGCCGGGGACCCGGCCAGCCCGGACGCCCCGAGCGTGCGCAGGGCGGCCACCGCCACCAGCGTGTAGACGACGAGCGTGACGCCGAGGGCGATGCCGATCGCCCGCGGGATGGCACGGGCCGGATCACGCACCTCCTCCCCCAGCGTGGCGATCCTGGCGTATCCGGCGAACGCGAAGAACAGCAGCCCGGCTCCCTGGAGCACGCCCCACGGGCCCGCGCCGGGCAGCCCCGCGCCCGGCATTCCGGACGGCCGCTCCCCCGCCAGCCCGGCGACGATCACCGCGGCCAGCACGGCGAGCACGAGCACGACGATCACCCGGGCGACCGCGGCCGAACGCTGGACGCCGAACAGGTTGAGCAGCGTGAGCGCGACGACCGCCGCGACGGCCAGCGGCCGGGCCGCGCCCGGGGCGACGTACGAGCCGAAGGTGAGGGCCATCGCGGCGCACGAGGCCGTCTTGCCGACGGTGAAGCCCCAGCCTGCCAGGTAGCCCCACAGCGGGCCGAGCCGCCGCCGGCCGTAGACGTAGGTGCCGCCGGACTCGGGATGGAGGGCGGCCAGGCGGGCCGAGGAGGTCGCGTTGCAGTAGGCCACGACGGCGGCGATCGCGAGGGCGGCGAGCAGTGAGCCGCCCGCCGCGGCGGCGGCCGGGGCGAAGGCGGCGAACACGCCCGCGCCGATCATCGCGCTCAGCCCGACGACGACCGCGTCGCCGGTGCCCAGCCGCCGCGCCAGGCCCTCGGCCATGCCGCCCCCTCCACCGCCCTCGATCGGGTCACCGGTCAGGAGATCCCGAGGGCCCCACTCTGCCGCACGCCACCGACATCCTCGCCGCCGGGTCCGTCAGGAGGTCGCCTCGGGGCCCGGGACCACCAGCACGGGACGCCGGGCGTGGTGCAGGACGCGGTCCGAGGTGCTGCCGAGCAGCAGCGATCGCACGCCGCCCAGTCCCCGCGTCCCGGTGACGATGAGGGTGGCGTCGATCTCGTCGGCGACGTCCACGATGGTCGACCACACCGCCCCCGAGTCCAGGTCGCACCGCGGCGTCGCGTCGAGGCCGGCCTCGCGGGCCAGTTCGGCGCCGTGCCCGGCCAGCTCGGTCATCGCCTGGCCGATCGCCTCGTCCTCGGCCGCGGTGTTGTCGAGGGTCATCATGAGCCCGGCGGAGGCGCGGGCGGAGGTCATCGCCAGCCGCTCCCAGACGGTCAGCACGACGGCGGACCTGTCCTGCACGGCCCGTCCGGCGAACTCGATGGCGGCCTTGGAGTCGTCCGAACCGTCGTAGGCGATCAAAATGGTCATCTTCACAGCTCCTTGGGCGAGGTCAGAGCCCTTCTTCTTTCCAGGAGCGGACCGTTCTCACGCGAAAAGGGGCGGGAAGATCATCCCGCCCCTCGCGAACCGGCCAGGCGTCACGCCAGCACGGCCGACACCCGCCGCGCCGCCGGCCTGAGCATCGACAGGCCCGCCAGCGCCAGCACGCCGATCTCGGTCACGACCACCACGCGCTGGGTCAGGCCCGCCGGGATGTCGTCGTTGCTCAGCGGGATGCCGAACATGCGCACCACGTACGGGACCACGACCAGCAACAGCGCCCCGAGGGCCACGCCGCTCAGCACGCGCATCGCTCTGGCGTACCGGATCCTGGCCTTGGCCAGCAGGAACCCCGCGGCGGGCATCACCAGGAAGGCGGCAAAGGCGGCGTAGCGGTGGATGCCTCCGGACAACGAGAGCGGCACCCCGGGACGGTCGGTCGGGAAGGCCCCGATCAGGAACATGCTCGCCCCCCACGCCACCAGCAGCGCGACGACCCAGCGGTTGGCGCCCGAGCGGCGCAGCGCCTCGGCGATCAGCCCGGACCCCACGGCGAACAGCGTCAGCGAGGCCGGCAGCAGCCATCCGGACGCCTGGAAGGCGTACTCGCTGATCACGCTGTGCAACGGGTCGAGGCCCGCCTCGGCGTGCAAGGTGAGCATCGCGCCGGCTCCGGTGCCGATGGCCGTGAATCCGCTGACAAGCAATCCCCTCATGCCTTAAAGCTCGCGTAAGGCGGCCTTGACCGGCATCGGAGATGAGCCCCCAGCGGGCCCTGATCCGTCCCCTAATACCTTGGTCGGCAGAGTCCGGGGACGGGCCCGTGACCTGCGGAAAGACGACCCTGGGTAGGGTCTGCCTCCTCAGGGTGGGTGCAGTCGGCGGCACCCCCGATTTGACTTGGAGTGCACTCGAAGGGTGACTCTGGATACATGACGATCCAAGAGGCCGCCCAGCGTTCGGGTCTCAGCGCCCACACCTTGCGCTACTACGAGCGCATCGGGCTCATCCACTCGGTCGGTCGCAACGTCAGCGGGCATCGCGACTACGCGGAGGCGGATCTCCGCTGGCTGGACTTCCTCACCAAGCTGCGGACCACCGGCATGCCCATCGCCGACATGTGCCGCTACGCGGAGCTGCGCCGGATGGGCGAGCACACCTCCGCCGAGCGGCTGGCCATGCTGGAGCTGCACCGGGAGCGCGTCCGGGCCAGGATCGCCGAGCTGAGCGCGGACATGGACGTCCTCGACCACAAGATCGAAAACTATCGGGAGCGGATGTGAAGACGCGCGTTCTGGGGACCGGCGGCCCGCGGGTGTCGGCCCTCGGCCTGGGTTGCATGGGCATGTCGGAGTTCTACGGCCAAGGCGACGAGAAGGAGTCGATGGCCGTCATCCACCGCGCCCTCGACCTTGGCATGAATTTTCTGGACACAGCCGACATGTACGGACGCGGCCACAACGAGGAGCTGGTCGGCCGGGCCGTCAAGGGCCGCCGCGACGAGGTCGTGCTGGCGACCAAGTTCGGCATCAACCGCCAGGACGGCACGCGCACGGTCGAGAACCGCCCCGAGTACATCAGGGCGGCCTGCGACGCCTCGCTCCGGCGGCTCGGCGTCGACCACATCGACGTCTACTACATGCACCGCCGCAACCCCGACGTGCCGATCGAGGAGTCGGTCGGCGCCATGGCCGAGCTCGTCCAGCAGGGCAAGGTGGGCCATCTCGGGCTGTCGGAGGTGAGCGCGGACACGCTGCGCAGGGCCGCCGCCGTGCACCCGATCGCCGCGCTGCAGAGCGAGTACTCGCTGTTCACCCGGGGGCTGGAGGCCGAGATCCGGCCCGCGGCCAGGGAACTGGGCACCGCGCTGGTGGCGTACTCGCCGATCAGCCGCGGTCTGCTCGGCGGCGCGCTGCCGAGCGCCGACCAGCTCCCCGACGACGACTTCCGCAAGCACCTGCCCCGCATGTCCGGCGAGCACGCCGAGCACAACGCCCGCCTGGTCGAGCGGGTGCGCGAGATCGCGGAGGCGGCCGGGATCACTCCCGCCCAGCTCGCGCTGGCCTGGCTGCTGGCCCAGGGCGACGACGTGGTGCCGATCCCCGGCACGAAACGCCTGGCCTACCTGGAGGAGAACGCCGCCGCGGCCGACGTCACGCTGACCGCCGAGCAGCTCGACGCCCTGGCCAGGGCGGTGCCCGCGGACGCCGTCCGGGGCGCCCGCTACCCGAACATGTCGGAGGTCGAGCGCTAGGCCGCGCGCCTGGTCGCGCCGGTCACGACCACCAGCGCGACCAGGACGAGCGCCGTCAGCGGGATCGGCGCCGGCGTCAGCGCCGACAGCAGCACGAGCACGGCCGCGCCCAGGAAGGCCGCGCTGTCGGCGGCCCCGTAGCGGTGGGGCCGCACGTGCAGCAGCCAGAGCATCGACAGGAACACCGCGACGGGCACCGACACGGCCAGCGCCGCGCCCGTGGCGGACAGATGGGACGCGCCCGACGCGTGGTCGATGCTCACCTCCACCCCGGCGCTGAACGCCCCGACCGCCGCGAAGATCGCGTAGTGGCCGTACCCCCAGAGGAGGGCGCGCCTGGTGGAGTCGAGGATCTCGGCGGTCGGCGGGTCGAAGTAGAGCCACCACATGGCGAAGGCGATCACCAGCGCGCCCAGGGCCAGCACGATCAGCTCGGGCCGCAGGCCGGCGGTGCGCGCCTCGGCCTGGAAGGCGACCGTGGCGGCCAGCACGTTCTCGCCCATCATGATGATCGTGAACAGGCCGTACCGCTCGGCGATGTGGTGCGGGTGCCAGGCGGTCGGGCTGCCCCGCTCGGCCCACACCGGCACCGCGAGCTCCAGCAGCACGCCGAGCGCGAACGCCGCCAGGTACCACTCCCCCGGCACGACCAGCAGCGGGATCCAGCCGACCTGCGCGACGCAGATGCCGGCGGCGTACCGCACGGCCGTCCGCCGGCCCGGACGGTCGCCGCAGGCCGCCCGCAGCCAGTGGGCGGCCATGGCCAGGCGCATGATGACGTATCCGGCGTAGACCACGCGGAAGTCGTGCTCCTGGAACGCCCTGGGCACCCCGGCGGCCAGCACCAGCACGCCCGCCATCTGGGCCAGCGTGGTCAGCCGGAACAGCCAGTCGTCGTTGTCGTAGGCGGAGGCGAACCAGGTGTAGTTCATCCACGCCCACCAGATGGCGAAGAACGTCGTCAGGTAGCCGAGGACGCCCTCGGCCAGGTGGCCTTCGCTGAGCGCGTGGTGGAGCTGGGAGCCGGCGAACGAGACCGCGACGACGAAACACAGGTCGAAGAAGAGTTCCAGGTTGGTGGCGACGCGGTGGGACTCGCCCGCGTCACGCGCCCGCATGGGCCGCAGCCGGATCATCCTCCGATGTCTACACCAGGGAGGCCGGCAGGTCGAAATAGGCGCGGATCGCGGTCGCGCCGGGGCGGCTGTGGACGCGTACGAGGTCGGCGAGCAGGTTGACGATGAGCAGGCCGCGCGAGCCGGAGCGGCGTGCCTCGACGGGCAGGCGCCCGGCCAGCGGATCGGTGATGTGACCGCCGTCGGCGACCTCGCAGACCAGCCGCGCGTCCTCGATCCAGACCCTGATCAGGCCGGCGCCGCCGCCGTAGTCGAGGCTGTTGGCGCCGAGTTCGGCCACCACGAGCCGGATGTCGTCGAGCCGGTCGTCCCCGAAGCCCGCCGCCTCGGCCTGGCCGGCCGCCAGGATGCGGGCCGAGGCCAGGTTGGTGTGGTCGAAGCGCAGCGAGACGCACGCGGCCGGCTCGGGGAGCGGCTGGTTGTGCCGGGCGACGACCTCGTCGGGCGCGTAGCCGGGGCTGGTCCGCTCGCCGGAGGCGTCGCGCAGCACCGGGTGGGTGCGCTCGGCCTCGCGCAGCACCTCGGGCGTCAGCCCCGCCAGGTCGTACGGGCACAGGATCGTGACGCGCCGCCCCGCGAACGACAGGTTGATCAACGCCTCGTGCTGGGCGCAGGCCGGGTATTCGGTCGCCGAGCGGCCGGGCCAGATCGGCTCGCCGATGATCCGTACGTGCTCGTCAGGATGCCGGTCGGCGACGGCCCGCAGCACGGCCGGGATGATCCGCCCCGGGTTGCGGCCCGCCACGCCCATGTCGAGCATGGTCACCCGGGCCGCGTCGGCGCCCAGCCCGGCCTCGATCTTGGCGAGGTTCGCGGCGGGCACGGCCACCGCCACGGGCTCCCCGGCGGCCAGCCCCTCGCGCACGAAAGCCGTGGTGGCAGCCACATATTCCGGGTCACCTCGGTAGAAGAGGGCCGGATGCACGAAAGGGTCCGCCGACATCAGGCACACGGTACCTCCGCATGAGGACTCTTAGACAATCAAATGGGTATTTACAGGGCGTGAAGCGACTTCAGCTCGTGCGCAGGCCCCTGCGGGGGCGCCGGTACTCCCACCTCGATCTGCGGACCCCTTCCGGGCGACGCCTCCCGTTCTGACCGCCGCGAACCTATGCTCGGGACATGTCGGAAATGCAGATGCGGGTCTCCGACGAGGACCGGGAGCGCGCGGCGGAGCGGCTCCAGCACGCCTTCGCCGAGGGCCGCCTGACGCGTCCCGAGCTGGAGGACCGGCTCGGGCTGGCGCTCACCGCCAGGACCTACGGCGACCTGCTCGGCCTGACCACCGATCTGCCCGCCCCGGCGGCCCCGGCCGACGACGTGGTCGAGCTGGAGTCCAAGAGCGGGCACGTGCGCCGTTCGGGTGACTGGGCCGTCCCGCGGCGGCTGCGGATCTCCTCCAAGTACGGCGGCGTCGACCTCGACCTGTCCCGGGCCGTCATCCCCCACCCGGTCGTCGACCTCGAACTCGACCTGGACTACGGCTCCGCCAGGATCACCGTGCCCGAGGGCGCCGTGGTGAACGTGGACGCCTTCCGCACCGACTGGGGCCAGACCGTCGTCGGCGACGTGCCGGGCAGGCGGCGGCCCGGCGTCCTCTACCTGGTGGTCGGCGGCCGGGCCAAGTACGGCGGCCTGCGGGTGCGCTATCCGCGCAGGCGCTGGTTCACCCACTGATGGAAGGCCGAGATGTGGTGCTCGCTCGGCACCAGCACGCCGCCCGCCCGGTAGGCGCGTGACCCCATGCCGAGCTGGGTCCGCTCGCAGGCGTCGAAGTCCTGCTCGTTGACCCGGTGGAACAGCTCGACCGACGGCGTCAGGTCGGCCCCCGAGGCCACCACGTCGGGGTGGTAGAGCCAGTCGCACTCGACGACCGTGCGGTCGGCGGCCATGGGGAACATCCGGTGCAGGATCACGTGGTCGGGCACCAGGTTGACGAACACCTGCGGCTTGACGGTGATCGCGTAGTAGCGGCGGTCCTGCTCCGGGGCCACGTCGGGGAGCCGGCCGAAGCCCGCGCCGCCGTCCACGGTGAAGCCCTCGACGCGCTCGGCGAACTCCGCGCCGTGGCCCACGTAGTACTGGGCGGCGTACCCGCCGGCGAACTCGGGCAGCACGGCCACCAGCTCGGGGTGGATCGTGGCGCAGTGGTAGCACTCCATGAAGTTCTCGACGACCAGCTTCCAGTTGGCCTTGACGTCGTAGACCACGCGGCGGCCCAGGGCCAGCCGGTCGACGTGGTAGTTCTCGATGGCGGCCGGGTCGCCCAGGCGTTCGGTGGCCGCGGCGGTGACGGTGTCCTCGAAGGACGGCGGCTCGTCGGCCAGGCACACCCAGACGTACCCCAGCCATTCCCGCAGGCTCACCGGGACCAGGCCGTACTCGACGCGGTCGATGTCGGGCATCTTCGCCAGGTTGGGGGCGGCGGCCAGCCTGCCGTCCAGGTCGTAGGACCAGGCGTGGTAGGCGCACCTGATCGTCCTTCTGACCTCGCCCCGCTCCTGCACGCACAGCCGCGCGCCGCGGTGGCGGCAGACGTTGAGGAAGGCGCGCAGCAGCCCGTCGCGCCCGCGCACCACGAGCACGCTCTCCGTGCCCACCTGGACGGTCCGGAACGCGCCCGGTTTCGGCAGGTCGCCGGCGCGCACGGCGCAGAACCACATGCTCTCGAAGATCTTGGCCTGTTCCTCGGCGAACAGGTCGGGGTCGGTGTAGGAGCGGCCGGGAAGCGTGGAGATCAAGCTCGACGTGGTGGTCAACCGACACCCCTTGTTGCGTATTACGCACCGAGTTGCTCTATATGCGACATCGTCCGGCGGCCTTCACGAGGCTGTCAAGAGGTAGGTGCTGAACCTGCGCAGCGACGCCGTGTGCATGCTGGTCGCCATCCAGTCGGGGACCAGGCCCGCGAACGAGCGCTGCCGGTTGGTCACCTCCGTACCGGCGATCATGGCGGGACGCCGCGCGATCCGCGCCCTGGCCCGCTCGTACGCGCGCAGGTCGCCGCCGGCCGAGCGGGTCAGCAGCCAGGCGTCCTCCAGGGCCTGGTTGGCGCCCTGGGCCATGGTGGGCGGCATGGTGTGGGCGGCGTCCCCGGCCAGCGTGGTCGGGCCCCTGCCCCAGACCCGGGGGATCGCCTGCCGGTGGTGCGGGAAGAAGCCGACGTCCTCCATCGTCTCCAGCACCGCGGGCACCGGGTCGGCCCAGCCGCCGAACCGCTCGCGCAGCCGCGGCACGATGTCCGGGTCGTCCTGCCAGAACGGCCCCCCGGGCGACGCCTGGACGTCGAACCACCACAACAACCGGCCCGCCCCGGCCGGGATCAGTCCGCACAGCTCCCGCCGTCCGGCGATCATCACGGCCCGGCGGGAGTGCGTCAACGAGGTCGGCGCGGTGGTGAAGCCCTGCCAGGTGACCCAGCCGCTCAACGCGGCCGGGTCCTCCCCCCACAGGGCGCGGCGCACCGCCGACCTGCGGCCGTCGGCCCCCACCAGCAGGTCGCCGCGCACGGTACGGCCGCCGGTCAGCCGCGCCTGCGCCCGTTCCGGCTCGGCGTGCTCGACGCCCGCGCCGTAGACGACGGGCAGGCCCGCCGACAGCGCCTCGACCAGTTCACGCCGGGCCACATGGACGCACGGATGCCCGTAGCGCCGCTCGGCCGCGGTGAGATCGACGGTGACCAGCCGGCGGCCGTCGTCGGCCCACGACTCCATGGTCTCCAGCCGCCGTCCCAGGCCCGCGTACCCGACGCCGAGCTGGTCGAGGATGGCCGTGCTGCCGGGCCAGAGGGTCACCGATCCGCCCGCCGTGCGCAGCTCGGGCGCCTGCTCGTACACCTCGACGTCGTGACCCGCGTTCAGCAGCCCGCGCGCCGCCGCGAGCCCCGCCACCCCGGCGCCCGCCACGATTACCCTCATAGAAGCCCCACTTTAAGAGACTGCAAGTATCAGATACTGGGAGTATCACAATGTCCGCGCGCGGCCGCAAGCCCGATCCCACGGTCGACCACCGCATCAGGCAGGCCGCCACCGAGCTGCTGCTCTCCCACGGCCTCGACTTCACCATGGACGACGTCGCCAAAGCGGCAGGCGTGGGCAGGGCGAGCGTGTTCCGGCGCTACGCCACCAAACGCGACATGCTGCTCGAATCAATCGGCGGGCTCATGGACACGCACGTCGCCGTCCCCGACACCGGCTCGCTCGAAGGCGACCTGCGCGTGGTGGTCTCCGACACCCTCGCCCTGTGGGGCCACCCGGGCGTCGCCCGCCTGACCAGGCAGATGTACGGCGAGGCCGGCCGCGACCCCGCCGTGGCCGAGATCGTCCGCACCGGCATGCGCACCCGGATGCGGCGCTCGCGGGTCGTCTACGAGCGCGCGATCGACCGCGGCGAGCTGTCCCCGGACGCCGACCTGGATCTCCTCACGGACCTGTTCGCCGGCCTGGTGACCTACCGCGGGCTGCTCGACCTGCCCATGCCCGACGCCGAGGAGGTCGTCCACGTGCTGCTGCGCGGTTTTACACCCACCTGACGGCCGGAATGTTAGTGGCGTGCAAGCGGGGATCAACCAGAGATCGCTAATGTCCTCCTCGTACGGAAAACCAACGAAGGGCACCAAAAATGACTCCCCCTCGCCGACTCGCCCTCGCAGTCGCGACGATCTCCCTTGCCGCTCTGTCCACCGCCTGCGGTGTCGGCCAGGCCGTTGACTGCAACACCGCCGTCAACGAGCTCTCGAAGATCACCACCGAGTGGAGCGGCGCCATCACGAAGAACGCCACGGACGCCGCCGCGGTCGGGGACGCCTCCAAGGCCGCCGCCGCCAAGACCAAGGAGCTCGCCGGCAAGTACGACGGCGACGTCGCGGCCGCCCTGAACGACTTCGCCGCCGGTTTCGAGAGCCTGCAGAGCGGCGACATCAGCAAGACGACCGAGTTCAGCGGCAAGATGAGCGGCTTCACCTCGAAGATCACCGCCGCCTGCTCCTGACCGGTCCGCGGTCGCCGCACCGCCTGCGGGGGGCAGGCCGGCGCGGTGACCGCCTCATCCGGTCCGCCGGTACGGGGTACGGACAGGACCGGATGATCCCCTTACGCTTGCTGCCGTGACCGACGAAACGGTGATCGCACGGCCTCCGGCAGGCGCCGCACTCCCCGCCAGAGTGCTCTTCCGCCACCGCGTGCGGGTCGGCGCGATCGCGCTGCTCGCCGCGGTGGCGTACGCCGTTCTCGGGCTGGTCAAGCTGGCCACCTTCCGGGCGACCACGTTCGACCTGGTGATCGTGGACCAGGCGGTGCGCAACTACGCCCGCTTCCGGCCGCCGTACGTGCCGGTGCTGGGCGTCTTCCACGAGCGCGGCACGGACTACCTCCAGCTCGCCGACCACTTCTCCCCGATCTACGCGCTGCTCGCGCCCTTCTACTGGGTGCACGACGGGCCCGAGACGCTCATCGTGGCCCAGGCGCTGCTGTTCGCGGGGGCGATCCCGTTCCTGTGGCTGTTCACCCGCCGCGTGCTGGGCGCCGGGCCCGCCTACCTGGTCGCCGTGGCGTACGCGCTGTCGTGGCCGATCGCCCAGGCCGTCGCCTTCGACGCGCACGAGGTGATGTTCGTCCCGCTGCTCACCGCGATCATGATCGAGCGTTACCACGCCGGACGCGTGCTGCCGGCGTTCCTGGCGATGCTCGGGCTCCTGCTCGTCAAGGAGGACATGGGGCTCCTGGTGATCGGGGCGGGGCTGTACCTGTTCGTCGTCGGCGACCGCCTGCGCGGCCTCGTGTGCGCGCTGGTCGGCGCGGGCGCCGTGGTGCTCGTCCGGGGCCTGCTGATCACCTCCTTCGGCGGCGACAGCAAGGACTTCTGGGCCTACGGTCACCTCGGCCCCGACGCGCCCGCCGCGCTGCTGGCGATGCTGCGCGACCCGCTCGCCCCCCTGCTGCTGCCCTTCAGCGACGAGGCCAAGGTCGACACCCTGTTCCTGCTGGCCTGGCCCACGTTGCTGCTGTGCCTGCTGTCGCCGCTGTCGCTGGCGGCCCTGCCGCACGTGCTCGAACGCCTGCTGTCCGACCGTCCCCAGTGGTGGCAGGCCGACTTCCAGTACAGCGCGTTCACCGTGATGATCCTGTTCTGCGCCGGCGTGGACGGCCTGGCCAGGCTGCTGCGCTGGACCGGCCGCGCCGACCGGCAGGGGCTCAAGCTGGCCTGGGCGGCCGCGGCCTGCGCCGTCGCCCTCACCCTGGTGCCCAGGTTCGCGCTCGACCAGCTCTACCATCCCGCCTTCTACAAGGAGGACAAGGCCGCCGCCGCGGCCGAGGCGGTGAGCAGGGTGCCCTCGGGGGTGACGGTCGAGGCGGTCAACTCCGTGGGCCCGGCGCTGTCCTCGCGGACCACCGTCCTGCTGTGGAGCGCGGCCCCGCGCGGCGCGCCGTGGATCGTGGCCGACACCGCCCGCTGGGAGTTCCCCTTCGGCTCCGCCGACGACCAGCGCAACCGGGTCGAGCAGCTCCAGACCGAGGGGTACACGAAGGTGTTCGAACGCGACGGGTACGTCGTTCTCCGGCGCGACTGACCGCATCGGCCCGATGCCGCACAATGTCGGCATGAAGATGATCGTGCTCACCGGCGCAGCCGGCATGGTGGGCGGTGCCGTACGCGAGCGGCTCCGCCGGTCCGCCACCAGGCTCGTCCTGGCCGACCGGGCGCCCATGGAGGCCGGGCCGGGCGAGGAGGCCGTCCGCACCGACCTGTCGGACCTGGCCGAGACCGTGGCGCTGGTCAAGGGCGCCGACGCGATCGTGCACCTGGCCGGGGTGCCGGACGAGGCGCCCCTGCCCGACCTGCTCGACGGCAACGTGCTGACCACCCACCGCGTGCTGGAGGCGGCCCGGCTGGCCGGCGTGCCGCGCGTGGTGCTGGCCGGCAGCAACCGCCTGACCGGCATGTACCCGGCCACCGCCACGATCTCCCCCGACCTGCCGCCGCGCCCCGACGGCCTGTACGGCGTCAGCAAGGCCGCCGTCGAGGCCCTCGGCCGCCTGTACGCCGACAAGTTCGGCCTCGAAGTGGTCTGCCTGCGCATCGGCAGCCTGGAGCCCGAACCCGAGGACGTCCGCCACCTGGCGACCTGGCTGAGCCCGCGCGACTGCGCCGGGTTCGTGCACGCCGCCGTCACCACGCCCGGCCTGCGCTTCCTGGCCGCCTACGCCGTCTCGGCCAACACCCGCCGCTTCTGGCTGCTCTCCCCCGAGCTCGGCTACGAGCCCGAGGACGACGCCGAGTCGTACGCCGCCCGCGTGACCGGCACGCCGGCCGCCTTCTTCACCGACGACACCCCGCAGGGCGGCGACTTCGCCGCGCCGGAGTACACGCTGCGCAGGGGCGGCCTGGCCTAACGCGCGATCGCCTGCTCGTAGGCCCGGTCGAACCCCTCCAGCACCCCGGCCCACGAGCCCGCGACGGGCGGCGTCGAGCGGTTGTGGGCGGCGATCTCCCGGCGCAGCCCGGCGTCGGAGCACAGCCGCGCCACCGCCCCGGCCAGGTCGTCCAGGGTGCGGCCGAGCAGCCCCTCGGTGCCGTCCTTGACGAAGTCGGCGACGCCGCTCTGGGCCCTGGCCACCACCGGCACGCCGGCCGCCCGCGCCTCCAGCGCCGCGATGCCGAACGACTCCCGGGGCGCCGGGGCCACGAAGACGTCGGCCGACTCCAGCAGCTTGGCGATCTGCTCCCGCGAATAGCGGCCCGGCAGCGACACCCAGCCGGTCATGCCGTGCTCGGCCAGGAAACGTTCCATGCGGGCGCGCGCGGGGCCGTCGCCGACGATCGTGGCGCGCATCGGGATCGCGGCGGGCACCCGCGCCCGCGCGGCCCGCAGCAGCCTGAGCAGCCGTACGGGCTGCTTGCGCGGCGCCAGCCGGCCGACGGCCACCACGTGCACCTCCGCCCGCCCGGCCGGCACGCCGGGGGCGGGCGCCCAGCCCGACAGGTCGAGGCCGTTGGAGACCACCCGCACCGGCACGCCGGGCCCGGCCACCGCCCTGATGGGCACCGCCGCGGCGGTGCTCACCGTGGTGGCCACCAGCCCCCAGCGCTGCCAGCCGAACGCCAGCCGCAGCAGCCGGTAGAGCCCCCGCGTGACCGGGTCCCACATGCTGTGCACGGTGACCACGCACGGCACCCCCGCCCGCCGCGCCGCCCGCACCCCCATCCAGGCGAACGGCGAGACCGCGCCGGTGTGCACGTGCACCACGTCGGGCCGGACGACGGAGATGCCCCGAGTGAGATGCCCCACTCCGAACGGATGCACCGGCAGGTCGAACGGCATCCTGGCGACGACCCTGCGCACGCCCGGCAGCGCCTCGCCCCTGGTCGCCGTGGCCACGACCACGTCGTGCCCGGCCTCGCGCTGCGCCCGCACCAGGTCGGCCACCTGGACCTCGATCCCCCCGAGTCGCGGCAGGTAACAGTCACTCACGTGAAAGATCCGCACCCCTCCCAGACTAATCTGGGCGTGTGCCTCCACGTACCGCGGTCTTCTTCCACGCCCATCCCGACGACGAGGCCCTGCTCACGGCGGGCACCATGGCGATGCTCGCGGCCGAGGGCCACCGCGTGGTGCTCGTGGTCGCGACCGCCGGCGAGCGCGGCCTGGCCGAGATCGGCCCCGGCGAGGAACTGCGCGAGACCAGGCTCAAGGAGCTCTACGAGTCGGCCGCGCTGCTCGGCTGCGCCCGCGTCGAGTGCCTGGGCTACGGCGACTCCGGGCTCAGCCCCAAGGGCGGCGTCGCCGAGGAGCGGCCCGACAACGCCTTCATCGACGCCGACACCGAGGCGGCGGCCAGGGCCCTCGCGGCGATCCTGGAGGAGGAGAAGGCCGACCTGCTGTCGATCTACGACCCGGCCGGCGGCTACGGGCACCCCGACCACGTGCAGGTCCACCGGGTGGGCAAGCGGGCGGCGCAGATCGCGGGCACGGAGATCGTCCTGGAGGCGACGGTCAACCGCGACCCGCTGGTGCGGCTGCTGCGCATGGCGGGCCGGGTGTACAAGTTCCCGCCGGAGTTCGACGTGCGCACGTTCGAGAGCGCGTACTCGGCGAGCGACACGATCACCCACCGGGTCAACGTCCGCCGCTACGCCCGGCAGAAGCGCGCCTCGATGGCCGCGCACGCGTCCCAGGCCAGCGGCGGCGACAGCGACCGCACCCTCGCCGTCATGCTGAAGGTCCCCGGCCCGCTCTACCGCCTGGTCTTCGGCACCGAGTGGTTCGTACGCCGCGACCTGCCGCCCGGCACTCGTCTCACTCACCCTTTCGACCCATGGCCGAAGTAGCACCTGAGGGTGACGTGCCGGCTCCGGCGACCCGTCAGACTGGTGGGCGATGAAGAACAAGCCGCTCCAGATCGCCCTGTCCGTCCTGTCGCTCGGGCTGGCCGTGCTGCTCGTGGTCTACCTGCCGCAGATCGTGCACGCGCTCACCGGCAAGCCGGTCTCCTGGCGCGAGATCGGGGCGGTCTTCGGGGCGCTCAGCTTCGGCCAGATCGCGCTGATGACGGCCCTGTGGCTGCTGAGCCTGCTGGCGTACACGTTCGTGCTGACCAACTCGCTGCCGGGGCTGAACAACCTCCAGGGCCTGGCGCTCAACGCGGCGGGCAGCGCGGTCAGCAACCTGCTGCCGTTCGGCGGCGCGGTCGGGGTGGCGCTGTCGTTCGCCATGACCAGGGGCTGGGGTTTCGCCAACCGGCCCATCGTGGTGATGACGCTGGTCAGCGGCATCTGGAACACGTTGTTCAGGTTCATCCTGCCGGCCGTGGGCATCATCGCGCTGCTCATGGCGGGCGAGGTGCTCGACCCGGCGTTCGTCAGGGCGGGCTGGACGGGCGCGATCTCCATCCTGGTGCTCTGCCTGGTCGTGGCCGTCGCCCTCTACTGGGACCGCGCCGCCGTCGTGCTCGGCCGGGCGCTCGACGGGCTCACCCGGCTGCTGCGCCTGAAGGTGCACGCCTCCGAGGCCTTCCACCGGCTGCGCGCCGACACCATCGAGATCGTCCGCACGCGCGCGCTCGGCCTGTCGCTCGGCATGGTGTTCTTCCTGGGCTTCCAGTGGGCGATCATGGCGGCCTGCATGACGGCCACCGGCGCCTGGCCGGGCCTGGCCCAGTCGATCGCGGTCTTCGCGCTGTCCCGGGTGCTCACCAGCGCCGTGATCACGCCCAGCGGGGCCGGGATCATGGAGAGCGGGGTCGCCGCGATGCTGATCACGTTCGGCGTGCCGGGCACTCCGGCCGTCGCGACAGCACTACTTTTCGGCTTCTGGACTTACACTATCGAGATCCCGTTCGGCGGTCTCGCGCTCGGCGCGTGGGCGCTCCTGCGCAGGCGCAACGGCCGGAACGCCGCCGCGGAACCCCCGTCCGCGATCTCGAAGGCCCCGCAGTGACAATCCCAAAGCCATCAAAGACCTTGTGCGCCCTTCGGAAGCACGCATAGCGTGGCGGCTGACATGGTGGCGTTCCGGGTTCTGGGGCCAGTCGAGGCGTACGAACACGACGACGAACTCGACCTCGGCGGGTTGCGGCAGCGGGCCGTCCTCGCCCGACTTCTCGTGGCCAGAGGTCAGGTCGTGCCGGTTGACACGCTTCTTTACGACCTGTGGGACGACGACGCCGCCAAGGGCGCCCAGTCGGGCCTGCAGGTCTACATCTCCCGCCTGCGCAGGGTGCTCGAACCGGGCCGGCCGCGCGGCGGCCCCAACCGCCTGCTGGTGACCGTCGCCTCCGGCTACGCGCTGCGCGTGGCCGCCGAGCAGGTCGACGCGCTGCGCTTCGAGCAGCTGGTCAGGGCGGCGGGCGAGCACCTCGAAGAGGGCGACCCGCAGTCCGCCCGCGGCCGCCTGGAGAAGGCGCTCGGGCTGTGGCGCGGCACCCCTTACTCCGACTTCGCCGACCAGCCCTGGGCCGAGGCCGAGGTCAACCGGCTGGCCGAGCTGCGTCTGGTGGCCCGCGAGCGGCACGCCGACACCGGCCTGCGGCTGGCCCTGCACGCCGAGACCGTCCCCGACCTGGAGGCTCTGACCACCGAGCACCCGCTGCGCGAGGAGGGCTGGCGGCTGCTGGCGCTGGGCCTCTACCGCTGCGGCAGGCAGGGCGACGCGCTGGCCGCGCTGCGCAGGGCCAGGAACATGCTGGCCGACGAGCTGGGCATCGACCCCGGGCCCGCGCTGCGCAAGCTGGAGTCCGACATCCTGGCCCAGGCCCCCGAGCTGGAGCTGGCCGCGCCGCCGCGTCCTGCCCGGCCCGCCCCGGTCACCGACACCTGGCCGCCCCGGCCGGCCGCCGCGCACGTCGAGCCGCCGCCGCTGGAGCCCGAGCCGTTCGTCGGCCGCGACGCCGAGCTGGCCAGGCTGACCACGGCCGCCTCGCGCACCGGCCGCTTCCAGGTCGCGATCGTGACCGGCGTCGCGGGCGCGGGCAAGACCACGCTGCTGCGCCAGCTCGACGGCAGGCTCGGCGCCGACGGCTGGATCACCGCCTCCGGCGCCTGCCCCGACTCCAGCGCCACCCCGCCGGGCTGGGCCTGGGTCGAGATCCTGCGCTCGCTGATCGGCACGACCGGCGCCGGCGAGTACGCCCAGCTCCTGGCCCCCCTGCTCGACGACACCGCCCCCGACCCCGACGAGGACGAGGTCTCGGGCGGCTTCCGCCTGCACCGCGCGGTCGGCGGCTACCTCGCCGGCGTGGCCCGCCGGGCGCCGGTGCTGCTCACGCTGGAGGACCTCCACTGGGCCGACGACCAGACGCTGGCCCTGCTGCGCGCGCTGCCGAGCCTGCTGGCCACCAGCCGCGTGCTGCTGGTCGTGACGTGCCGGGAGAGCGAGCTCGACGACCGCCAGTCCGACGTGCTGGCCGCCCTGGCCCGGCTTGAGCCGCTGCGCGTGGGCCTGTCCGGCCTCGACCCGAAGGCCGTGGCCGAGCTGGTCAAGGCCACCTGCGTCCGCGAGATCGACGAGGACGCGGTCGAGTCCATCGTCGAGCGCACCGGCGGCAACCCGTTCTTCGTGCGCGAGACCGTCCGGCTGCTCGACGCCGAGGGCGCGGCCGACCGGGCCAGCGCCACGCAGGTGCTCTCACGCGTGCCTTCGGGCGTGCGCGACGTGCTGCGGCGGCGCATCTCGCGGCTGCCCGCCGGCGCCCAGCAGATCCTGCTCCAGGCCGCGGTGATCGGCCGCGACGTCGACCTCGACGTGCTGGTCACGGTCGCCGGCGACGAAGACGCGGTGATCGAGGCGGTCGAGGCCGCGCTGCTGGCCGGGCTGGTGACCGAGCCGGGCCCGGGGCTGCTGCGCTTCGACCACGACCTGGTGCGCGACACGATCTACTCCGACGCCTCCCGCCTGCGCCGCACCCGCCTCCACGCCGCGGTCGCCGCGGTGATCGAGCAGCGCACGTCCTCCGACGTGGCGGCGCTGGCCCACCACTACTTCCTGGCCGACGCGGCCGAGAAGGCCGTCCACTACGCGGGTCTGGCGGCCGAGCAGGCCGAGCGGCGCTTCGCCCACCGCGAGGCGGCCACCCTGTGGGAGCAGGCCATCGCGGCCTTCGACCGCGGCGGCCCGCGCAAGGACGACAAGGGCCGCGAGTCCGAGCCGCAGCGTGCCAAGGAGCGGCTGCGGCTGATGCTCCGGCAGATCAAGGCGCTGGCGTTGTGCGGCGACATGACGGCGGCCAGGCTGCTGCGCCGCCAGGCCATGGACGCCGCGCTGCCGCTCGGCGACCTGGAGATCACCGCGAAGGTGGCCGCGTCGCTGGCGGTGCCGCACAAGGGCATGGCGCGCGACTTCACCCGCACCGCGTGGGAGATCGTCGACGTCACCGAGAAGGCGCTCATGGAGCTGCCCGCGGGCGAGCAGCGCCTGCGGGCGAGCCTGCTCACCACGCTGGCACTGGAGCTGGAGGGCTCCTCCGCGCCCGAGCGCGGGCGGCAGGCGTCGCTGGAGGCGCTGGAGCTGGCCCGGCAGAGCGGCGACCCGACGCTGATCGCGGCGGCGCTGAGCGGCCGGCTGCGCCAGTCCTACGACATCCCGGCGGTCGACACCCGCGAGGGCATCGGCAGGGAGCTGCTGGAGGTCGCCCAGCGCTCGGGCCAGATGGCCACGCAGGCCCTGGCCCACCTGGTGCTGCTGGAGTGCGCGGCGGCCAGGGGCGAGTTCGCCGTCGCCGACGAGCACGCCGCCGCCGCCGACCGTCTGGCCAAGCAGTACGACCTGTCGGCCCCCGCGGCCGTCGTCGTCTGGTACGCCGGTCAGCGCCTGATGATCGCCGGCGACTACGCGGGCGCCGAACGCGCCTACCGCGAGGCCGCCCGGATGACCGCGCGGGCCGGCATGCTCGAAGGCCGCCAGGACCTCCCGCTGATCACCGCGTTCTGCCTGCACCTGGTCGACGGCCGGGCGGCCGAGACCGTCGACCTGCTGGCGGCGGCCCACCAGCGCGGCGCCAAGTGGACGCTCGACGCCTACGCCCTCGCCCTGGCCTCGGCCGGGCACCTCAACGACGCCAGGGCCGTGGCCGCCACCCGCCCGCCCGTCCGGCCCGACTTCCTCTACGAGCTGGTGATGACCTGGCGGGCGCTGGCGGGCATGCTGCTCGACGACCGCGAGCGCATGGTCGACTGCTACGACAAACTCAAGCCGTTCGCCGACCGGGTGGCCGGCGCGGGCACGGGCGTCGTGGCGTTGTGGCCGGTGGCGCTGACCCTGGGCGACCTGGCCATCCGGCTGGGCCAGCCCGACGCGGCCCGCGAGCACTACGAGAAGGCTCTTGAGGTGGCCCAGCGGGTGGGCGTGCCGCGCTGGGTGGAGGCGGCGCGCCGCTCGGTCAGCAGCTCACCTGGAAACGCTCGCTCGTGACGGTCCCGCCGGGCCGGGCGATCAGCTCGACCCGGTACCACCCGGCGTTGCCGGAGATCTGCGGCTGCCACTCCACGCTCCGGCTGTCGCCGGCGAACCCGGAGTGGTCCGCCAGGTAGGTGCGCCACGTCCCGGTCGCCGGACTCCAGCGCGACAGCCGCCAGCGGTACAGGACCGTCGTGCCGGGCCGCGGGTTGACCAGCAGGCCGCGGGCCAGGAACGACTTGCCGCAGCCGGGGGCGCCGTCGGTCAGGGCGCTGAGGGTGATCTCGCCCGCGCGGGCTGGGGCGCTCTGCCGGGCCGGGGCGGTGATGGGCAGCTCACGGGCCGAGAGGGTGACGGTCCGCACCGGCTCGGCGGCAGATCCGGCGCTGCTGTAGGCGGAGAAGCCGACGTAGGCGCTGGTGAAGGCGAGCGCGGCCACGAAGAGCTTGACCGCGTTGGCGGTACCGCCGGCCAGGACCACCGCACTTCTCGACGACATGATCAACACCCCTTTTGCTCAGTTCAGGTATAGGGCGGGATGGTTGAGGGGTGGTTGTCGGCTACTTGCAGCCGGTGACCGGGCCTTGCAAGCTGATGTGGCGGAACGCCTCTTCCTTGACTAAGGTAAGGCTGACCTAAGGCGTTGGAGTGGGGGTGAGCGGGCTCATGTGGCATGCGGCTGCCGCCCTCCCCGATCCCGCCCGGCCGTTCTGGTTCGGGCTGCCGTACTGGCTGGTGGGGGCCGTCCTCATCCTTGCGCTGTTCGGCGCGTTCCAGGTCTACTACTGGGTCGGCCGCAAGCTCGGCGAGAAGCTCTACGAGTCCAAGGTCGGCGTGCGGCTCGGCCGCGAGCGCATCGCGCGGATCGAGGGCGTCGTCGAGAAGTGGGGCGCGCTGGCCGTCTACGGCTGCTTCTGGGTGCCCATGCTGCGGCACACGCTGCCGTGGGTGGCGGGCGCGCTGCGGGTGTCCTATCCCTGGTACGTGGTGGCGAGCGCGCTCGGCTGCCTGACCTGGGCGCCCATCTGGTGGTTCGGGCTCACGGCGCTGGTGTGGGGCTGGCTGCAACTGGCCGCCCGCTCGCCCGTCAGCGCGCTGGTCCTGCTGCTCGTGGTCGCGGCCGGCGTGGCCTGGTTCTTCGTCCGCCGCCGACGCAAGGCCCTGGCCTCGTCCTAGATCGTGGGCGGAGTCTGGTCGTCGATGGCGGCCTCGGGAGCGTTCCTGCGCACGGTCTCGATGCCGTTGACGCAGGCGGCCTTGCTCGGATAGCCCTCGCCCACGGCCAGCGTCTGCCCGTTGTTCGCGACGAGCGCGAAACGGAACGTGCCCCGCTCGTCCTGACTGATGATGAACCTGCCTGCCACAGCCTCGTCTCCCCGCAGATGTCGGATCTATCAAGCATTTACCCCCAACTGAGGGCCACTTACGGCCGAGTTTCGCAAACCAACCCTTGATCTCCTGCGAACATGTCTGGCATGCGTATTGGGGGTTTCATCGGCTCTGCCGTACTCGCGTTGGTTGTGGGGATCTCTTACCCGGCGTCCGCCGCACGGGCCGCCGACGTCCCGACGGTGAAGGCGGGGGCGGCCTATGTAGTGGACTCGGACGGAACGATCCACTTCGCGAAGCGGGAGACCCGGCGGGTGCCGGTGGCCAGCCTGGTCAAGGTGATGACGGCCTACGTCGTCCTGCGCGAGGGACGCCTGAACGAGCCGATCACCGTCACCGCCGCCGACACGAAGCACGCGACCAGCAACGGCGCGACCACGGCCGGCCTGCGGAAGGGCGAGCGCCTCACGGCCAGGGACCTGCTGTACGGCCTCATGCTCCCCTCGGGCGCCGACGCCGCCAACGCCCTGGCCAGGAAGTACGGGCCGGGCAAGACCGCGTTCGTGGCCAAGATGAACCGGGCCGCGCGCTCGCTCGGCCTCGGCGACACCCGCTACACCAACCCCGACGGACTGCCCACGCCGGCCAACGGCGGCTACTCGACCGCCGTGGACCAGGTCACGCTGGCGCAGCGGGCGATGGCCGACCCGGTCTTCCGCACGGTGGTGGGCAGCAAGGTGTACAAGGTGGCCAAGTCAGCCCTGCACGGGGCGCACACCTGGCGCAACTCCAACAAGCTGCTCGGCCGGTCCGCGGACGTCGTGGGCGTGAAGACCGGCTACACGAACGCGGCGCAGTACTGCCTGCTGTTCGCGGGCGACCGCGGCGGCAGGCGGGTGTTCGGCGTCCTGCTCCACGACGGGGACGAGCGCCGCTTCAGCACCGCTGAGCAACTGCTGGACTTCGCGGGAGAGCAGATCGCCGGCGGCTGACCGCCGGGAGCCGGGCGGAGGTCAGCCGAAGGTGAGCCGGCCCGCTGCGGACAGCGTGCCCAGGCCGCCGGTCGCGCAGGCCAGGAGGCCCATGGCGGGCGTGATCGTGCCGCGGACGCGCTCGCGGTCCAGCGGCCCCGACACGACCGTGCCGGTCAGGAAGCTGTCGGCCGGGCTCTGGGTGGCCAGCCGGTCGGCCCGCGTACGCACCTCCGAGGTGCCGACCGGCCGCCCGTCGAGGCCGAACCAGGTGATGCGGGCGGTGCCGTGGACCTGCCGGGCGCTCGCGCACGACGCCCGGCCGACGCTCTTCAGGGTGACCCAGCCCGAGCGCAGGTAGGGGGCCGAGCCGTCGGCCGACAGGCAGCCGGTGAGCTGGAGGTTGCCGCGGGCCGACACCGGTTTCGCGGTCAGCCCGATGCGCGGGCTGAAGGTCAGCGGCCGACCGGCCGGTGAGCTGACGGCACAGCTCAGAGCGCTGCGATCGGCGGAGGCGGCCCGCGGATGCGTGGCCGCCTCCGGGCGCACGGCCGCCCCCGCGCGGGTGACGCGCACAGTCGTGAACGCGGGCGGGCTCGTGAACACGGGCGGGGTGGCCGCGACCGCGGCCGCGATGATCCAGATCGGCTTCACGGGACCTCCGTCGGTCGCTCTCGGTGATCGGCGGATCACATCTTGCCGTATCCCGTCGTGATTGAGGCCGCCGATCTCGGGTACCGGCTCGTCGCAACCGACGCCACCCAGGCCGACTTCGGCCGCCCGAAGCCGACCCCACGGTCGATTCGCGCAGATAGGGTGGCGAATGTACCCCTCCGCAATAAGGAAGATCATGGCGGAATTCATCGAAGTCCGCACGACGATCGAAGGCCATGAGCAGGCCGCCGCGCTCGCGCACACGATCCTGCTCGCGGGGCTGGCCACCTCGATCGACATCGCGGAAGTCCCGGCCGCGGAGGCCGGGGTCTCCTGGCAGCTCACCCTCATCACACCACGCGAACACGCCGCCGAACTGGCGGCGCACATCGGCGCGAACGGCGGTGCCGGCACCGTCGAAGCTCAGCCGGTGCTGCACGACGTCGACGCCTACCCCGACTGGCTCACCGAGGACACCGACCGCCCCTGACCGGCTACTCCGGCGGCCGCTCCCAGTCCCAGCGCGGCACCTCGCGCAGCGGGTGGAGCTGGTCGTCGGTCTCGGCGTGGGAGTTCTGCAACGCCACCTGCGTGCCGAACTCCACGTGCGAGCGGAGCGAGGCCCGGAACGGCTCGTCGTCGGGCAGCCCCGCCGCGTCGGCGGCCTCCATGTACAGCTCGACGAACCGCCGCCGCTGGGCCTCCTCGATGCCCAGCCCGCGGTGCGCCTCGATGAGCAGCGGGAAGCCGCCCATCTCCGCCGAGAACGTGTCGGGGCCGCCGAACGTCTCGACGGTGAAGGCGGTCAGGTTGTCCACGTGGCTCGCCTTGCCCTCGCCGAAGAGCGGCTGGAGCAGCGGGTCGGCCAGCAGGCTGCGGTAGAAGATCTCGATGAAGCGGCGTAAGCCCTCTTCGCCGCCGGCGTGCTCGAACAGGGTCTGCATGATTACAGGGTTACACGCCTGGTCGAAGCGCCACCAGACCCATTCGCAGGCCCGGACGGTCAGTGCGCGGCGGCCGAGCGCATCAGCCCGTGGCAGGCGATCGCCGCCGCGGCCACCACGTTGAGCGAGTCGACGCCCGCGTCCATCGCGGCCGGGCTCATGGGGATGCACACCGCGTGGTCGGCCTCGTGCAGCCAGTGGGAGGACAGGCCGTCGCCCTCGGCGCCGAGCAGCAGCGCCACCCGTTCGCCCATCGGGACCCGGTCGAGGGGGACCGCGCTCTGGTCGGGGGTCAGCGCCAGGGTCTGGAACCCGGCCGCCCGCAGCTCGCCGAGGCCGGTGTACCAGTCGTCGAGCCGCGCGTACGGGATCGAGAAGACCGCGCCCATGGAGACCTTCACCGCCCGGCGGTAGAGCGGGTCGGCGCAGCGCGGCGAGAGCAGGACGCCGTCCACGCCGAGCGCGGCGGCGCAGCGGAAGATCGCGCCGACGTTGGAGTGGTCGACCAGGTCCTCCAGGACCAGCAGCCGGCGGGCGCCGCCCTTGATCAGGGTCTCGGCCGAGGGCAGCGGCAGGCGTCGCATGGAGGCCAGCGCGCCGCGGTGGATCTGGAAGCCCGCGATGCCGGCCATCAGCTCGTCGCTCACCTCGTAGACGGTGGCGTCGCCGATGACGTCGGACAGCGACTCGTACCAGCGCCGGGTGGTCAGGACCGAGCGGATGGGGTAGCCGGCGGCGATGGCCCGCCTGATCACCTTCTCCCCCTCGGCGAGGAACAGGCCGCGCTCCGCCTCCAGGCTCTTGCGCAGCTCGACGTCCCGCAGCCGGGTGTAGTCGGCGATTCGGGGGTCGTCGGCGTCGAACACGTAGTCAGGCACCTTCCGATACTGCCATGCGCCGCCTGACCTGCCAGCCGATCGCGTAGCAGGCCAGGACGGCCGAGAGCCCGATCACGGTGCCCGCGCCCGTCTTGGTGAGCACGCTCCGGAAGCCGAAGGCGGGGTTGGGCTCGTCCACCAGCGGCCACACGAGGGCGCCGGCGACCGTGCCGAGCGCGCAGGCGGCCAGCACGGCCCACCGCACGGCGGGCGTGAGCCGCAGGCGGCCCGGCACGCCGGCCGCCTCGGTGCGGGACAACGCGCGCCAGGCCCACCACACGACCACCGCCAGCCCGACGGCCGACGAGGTGTACTGCAGCACGCTGAAGAGCCTGGTCGTGCCGAAGACGGGGGTGTCCGGCCAGGCGCCCCAGCGGGCGGAGGCGTAGGAGTGGGTGAAGGAGTCCCAGAACAGGTGGGTGGCCGAGCCGATCACGCCGCCGGCCACCACCGGCAGGACCCTGAGCCGGCCCGGCCGCAGGAGCGCCGCGGCCGGCCCGGCCAGGGACGGCGGCAGCAGCGAGATCAGCGGATCGCGCAGCACGAGGTGGAACAGCGGCAGGAGCAGCAGCACCGCGGCCAGGTCGAGGGTGAGCACGCCCTGCCAGGAGTGCCAGTCGCCGTAGACCGGCAGGAACGGCAGGAAGATCGGCAGGTCGGGGACCATCGCCCCGAGCGCGAGCGCCCACGGATCGGCGAACCGCCGCGCCCGTCCGGAGGCCACCAGAGGCAGCACGGCGGCGATGTGACTGGGCGTGAACGGCACGATCCCTCCCCCGGACGCGATCACCGCCATTATCCGGTGAATCTTGAACATCCTTTGCCGCACAGGCCTTAAAGTCACTCTGAGTCATGGGTACGTTACGTAACGCTGTCGACGGCCGGATAGCCGGGAGTTCGGGGGTTCATGGTGTCTGACCAGCGGATTCATGAGCATCCGGCCGCGACGGCCGACTGGCTGCGGGCCGCCCGCGCCGCGCGTGCGCTGTCGGTGGCCACGCTCGCCTGGCTGGCCGTGGAGAGCACGCTGGGCCTGGCCGCCGGGCTGTCGGCGCATTCCGTCGCGCTGATCGGGTGGGGGCTGTCGGCCTTCGCCGAGGCGGGGGCGAGCCTGATCGTGGTGTGGCGCTTCACCGGCGCGCGCACGCTGTCGCCGCACGCCGAGACGACCGCCAGGCGGGCGGTGGCGGTGAGCTTCTGGCTGCTCGCGCCCTATCTCGTCGGGCATGTCGCGCATGATCTCGACGCCGGCCACCGGGCCACGCCGACCGTGCTCGGCATCGTGGTCACGACGGTCAGCCTGGTCAGCATGCCCGCGCTGGGGCTGGTCAAGCGGCGGCTGGGGGCCCGGCTGGCGTCGGCGGCGACGTCCGGCGAGGGCACCCAGAACCTGATCTGCGCCGCCATGGCGGCCGGCGTGCTGGCCGGTCTGTGGCTGAACACGCTGGGCTGGTGGTGGGTGGATCCGGCCATGGCGGTGGCCCTCGCGGCGGTCGCGGTGCGTGAGGGAGCGCGCGCCTGGCGCGGTCACGCCTGCTGCCATTGACCGCCACTCTCCGTAATAGACGCACCAAAAGAGCGGTTTTGCCACACAGAGCCCACCGAGTAGTGTTCCCGGAGTATTGCGGAGCAACTCCGGCTAGGGTCTCCGGAAGGTCTCAACACACCTAAGAGGACATCGTGGGGCGACACCGGACAGACGAGCTCGACGGCGGCTACCGAGCCCAGGAACCACCCTCCCGCAGACGGTCGGTCAGCGGGCGCGGCAGGGTGCTCGTACCGCTGGCCGGGGCCGTCGCGCTGGCCGTGCTCCTCGGTGTCGCGGCGTTCGTGATCTTCAATCGGGAGCACGACTGCTCGGCCGGCAAGCTGCCGCTGCGCGTCGTGGCCACCCCCGACATCCACCCCGCGCTCAACAAGATCGCCGCCAACTACACCAAGGCCCTGCACTCGATCGACAGCAAGTGCGTCGAGGTCACCGTGACCAGGGAGGCGGCGGCCAAGACCGCGAACGGGCTGGCCGCCGGCAAGTCCGGCGCCGACGTGTGGGTGGCCGACTCCAGCCTGCTGGTGGGCAATCTCCGCAACTCCCCCGCGGGCTCGGCGCTGCCGGAGCCGGCCGGCTCGGTCGCCCTGTCGCCCGTCGTGCTGGCCGCGGCCAAGTCCGCCGCGGCGAAGCTGTCCGGCAGCCTGACGCCGAGCTGGGCGGGCATGATCGCGGCGGCCAACGTGGCCAACCCCGACGGTCCCGGCAGGAAGGTCCGGGTACTGGCGCTCGACCCGCAGAAGAACTCCGCCGGGCTGGCCGCGCTGCTGGCCGCCGCCACCTCGGCCAAGGAGGCCGGGCAGAACAAGGCGCTGGTCGGCGCGCTGAAGGAGATCTCCGGCCAGCTCGCCTCCGACCCGGCGGCGCTGCTGGCCAGCCTGACGGTGAAGTCGGGCAGCAAGGTGCCGGTCGGCGTCGCCTCCGAGCAGGCCGTCTACGCCCACAACGCCAAGAAGCCCGAGGCCCCGGTGGTCGCCCTCTATCCCAAGGAGGGCACGCTCAGCCTCGACTACCCGCTCACGATCGTCACCAAGGACCCGGCGGTCCAGAAGGCGGCCGCGGACTTCAGGCAGGACCTCGGCACGGACGCGGCCAAGAAGATCCTGCGCGACGCGGGCTTCCGCAGCCCCGACGGCAAGGCCGGCGAGACGCTGACGAAGGAGAAGGGGTTCGTCCCCGACAAGCCGGAGGCGCTGCCGCGGCCCGACGCCAAGAGCGTGGCCTCGATGGTGCAGACCTGGTCGCGGCTGAACCTCGGCACCCGGCTGCTCACCCTGCTCGACGTCTCAGGCACGATGGCGCTGCCCGTCCCCGGCACGAACATGACCCGCATGCAGGCCATCAACAAGATCGCCATGGAGGGCCTGGGGCTGTTCCCGGCCGACTCCGAGCTGGGCCTGTGGACGTTCTCCACCCACATGGACGGACAGGGCAAGGACTGGCAGGAACTCGTCTCCGTCGGCCCGCTCGCCGAGTCCACCAACGGCGTGCTCCGCAAGCAGGCGCTGGTCCGGCAGTTCGGGCAGATCCAGGCCAAGGCCACCGGCGACACCGGCCTGAACGACACCATCAAGGCCGCCTACGGCGAGCTGACGAAGACGTACCAGGAAGACAAGATCAACACCCTGCTGATCCTGACGGACGGCGCGGGCAACGACGACCCCGACGGCGGCGTCTCGAACGCCCAGATCCTGCAGTACCTCAAGAAGACCTACAACCCGAAGCGGCCGATCAGCATCCTGCTCATCGCCTTCGGCCCGGAGGCCGAGGCGGGCAGGAAGCAGATGGACACGCTGGCCAAGACGACCGGCGGCGAGGCCTACATCGCCAAGGACGTGCTCCAGGTCCGCGACTTCTTCCTCCAGGGCATGGAACGCCGTCTCTGCGCCCCCGACTGCGACGGCTGAGCCACTCCCGTCACACGGATCACGACGTCATGCCGGTTGGGCATGACCGCGGCCGCGCCGGTCAACCTGGCCGATCGAGGCGGCGTCCTCTCCCGCGTGGGGGCCTGAGCGCCCGTTCCACCCGCGGGGAGGGGAATCCGTGCCTGGATGGCCGACGGTCGGCCGCGCCGACGATCAGGAACTGGCCGCCGCTCTGCGGCGGGCCGACACCGACGCTCCCGCCGCCCTGTACGACTCCTACGGCGAACGGCTCTACGACTACGCCCTCTCGCTGATCGGCGACCGGGACTCGGCCGCCGACGCCGTGCACGACGCCCTGGTGACCGCGCAGGGCTGCGTGGACCGGCTGAAGGAGGCCGGCCGCCTGCGCGCCTGGGTGTACGCGCTGACCAGGTTCCAGGTCCGGGCCAGGATGGCCCACCGCGGCACGCCCGCCGGGGGCCTGCCGCAGGCGCATCCGTCCGGGCCGCCGTCCGGGCCGTCGTCCACGCCGCCGTCCGGGGAGCCCGACTCCGAGCTGGCCGGGCTGGTCCGCGAGACGCTGGGCGAGCTGAGCGGGAACGAGCGCGAGATCGTCCTGCTGTCGCTGCGGCACGGCCTGACGCCGGTCGAGGTCGCCTCGGTGCTGGGGTTGACCTCCCGTCAGGCCGCCACCCGGCTGGGCCGGGCCCGCGACCAGTTGGAGAACGCGGCCGCGGCGGTCGTCCTGGCCAAGACGGGCCGGGCGCACTGCCCGGACCTGTCGGCGATGGTGGACTCCTGGGAGGGGCCGCTCACGCCGTTGCTGCGGCGGCGGCTGTCGGGGCACATCGCCGGGTGCGAGGTGTGCACCGAGGGCAAGCACCGGCAGGTCGCGGCGTCGCGCCTGCTCGACCTGGTGCCGGTCGAGTTCCCGCCGCTCTCGCTGCGCCGCCGGGTGGTGGACACCTGCGTCGATCCCGGGCGCGACCAGACCAGGACGCTGATCACCGACCGCGGCGACAACTTCGACCGCACCGGCTTCCCGGTGGCCGCCGAACGGCGCTCGCGCCGCCGCCGTCCGCGTCGTCTCGGGCCGGTGGTGCTGGCCGGGGTGTGCGTGCTGGCCGCGACCGGGGCGGTGGTCGTGCTGAACGGCGGCGACGCCGCGCAGACCGCGCTCACCCTGACGCCCACGCCTACGCTCTCCCCCTCCTCCGAGCGCACGCCGGCGCCGGAGGAGGAGGAGGAGGAGGTGACGCCCGAGCCCACGCCGAGCGCCGACGCGCCGGAGGCGTCCCCGTCCGCCACGCCGACGGTCCGGCGGCCCGCCCGGCGGCCCAGCGGCGGGCCGGCCGCGCCCACGGTGAGCCGCCGCAGGCCCGCGCCGGTCGCCCGGCTCGGCACGACGTGCCCCGCCTCGATCGCGGGCGCGGCCAAGATCGGGCTGCGCGCCCGCAACGCCGCGGTCTCCTGGGTGGCGACCGCGTCACAGGGCCTCGATGTCTTCCCCGCCAGCGGTTCGGTCAAGGCGGGCGGCTCGGTGTCGATCTGGGTGACCGTCGTGGACCCGAGCGCCGGCGGCCGCGGCCGCGTCTCGTTCACCTCGAACGGCGGCGCCGCCAGTTGCTCGCTGGCCTGGAACGCCGACCGCGCCCCGGAGTCCGATCCCCCCTCCGACCCGCCCACGCCCACCGCCGAGCCGTCCGAGGCGCCGAGCGACGGACAGACCTCGAATGTGGACGCCGCGCCACAAGGGTGACGAACAACTCCCCTGCAAGAGCGGACATAACGGGATAAACAGGACCCTGGCTCGAACATCATAGGCCACATAGGGCATTCTGGTTAGCTTGGGGAACACGCCCGGAAACCCGGAGTCACCACGTCCTGTGGCGGAAGTCACAGGAGAAACTTCGCCATGCCGGTGAACCTCAACGGCTCACCAAGCGTCGGCATTGACGTGCCCGGACCAGGATTGGTCCCATGAAAATCGATCAACCATGTCTTGACCAGAAAGAGCAGGAGAGAAACAGGAGATGCTCAAGCACCGCAGAGCGCTGGCATGGCTGCTGGCGCTCGCCTGCATAGCGGGGGCCGTGGTCGCGCTGTTCGACCTCGACACCCCGCTGCGCCCGTTCTTGATCTCCCTGTTCCTCATGGTGGTGCCGGGGGCGGCGGTGGTGGGACTGTTGCGCGATCGTGACCCCCTTGCCGCACTATCAGTAGGAGCCGCGGCCAGCCTCGTCCTGAACGTGCTCCTCGCCGAAGCCATGCTGCTGTTCAACGCATGGTCGCCCAGAGCCGGCGTGGCGACGGTCGCCGTGCTCGGCGGGTTCATGTACGTGCTTCGCGTGTTGTACCGGGGGAAGAACATGCAGACCGAACAGGGGGCCAGGGCAAGGTGAACATCCAGGTAGTGCGCCCGAGAGACCTCGGCGACTCCGAACGCGCCCGATGGCGCGAGCTCCAGAAGGCCGATCCGAGTCTGGACAACCCGTTCCTGTCCGTCGAGTTCGCCGTGGCGATGGACCGCTTGCGTGACTACGTGAGGGTGGCGGTCATCTCCGACGGCAACCGCATCGCCGGGTTCTTCCCGTACGAGCGGCACAGCTTCGGCATCGGCAAGCCGCTGGGCGGCTTCCTCACCACCTGCCACGGCCTGATCGCCGTCCCCGACCTGCACCTCGACGCCAAGCAGCTGCTGCGCGCCTGCAAGCTCAGCGTGTTCGACTTCGACCACCTGGTCGCCGGCCAGCCGACGTTCGCCCCGTACGAGGCCGACGTGCGCCCGGCCCCCGTGATGGATTTCACCTCCGGCTTCGACTCCTGGCTGGAGCAGGTCAAGGCCAACTCCCCCAAGAACCTCAAGACCGTCCGCTACAAGGAGCGCAAGTTCGGCCGCGAGCAGGGCGGGCTGCGCTTCGAGTGGAACGCCACCGACCCCGAGGTCCTGCGCACGCTGCTGGCCTGGAAGTCCGACCAGTACCGGCGCACCGGCCGGGTCGACCGGTTCGCCCAGCCCTGGATCGTCGAACTCATCGACATGATGCATGCCGAGAAGTCATCGGACTTCTCCGGCATCCTCACCATGCTTTATGCCGGGGACGTGCCTGTCGCCGGGCATTTCGGTCTCCGTACGGCCACGACGCTTGTAGGGTGGTTCCCCGCCTACGACACCGAGTACGCCCGTTACTCGCCCGGCATCGTTCACCATCTGCAGATGGCCGAGGCCGCCGCGAACGACGGGATGCACATGGTCGACATGGGCAAGGGCGGCAAAGAGTACAAAGACTGGCTCAAGAGCGGGGTCCTGTACGTTGCCGAGGGCCGCATCTCACGACCGTCCGCGACAGCGGCCGTCCACTGGATGGGCCGAACTCCTTTCAACAAAGCTCGAACAATCGTCTTGGATCGACCGTCTCTTTATAAGGCGGCCGACCGCGTCCTCAAGGGCTTTGGTCGGGTGCGCACCTCGATGCAGCAGCAGCAGGAGTCACCCAATGTAGTCAAGGAACCAACGGGAGCCGGCTGAACGCTCCCGGCACCACCCCCCGGCACCAGCACACACCCTCACTCCACAGGACCCAACAATGCACCGCTCGTCGGCTCCGCCATTCCCGCAGCACCCGGGGATGACTCCGTGCGGTGAGCAGGGCCGGGTCCCGGAAGGATATCCCTCGCCATGAGTCCCGAGATCACCAAGCACAACGGCAAGGTCCAGAAGTCGCCCTTGCGTTCCATGCCGCCCCCTTCGAGCTTCACGCCCGTCACCCCTCACCTGGCCATTTCCCCTACGGTGAGCGTGGTCGTCCCGGCGATGAACGAGGCCGAGAACCTGCCGCACGTCTTCGCGACGATCCCCCAGTGGGTCGACGAGATCGTGCTCGTCGACGGCAACTCCGTCGACGACACCGTCGAGGTCGCCAAGCGCCTGCGGCCCAACGTGAAGATCGTCACGCAGACCGGCAAGGGCAAGGGCGACGCCCTGTCCGCCGGCTTCGCCGCGTGCACCAGCGACATCATCGTCATGATCGACGCCGACGGCTCGACGGACGGCCGCGAGATCATCTCGTTCGTGGGCGCCCTCGTGACCGGGGCCGACTTCGTCAAGGGCTCGCGCTACGCCGCCGGCGGCGGCAGCGACGACCTGACGCTCAACCGGCGCCTGGGCAACAAGGTCCTCACCGGCATCGTCAACGTGATGTACAAGACCAGCTACACCGACCTGTGCTACGGCTACAACGCGTTCTGGGCGCGTCACCTCGACGTGCTCGACCTCGACTGCGACGGCTTCGAGGTCGAGACCCTGATGAACGTGCGGGCGGCCAAGGCCGGGCTGAAGGTGCACGAGGTGCCCAGCCACGAGCGCAACCGCATTCACGGCGAGAGCAACCTGCGTGCCGTACGAGATGGCTTCCGTGTGCTCAAGACGATCCTGAAGGAGTGGCGCCGCCAGCCCTCCGCCCCTCAGCCTGAGCCCACCGCCACTCCCGCCGCTGACCGAGGCGTCGCGTAAGAGGAACCGTTGTGAACACGTCTGTTGTCATCTGCGTCTACACAGAAGAGCGCTGGGAGGACATCAGGCAGGCAGTCGAGTCGGTCGAGAACCAGAGCCGCCCGGCACACGAGCTGATCCTGGTGGTCGACCACAATCCGGACCTGCACCTGAAGCTCAAGCGCGCCTATCCACAGGCCATCGTGGTGGAGAACACGCACGAGCAGGGGCTGTCCGGCGGCAAGAACACCGGCGTGGCCACGGCCACCGGTGAGATCGTCGCGTTTCTCGACGACGACGCGGTCGCCGACGCGGGGTGGCTGGAGGCTTTGGAGGAGGGCTTCCAGGAATCCGGTGTGGTGGGCGTGGGCGGGCGTACCGACCCCTTGTGGGCGTCGAAGCGCCGGCCCCGCTGGTTCCCGTACGAGTTCGACTGGACGGTCGGGTGCACGTACCGCGGCATGCCCGCGGTACGCGCGCCGATCCGCAACGTCATGGGCGGCAACGCCGCCTTCCTGCGCGAGGTCGTCGCCGAGGTCGGCGGCTTCCACAGCGGCATCGGCCGCAGCGTGCAGGGCCGCAAGTCGCGCCCGCTGGGCTGCGAGGAGACCGAGTTCTGCATCAGGCTGAGCCAGCGCAAGCCGGGCTCGGTCATGCTGTTCGAGCCCCGCGCGGTCATCGGGCACAAGGTGTCCAGGCAGCGCGAGGGCTTCGCCTACTTCAGGTCCAGGTGCTACGCGGAGGGCCTGTCGAAGGCCCTGGTCACGCGGGAGGTCGGCACCCAGGACGGCCTGGCGAGCGAGCGCGCCCACGCGATGAAGACGCTGCCGCTCGGCGCGCTGCGCGGCGTGGGCGACGCCCTGCGCGGCGATCCGTCCGGGCTCGGCAGGGCCGCCGCGATCGTCGTCGGCCTGGCCTGGACGACCTGGGGTTACGTGGTCGGCACGGCACGGCTGAAGGTGGCACGCTCATGATCCGCATTCCGATCCTGATGTACCACTCGGTCAGCGACAGCCCCAACGACGAGACGCGGCCGCACGCCGTGCGGCCGTCCGACCTGGCCGAGCAGCTCGCCTACCTGTCGGAGAGCGGGTTCACCCCGCTCACGCTGGGCGACCTGGTGGCCGCGCTGAACAAGATCGACGGCCGTACGGTGCCGGCCAAGCCGATCGTCCTGACCTTCGACGACGGCTACGCCGACTTCCACAGCCAGGCGCTGCCCCTGCTCGACCGCTACAACTTCCCGGCCACGGTCTTCCTGACCAGCGGCTGGGTGTCCGACGCCGGCAAGGACGCCGCGGGCCGTCCGCTCGACGACATGCTGTCGTGGGGCCAGGCCCGCGAGGCCGCCCAGAACGGCATCGAGATCGGCGGCCACAGCCACAGCCACCCGCAGCTCGACCAGCTCCGCACCGACGACCTGCGGCAGGAGCTGCGCAGGAACAAGGGCCTGCTGGAGGAGAAGATCGGCGCGCCGGTCGCCACCATGGCCTACCCCTATGGCTACTCCAGCGCCCGGGTCCGCCACGAGGTGCGCAAGGCCGGCTACTTCGCCGCCTGCGCCGTGAGCAACACCATCGCGGCCGACCGCCACGACATGCTCGCCATCCCCCGGCTGACGGTCGGCAAGCCGACGACCATCAGCATGTTCAAGCGCGCCGTCGAAGGCAACGCCGTACCTCTCATCTACCTGCGCGAACGCATCCTCACCAAGGGGTACGCGGTCGTCCGGCGGACGAGGTACGGGCTGCAGCGGGTGCGCGGAAATGTCTAGCCTGCGGGAAAAGATCCTCCGCGACCTCAGCAATCCGCTCTTCCGCCAGGGTTACGCCCTGATGGCCAACACGGTCGTCACGGGCACCCTCGGCATGGGCTACTGGCTGCTCGCGGCGCACTTCTACACCCCCGAGGAGTTCGGGCGCGGCCAGGCGGTGATCACCGCGATGCGGCTGTTCGCGTCGCTGACCGCGCTCGGCTTCGTGGGGGCGCTGGCCCGCTTCCTGCCGGTGGCCGGGCGGCGCACGCCCGACCTCATCCTGCGCGGCTACGGCCTGGCCGCCGCCACGGGCGGGGTCGCGGCGCTCGGCTTCCTGCTGACGCTGCCGCTGTGGGGGAAGACGTACTCGGTGCTGGCCGGGTTCGGGCCGGGGCTGTTCTTCCTGGCCTCGGTGCTGGTGTGGGCCGTCTTCACGCTCCAGGACGTCGTGCTCACCGGGTTGCGCAAGGCCACCTGGGTGCCGGTCAACAACCTGGTGTTCGGCCTGGTCAAGATGGGCCTGCTGGTCGCGCTGGCCGGCGCGCTGCCCGACGGCGGGATCTTCGTCTCGTGGATGATCCCCACCGCCCTCGCGCTGATCCCGGTCAACTGGCTGATCTTCGGCGTCGTCGTGCCCCGGCACGTCAAGAGCCTCGGCACCGCCCACGAGCCGCCCGGCCTGCGGCAGATCGGCCGGTTCCTGGCCGGTGACTTCCCCGGCACCCTGTCGATCCTGGCGATCGTCTACCTGGTGCCCGTGGTGGTGGCGACCAAGGTGGGCGAGGCCACGTTCGGGCGCTTCTCGATGGCCCACACGCTGGCCAGCATGATCGAGCTGCTGGCCATGAACATGGCGGTGTCGCTGACGGTCGAGGGGTCGTTCGACCGTTCCAAACTGGCCCTGAACTGCCGGCGGGCGCTGCGGCGCGGCTTCATGATCGTGACTCCGATCATCGCGGTGGCGATCATCGGGGCGCCGCTGATCCTGACCGTCTTCGGCGCCCAGTTCGCCGACGAGGGGTCCACGCTGCTGCGGCTGATGGCGCTGGCCGTGCTGCCGCGGGTGCTGATCGAGGTGTACCTGAGCGCGTTGCGGGCGCAGAGTCACGCGCGCACGCTGGCGATCGTGCAGATCGGGCTGGCGGTGCTGGTGCTGGTGTCCACGGTGGCCCTTTTCCCGCACTTCGGGGTGAACGCCGTGGGTTACGGACTGCTCTTCAGCGAGCTCCTGGTGGCACTTCTGATCTTCGGAAATCTACGCAAAATACTCAATTTTGGTGAAACTGGGCAGCCGACTGTCACTCAGGGGTCGTCCGGGGCCGCATGATGGTCAACGTGAGGCAACGGGACGGCGATGGCATGACTAAGGGGAAGACCGGCTCCTCCGACGTTCGCAAGGACGCCGGGGAGGAGACAGAGACGCCCTTCGATCCGGAGGCCACGGGGGTGATCCCGCGGCTGACGTTCGACGACGGTCAAGGGGGCGCTCCGGCGTCCCCGCCGGCATCGGACGAGGAGGCGCCGGAGGTGTCCGGCTCCCCGGCGGAGGTGAACGCCGAGACGACGACGGCCTTCCGCGTCCCCGGAACCGTGCACATCGGCCACCCTCCCACGACTGACGAGCCCGCCTCCGGGCCTTCGCAGGCGTTCGCGGAGCGTGACGGCGCGGCCCAGCCCAAGACGGTGGGGCCCAACGCGTTCACCGCCAGGGCACCCCACGCCCCGGCCGAGCCGTCCGGCACCGAGAAGCCCGCGACTTCGGACGCGAAGAGCTCGCCGACCGCCGGGACCATGCCGATGCCTGCGGCGGAGTCGTCCCAGGCTCCCGCCGCCGGGGCTGCCAAGGGCGGCTCCCCCACGACTGCTGACAGCGGCGACAGCTCCTCGAAGAGCTCCGCGACACCTCAAGGCGCGGGAGGTGGCCCGAAGGGCTCCGACTCGGCTGGATCGGGAGCTGCGGGATCGGCTGGTTCGGGTGCTGCGGGATCGGCCGGGTCGGGAGCTGCGGGATCGGCCGGATCGGGTGCTGCGGGATCGGCTGGGTCGCCTGCGACAGGGCCTGCTCGTTCCGGGGGCTCCTCCGAGGCGGGGGGCGCCTCGCCGAACGGAGAGGCGGGCGCCGGGCGTACCGGGGTCGCCGACGCGGGGAGCGCAGGCGCGTCCGGCGCGGATGCCGCGTCCGGCGCGGATGCCGCGTCCGGCGCGGATGCCGCGTCCGGCGCGGGTGCCGCCCGTGCTGCCGGCTCCGGCGCCATGGGCGCCGGTGCGTCTGGTGTGTCCGGTTCCCAGGGCAGCCGGCCCGAGGGCCCTGCCGCCGGGGGTTCCCAGGCGGGCCGTCCTGATGGGGCTGCCGTCGATGGTGAGAGTGACGGCAGGACCGTGGCCTTCCGGGCGCCTGTTTCCCGGACGGCCGATGCCGGTGCCGTCGCGGCGTCCGGGGTCGGGGCTCCGGTGGTCGAGCGGGCTCCGGCGGCTTCCGGTGACGGGCAGGTCGTGGGCGGCCCACTGGGCGGCCCCCTGGGCGGCGAAGGCGCGCCCGTGGCCGCGGGGCAGAAGGGCCGGACCGCCGGCGGGCGGGTCGGGGCACTGGTCGCCAGCGCGCCCAAGTGGCTGCCCGTCGTCCTCGTGCTTGAGGGCCTGCTCATGTACATCCTCGCCCTGCGCGTGCCCCCGGGCCCGCTGTGGGGTGTGGACCCGGAGAACATCAACGGCCTGGGCCTGATCTCGGCGCTGCCGGCGACCGCGTTCGTCGCCCTCCTGATCATGATCGTGTCGTTCTTCGTCACGGTCGCCCAGAGCACCGACCGCAAGTTCCTGCTGCTGTTCCAGATCGCCGCCATCACGTTCGCCCTGCACGGCGCGGGCGCCCTGGTGGCCACCGAGCCGCGCTTCCCCACGGCGTACATCCACGCCGGTTTCGTGGAGTTCATCTCCAGGACGGGCGAGACGGCGATCAGCATCGACGCCCGCATGGGCTGGCCGGGTTTCTTCGCGTTGTTCGCGTTCGTCACCAAGGCCGCCGGCATCACCGACATGACGACGATCCTGCAGTGGACGCCGCTCCTGTCGAACCTGCTCTACCTGCTCCCGTTCGTCCTGATCCTGCGCCAGGTGGTCGCGACGACGCGGGCCCGCTGGTTCGCGGCGCTGCTGTTCATCCTCGTGCAGTGGATCGGACAGGACTACTTCTCGCCGCAGGGGTTCACCTTCGCCCTGTATCTGGCGTTCGTGGCGATCCTGTTGCGCTGGTTCGGACGGGTGGAGCCGCGTACCAAGCCGATCCCGTCCAAGGGGCTGCGCAAGCTGCTGGGCAAGCTCGACGCGATGACGCCCGGCGAGATCGTGAACACCGGCACCTACCGGGCCGACAAGCTGCTGATGCTGCTGATGCTGCTGGCGTTGTTCTTCGCGTCGGTGGCCTCGCACCAGATCACGCCGTTCATGATGCTCGGCGTGGTGACCGCGTTCCTGATCTTCAAGCGGACCTCGCTGACCTGGGCGCTGCCGTTCTTCCTCGGTCTCGTGACGCTGGCGTGGATCAGCTACATGACGGTCGGGTTCTGGGCGGGCCAGATCGACGCGATCTTCGGCGGCCTGGGCAAGATCCTGCAGAACATCGGCAGCGCCACCTCCGACCGCGTCGAGGGCAGCGACCCGGCGCACGCGCTGGTGTTGCAGGCGCGGCTCGGCATCCTCGGGGTCATCCTCTCGCTGGCGGCGGCCGGGCTGTTCCGGCGGCTGCGCCGCGGGGTGTTCGACCGGTCCGCGCTGATCCTGCTGTGCGTGCCGGTGCTGGCGCTGGGGCTGCAGAGCTACGGCGGCGAGATCGGGCTGCGCATCTACATGTTCGCGCTGCCCGGCTCCTGCCTGCTGGCCGCCTACGCGTTCTTCCCGAACCTGCCGGCCGACAGCGCGGACGTGCGCGAGGAGACCGTGCCGCTGCGCAGGCGGAACGTGCGCTTCAACCCCGAGCTGACCAGGAAGATCTCGGTCGTGCTCGCGGCCTGCTTCGCCGTGCTGTTCGCCTTCGCGTTCCTGCTGGCCCGGTACGGCAACGAGAAGTTCGAACGGGTCACCACCGGCGAGGTCGCCGCCCTGCACTACGTCTACGACCACGACAAGCCGAGCGCCAAGGTGCTCTACCTGGTGCCCAAGGAGGGCCCGGAGGTCACGCCGACCCTGCCGTGGGGCGAGCGGGACGTCGAGCTGGTCAACTTCGGCGTCCAGGCGCGGGTGCACAAGGACCCGACGCAGATCGCCGACGCGGTGGCCAAGCTGAAGGAGCAGCCGCGCAACTCGTACCTGATGGTGAGCCGCGGGCAGGTCAGCTACCTGCAGCTCAACGAGGGCTTCCCGGAGGACTGGGGACAGCGGTTCCGGGCCGCGCTGGACGCCTCGCCCGACCTGAAGAAGGTCTTCTCCAACGACGACGCCGCGCTCTACACCTGGAAGAAGTTCGTGAAGGGCACGGAGATCCCCGATCCCAACCCCTACAAGGGACGTGGCGACCCCACCTCGCCGTGGACGCCCGTCGGCATCGGGGCGTTGGTCGTGACGTGGGTGGCGCTGTTCGGCTACGAGGTCATCCGGCTGAACGGGCCGAACCGGGCACGGCGGGCGCGCAGGGGGCTGATGTTCCTGGCCATCCCGTCGTTCTTGATCTCAATAGCAGTGATCGTGGAGAGATTTATCCACATCGCACTAAATAACTGAATTCACAGGAAACGCTAAGGTTTTGCGGGATGATGTAGGCCTGATGAGGACACAGGAGACACTTCCCGCCATGCCCGATGCACGACTCGCGGCCGCGAGGATCACTTCTGTGGACGCCCTGCGCGGCTTCTCGCTGCTGGGGATCCTCGTCGTCAACATCGCCTTCCTGGCCTCCGGTTACCGGATGGCCGGGATGGCCGAGCCCGGCTTCGACTCCTCGCTCGACTGGGTCGTGCGCTGGCTCGTGACGCTGTTCATGGAGAACAAGTTCTACCTGCTGTTCTCCTTCCTGTTCGGCTACAGCTTCACGCTCCAGCTCGACTCGGCCGTCCGGCAGGGGCGGGCGTTCGTGCCGATGTTCCTGCGCCGCCTGGGCGGGCTGCTGCTGATCGGCCTGGCCCACGCGGTGCTGCTGTTCCCCGGCGACATCCTGACCACGTACGCGTTCGTCGGGATCGCGCTGCTGGTGCTGCGCCGGATCGGCCCCAAGACCGCGATCGTGCTGGCCGGGCTGCTGACCCTGGTGCTCGCGTTCGGGTTCCTCATGCTGGCCCTGCTGGCGATGGTCGGCCTGGACGCCTCCGGCACGGTCGCCGAGGGCACCGCCGAGGCCGCCAGGTCCGACACCGCCCTCGGCGGGGTGTTCTGGCAGATCATCTCCGAGCACATGCGCAAGCTGTCGCTGATCGTCCTGCTGCGGGTGTTGTTCCAGGGGCCGGCGGTGCTGGCCGCGTGCCTGATCGGGCTGGCGGTCGGCAAGCTGGGCGTGCTGCGGGACCTGTCGGCGCACAAGGTGGCGCTGCGCAGGCTGCAGTGGACCGGGTTCACGGTCGGGCTGGCCGGGGCCTTCGTCTACACGCAGTCGGCCTGGAACGGCACGGTGAACAAGTTCCTGGGCGAGGCGATCGACCTGGTGACCGCGCCGCTGCTGGCCGCCGCGTACGCGGCCACGTTCCTGCGGGTGCTGCCGTACCTGCCGCGGGTGGGCCGGGCCCTGGCCGCCCCCGGGCGGATGGCCCTGTCGAACTACCTGGGCCAGTCGCTGATCTGTTCGCTGATCTTCACCGGTTACGGCCTGGCCCTGGTGGACCGGGTCAGCCCCGGCGTCGAGGTGCTGATCGCGCTGGCCATCTTCACCGTCCAGGTGCTCTACAGCCACTGGTGGCTCAAGGGACACCGGTACGGGCCGGTGGAGTGGGTGCTGCGCTTCCTGACGTACTGGCGCAGGCCCACGGGCGAGCGGCGCAAGGCGCCCGACTCCGCGCAGACCGTCTGAAATCTTCTGCCCAAAAACCCCTTGGGCGAGGTACGCTCTCATGTGTAAGGAAAATCTTTCACGTGACGGGAAATCATGACCGATGCCGGGCCGACCGGTGACGAGCTGGTCGAGATGCTGGCGGCGCTGGGCAACCCCCTGCGGGTGCGCATCGTCGCGACCCTGGCCGCCGGCCGCGACTATGTGAGCCACCTGGCCCGCGAGATCGGCGTCAGCCGTCCGCTCCTCCACATGCACCTGCGGCGGCTGGAAGCGGCCGGCCTGATCGTCGGCACGCTGGAGCTCTCCGAGGACGGCAAGGCCATGAAGTACTACGAAGTCACCGACTTCGACGTCCACCTCACCGCAGCGGCGCTGGCCGAGGCGGCCAAGACCCTCACCGCGCCCGACCCGGAGCCCAAGGAGCGCCCCTGATGCCCACCGCCTGGCCCGAGGTGATCTTCATCCTCGGTGTGCTGCTCGTGACCGGCTTCCTGATCTGCCTGGTCATCGTCGGCCTCTTCGACTTCCGCAAGGCGAAGCTGGAGGCCCTGCAGAAGGACGACCTGCGCCGGCTCGTGCACCGGTTCGAGCAGCTCGCCGAGAACACCCTTGACGCCCAGCAGCGCTCGGCCGCCGACCTGGCGGAGCTGCGCGCCCGCACGGCGTCGATCGAGCAGATCCTCAGAACCGTCGAGTAGGAGCGTGCCATGAAGGCCATCCGTTACGCCGCCTACGGGCCGCCCGAGGCTGTCATCGAACTGCGCGAGGTCGATCCGCCGCCGGTCGGCGACGACGACGTGCTGGTCCGGGTGCGGGCCGCGGCCGTCAACCCGGGCGACTGGCACTTCGTGCGCGGTCTGCCGTACGTGATGCGGACCGTCTCCGGGCTACGCCGCCCCACGTTCGACGGGCTCGGCATGGACCTGGCCGGTCAGGTCGAGGCGACGGGCCGCAACGTCACCCGGCTGAAGCCCGGCGACGAGGTGTTCGGCCACTTCCGGGGCGCCTTCGCCGAGTACGTCGCCGTCCCCCAGGACAAGGTGCTGCTGGAGAAGCCGGCCGGTTCGACGTACGAGCAGGCGGCGGCCGTGCCGCTGGCGGCGCTGACCGCCTACGAGGCCCTGGCCACCAGAGGCGAGGTCAAACCGGGGCAGAAGGTCCTGGTCGTCGGCGCGGCGGGCGGGGTGGGGACGTTCGCGGTGCAGATCGCCAAGGCGCTGGGCGCCGAGGTGACCGGCGTGTGCAGCGGCGGCAAGGCGGAGCTCGTCGCGTCCTTGGGGGCTGATGAGGTCATCGACTACACCCGGCAGGACTTCGCCCAGCATCCCGGCCGGTACGACGTCATCCTCGACAACGTCGGCGACCGGCCCCTCGCGGACTACCGGCGGGCCCTCGCCCCCACCGGCACCTACGTCCCCAACGGGGGCTCCGGCGGCGGGTCGCTGCTCGGGCCGGCCGGGCGCATCCTGCGCGTCCTCGCGACCAAGCCGTTCGTCCGGCAGCGCCTGGTCAACTTCGTCACGTCCGCGGACCGGGACGCGCTGGCCGCCGTGCGCGGGCTCGTCGAGGCGGGCCAGGTCGTCCCGGTCGTCAGCCGGACGTACCGGCTGGACCAGGTGCCCGAGGCCATCGCCCACGTCGAGCAGGGCCACGCCACGGGCAAGGTCGTCGTCACCCTCTAGACGCACCCAGGCGGCGCTGGGCGGAGCGGAGCATGGCCCGGACGACGATCGGGTGCACGAGGCGTACCGGCCAGAAGTAGAGCCGGCCGCGCCGGCCCTTCAGCCGGACGGTGGTCGTGACCCGCACGAGCCGGGCCTCGCGATCGACCCCCACCCCGCAGCGGAAGTCCAGGTGCCGGTCGTCGGCCACGATCAGCGCCTCCTCCCCCTCGACCCGGGCGACCCCGAAGACGTCGCGCGGCGCGCGCGGGATGCCGACCAGCGGCACGACCGCCTGGCGCAACCACAGGGCCGCGGCGATCCAGCGGGGCATCGACCTGATCGAGAAGACGGCCTTCGCCCAGGCCCGCGGGTCGTCGGTCGCGCGCGGTGGCAGCACGCCGACGACCACGTCGGCGTAGTCGGGCGCGGGCATGTCGTCCAGGGCGGACGACCAGTAGACGGGTGTTCTCATGACGCCTCCATACGGTGCCGTATGGTGAGGACTATACGGTACCGTATGGCGAATGGCGCAAGGGGGCCGGATCACGGCGGAACAGTGGGTGGACGCGGCGTACGCGCGGTTCACCAAGATCGGGCTGGACTCGGTGCGGGTCGAGGCCGTCGCCCGCGACCTCGGCACCACCAAGGGCTCCTTCTACTGGCACCACGCCGACCGCGGCGCGCTCGTCCGGGCGGTCATGGAACGCTGGGAGGCCGAGGAGACCGAGCACATCATCGCGGCCGCCTCCGCCGAGGCCGAGCCGCGCGCCCGGCTGCGCGCCCTGTTCGGCACGGTCGCGGCCCGCGCGGGGCGGCGCGGCGGCGAGAGCCGCCTCTACCTCGACGCCGAACGCGAGGGCGTCGCCGACATCGTCACCCGGGTCACCCGCCGCCGCGTCGACTTCGTCGCCGGGCTCCTGGTGGGGCTGGGCTTCGACGAGGAGGAGGCGGAACGGCGGGCGCTGCTCGCGCTGGCGGTGGTGCTCGGCCTCCAGCAGCTCGAACGCGGCACGCGGCCGCACATCGAGCTCGACCGGGCGCTCCTCACCGAGACCGCCTTCACGATGGCCGTCACGCCGCCACCCGCCCAGGGCGAGTGAGGGCCGATCGCGAAGGTCCCGTCAGGGCCGACCGCGAAGGTCCCGTCAGGGCCGATCGTGGAGGCCCGTCAGGGCCGCGTCAGGCCGCTGCTGGGCGGTCCGGGTGGGCTGCCTGCGGTCAGGCGTCTGGGCCGTTGCGCTGGAGTTCCAGGAAGTCCTGGTCGCAGCTCAGGCGGTAGCCGTCCGGGGTGCGGAAGTGTTCCTGGAGGTAGGCGGCGACCTCGTCCATGGCGGGCGGCTGCGACAGCGGGACGACGTTCAGCATGAACTGCGCGACGGCCAGGGCGGTTTCCAGGTCGGGCATGGTGACGGAGGCCGGGTCGGTGCTGATGCCGATCTCCCATTCGGTGCCTGCGGTGGCGGCGAAGGCGCGTCCGAGGGCGTCCAGGTCGTAGCGGTGGCCGGTGAAGCGGCGCAGCAGGCGCATGCAGTCGCTGTCGGGGTTCTGCATGACGACCACCGCGAAGCCGCCCTCGGCCGTCCAGGAGGCCAGCCTCTGGAGCTGCCGCAGCCAGGACTGCTGCGGGAGGTAGTACAGGACGTGCGCGCACAACACCAGGTCGGCGGTCTCCTCCGGGTCGGCGGTGGCGATGTCCTGACCGAGGATCGTGGCCTCGGGACACCGGCGGGCCAGTTCGGCCCGCAGGTGCTCGTTCGGCTCGATGGCGATCGTCCGGTCGAACCTGGGGGCCAGCCACGCGGTGGTCTCGCCCGTCCCCGCGCCGGCGTCGATGAGCGTACGGCGGTGGGGCAGCCGTCCCACGACCCGGGCCAGTTCTTCGCGGGCCCGGATCTTCTGGTCGGTGTGGGCCAGGAAGGTGGCGAAGGCGGCGTCGTAGGCCGCGCTCATCGGGTCGAGGATGTGCACGATGGGCGGCTCGGCGTTGCTGTCGGTCATCACGGTCCCCGGCATCACAAGTCAGTCACTTTCGGCTTATGGAGCACCACTCTACGTTCACAGGTCTCCGGATCGGTGAAGCGGTGGACCGTACCGGGCGGCTGCCCCGGGACGGGCCCCGGTGTCATGAAGCCGGGGTCGTGAAGCCGGGGTCGTGAAGCCGGGGTCGTGAAGCCGGGGTCGTGAAGCCGGGGTCGGGTGGGAGGGGCCTGGGTGCGGGCTCGGGTGTCGGGAGTCGCCGGGGGTGAGGGCGAGGCAGGCTTGGGCAGGCCGGCGGGTGAGGGCGATGCCTGGGGTGAGGGGCTTTCGTGGGTGTTCGGCGCGGGGTGACGGTGTCGTGGTGTCGGTGCAGGAGGCCGGCGGCGAACCCCGGGAGGCGAGGCGCGGGGTGAACGCCGTACCACGCCGGTAACCGAACAACGACGCGCCAACCAGGGGGTGCCGAAGGCGCCTTTCCAGGGTGCCTAAGGCGCCCTTTCAGGGGTGCCAAGGCGCCTTCCAGGAATGGGAACCATCAGTGCCGCAGGCGCCTCTCCAGGGTGGGCTGCAACAGGCCCACAGGGTATCCGGGCAACGGGCTGGGTGGACCATGGGCGCCAAAGGCGCCGGAGGTGGGAACCATCAGCGCCGCAGGCGCCTCTCCAGGGTGGGCTCCAGCAGGCCCACCCGGTAACCAGGCAACGGGCTGGGTGGGCCAGGGGCGCCGAAGGCGCCGGGTTTGGGACCATGGGCGCCGAAGGCGTCGGGTGCCGTCAGGCGCCGCCTCTTCCCGCCCACTTGATCTCGTACGCCCCCAGCGTCACCGCCTTGCCGTCCACCGTGGCCGTCACCTCCCGGTCGGAGGTGTTCACCATGACGACCTGCTGCTCCTGTGCCAGCACCTTCACCTTCGGGTCGGACGACGTCACCGCGCTGTCGAGCCGCGCCCCCGCCGGGAACCACCGGGTGAACCCGCTCAGCAGCCCCGCCATCGGCATCTCGTCCCCCCGCCCGGGCGCCCAGAGGCAGCCGTCGCACTGGCCCGTCCCCTTCACCTGCGGGTTCCAGTACAGGGCGGTGGTGACGCCGCTCCTGGCGAACTCCATCATCGCCGCCGCCTGCACGGCCGTGCGCCGCTCCTCGCTCCACCCGGAGTTCTCCGGCTCGACGTACCACTCGGCCCACCAGACGGGCAGGTCGTCGCTCTTCTCCCGCAGCCACTTCGTGATCGCGCCGAACTTGCCGAGCGCGCCGAAGTCGTCGGGAACGTTCCCCTTGTCGGTCGTCATCGAGGCGCCGTCCACGACGATGAAGTCGGCGCCCTTCTTGTGCTCGATCCAGTACTCGATGGCGTCGAGCGCCCGCTGGTCGACGGTCCCCCACGGCCCCTTCAGCTCGGACGGCCCGCCGCCCGAGCCGGTCTCGATCGGCATGTACGGCCCGCCCACCTTGATCTGCGGGTCAACCTTCTTCAACGCCGTGTAGACCTTGTTGTAGAGCTGGGTGTACCCCTCGGCGTCCCAGCGGTTGGTGGAGGGGTCCCAGAAGCCCTTGAACTCGTTCCACACCATGTAGTACTTGACGGTCGGGTACTGCCGGGCCACCCGCGCGGCCAGCTTGGCGTAGTCGTCGAAGTGCTCCGGTTTGGGGGCGACGGTGTGGTTCTTGCTCCAGTCGGTACGTCCGGGCTGCCCGCCCTTCATCCAGTCGGGCGCGCAGCACAGGGTGATCACCGGCACCGCCCGCGACGACGCCATGAACGTCAGCCGCCGGTCGAGGTCGCGGAAGCTGAACTGCCCGGGGCTCGGCTCGGGGTTGCCCACGCCCCAGCCCATGATGTGCTGGTTCTGCAGCATCGGCACCCGTCCGAGCAGGCCCCTGGCCTGTTCGACGACCTGGCGCGGCTCGGTCTCGGTGCTGTACTGCGTGTGCGTGATGCCCCACCGGGGCCAGTCGTGGAGCACGGGCGGCTGTTCGAGCCGCGGCGGCGCCTGGGTGGGCCCGACCTCGGCCACCTCGCCACCCTTGAAGCCCTCGCGGGAGCTCGACCGCATGCCCGCGTAGACCATGATGCCGACGACGAGCACGACCGCGAGGACGCCGGCCCCCAGGGCGATCGGCCATGGCGACCGTTTGCGCGCGTGTCTGCCCTCGGTGGGAATCACGGAACGCTCCTTACCATCACGCAACGTACAAGGGCCAGGCAGTGCCCGGCCCTTATGACGGTAATCGTTCCGCTTGCAGCAGACTTGCTGTCAATCGGAAGCGGGTGGGCGCTGACCGCCCGCGGGCCCGGGAACCCCCGAGTAACGGTACGGCACCGGCTGCCTACCCGGCTGCACGACGAGCAGGGTGCCCGGCGTCTCGGCGTAGAAGGCGGACTCGACGGCCGCGGCGACGTCCTCGGCCGTGAGCAGCGGGAATCCGGCGTCGACGAACATCTCCCGCGCGGCGGCCACCAGCGGGGTGTCGGTGAATCCGGGGCAGACCGCGTTGATCCGGATGTTCTGCTGGGACAGCGGCTCGGCCAGCGCCCGGACCAGGCCGACGACGGCGTGCTTGGTCATGGTGTAGATCGGGTCGCCGGAAAAGGCCACCAGCCCGGCCAGCGAGGACGTGGCCACGATCGCGCCGCCGCCCGACCTGGCCAGCAGCGGCACGCTGGCGCGCACGCCGAAGACGACGCCGTCCACGTTCACGCCGACGACCGCGCGGTAGCGCTCCAGGTCGAAGTTCGCCAGGTCGACGCCCCCGGAGATGCCGGCGTTGAGGTGCACCAGGTCGAGGCGGCCGTACCGCTGCTCGGCGAGCGCGACGGCCTCCAGGGAGGCTTCCTCGGTGCTGACGTCGGCGGCCAGCCACGCGCCCTCGACCTCCTTGGCCACCCGCTCGACGCCCTCGCCGTCGCGGTCGACGAGGACGCACTTCGCGCCGCCCGACGACAGCCGCCGGGCCACCGCGGCGCCGATGCCGCTGGCCGCTCCGGTGATGAGTGCAACTGTGCTCATGGGGCTCCTTGCGGGATCAGGGCTGGTCGAGCATGCGATGGGCGCGGGAGATCAGCGTCGGCACGGCCGCGCCGATGCGGTCGAACCCCTCCCCCACGGTCTTACCCTGCTTGAAGCGGGCGTGGATGCCCTCCACGATCACCGCCAGCTTGAAGTTGCCGAAGGCCACGTAGAACCCGAGGTCCGAGATGTCGCGGCCGGAGACCTTCCCGTAGTGGGCGGCGAACTCGGCGGCGTTCATGAACCCCGGCGCCACCGTCACGTCGCCCGACACGGGGATGCGGGCCCGTTCGTCGTCCCCGCGGTCGTGCCAGTACGTCAGCGTGAGCCCCAGGTCGGCCAGCGGGTCGCCGAGCGTGGACATCTCCCAGTCGACCACGGCCATGATCTCGATCTCGGCCGGCGGCGGCGCCAGGCGCACCAGCGTGTTGTCCAGCCGGTAGTCGCCGTGCACCAGGGTGCTGTCGGACGCGGCGAGCAGCCGCTCGCGCAGCCGCCGCACGAGGCTGTCGTAGTCGGGCAGGTCGGCGGTCTTCGACCGTTCCCACTGCTGGCACCACCGGTCGAGCTGCCGGGCCAGGTACCCCTCGGGACGGCCGAAGTCGCCGAGCCCCACCTCGCGGTAGTCCACGGCGTGGATGGCGGCCAGCACCTCGGCCAGCCGCTCCGACAGCCGCCGCGTCTGGGCCGGCGTCGGCTGCCCCAGCTCGTCCTTGGTCTGCACGGCGGCGCCGGGCACGTACCCCATGACATAGAACGGCGCCCCGACCACCTCCTCGTCGGCGCAGAAGGCGACGGGCTCGGGCACCGGGACGGGCGTCGGCGCCAGCGCGGAGATGACCCGCCACTCCCGCCGCATGTCGTGGGCGGTGGGCAGCACGTGACCCAGCGGCGGCCTGCGCAGCACCAGCCGGCGCTCGCGCGCCTCCACCAGGTAGGTCAGGTTCGACCTGCCTCCGGAGATCAGCGAGACGGACAGCGGCTCCCCGGCGTCCGGCACGTTCCTGCCCAGCCACGAGACCAGCCGCGGCCAGTCGATCCCTGGTACCGTCATGGACACACATTAGAACGCCACTCGGTCCTGAAAGCCAGCTGAGAGTTGCATAACAGTAGGCCCGGCACATCCCAGGCATGGGCGCCCATCCTTTAACCTGGCCCTACACCTCTGACCTCATGCTGGTCAGGTTGTGGTAAGCCGACAGTAGGAGCCCATGCGCGTCACCGTTGCCCACCCTCGCGATCTGGGACAGCCCGAGCTCAGCCGATGGCGCGCCCTGCAGGAGTCCGACGCCGCCTTCGACAACCCCTTCCTGTCCCCGGAGTTCACGGTCACGGTGGGCGAGCTCCGCGACCTGGTCCGGGTGGCCGTCCTGTACGACGGGCCGGACATCGTCGGCTTCTTCCCCTTCGAACGCCATCCGCTGGGCATCGGCAAGCCGGTCGCCGCGGGGCTGACCGACGCGCAGGGCCTGGTCCACGCCAAGGGCCTCGACCTCGACCCGCGCCGGTTGATCAAGGACTGCGGGCTGTCGGTCTACGAGTTCGACCACCTGGTCTCCGGCCAGCCGCTGCTCGACGGGCGGCACACCACGCACCCCTCGCCGATCATCGACCTGCGCGACGGCTGGGGCCCCTACACCGAGACGTTGCGCGCCCGGTCCGGCAAGACATACAAGTCGACCCTGGCCAAGTCACGCAAGCTGCAGCGCGAGTCGGGGCCGCTGCGCCACGACTACGCGATCGCCGAGACCGGGCCGCTGCACACGCTGCTCGGCTGGAAGACCGACCAGTACCGGCGTACCGGGCGCACCGACCGGTTCTCCCAGCGATGGATCGTCGAGCTGGTCGAGCGGCTGCTGGCCACCCGGTCCGACAGCTTCGCCGGCGTCCTCGACATGGTCTACGTCGACGACGTGCCGGTGGCCGGGCACTTCGGGGTGCGCACCCGCACGACGCTGGCCGGCTGGTTCCCGGCCTACGACACCGCCTACGCCAAGTACTCCCCCGGGCTCATCCATCACCTGGCGATGGCCGAGGCGGCCGCCGCGTCGGGCGTCCAGGTGATCGACATGGGCCGGGGCGAGAAGGAGTACAAGGAGAAGCTCAAGAACGGCGAGCTGGAGGTGGCCGAGGGCCGCGTGGCCAGGGCCGGCGTGGCGGCCGGGGTCCACTGGATGATGCGGGTGCCGGTGCGCAAGACGCGCGCCACGGTGATGGCCAATCCGCTGCTGCTCAAGACCGCCGACAAAGCGTTGAAAACTTTTGGGCGACTGCGTACCGTCCTACAAGGGTGAGACTCATCGCGGAGCGCACCGGGCGGCACTGCCTGTGGCTCCCATCCAACCGCCTCGGCCTCTACCTCGCGCTGCGCCACTGGTGCCTGCCGGGTCAGCGGCTGCTCATGTCTCCGGTCTCGGCCGACGAGATCCTCTTCCTCGTGCTGGCGGCCGGTCTGCGCCCGGTGATCGCGCCGCTGTCCCCGCGTGACGGCAACATCGACGTCTCCCGGGTCGACCTGTCCACGGTGGACGCCGTCCTGACGACGAACCTGTACGGCCTGCCCGACCAGGTGTCCGCCTTCACGGGAAAGATCCTGATCGAGGACGTGGCGCACGCCCTGGAGACCGCTCCCGGCGGGCGCCCGCTGGGCACGTTCGGCCAGGCGGGGGTGTTCAGCCTGTCCAAGCATCCGGGCGCGGGCTCGGGCGGCGTGCTCGCGGTGACCGACCGCGCCGACCTCGAAGCGCTCGAACGCGCCCGCGACGAGCTGCTCGTCCCCGGCGCGCTGCGCGCCGACCTGTTCAGCGTGGCCACCTCCATGGCCCGGCAGGTCGCGCTCAGGCTCGACCTCGTCCGTCCGGCGCTCGCGCTGATGCGCGCCCTCGGCATGCAGGAGGAGCGCGAGGGTTACCGCATCGCCCTGGAGCCCGACGCGCTGGAGCTGGCGCTCAAGCAGGTGCCCGCGCTGCCGCCGTTCGACCCGTGGGTACGCGCCGACCTGGCGGCCTACCGCGCCCGGCGGGGGCGGCTGGTCCGCTGGTACCAGTCCAGGCGCCTGGCCAAGGTGCCCGGCGAGCGGGCGCGGCGGCTGGCCGGGATCGCCCGGCTGGCCGAGCTGCCCACGGTGGCGCCCGCCGTGCTGGACAACCTGGACCAGCCGCTGTTCCGCGTCCCGCTGCTGGTGCGCGACAGGGACGCGGCCGTCGCCGCGCTGGAGCGCCGCGGGGTGGCCACCGGCTACCTGTACGACCCGCCGTACGACGAGTACGCCCTCGGCTTCACCGACGCCTCGCCGGACCCGGGCCCCGCGCGCTGGTGGGCCCGGCACGTGCTGCCGGTGGACCCGCTGTACGCGGCCCGCTCGCTGCCCGTCCTGCGCGGTCTGGAGCCGCCTATGTGGGGTCCGCGCGAAGCAGTCTGAGGAACGCGCGCAGCCCGGTGATGATCTCCTGGTTGTCGTTGAGGCCGTCCACGGTCTCCTCGAAGCGGCGGGCCATCAGCGTGATCCGGCGGTCCAGGTCGTGGTCGGCCCGTTCCAGGCCGGCCCGGGTGGCCGCGAGCTCGCCGCCGAGCTCCTCGGCCTGCCGGGTGAGCCGTTCGGCGGCGGCGGACAGCGCCTCGACCTGGTCGCGCAGCGCGATCACGTCGAGGCGCGGGTAGCGGACCTCGCGTCCCAGCGTCCTGACCCGCTCGCGCAGGTGCCCGACGTAGGCCCCGGCCGGGCGGAACGCCGTGGCCAGCAGGTAGAACCCGGCGAAGTAGTAGCCGATCTGCCGCCCGGAGAAGAACGTGACCACCGCGACCACGACGGCCGAGACCACGTGCCCGGCGACCGCGAGGACGAGCATGCGGCGGGCGATCGTCCTGGCCTCCTCCGCACCGCGGGCCGGGACGTCGATGCCGGTCTCGCGGGAGACCTCGATGTCGCGCACCACCTGCCGGGCGGCGAAGGACAGGTTCCACGGGAAGGTCAGCAGGACGGCCAGCCAGACCAGGCAGATCGCGCCCAGGCCCAGCGACAGGAGGGTGGACAGGGGCACGCCCGCGTACAGGACGAGCCACGCGGTGACCGCCGTGACGATCAGCGAGGCCGGCAGGAGCCAGGGTTTCATGCCCGCCACCCTGCCGACGGCGGACCGGCCGGCACCAGCGCTCAGATACTCAATCCGGTCTGAGCATCCCGGATCAGCCCGGCCAGCACCGCGCAGCCGCGCCGGACGTCCCTGAGCGAGGCCGAGCCGTAGCCGAGGACCAGGCCGTGCAGGCGGGCGCGGTCGTGGTGGTGGCGGTCGGCGGGGTCGAGCAGCACGCCCCGTTCCCTGGCCCGCTCCACGACCTCCTGGACGTCGCCCGCCGGCAGCTCGGCCAGCACGTGCAGCCCGGCGGTGTCGCCGCGCAGGCGGCAGACCGGGCCGAGGATCTCCACGACGGCGGCCCGGCGGCGGGCGTACTCCAGGCGCATCCTGCGCAGGTGGCGGTCGAGGTCGCCGCGTTCCAGGAGGGTGGCGACGGCCTGCTGGACCGGTCCGCTGGTGCGGTCGGAGACCGCGGCGCGGAGGGCGGCGATCCGGCTCACCAGGTCGGGCGTGCCGACCAGCCAGCCGACGCCGACGTCGGGGGCCAGGGTCTTGGACAGCGAGCCGAGCAGCACGACGCGGGTGGGGTCGAGGCCGTAGAGGGCGGGGAGAGGGGCGACGTCGTAGCGGAACTCGGCGTCGTAGTCGTCCTCGACGATCGTGGCGCCGGTGCTCCTGGCCCAGGACAGCAGGCGTTCCCGGCGCGGGATCGGCAGCCGGCCGCCCAGCGGGTACTGGTGGGCCGGAGTGGTGTAGAGGACGCGCAGGTCGCGGGGCAGGTCGTCGACGATCACGCCGTCCTCGTCCACCGGGCAGGGCACGACCTCGGCGCCCCTGGCCGCGAACACCGTGCGGGCCACGTGGTAGCCCGGGTCCTCCACGCCCGCCCGCCCGCCGCCGGCCAGCAGGGCCAGCGCGCACAGGTCGAGCCCGTTGCCGGTGCCCCTGGTGACCAGGACGTTCTCGGGGCCGACGGCCATGCCCCTGGCCCTGCGCAGGTGGTCGGCGAGCAGCTCGCGCAGGCGCGGCAGGCCGTGCAGGTCGGGCGAGTCGCCGGGCGGCAGCTCGCCGGCGCTGCGCCAGGCCCGCTTCCAGGCGGCCCGGTCGTAGTCGCGCACCCAGGGGTCCCCGGGACGCAGGTCGATCCACTCGCCCTCGGGACGGCGGGCGGGCGGCGCCGGTTCGTACGGGCTCTCGCGCGGCGGGACGTGCGACTCCATGGCCGCCACGAACGTGCCGGACCCGTGGCGCCCCTCCAGCCAGCCCTCGGCGTAGAGCTGCTGGTACGCCTCGGTGACGACCGTCCGGCTCACCTTGAGCTGGTCGGCCAGCGCCCGCGTGGACGGCAGCCGCTCGCCCGGCGCGAGCGCGCCGCCCATCATGGCGTGCCGCAGCCAGCCGGCGAGCTGGGTGGTCAGCGGGACGGCCGAGTCGCGGGACAGGGATACCGGCAGGTCAATGTGGGTGCGCACGAAAGTGGTCTCTAGGAAGGGTCGGTTAGTGGCCCTACAGGATAGGTCCACTTCGCGATTAGCGTCGAATCATGCTCTCCTCCACCCCGCGCACGGCTCTCGGCCGAGAGAAGCACCGCGGCAGCACCGACCGGAACGATCTCTACGACGTGCTCGACAGCGGGCTCGTCTGCCATCTCGGCGTGGTGGCCGACGGCCATCCCATGGTCGTGCCCACCGGCTACGGACGGATCGGCGACACCCTCTACCTGCACGGCTCCACCGGCGCGCGCTCGCTGCGGGCCGGCGACGGCGCCGAGGTGTGCGTCACCGTCACCCACCTGGACGGCATCGTGCTGGCCCGCTCGGTCTTCAACCACTCCGTCAACTACCGTTCGGCGATCGTCTACGGCCGGGCCCGGCTGGTGAGCGACCCCGACGAGCGGCTGGCGGCCCTGCGGGCGCTCACCGAGCAGCTCGCCCCCGGCCAGTGGGACTACGTCCGGCCGCCCACGCGCAAGGAGCTGGCCGCCACCGCCGTGCTGGCCCTGTCGCTGGCCGAGGCGTCGGTCAAGATCCGCAGCGGGGCGCCGGAGGACGAGGAGGAGGACTACGCGCTGCCGGTCTGGGCCGGGGTGCATCCGCTGGTCACGTCGTGGGGCGAACCGCAACCGGATCCGGCACTTCCAGAAGGTATCGATATACCGGTTCACATCCTCCGTCGGGAGTAGTTCCATGAATCCGGAACCACCTGGCAAACCCGACTCCTTGATCACGCGTCTCATCAGGTGGGCCGGCTCCTGATGGGAGAGGGCGATGGAGTGGAGTGCTCCCGGTTACACGGAGATCAGACAGCTCGGCGCGGGCGCGAGCGGGCGCGTCGTGCTGGGCGTGCACGACGAGACGGGCGTGAAGGTCGCGATCAAGTACCTCTCCGAGGCGCTGCTGCGCGACCCCGCCGCCCTGTCCCGCTTCCAGGCCGAGGCGCGGGTGCTGACCTCGCTGCGCGACCCGAACATCGCCACGATGTGGGAGTACATCCAGGAGCCGAACGGCGCCTGCATCGTGATGGAGCTGGTCAACGGCGTCTCGCTGCGCGCCCTGCTGCGTGAGAACGGCACGACCGAGCCGGAGGCGGCGCTGGTCGTGCTGAAGGGCTCGCTGCTGGGCCTGGCCAGGGCCCACGCGTCCGGGGTCGTGCACAAGGACTACAAGCCCGAGAACGTGCTCGTCCGCGACGACGGGATGAGCAAGCTCGTGGACTTCGGCGTCGCGGTGCCGCAGGGCACGGCCACGCATCCGGAGGGGACGCCGCCGTACATGGCGCCGGAGTTGTGGGCCGGCCGGCCCGCCTCGCCGGCGACCGACGTGTACGCGGCCACCGCCGTCTTCTTCGAGTGCCTGACCGGGCACCGGCCGTACCGCTCCACCGAGCCCAGCGTGCTCGGCTACCAGCACGTGCACGCGCCGGTGCCCTTCCACGACGCGCCCGAGCCGGTCCAGGAGCTCGTCCGGCGCGGCCTGGCCAAGGAGCCGCGGGACCGGCCGCCGAGCGCCCTGGCCTTCGTCGAGGAGCTGGAGGCCACGGCGCGGGCCGCGTACGGCGAGGACTGGGAGGAGCGGGGCAGGCGGCGCCTGGCCGCGCTGGTCGCCCTGCTCGCGCTGCTCCTGCCGGCCCCGCCGCAGCCCACCCCCGAGGTCACCACGTCCCTGGCCAGGACGGTCTTCCGCGGCCTGCGGTCCAACGCGGTGCGGGTGGGCATGGGCACCGCCCTGGTGGCGGTGGTGACGGTGGCGGTGGTGGTCGCGCTCGCCGCCCGGCGGCAGCCTGCCGAGCAGCCGGTCGGCGCGGCCGTCGCGGTGCCACCGGCCACGACCGAGGCGGTGACCGCGCCGCCGAGCACGGCCGAGGCGGTGCTCGCGCCGCCGACCACGCCCGAGGCGACGCCGCGGACCTCTCCCGAGGGGCCGCCGTCGCCGGCGTCCTCGCCCGAGCTGCTGCCTCCGCCGACGACCTCCAGGCCGCCCGTCACCACCCGGGCGCCGCGCACGCCGACGGCCGGGCCCACGAGGAAGCCGACCAGGACCGCCACGCCGACGCCCACCCGGACCCCGACGCCGTCCCCCAAACCGACCCCCAGGCCGACGCCCACCCCGACGCCGACGCCCGTCGCGACCGTTCTCGGGGTGAGCGTGGGTGACGTCACGATCGACGGCGACGGCGTCGCGCGCGCCTCCGTCACCGTCCGGACCGCAGGGGGCGCTCCCGTCAACGCCACCGGGACGTGGACCGCGCCGGGCGGCGAGGGCCACGTCCAGCGCCTCCGGCTGAGCGGCGCGACGTCCTACACCCGCGCCTTCACCTGGGACCTCGGCGAACGGCCGTGCGGCGGGACCGTCACGCTGACCGTCGTGACCTCCCCCGCCGCGCCGGGCGGCGCCCGGTCCTCCTCGGCGCCGGTGCCGGCCTGCCAGACGCGGGTGAACGGGCTGTTCGTCTCGCTGGCGATGCCCGAGGCGCCGGGGCTGACCGCGCGCGCCCGGGTCGGCGTGACCGCCGACGGCACCGGCGAGATCCCGGTCGAGGCCGCGTTCGCGGTGGACGGCGAGACCGTCGGCACCCGTACGGCGAGCCTGTCCGGCCGGACCTCCTACTCCCGCGTCTTCACCCACTCCTTCCGCGCGCGCCCCTGCGGCTCCACCCTGTCGGTACGGGTCCGCGCCGGCGACCGCGTCCGGACCGCCCGGGTCGAGGTCACCTGCCCGCCCGCGGTGCGACGGGTCTCGATCGTCAGGGCCGGGCTGAGCGAGGGCGGCCTGGCGGCGACCGTCTCGGTGGTCACCGCCGACGATCGGCCGGTGACGCTGGACGTGGGGTTCCTGCTCGGCGGCGAGCCGGCCGGCTCGGAGCGGGTCACGCTGTCCGGCGACACCACGTACACCAGGACGGTGAGCCGGGCGCTCAGGACCGTCCCGTGCGGCACCACCTGGACCGTCACGGCGAGCACGACGCCGGAGGCGGCGGGCGGCCCGGACCGGGCGAGCGGAAAAACCCCAGAATGCCCCAGAGAGACACCCAAGCCAGAAGAAACCCCAAAACCACAGGAAACACCCAAACCGCAGGAATCCCCACAATCCGATAAGCCCGACACTGTGGACTAACCTCGCAAATTCGGCCATATCGGCATATCGGTGGCGGGAAAGCCCTTCCCTCTGGTTAAGCTACGCAGCGTTTGATGCGGGTGGGGGCCCGAATGACTCCAGAGGAGACCGTTTATGTACGGCGATGGGCAGTGGGGGGTCCCCGGCTACACCGAAGTCCGGGAACTGGGCAGCGGTGCCGCCGGCCGGGTGGTCCTGGCCACGCGTGACCACGACGGCGTGGAAGTCGCCATCAAATATCTGAACGACGAGCTCAGGTCCGACATGGGCTTCGTGGCCAGGTTCCGGCACGAGGCCCGGCTGCTCGGCACCCTGCAGAGCTCGCACCACGCGCGCCTGATCGACTACGTCGAGTCGGGGCAGGGCGCGGCGATCGTCATGGAGCTGGTCAACGGCGTCTCGCTGCGCGAGATCCTGCGCTCCGAGGGGCCGACCGGGGCCGAGGCGGCGCTGGTCGTGCTCAAGGGCTCGCTCCAGGGGCTGGCCGCCGCGCACGCGATCGGCGTCGTCCACCGCGACTTCAAGCCCGAGAACGTGATGGTCCAGGGCGACGGGGTCAGCAAGCTGGTGGACTTCGGCATCGCGGTCCGGGCCGGCGAGGGGGCGAGCGCCGCGGGCACGCCGCCGTACATGGCGCCCGAGCAGTGGGCGGGCGGGGCCGCCGGGCCGGCGACCGACGTCTACGCCGCCACCGTCGTGTTCTTCGAGTGCCTGACCGGCACCCGGCCCTTCCGGGCGCCCAACATCGCCGCGCTCGCCCGCCAGCACCAGAGCGCGCCGCCGCCCGTCGAGGAAGTGCCCACGGCGCTCCAGAGCCTGGTCGAACGCGGCCTGGCCAAGCAGCCGGGCGAGCGGCCGCCGTCCGCCGAGGCGTTCCTGACCGAGCTGGAGGCCATCGCGGCCGAGGCGTACGGCGCCGACTGGGAGGAGCGCGGACGCCGCCGCCTGGCCGCCCTCGCCGGCCTGCTCATCCTGCTGTTCCCGAGCCCGTTGCACGATGCCGCCGAGACGCATACCGCACTCACCGAGACCCGTTTCCCCGACCCCGCCCGCCTGCTGAGCAAGCTCTCGGCCAAGATCGCGATCGGCGCGGTCGCCGTGGGCGTGGTGGTGGCCGTGGGCGTGATCCTGGTCAACTCCTCCTCCGACGAGCCGGTGCTGCGGGCCCAGACGAGCGAGGTCACGCCCAGCGCGACCGACCCGGTGATCGACGAGGAGCCCACGGAGGAGGAGCCGACCGCGACGCCCGAGGAGACCACCCCGGAGCCGGACCCGACGCCGACCTCCGCGGACCCGGCCGTCTCGACCCCGCCGCCCGTCCTGCCGACGGCGACGGCGGCGGCCTCGCCGTCCAGGACGCCCAAGCCGACCCCGACGCGGAAGCCGACCAGGCGGCCGGTCAGGACGCCGAAGCCGACCCCGACCGACTCCCCCGAGCCGGACATCACCGGCAAGAACAGCACGACCAGCGACGGCAGCAAGCCCACCTCGGCCGCTCCCACGCCCACCCAGACCTCCGCCCCGCCCACCAGGACGCCCTCGACCAGGACGCCCCCGAGCAGCCCGCCGCCTTCGGAGACGGAGGAGCCCAGCCCGACCGGGACGCCGAGCGGCGGCGGCGACGGCGAGGGCGGCGGCACCGAGACGCCCACCCTGGACCAGGTGGGCAAGGCGCAGGCCGGACTCCTCGCGCTCGGCCTGATGACGTCCGGCGCGGTTCCGGTCACACTTGCGGTGAAACGTCGCATGGCAGGACGCCACAGAAAGCAGCGCTAGACGCGCCGGGGGGCAAGGGGGATGGACAACCACAGGAACGGTATCGCCGGATTCCGGTTGACCGAGCACACGTGGATGACCGAGCTCGGCAACTGGATCGACGCCATCTCGCCGGACGGCCGCAGGGCCGGGGCGCTGCTGTTCGACCCGCGGGTCATCGGCCTGCCGGGCGTCCGGGAGCGCGTGGTGAACGCGGTCATGACCGACCAGCACCTCGTGCTGGGCGGCATGGGCGGGCTGATCCCGGTGGCCGACGTGGTCGCGGCGGGCGACCAGGTGTGGCTGCTCACCGCGCAGGCGGTCAGTCCCACGCTGGCCGACCTGCTCGCCGGCGCGCCCGTCGATCCGGCGGGGGCGGCGTCGGTGCTGACGGAGACCGCGCAGACGCTGCTCGCGCTGCACGCCGCCGGGGTCACGCACGGCTCGGTGCATCCGGGCACGGTGGTGATCACCGCCGAGGGGGCCGCGCTGCTGTCGGAGCGCGGCCTGTCCGACGCGATCCGCGGCCAGGTCTCGCCGCGCGAGCGGGACGCGGCGGGCTGGGCGTCGCTGGCCCGCGGGCTGGCCGCGTCCTTCACGCAGACCGCGCCGCGGGCCGCCGGCCTGTTCGAACGGGCCGCCGGCACGGCCACCACGCTCGGCCTCGAACCGGCCCGCGCCATGCTGAGCCAGGAACGCGCGGCGCTGCCCGGCGGCCTGATCAGCCGGGACGCGCTGGCGCGGGCGGCGCGCGGCAGGTCGGCGTTCGCGCAGCCGCCGTCGTTCGCCGCGCAGCCGCCGCCGGCGCCCCAGGACGAGGGCGACATCGTCACGCTGCTGCACGTGCCGGCGTCGGGGTCGCCGCCGCGCCTGCAGTTCGGCCCTGGGGTGGGCGGCCCGGGAGCCGGCCCGGGAGCCGGTGCCGGCACCGTGCGGCAGCCCGAGACGACGGCCGAACGCATCTGGCGCGAGGGACGCGACGGCGCCGCGACCGTCCACCAGCCGGAGAAGCGCTCCCAAGGCCGGGTGGCCAAGGTGTCGCGGCGACGGCGGCGGCGCACGATCCTGTCCACGGCGCTCTTCGCGGTCGTCATGGCGGGCGCGATCGTGGCCTGGTTCAGGCTGACGGACGCCCCCGAGCTGGCGGTGCGGTCGATCGACGTGGTGGCGCCGAAGAAGACGCTGGGCTGCGGCGGCGCGATCGTCCTGACCGGGACGGTGGTCACCAACGGCGGCGTGGGCGAGATCCGCTACGAGTGGCGCAAGAACCTGGACAAGGAGGTCGTCAAGGGCAGCCTGCGCACGAGCGCCGACAAGACGTCCTACTCGGTGCCGCTGCGCTGGACGTTGTCGGGCAAGAGCAACGTCAAGGCCACGGCCACGCTGAAGGTGCTCTCGCCGGGCCCGGCGCGTACCGACAAGGCGAGCTTCACCTACAAGTGCTGACCTTCCCTGAATGCGCAACAAAGCGGTTCTTACTAATCTGACGGGCATGACCACGCAGACCCCCGCGGGCTGGTACCCCGACCCGTACGGAGAGCCGCAGCTCCGCTGGTGGGACGGCAACCAATGGACGGACGCCACCCACGCGCAGGAGCGGCAGCCTCAGCCGCAGCAGCCGTCCTCCGGGCCGCAGCCCCAGTCGTCCCCCGACTGGTCGGCCACCCCGGCGAACCCCACGCTCCAGTACGGCCGGCCCTCCTCCGGCCAGCCGCCCTACGGGCAGCCCGCCGACCAGCAGCCCGCGCAGGGTCAGCCCCCCTACGGCGGTCAGCCCGCCCAGGGCCTGCCCGCTTACGGGCAGCCCACCCACCAGCAGCCCGCCTTCGGCCAGCAGCCCACGCAGTGGGCCGGCGGTCCGCTGCCCGGCCCCGGCCAGGCGCCGCCGCCCAAGCAGGGCAACCCGCTGCCGTGGGTGTTCGGCGGCCTGGCCGCGCTGGTCGTGGTCGCGCTGATCGTGGTCGCCGGGATCTTCTTCCTCAACCGGGGCAGCAGCACGCCGGTCGCCTCGCCCACCACCGAGGAGCCGCAGCCGTTCCCGACGGCCGAACCGCCCTCCGCCGGGCCGCCGACCGAGCTGCCCCCGCAGGGCGGCGAGCTGCCGCAGCCGCAGGACGGCCGCATCACCGACCCGCGGAGCGGCCTGTCCTACCAGGCGCCCGACGGCTGGAAGGTGCCCGCGTACGGCGACGTCAACGGCACCGACCCCTCCCAGCAGATGTGGACGAGCGGCGTGCAGGCCAGCTCGCAGGAGAACTACGAGGGCGACAAGGACTGGATCGGCAACGCCTACGCCGGCCCGCTGGCCGCGCTCATCCCCTACACCGGCGCCTCGGCGCTGGAGGACACCGCCAAGGCGCTGTTCATGCAGTTCAGCACCCAGTTCTACGAGCCGCAGCACACGACCAAGCTGATCGAGAACAAGGCCACGAAGATCGGCGACCATGACGCGTGGGTCATGCAGTTCCAGCTCGACTTCACCGCCGTCGCGGAGAAGAACGGCTACAAGTGGAAGAAGGAGAACGCCGCGATCGTGCTCATGGACCGCGGGGCCGGGCAGCGCCCGACGTTGTTGTACATCTCCGTTCCCGACAATCTGGGCACGGACGTGGTGGCGAAGGTTCTCGGCTCGCTCAAGCCCGCGTAAGCGGGGGCACTAGGCTGGTGGGGTAACAAGCGGGCGGATTGCTCCGAGCCGCTGGGCGAGGAGATCGAATGAGTGACGTGCTGGTCTGGATCGACTGCGAGATGACCGGGCTCGACCTGGGGCGCGACGCGCTGGTCGAGGTGGCCTGTGTCATCACCGACAGCGAGCTCAATCAGCTCGACGAAGGCGTCGACGTGGTCATCAAGCCGCCGCCGGAGTCGCTGGAGCAGATGTCGCAGGTCGTGCGCGAGATGCACACCGCCTCGGGCCTGCTGCCCGAGCTGCCGGGCGGCGTCACGCTGGCCGAGGCGGAGTCGCTCGTGCTCGACTACATCCGGCGGCACGTGCCGGAGCCGAAGAAGGCGCCGCTGTGCGGCAACTCGATCGGCACCGACCGCACGTTCATCGCCAGGGACATGCCCGGGGTCGACGCCTGGCTCCACTACCGCATGGTCGACGTGTCGTCGATCAAGGAGCTGGTGCGCCGCTGGTACCCGCGGGTCTACTTCGCGGCCCCCGAGAAGCAGGGCGGCCACCGCGCGCTCGCCGACATCAAGGAGAGCATCAGGGAGCTGCGCTACTACCGCGCGGCGATCTTCGTGGCGCAGCCCGGCCCCGACTCGGCGACCGCCCGGCAACTCGCCGAGCGGGTCAGCGGCTAATTGGATGGCGTAAAGACTCCCGAACCCCGCTACACTTTTCCTGTGCCGTCACGGAGCGGGCGGCCATGGTGGGTGTAGCTCAGTTGGCAGAGCGCCAGGTTGTGGTCCTGGATGTCGAGGGTTCAAGTCCCTTCACTCACCCCAAGCACACAGCCGGTCCCTCGGGACCGGCTGTTGTCGTTTTCTCCCGACAACGCCCCCAAATCAGGACAATGCGAGTTATGCTCGCTGTCTACCGCTAACGCCGGAAGCACGGGGGCCATCGGCGATCAGACCGTCTGCGCGCCCCCGGAGGCCGGATGAGAGTCGACGACGCAGCGTTCGACAGTGTGATCACCTCCTTGAGCAAACGCGAGGCCGAGGTCATGGATCTGATCGCCTCGGGCCGGTCCAACGGCCAGATCGCCCAATGCCTGTTCCTCAGCGAGAAGACCGTGAAGAACCACGTCAACCGGATCTACGCCAAGCTCGGCGTCGACTCCCGGGTCACGGCCATCGGACTGTGGTTGTCGCTCAGGAAGAACGGCTCCTGACCCGGCGGGGGTTCAGCCGGTCGTGATCCGGCGGCCGGTCAGGCGGGTGGGCCTGATCTTCAGGTAGTGCTGGCGCCGCCCGCCGGCCCACGGCTCGACGCCCGTGCTCGCCGCCTCGGCCTGCTCGTCCTCGGTCGTGACGTGGTGCAGCGAGCCGTGGACGAGCACGCTCCAGCCGCCCCGCGTCAGCTCCTCTATGCGATCGACCTCGAACGCGACCTCGTACTCGACGTCCTCCACACCCGTGCTCAGGTCCTCGTCGGTGCTGCCGCCCGCCGCGGTGCGGAACACGATCGCCCCCTCCGACATCCGGAAGTTCACCGGCAGCACGGTCAGGCCGTAGCGGCCCTCGAAGGCGATCCGGCCCACTCCCCCGGGCCGCAGCAGGCGCAGGCACTCCTCCTCCGCCAGCGGCACCAGCGTGGGGTGCGCCGCGGCCGGCCCCGCGCCGGCGGGCTCGGCCACCTCCCCGAGCAGTCCCTCCACGGTGGTCTCCAGCGCCTCGGCCAGGCGGGCCAGGGCCTCGCGTACCGAGATGCCGGACTGGTCCTCCAGATAGGCGACGTAGCCGACCGCCACGCCGGACCTCTCGGCCAGCTCCTGCCGGCTCAGGTTCAGCGATTCCCGACGTTCGGCTATCCGGCGGCCCAGGCGTTCCATCGTGGTCACTTGCTCAGACATACCGGTGCCCTACCCCGGATCTCCCCTCTTCCCGGTGGTGTCTACGGCAGAAATGGTTTAACCGATGCTCTGGGTGCCATATGGACCATGGAACGCAATCCGGGAAGGGACGTGGTCATGGTGCGGAGAGCGCGCGTCGTCGTCGTGGGGGCGGGCTTCGCCGGCCTGGCCGCGACGCGGGAGCTGGCCAAGGGCGGCGCCCTGGTCACGCTCGTGGACCGGAACCCCTACTCGACCTTCCAGCCCCTGCTCTACCAGGTGGCCACGGCGGGGATGGGCACCTCCGACGTCTCCTACCCGATCCGTACGTTCGCCGCGAAGTGGCCGAACGTCCGCGCCCACCGGGCCGCGCTGAGCAAGGTGCACCCGAACGACCGGCGGGTGGAGTTCGCGGACGGCTCCACCCTCGACTACGACTACCTGGTGATCGCCACCGGCGTCACCACCAACTGGGTCCACGTGACCGGCGCCGAGGAGAACGCGCTGCCGATCTACTCGCTGCGCGACGCGGCCGACCTGCGGCGGCATCTCCAGCACTGCCTGGAGGACACCGCGGCGGGCCGGCGCGAGAGCGCCCACGTCGTGGTGGTGGGCGGCGGCGCGACCGGCGTGGAGACCGCGGGCACGCTGGCCGAGCTGCGCCGCCGTACGGTGCCGCTGACGCATCCCGAGATCCGGCCCGACCAGACGAGCGTCACCCTGGTCGAGCGGTTCGACTACGTGCTGGCGCCGTACAAGCCGCGGCTGCGGGACGCGGCGGCCGAGGCGCTGCGCAGGAGAGGCGTCCGGATGCGCCTGGGAGCCACGGTGGCGGGCGTGGAGCCGGACGCCGTCATCCTGGAGGACGGGACGCGCCTGCCGAGCGACGTGACCGTCTGGGCCCTCGGCGTCACCGCGCCCAAGGAGGTGACCGACTGGGGGCTGCCGCAGGGCAAGGGCGGCCGGATCACGCTCACCGACGCACTCAGCGTGCCCGGCCATCCCGAGATCTTCGTGGCCGGCGATCTGGCCGGACAGCCGGACCCGCTGCCCCAGCTCGCCCAGCCGGCCATCCAGATGGGCAAGCACGTGGGCAGGCAGATCCTGGCCGCGGCGCACGGGCGGCCGATCGGCCGCTTCTCCTACCGCGACCCCGGGATCATGGCCACGGTCGGCAAGGCCGAGGCGGTGCTCCAGCTGCGCAACGGGCTGACCATGCGCGGCCTGCCCGCCTGGCTGGCCTGGATCTTCGTGCACGTGGCGTACCTGCTGGGCGGGCGCAACCGGGTCAGCGTGCTGCTGAACTTCTTCTGGCGCTACGGCGGGCCGCGCCGCAGCGCCACCAGCATCGCCTCCACCGAGTGAGTGCCGAGTGAGTGCCGGGTGAGCGGCGATCAGAGCGCGGCCGACAGCGCGCCGAGGCCGTGTTCGAGGTCGGCCTCGGGGATGTTCAGCGCCGGGCGCAGGCGGACGGACCGGGGCCCGCAGGGCAGCGCCAGCACGCCGTGCTCCTCCCTGAGCCGGGTCACGTAGCCGTCCCTGGCGGCCTGGTCGGGCAGGTCGAAGGCGCACATCAGGCCCCTGCCGCGCACGCCCGAGACCGTGTCGGGGTGCTCGGCCTCCAGCTTGGTGAGCCGTTCGAGCAGGACGCCGCCGAGCGTGCCGGCCCGCGCGATCAGGCCGTCGCGCTCGATGATCTCCAGCAGGCCGCGGCTGCGGACCATGTCCACCAGGCCGCCGCCCCACGTGGAGTTGATCCGGCCGCTGAGCTGGAAGACGTTGTCGGCCACCAGATCGACCCTGCGACCGGCCATGATCCCGCCGACCTGCACCTTCTTGGCGAAGGCCACCACGTCGGGGGCCAGGCCGAGCTGCTGGTAGGCCCAGGGCGTGCCGGTGGTGCCGCCGCCGGTCTGGACCTCGTCCAGGACGAACAGGGCGTCGTGCTCGTGGCACAGGGCCTGCATGGCGCGCAGGAACTCGCCGCGCATGTGGTTGTCGCCGCCCTCGCCCTGGATCGGCTCGGCGATGAAGCAGGCGATGTCGTGCGGGTGACGCTCGAAGGCGGCCCTGGCCTGGGCCAGCGCGCGTTCCTCGGCGGCCTCGACGTCGCCGAGGTGGATGGCCGGCACGTCGATGCGCGGCCAGTCGAACTTGGGGAAGCGGTCGGTCTTGCCCGGCTCGGTGTTGGTCAGGCTCAGCGTGTAGCCGCTGCGGCCGTGGAAGGCGCGGGTCAGGTGCATGACCTTGGTGCCCAGGTCGCGGGGGCGGCCGGCGGCCTCGTTGCGCCGGCTCTTCCAGTCGAAGGCGGTCTTGAGCGCGTTCTCCACGGCCAGGGCGCCGCCCTCGACGAAGAACAGGTGGGGCAGCTCGGGGTCGCCGAGCACGCGGACGAACGTGTCGACGAAGTCGGCCAGGTGCTCGGTGTAGATGTCGGGGTTGGCGGGCTTGTTCCGGGCGACCTGGCCGAGCAGGGCGGCGAAGTCGGGGTCGAAGGGCGGGTTCACACCGAGCGGGGCGGACGCGAAGAAGGTGTAGAAGTCCAGGTAGCGGCGGCCGTTGCGGGCGTCCACCAACCAGGAGCCACGGCTGAGTTCGAGATCGAGGACGAGACGGTAGCCATCGACGAGCAGGTGACGGGCAAGGCGGGTGTGTACGTCCATGCCTTCTCCAATGTCGTGAGACAGGCCGGAGGTTCCATCCAGGGAACCCGGTCGTATCCGTAAAATTTACGGTATTCCTGCCCCGCGAGTGAACTTCTTCAAACGAAGTGACAGCACAATCATCGCGATTCCATACAGGATCGCGAAAATGCCGATCAGCCAGACGAGGCTCAGCATTCCGGCGCCGGGCCAGATGATGAGCAGCACACCGAAGATCACCGACAGGATGCCGGCGATGATGAACATCCACTCGTTCTCGATGGACTTGCGCAGCCGCACGCCCGCCACGATCTCGGAGATTCCGGAGACGATGGCCCAGAAGGCGATGAGGTAGAGCAGCGCGAGCGAGGTGATCCCGGGCCAGGCGAAGGCCATGATGCCGGCCACGATGCCGACGATGCCGGAGAAGATCAGCCAGGCCCGCGACCGGGCGCCGTGCCGGAAGGCGGCGAAGAGCTCGAAGACGCCGGAGACGATGGCGTACGCACCGAAGAAGATCACCAGCACCAGCAGAGTGATCCCCGGCCAGATCAACGCCAGCACACCGAAGATGATCGCGGCAATGCCACGGACGAGCAGCAGCCACCACGAACGCGAAAGTTCCTGCATACTGGTCTGCTTTCCGTGATTCATGCGAAAAGAGACCAGTGCCGGGTCAAATGTCGACCTACATGTGGGAATAGACCACGATCGACACCGCGATGTACTGCACCAGGTACGCGGCGATCGTGCAGGCGTGGAAGACCTCGTGGAAGCCGAACCAGCGCGGCGACGGATCGGGGCGGCGCAGCCCGTAGACGATCGCGCCCGCCGAGTAGAACACCCCGCCCACGGCCACCAGCACGACGGCGGCCACCCCGGCCCCTGCGAGCAGCTGCGGCATCACGAAGATCGCCGTCCAGCCCAGCGCCAGGTACAGGACGGTGTAGAGCCAGCGCGGCGCGTTCATCCAGAACACCCGGAACAGCACCCCGGCCAGCGCGCCGCCCCACACCACCGAGAGCACGGCGACCCTGGCCGCGCCGTCGAGGGCGAGCAGCCCGAACGGCGTGTACGTGCCCGCGATGATCAGGTAGATGTTGGCGTGGTCGAACCTGCGCAGCACCTCGGCCAGGCGCGGCCCCAGCGTGCCCCGGTGGTAGGTCGCCGAGATGCCGAACAGCAGCCCCGAGGTGATCGCGTAGACCCCTGCTGCCAGCCGGGCCTGCAGGGTCGGGCCGAGCGCCACGAGCACGAACCCGGCCACCAGCGTCACCGGCAGCGCCCCGGTGTGCAACCAGCCACGCAGCCTCGGCTTCACGGTGATGGTCGTCATGTAACCTACGGTACCGTAGGTTACGGATTGAGCTGAAGTGCCAAAGGTCACAGGCCGTTCAGGAAGCGCACGGCGATCGGCACCGCGGCCGAGCGGCCCGATCCGCCGTTCCTGACGAACACGCAGAAGGCCAGGTCGCCCCGGTAGCCGATGAACCAGCCGTGCGACGTCTGGTCCTGCACCTCGGCGGTGCCCGTCTTGCCCGCCACGCCCTCCGGCAGGCCGGCCTGGCTCGCCGTCCCGTGGTCCACGACGGCGGCCATCATCTCCCGCAACGCCCCGACCACCCCCTCGTCCAGCTTGACGTCGGGGAACGGCTCGCCGTCCACGCGGCGCACGTCGTCCTCCGACAGCAGGCGGGGCGAGCGCCAGGTTCCGCTCTGCACGGCGGCGGCCACGGCGGCCATGCACAGCGGGGTGGCCACCACCGTGCCCTGGCCGATGACGTCCAGGGAGAACATGTCCGTGTCGTCGGTCTGCTGCATCGTGCCGCACCGGCCGCCCACGCCGGTCGCCATCGGCCGGTCGAACCCCCAGCGGGCGGCGGTCCTGCGCAGGTCCTCCATGGACAGCCGGCTGGTGGCCTGCTCGACGAACGTGGTGTTGCAGGAGTAGGCGTAGGCGTCGGCGAAGGTCACGGTCCCCCGGTCCACGTCGCCGTCGTTGCTGATCGCCGCCGCGAAGTCCGGCGCGTACGAGGCCGGGCAGCCCATCTCGTCGCCCGTGGCGACCCCCTTCTCCAGCAGCGCGGCGGCGACGATCGTCTTGAACGTGGAGCCGGGCGGGAAGGCGTCGCGCACCGCGCTGAAGTTGTCCTCCAGCCGGTCGGCCAGGGCCAGGATCTCGCCCGTGCTCGGCCTGAGCACCACGATCGAGGAGTTCGCCACGCCGTCCAGGGCCCGCGCGGCGGCGGCCTGGACCGGCTGCGACAGGGTGGTGCGCTCGACGTTCGCCTTCGGCAGGCGGGTCAGCAGCGTCTTGTCGGGCCGTCCCGGCATCCGCGACACCAGCTCCAGCCCGTGGTTGGCCTTGGCGAACTCGGGCTTGAGCGGGTTGAGGTAGGCGTCGGCGTAACTGTCGTTGGGGATCTTGGCGCCCTCGCTGGTCACCAGCTCGGCAGCCGGGGCCTCGACCTCCTCCACCTCCAGCGTGCCGCCGTCCTTGAGCAGCGGGTGCAGCGTCTCGGGCGTCCACAGCACCCGCCAGGCCCGGTCGCGCACGCCCAGCCGCAGCGTGCTGTCGAACGGCCACGACCCGAGGTCCGTCAGCTCCCGCACGCCCGTGAAGCGCACCTCGGCCGACTCCTCCCCCGTGCCGCGCACCGGCCCCGGCGTGAGCCGGATCGACTCGACGTGCAGGTTCTGCGACAGCTCGCGGTGCCGGTCGAAGAAGTCGGCCGGCGGCCGGTCGACCAGCAGGGCCATGCCCGCGACGTCCCCCTTCCGCCAGGCGTCGAAGTAGGCGGCGGCGGTCTTGGCGGCGCTGCCCTTGACCTGCCCGGCGGCCAGAACGGCGAAGGCGCCCGCCCCCAATACCGCGACAACCGCGATGACGAGCACAATCAGCCTCTTGCGTCGCATACGGTTCTCCCAGGGAGGGATCAGCGTGGCACGTGGACAGCGGGAACCGATGCCTGGCCTTTATCCGGTGACGTTCGGCGAGGTCGAGCTTCTCCGGGACCTGGACAGGCAGGACGGCTGGGTGCTGTCCAAGGATGGCGTACCTCAGTCGTACGTTGACCTACAAGACCCGACATTTCTGGATTTCGAGTACGTCCGGCTCATGGCGGACGTCATCGACCTCCTGCCGGAGGGGCCGCTGAGCTGCGTCCACGTCGGGGGCGGCGCGTGCACGATCCCGCGTTACGTCTCGGCCACCCGCCCCGGCTCCCGGCACATCGTGATCGAGCCCGACGGCCTGCTGGTCAACCTGGTCCGCGAGCAGCTCGACCTGCGCTCGGTCCCCCGGCTGAAGGTCATCGTGGCCGGCGGCCGCGAGGGCACGGCCAAGGTGTGGGACGACTCGGCCGACCTGGTCGTGCTCGACGCGTTCACCGGCGCCACGATGCCGGTGGAGCTGGCCACCGCGGAGTACATGGGCGACCTGGCCCGCGTGCTGCGCCCCGACGGCACGCTGCTGATCAACATGGCCGACGGCAAGGGCCTGGCGTTCGCCAAGCGGCTGCTGGCCACGGTGTGCGACGCGTTCCGGCACGTGGCGCTGCTGGCCGAGCCGGGGATCATGCGGGGCCGCCGGTTCGGCAACCTGATCGTCGCGGCCTCGCGCACGGAGCTGCCGCTCGACCTGCTGTCCCGGCGCGCGGCCGGCGGCCTCACCCAGGCGCGCTGCGTGCACGGGGAGACGCTGAAGAACTTCATCGGCGGCGCCTACCCCATCAAGGACGGCGACGCCGTGCTCGCCCCGGTCCCGCCCCCGGCCGTCTTCGGCTGAGTCAGCGGTCGGCCGGGCCGAGGTAGGCCAGGACGGCGGCCACCCGCCGGTGCACGTCGCCGCTGTTCTCCAGCCCCAGCTTGGTGAAGATGGCGTTCACGTTCTTCTCCACCGACGAGATCGACAGGTGCAGGGCACGGGCGATGCCGGCGTTGGAGCGGCCGTGGGCCATCTCGCGCAGCACGTCCCGCTCCCTCGGGGTCAGCGACTCCCCCTGCCCGCGGACCTCGCGCCTGGCCAGCAGGCCCTCGACCACCTTGGGGTCGATGACCGAGCCGCCCCCGGCGACCGCCCGGATCGCGCCGAGCAGCTCGTCGAGATCGCCCACGCGGTCCTTCAGCAGGTAGGCGAACCCGGCCGTCCCGTGCTTGAACAGCTCGAAGGCGAACAGGGCGTCGGAGAACTGCGACAGCACCACCACGCCGGTGCCGGGGTGGCCGGCCCTGATGCGGTGGGCCGCGTCGATGCCCTCGAAGCCCGGCCGCCACTCGCCGCCGGGCATGCGGATGTCGGTGACGACGACCTGCGGCTCCAGCCGGCGCACGGCGTCCAGCAGCTCGTCGGCGTCGCCGACCGCGCCCACGACGGTCACCTCGCCGGACAGTTCGAGCAGCTGCCGGGTGCCCTCGCGCACCAGGTAGTGGTCGTCGGCGACGACCGTGCGGACGGGCTCAGGCATCGGCCGGCACCCACGCGTGCATGCGTGTCCCCTTTCCGGGCTCGCTGTGGACTTCCATGCCGCCGCCCAGCGCGTCCAGGCGGTCGGCGAGCGTGGCCAGGCCGCGGCGGGCGGCGGTGGCCGGGTCGAAGCCCCTGCCGTCGTCGGCGACGGTGGCCCGTACCCGGCCCGGCGCCAGGGTCAGGCGTACCTCGATCCTGGCGGCGGCGGCGTGCTTGAGCGCGTTGGCGACGGCCTCGCTGACGGTGAAGTACATCGCGCCCTCGACCTCGTCGGCGAAACGGCGGGCCCGCAGCCCGGGGTCGGCGGTGACGGTCGTGGGCACCGGCAGCCCGGAGCAGCGTTCCTCCACGGCCTCCACCAGGCCGCCCTGGCTGAGAGCCGACGGATGGATGCCGGCGGCCAGCTCGCGCAGGTCGGTGAGCGTCTGGCGGGCCTGCTCGCGCAGGCGGGCCAGCGCGTCGGGGCCGGCGCCGGTGACGCGGGCCAGCTCCAGCCCGGCGATGAGCGCGACGAGCTGCTGCTGCACGCCGTCGTGGATGTTGCGCTCGATCCGCCGCCGCTCGGCCTCCTGGGCGTTGACCAGGCGGGCGACCAGCCCGGCGCTCTGGATGGCCAGCCCGGCGGGCACGGCCAGGGCCTCCAGGAGGCGCCGGTCCTCCCGGTCGTACCGGCCGGCGCGGCGCGGGCCGAGCTCGATGCGTCCGAGGCCGCCGCGCACCGGCACGGTCAGCGCCGTCCCGCCCTCCTCCTCGCCCGCGGCCACCCGGGTCCCGTCGGCCAGCGTCACGGCCGCCCACCTGGCCTCCAGCCCGTCGCGGACGGCGGCGGCGAGCCTGCCGAGCTGCTCGACCGGCTCGGGCGTGGCCGCCAGCGCGGTGCCGAGGCCGGACAGCACCTCGTCCACGGTGGGCCGCAGGTCGAAGATCAGGTGCAGGCGGGAGCCCCGCAGGCCGAGCCGGATGTCGAGCAGCCGGTGCCGCACGATCCCCACCAGGACGGCGACCGGCAGCGCCGCCATCACCGTGAGCAGGCCGATCACCACGGCGCCCCACAACCGGGCGTCCAGCAGGAACAGCAGCAGCACGCCCGCGCAGAGCTGGACGGCGGTGCCGGCGACCATCCAGGCGTACTGTCCGCGCTCGGCCCGCTCGCTGCGCCGCCAGCGGACCACGAGGCCGGCGAGGACGACGACGGCCGTCAGGAAGGTGAGGAGCTGGCCCAGCGCGCTGGCCAGGGCCGCCCAGATCGCCCCGGTCGTCAGCACGGCCGGCAGCTCGCCGGGCCGGGCCGGGTCGACGCCGAACAGCCCGTTTCCCACCGTGTGCATGGCGATCGCGACCCCGCCGATCCAGGCCACGGGCCGCCAGCGCCGGGACGGCAGGCGGCCGTCGGGGAAGAGCAGCGGGACGAAGATCCAGGTCAGGCCGTAGAACGTGGCATAGAGCGCGGACAGCCAGACGACGACCGGTCCGCTGTAGTGGAACCTGACGGCCAGGCCGGTGCCCAGCGCGGCGAGTCCGAAGCAGGCGGCCGCGGCCAGGAACAGCCAGCCGTACCGCAGGTCGGGACGGCGGACGGTGAGCAGCCAGCCCAGCGCGGGCAGCACCAGGCCGAGGACGCCGAAGGCCCATTCCTGCGGCGGCGCGGGCAGCCCGGACCCCAGCAGCGCACCCGCCAGGGCGCCCCCGGCGCCTATGGTCGCCAGCGACCCGGCGAGCAGCCTGGAACTCATGGACCACCATCGTCAGGGGAAACCGAATGGGCGTCTATGAGGTTAACCGCACATTCGGTACGGACAGCCTCACCTGCGAGAACGGCGGCGCATATGGTGGGCGCGGGCCCGGCCGCGGCTGTTGGCTGGGCACATGTCTCACTACAGGTTCACCGCACTGGCCACCGCCGTCATGGCCGTGGCGGTCACGGCCTGCGCGACGCAGCCCGTGCCAGCCCTGGCCACCGTCACCGGGTCCGCCACCGCCACGCCGACGGCGAGCGCCGCGGTCGAGATCCCCGACACCCCCGTCGGCCGGCAGCTCCGCTGGCTGCTGGAGGCCGTCACCCGGCTGCCCGTCGGCGACGCCGAGCTGGCCGGGCACTTCGCGCCGAGCTTCCTCGACCACATCCCACCGGCGCAGCTCAACCAGGCGCTGGCCGGGTTCGAGGACATGCGGCTGGACCGGCTGGACCAGGCCCAGGAGCGGACGTTGTCGGCGACCGTCAGGGCGGCCGGCAAGTCGTTCACCCTCGCGCTCGGGGTGGACGGCACGGGGAAGGTCGACTACATCCAGTTCACCGGCGTCGCGCTGGCCAGCTGGCCGGAGCTGGACCAGCGGCTGCGCCAGGCCGCGCCGCGGGCCGGCTTCCTGGCCGCCGAGCTGACCGGCGACGGCCGCTGCCGCCCGGTCCACGCGGTGGCCGGCGAGAAGACGTTCCCGCTCGGCTCGATGTTCAAGCTGTACGTGCTCGGCGCGGTGGCCGAGCGCATCAGGAGCGGCGCGTTCGGCTGGGACACCGAGCTGACGATCAGGCCCGAGCTGAAGAGCCTGCCGAGCGGCGAGCTGCAGAACCGTCCGGACAACAGCAAGGTGACGGTGCTGGAGGCGGCCCGGCTGATGATCTCCATCAGCGACAACACCGCCACCGACCTGCTGATCCACCAGGCCGGTCGCAAGGCGGTCGAGCGGGTCGTGCGCTCGTGGGGCGGCGACCGGCGCAACGTGCCGTTCCTGACGACCCGGGAGCTGTTCGTGCTCAAGGGCGCCGACTACCCCCGGCACGCCGAGCGGTACCTGTCGCTCGGCACGTCGGCGCGCCGCGGCTACCTGGCCGGGGTCGTGGACAAGGTGCCGCTGTCGAAGGTGCGGCCGTGGACCGAGCCGCGCGAGCTGGACCGGCTGGAGTGGTTCGCCACGCCCGCCCAGGTCTGCCGCGCCTACGCCGGGCTGGCCCGGCTGAAGGACGCCCGCGTCGGCGAGGTGTTGTCGATCACCGACGCGGGGCTGCGGCTGGACAGGAACCAGTGGCCCGTCGTGTGGCACAAGGGCGGCTCGGAGCCGGGCCTGCTGACCATGAGCTTCCTCGCCCGTACGGCCGCCGGCCGGACCTACGTGGTGTCCACGGCGGCCGTGAACCCGGACGCCCCCTTCCAGCAGGGCCCGGTGGCCCAGGAGCTGCTGGTGCTGACGCGGGGGGCGTTCGGGCTGGTCACGTCCTCATAGGGCGGCGTGGGCGAGGTCGACGAACAGGGCCGAGGACCAGCCGAAGCCGGTCGTGGCGCGGCCCGCCCGCCGTCCCGTGAGGGGGTTCCAGTACTCGTACAGGCCGCCGCCGTCGCGGACCATGGCCAGGGTGCGGGCGGCGAGCTCGGCGGCGACGTCCGGGTGGCCGGAGCGGCGCAGGCCGTCGATCAGCAGGTAGTTGACGTTCAGCCAGACCGGGCCGCGCCACATGGCGTCGGGGTCGAAGCGCGGGTCGTCGAAGGCCACCGTGGGGACCGGCCGCTCGCCCCAGAAGGCGGGCGAGGTCAGATCCTGGACCAGCCGGTCGGCGATCTCGGCCGGGAGGCGGCCGGTGAGCAGCGGCATGAGGTCGAGCGGCGTCCGCACGTCGGCGTCGGCCGCGCCGGCGACCTTGGTGACGAAGCGGCGGCCGTTCCAGCGGCGTTCGACCATGCGGTCCACGAGCGCCTGGGCCCTGGCCCGCCACTCGCCGGCGTCCTTGCCGAGCGCGGCGGCGATGTCGCCCAGGCGGTCGTACTGGAGGGCCAGGTAGGAGTTGAGGTCCGGGGGCTCGGCGCGCGGGCCGCCGTCCCAGATGGGGCTGTCGTCCAGGCCCGAGGAGTACGGGTGCAGGTACTCGGCCAGGCCGTCGCCGTCCGGGTCGGAGTGGGCGAACCACCACTGCTGCGACCTGACCAGCGGCTCGTAGACCTCGGCCAGGAAGCCCGGGTCGGGGTCCACCTCGTGGATCTTCCACACCGCCCAGGCGGTCAGCGGCGGCTTGGTGACGGGCACGACATGCCGGATCGGCTCGCCGCCGACGTGCTGGGCCAGCCGGGCCAGGTCGGAGCGGGGCAGGTCGGTGGTCTCGGCGAGCACGCCGTGGTCGTGCACCACGTCGGGGATCAGGCCGTCGGGACGCTGGTTGTCGAGCAGGATGCGGATCTGCTCCCTGGCCAGGGCCGGCTCGGCGTGCCGCAGGGCGATGGCGTGGAAGTAGGAGTCCCAGTTCCACAGGCCGACGTAGCCGTACTTGGAGGGGATGAGGGATTCCCTGCCCTGGATGCGCACCAGGTTGACGGCCAGCGTCCACCAGGCCTGCTCGGCGCGTTCGCGCAGCTCGCCGGGGACGGCGGGCATCCGGGCGAACCAGGCGGCCCAGCGTTCGGCGGCCTCGGCCAGCACCTTCGCGCCGTCGGTGACGGTCCGCCCGCCGGCCAGGGTGAGGCAGCCGTCCACGGCGGCCTCGCCGCCGTCCCAGACGGCCCTGGCGCCCTCGCCGACCGCGACGAGGGTGTCGGGGTCGGCGAAGGCCAGGGTCACGTCACCGTCGAACTCCACCCGGTGGGGCAGGGCCCGGCGCACGCGCAGCTCCCGGGAACCGGCGTAGAACCGCAGTCCGGCGCGGACGGTCGTGTCGTCGAGCCGGGTCTCGTAGAGCGCCTCGGCGACGCGCAGCGAGCCGTCGTCGGCCGCCATGACGAGCAGCCGCGAGCCGCGCTCGGTGAAGGGACGTTCGCGCAGGTCCAGCACTTACTTTCCTCCCAGGCCGGAGGCGGCCATCGAGTTGATGATCTTCCGCTGCCCGATCAGGAACGCGATCAGCGTCGGCACCACGGCGATCGCCGAGGCCGCCAGGATCTGCCCGTAGTCGGTCGCGCCGTGCTGCTGGGCGAACTGGCTGAGCAGCAGCGGGACGGTGGCCAGCTCCGGCGTGTTCAGAAAGATCAGCGGGAACAGGAACGAGTTCCAGGACGCCAGGAACACGATGATGCCGAGCGCGCCGAGCCCCGGCCGGATGTTGGGCAGGACGATGCTCCAGAAGCACCGCCACCGGCCCGCGCCGTCGATCCTGGCCGCCTCCTCCAGCTCGATCGGCACCGCCCTGATGAACTGACGCAGCAGGAACACCGCGAACGGGTTCGCGATCGTCGGGATGATCAGCGACAGGTGCGAGTCGATCCAGCCGAACTTGGCCAGCATCAGGTAGAGCGGCACGATCGTCACCTGCGCCGGCACCATCTGCGTGGCAAGGAACAGCACGAACAGCACGCCCGAGCCCCTGAACCTGATCCGGGCGAAGGCGTAGGCGGCCATGGCCGAGGTGAGCAGGGTGAGCACCACGTTGAGCGCGGCGATGTAGAAGCTGTTCCAGTACGCCAGCCCGAACGGCATGGTCGACAGCGCGTCGGGATAGTTCTGCCAGGTCCAGGGGTTGGGCAGCCAGGCGGTCGGATCGTTGATCATCTGCCGCACGCCCTTGGCGGAGGTGAACAACATCCACACGAACGGGAACAGCATCAGCAGCCCGCCGACCGTGAGCGCGGCGTGCAGACCGATCTGCCGTGATCTCATGCGTACCGCCTCACGAGTCGTAGTGGACGAAGCGCTTCTGCGCGGCGAACTGGACCAGCGTCACGAGCAGCGTCAGCACCAGCAGGATCAGGGCGGCCGCGCTGCTCGGCCCGAACTCGAACTTCTTGAAGCCGAGATCGAAGATGTGATACACGATCGTGCGCGCGCCCTCGTTGTCCTTCGGGTCCACCAGCACGTAGATCTGGTCGAACGCCTGGAACGAGCTGATCACCGCGACCACGCTGGAGAAGAAGATCGTGGGCGACAGCAGCGGCAGCGTGACCGACCGGAAGATCCGGAAGGAGCTCGCGCCGTCGATCCGGGCGGCCTCGACGACCTGCGGCGGGATGGTCTGCAGCCCGGCCATGAAGATCACCACGTTGAGGCCGAGCGAGGACCAGATCGTCACCACGGCGATCGCCACGATGACCCAGCCGGGGTCGAGCAGCCAGTCGGGGCCGCTGACGCCGAACCAGCTCCTGAGCGAGGTGTTCAGCACGCCGTTCTCGTCGCCGGCCAGGATGACCTGCCACATCAGGGCGACGGCCACCGAGCTGGTGACGACCGGCATGAAGTACACGACCCGGTAGACGTTGCTGCCCTTGATGCTGTTCAGGGCCACCGCGATCAGCACCGCCAGGGCGAGCCCGAACGGCACGGTCAGCAGCGCCAGCTTGACCGTGTTCCACACCGCGCGGCCGAACAGCGGGTCGGTGAGCTGGGCGGCGAAGTTGGACAGCCCGGCCCACGACTTCTCGCCGAGCCCGTCCCAGTTCATGAAGGCCAGCACCACGGCGAACCCGAGCGGGATCACCAGGAACACCACCAGCGCGCCGACCTGCGGCGCGAGGAAGATCGCGGCCCACCAGCCGTCGCGGTCGCGCAGCTTCTTGGCGGGCCGCGCGGCGGTCTTGCCGCGCGGCCCGGCGAGCACGGCCATCCGCTAGCCCAGCTTGCCGTCGACGAGGGTCTGCAGCTCGGTCATGCCCTGCTCGAAGCCGAGCTTGCCCTGCCAGACCTTCATCAGGTGCTCGTTGATCGAGGCGGTCAGGCCGGGCACCGCGACCTCTTCGGGGTAGTTCGCGAAGCCGGTGTCCCGCACGTCGAGGAACGTCTGGGCGTGCGCGGGGTAGTTGCCGTCCAGCACGACCTGCTCGGCGCCCTTGATCGAGGGGACCGCGCCGCCGTTCTTGAGCCGCAGGAGCTGGCCCTCCTTGCTGACGAACTCCGTCAGGAAGGTGAAGGCCTCCTTGGGCTGCTTGGTGCCCTTGTTGAGCGCCAGGTAGGAGGCCGCCACGGCGCCGGGCATCGGCTCGCCGGTCTCGGACGGGAACGGGACGATGTCGTAGTTGTCCAGCTCGCCGCCCTTCTTGACGATGTCGATCATCCAGCGGCCACCGGCGAAGAAGCCCGCCTTGTGCTTGATGAACTGGGTGTTCGCGCCGTTGCTGGCCGGCAGCACGTCCGCGCTCAGGAACGTCTTGTCCTGGTAGCCCTTGGCCAGGGTCTCCAGCGCCTTGCGGGACTTGGGGTCGGTGGTGGCGACGAACTTGCCGCCGTCCCAGACCTTGCCGCCGAAGCCGGAGACGACCGAGTACGTGGATCCGTACCAGTTCCAGTAGATGGACCCGCCCAGGCCCGCGGCCTTGAGCTTGGCGTTCATGTCCAGGTACTTGGCCATGGTCCACTGCTTGGACGCGTTGAGGGTGGCCGGGTCCTCGGTGATGCCGGCGGCCTTCAGGGCCTTCTTGTCGTACCAGAGGACCTCGGGGTTGGTGTCGTTCGGGACGCCGTAGATCTTGCCGTCCTTCTTGGCGCCGCCGTACACGCCCTCGAAGAAGTCCTCGGGCTTGCTCTTGGAGTCCGGGCCCGCGAGCTGGTCGTTGAGCGGCGAGACGACACCGGCGGAGACGAACTTGCCGATGTTGTCGTCGCCCACGAAGAACACGTCGGGAGCCGTGCCGCTGGTGAGCTGGGCGAGCAGTTTGGGGTGGTAGTCCTCGTACTTGGCGACGGACTCCAGCTTGAGCTTGATGTTGGGGTGACGCTGCTCGAAGTCCTTGGTGAAGGACTCGTAGAGCTTGACGTCCTCCGCCGATCCCCACGTGGACCAGCGGATGGTGACCTGCCCTGCGGCGGCGTTCCCGCTCACGCCTGGAACGTTCCCTCCACCGCCGCTGCAGGCGGTGGCGGCGGTGGCGAGCAGACCCAGTACGGCCAGCGCACGCTTCATGATGGGCTCCTTCGGGGGGTGGTGCTGTTGGGGCTACGCGAGCCCGCCGCCGTCGACGACGAGAGCGGAACCGGTGATGTAACTGGCGGCGTCGCTCGCCAGGAAGAGGACGGCCTGGGCGATCTCCTCGGGGCTGCCCGAGCGGCCCATCGGCCGGTCGGCGGCGTCGGCCTCGAAGGCGGCCCAGTCCTCGTTGAGCTGACGGGCCTCGTCCCGCAGCATCGGGGTGTTCGTGTCGCCGGGGTTGACGGAGTTCACCCGGATCCCGGCCTTGGCGTGGTCGATCGCCAGCGCCCTGGTCATGTTGACGACGGCTGCCTTGGAGGCGCAGTAGGAGATCGCGTTCCCGCCGCCCTTGAGGCCCCAGCCGGAGCCCGTGTTGACGATCGAGCCGCCCTCGGTCATGAGCGGGATGGCGTGCTTGCACATCAGGAACACCGAGCGCACGTTGACCGCCATCACGCGGTCCCACTCGTCGGCGTCGAGGTCGAGCGCGGTGGTGCGGCGGATGATGCCCGCGTTGTTGAACAGGACGTGCAGGCCGCCGTAGGTGTCCACGGCCGTGCGGGTGATGCGCCGGCAGTCCTCCTCCGCGGACACGTCCCCCTGGACGGCCACCGCGGCCGCCCCCGTCCGCGTGATCTCCTTGGCCGTCGCCTCGGCCCCGGCGCCGTCGATGTCGGCGACGACGACCTGGGCGCCCGCCTCGGCGAAGAGCAGCGCCGTCGCCCGGCCGATGCCGGAGGCACCGCCGGTGACGATCGCGACCTTGCCATCGAGCCTGTTCATCCGTAGAACTCCTCACTTGCCGCACAAATGCGATAAATCGTGCTTTCGCGGTATCCGGTGATCACCCGTACGTGCCCGGCCAGCTTCCGGTCCAGTTCCTGGTCCCCGCTGTCGGCCAGCAGCGGCCGTCCGCCGAGCCCGGCCAGCTTCTGCTGGGTGGCCAGCACGACCAGCCGGTCGCCGGACCCGTCACCGAGCACCTCGTCGAGCACCCGCGGCGAGACCTGCTGGTTGCCGCGGCCGAGCACGAAGCCCTGCCCGCCGATCACCGACAGCACGATGACCGTCTCCCGGCCGCGTACCAGCTCGAACAGCTCCCCCTCGGTCACGTCGGCGGCCACCAGGTCGGCGCCACCGCCCGCGCGGGCCTCGATCACGTCCACGCCGAGCAGCGTGGTGGCGAGCCCGAGCTCCCTGCCCACGGCCGCCGTGGTGGCGCCGGGACCGAGCACGTAGCGCGCCCCCGGCCGCAGCCGGGCCGCGACCTCCCGGGCGATGCCCTCGACCGTGGCCGGAGCCGCGTCCGAGGAGCCCGCCTTGCGTCCCGACAGGGCCGCGCGGCCTGCCGGGACGCGCAGGCTACCGTAGAGCCGGGGGCTGACGAGCCCGCGGCGGTAGCGCTCCTCGTCCAGGTCGACCACCTCGGCCTCGACGCTGTCCGGCCGGGCCAGGAAGTCGGCGGCCACGAACCCGGCGGTGGCCGGGCTGAGCGCGAAGCACCCCGAGTACACCTTGACCCCGGCCGGGATCCCGAGCACGGGCGGCGCCTGGCCGCCCAGCTCCCGCACGGCGTCGAGCACGTCGCGCGCCGTGCCGTCGCCGCCGGCGAACAGCAGCAGGTCCACGCCGGCGAGCGCGGCGACGGCCGCCCGGGTGTCCGCGGCCGTGGTCGCTGCCGTGCTCATGCCATCGTCCTGGACGCCGGAGGGCGCCAGCTCGTACGGGACCGCGGCGGCGCGGGCGCTGTCCTCGCCCATCGCCCCCGCCACGGTCACCAGCCGGGCCCCGGGACGGCGGGCGAGCAGCGTGGCGACGGCCTGCGCGGCCCGCCGCCCGGCCCTGGGCTCGGCGCCCTTGGCCAGGGCCGCGCGCTGCACGTCGGCGCCGTCGCTGCCCTTGAGCCCCACGGACCCGCCCAGCCCGGCGACCGGGTTGACGACCAGCCCGATCACGCCGTTCCCTCCGGACGTCATGGCTCAGCCGCCCGCGGCCAGGTGCTTGCGCACGTACGCCCGCCAGGTCGGCGCCCACTGCTTGGGGTCGTCGAGCGGCGTCGGGTCGATCTTGTGGATCGTCTGGTTGTACGGCGCGCCCTTGACGAACTCCGGATCCCGCCGCGCCTCCGAGGCGACGTGCTCCAGGATCGCCGCGTACTCGTCCAGGTCCTCCCGCGAGTACGACTCCGTCGGCTCCAGCGTGAACGGCTCCGGCACCAGGTACGGGTGGTGGCTGGTCCAGTAGTGGACGCCGAAGTCGGCGGCGCGCACCCCGATCTCCTCCGAGTGCACCCCCGTCTCCTCCGACAGCTCCTGCCAGGAGTAGCGGACCTGCTCGATCCGGCGCTGGTTCCACGGCGCCGAGGCCCCGGGGATCTGCAGCACCTTGTGCATCAGGTAGTTGTTGTTCAGCGCCGATGTCTCGGCCACCTCGCGCAGCCCCTTCGCGCCCAGGGTCATGATCCAGGCGTAGGCGCGCACGATGTTCGGGGTGACGCCGAGGAACGGCCGGATCTTGCCGACGCTCCGCGCGGGCGTCTCCAGCCCGTAGGACTCGCCGTCGAAGGAGACGACCGGGCCGGGCAGGAACGGCTCCAGCTCCGGCGAGACGCCGCAGGCGCCGGCCGCCGGGCCGCCGCAGGCGTGCGGCGTGGAGAACGTCTTGTGCAGGTTGAAGTGGCACAGGTCGAACCCGGCGTCGCGGGCCCTGGTGATGCCGAGGATGCCGTTGGCGTTGGCCTGGTCGTAGCAGGCCAGGCCGCCGACCTCGTGCACCAGGTCCACGAACTCCTTGATCCGGGAGTTGTAGATGCCGGTGTCCTCGGGGTTGGTGATCATCAGGGCGGCCGTGCGCGGGCCGACGGCGGCGCGCAGGGCCTCGATGTCGGGCAGGCCGTTGGCGTCCGGCATGAGGGTGATGACCTCGTACCCGGCGACCTTGGCGCAGGCCGCGTTCGAGGGGTGCGAGAACATCGTGGTGATGACCTGGTCCCGGTGGCCCTCGCCGCGGGCGGCGTGGTAGGCCCTGATCATGGCGATGTTGGCGTAGATGGCCGCCGAGCCCGAGCCGGGCTGGAGCGACACCCGCGACATGCCGGAGATCTCGGCCAGCATGCGCTCCAGCCGCCAGTAGATCTCCAGCACGCCCTGCACGGTGTCCTCGTGCTGCAACGGGTGCAGCTCGGCGATCGCGTTGGCGAACTGGTCGTTGACCTTCGGGCTGTACTTCATCGTGCAGGTGCCCTGGCCGATGTCGATGTTGAGGTCGACGCCCAGGTTCTCCTGCGACAGCCGCAGGTAGTGCCGCACCACGTGCGGCTGCGCCATCTCGGGCAGCTTCGGCGGGGTGGCCCGGCCGACGCCCTCGGGCAGCTCGACCTTCGGCGCGCCCGGCTCGGGCACGGCTATGCCGCGGCGGCCGGGGCTGGACAGCTCGAAGATGATCGGCTCGTCCCAGCGTGCCTGGTGGAAGCGGCGCAGCGGCGGCTTGGGCGCCACCGGCAGTTCCGCGAAGGACTCGGCTCCGTGCCCGCTCATGCCTGCACAACCTCCTGTACGGCTGCCGCGAGCCGGTCGATGTCGTCGATGGTGTGGCGTTCGGTCACGCAGACCAGCACCGTGCGCTCGTCCAGCGGGACGCCGCCGTAGATGCCGCGCTCTCGCAGCGCGGCGAGCAGCGCCGCGGAGTCGGCCACCTCGATCGCGAACTCGCGGAAGTGCACCGAGCCCGCGTGCCGGACGGTGACCGACCGGCCCAGGGCGTCCATCGCGTACCGGGTGCGGGCCAGGACGGTCTCGCCGAGCTCCTTCATGCCCTGCGGGCCCATGAGCGCGAGGTAGACCCCGGCCGTGATGCCCCACAGGGCCGCGGCCGTGCCCACCCATTCCTTGCCCTCTTCGCGCAGGGCGAAGGAGGTGCGGTCGTAGAAGACGTCGCCGAAGCCGTACTCGCCGGGGACCTTCGTCGGCGCGATGCCGAACAGGCGCGAGGGGAACTCGGCGACCAGCGGCTCGTGGTCCTGGGTGGCGATGTAGCCGGCGTGGCCGCCGCCGTAGTTCTGGTGGATGCCGAGCGACTGGATGTCGCCGCAGACGATGTCGGCGCCGTAGGAGGCGGGCGGGGCCAGCACGCCCAGGGAGATGGGGTCGGCGCTGACGACCAGCAGCGCGCCGGCGGCGTGCGCGTGGTCGGCCAGCTCCCGGCCACGGGTCTCGACGACGCCGTAGACGTTCGGGGTCTCCAGGTACAGGGCGGCGTAGGAGTCGTCCAGCGCGACCTCGCCGATCTGCCCGTCCTCGGCCACCGGGGCGAGCTCGATGGTGATGTCGGGGGCCAGGAAGTCACGCAGCTTGCTCAGCTTGTCGGCGGCGATCGCCCCGGTGACCAGCACCTTCGACCGCTTGGTGTAGCGGCAGGCCATGCGCAGCGCGGTGCCCGAGGCCTGGAAGCCGTCGTAGGTGGGGACGTTGACGACGTCCATCTCCAGCAGCTCGCCCATCATGCTGACGTACTCGAACAGGGCCTGGAAGCGGCCGTGGTCCTCGTACGGCTCGCCCGCGTACGCGGTCAGGAACTCGCTCCTGGAGTTGACCTCGTCGCAGACGGCGGGCACGTGGTGCGGGTAGCAGCCGTGGCCGAGGAAGCTGAGCGCCTCCTCGGTGTCGGTGTTCCGGGCGAACAGCCCCTTCATGTGGCGCACCAGGTCGCGCTCGGCGGTGAACGGCGCCGGCAGGTCGAGGGGCCGGTCGAGCCGCAGCTCCGCGGGGATGTCGGCGTAGAACTCGTCGACGCTCGACGCGCCGACCGCCGCGAGCATCTCGGCTCGTACGCCCGGCTCGGCGTTGGGTATGTACGGGTGCGTCACTTGTCTCCTTCGATCCTGAGCACGACGGCGTCGCGCGGGGCCAGCTCGATGCCGCCCCGCAGTTCGGCCCCGGTGAGCAGGTCCGTCCCCGGGTGCGGGAGCGTGACCGGCTGCGGGGCGGTGGTGTGGTTGAGGAGGAACAGGTGGCCGCCCCTCCTGACGGCCTCCACGCCCTGCGGCACGTCGATGCGGTCGATGCCGTCCAGCAGCGGCTCCAGCACCGGCGTCACGTCGTCGAGCAGGCAGCCGACGTAGGTGGCCGTGCCCTTGCGGGTGACGGCGGGCAGTCCGTCCAGGTCGCCGCCCTCGAACAGGGCGACGGGCTCGGCGCCCTCCAGCCTGATCCACTCGGCCCAGGTGCGGGCCTCGCCCAGGCCGGTGCGCTGGACGTCCCCGTCGGCGAGCGGCCAGAACTCCTCCACGGCGATGCCGAGCAGGCCGGCCAGCGGGCCGGGCGCGCCGCCCTCGTGCACCTGGTCGCTCTCGTCCACGACGCCGCTGAACGGGCCCACGACGAGCCTGCCCTGGTACGCCTCCAGCGCCTTGGCCTGCTCGGCGGTGCACATGTACAGGTTCGGGGCGATGACCAGCTCGTACGGCGACAGGTCTCGGCCGGGCGGCACCAGGTCGACCGCGATGCCCCTGGCGTGCAGCGGGGCGTACCAGGCGAGCAGCAGCTCCTTGAGCCTGAGCCGGTTGGACGGCATGGACTCGGGGGCCTCCAGGGCCCACCAGCTCGGCCAGTCGAGCACCAGTGCGACCTGGGCGCGGGTGTCACTGCCCGCGACCTCCGACAACCGCCGCAGGTCGGCGCCGAGCGCCAGGGTGTCCCGCCAGCCGCGGGTACGCGTCCCGCCGTGCGGCAGCATCGCCGAGTGGAACTTCTCGGGGCCGTACTTGGCCTGCCGCCACTGGAAGAACATCACGCCGTCGGAGCCGTGGGCGAGCGCCTGGAGGCTGTGCAGGCGCATCATGCCGGGCGGCTTGGGGACGTTCACCTCGCGCCAGGACACCGCGGACGGCGCGGACTCCAGCAGCAGCCAGGGCCCCTGCCGCAGCGAGCGCATGAGGTCGTAGCTGAGCGCCACCTGCACGTGCGAGGTCGGGTCGGCCGGGTCGGGGTAGGCGTCGTCGCTCACCAGGTCCTCGGCCGCGGCCCACTTCCAGTAGTCGAGGCCGTGCAGGATGCTCATGAAGTTCGTGGTGACCGGGACGTCCGGCGTGATCGCGCGCAGCGCCGCCTTCTCGGCCAGGAACAGCTCCAGGAGGGCGTCGCTGCAGAAGCGCCGCCAGTCGAGCACCTGGGCGGGGTTGACCGGGCCCGGGGCCGTCCTGGGCGGCTCGACCTGGCCGAAGGACGTGTAGTGCTGACCCCAGCAGGAGGTGCCCCAGGCGGCGTTGAGGCCGCCGACGGTCGCGTACCGCTCTTCCAGCCAGCGGCGGAAGTGGGCGGCGGACTCGGGGCAGAAGCACTCCAGCGTGTGGTCGGCGTACTCGTTGCCGATGTGCCACATGGCCAGCGCCGGGTGGTCGCCGTAGCGCTCGGCCATCGCGGTGGCCATCCGTACGGCGTGCTCGCGGTAGACCGGCGAGCTCGGGCAGTAGCCCTGCCGGGAGCCGAACTCCAGCCGCACGCCGTCGGCGTTGACCGGCAGCATCTCGGGGTGCTCGCGCACCAGCCAGGGCGGCGGCGTCGCGGTCGCGGTGGCCAGGTCGGCGGCGATGCCGTGCTCGTGCAGCAGGTCGATGACCCGGTCGAGCCACCCGAAGTCGTAGACCCCGCGCTCGGGCTCCAGGCGCGACCAGGAGAACACCGCGACGGTCGCCATGTTGACCCCGGCCTCGGCCATGAGCCGCGCGTCCTCGGCCCACACCTCCTCCGGCCACTGCTCGGGGTTGTAGTCTCCGCCGAACAGCAGCCCCGGTATCCGGGTCAGCCCCACTCGAACTCCTCGATCATGCAATGTAATATTTTGTATGCCGAATTCATAGTGCAGTATTTTGCATCACGTCAAGGGTTAAGATTCGGTTGTCCTGAACGAGAGGGAGTCCCCCATGCCGATCGAGCGGCGACCGTTGCGTGAGCAGATCAGGGAAGAGCTGCTGAGCCGGCTCGACCGGGGCGACTTCGCCGCCGGCACCGACATCAACGAGGCCTCCCTCGCCGCCGACCTGGGCGTCAGCCGCACTCCCCTGCGCGAGGCGCTGATCACGCTGGCGGGCGAAGGCGTGCTGGAGAGCAACCAGGGGCGCGGTTTCCGGTTCGCCCCGGTGAGCCGGCGCGAGTTCCGCGAGCTGTGCGAGATCGTGGCCGCCCTGGAGTCGCTGGCCCTCGACTGCTCCGACCCGGCCCACCTGCGCTCGATCGCCCCCGACCTGCTCAAGCTGGCCCAGGACTTCCCCGACAACGTGGCCGAGCAGCAGGTCATCGAGCGCCACGACGACGAGTGGCACGACCTGCTGCTGAGCGGCTGCCGCAACGAGCGCCTGCTCGACCTCATCACCAGCGTCAAGGCCGGCATGCGCCGCTACGCGCACCTGATCGCCGGCGACGACGCGCCCCTGGAGCGCGAGGCCGCCGAGCACCGCCGCATCGCCGAGTTCCTGCTGGCCGACGAGCCGGCCAAGGCCGTCCAGGCGCTGCGCGACAATTGGATCAACGGCATGGAGCGGATGATGTCCCGCATCCCGTGACGCGACGGAATAGTTGAAATCTCAACTTGGTTGCATGGGGCAGATCCCGCTGGAAGGAGCGCGACATGCCCGCCGTAACCGTTGAGAACCCGCTCACCCTCCCCCGCGTGCCCGCGCCCGTGGCGGGGGTTCCCGAGCGGAAGGTGCTCGCCGTCGAGACCGCGCCCAGCGGGTTCGAGGGCGAGGGCTTCCCCGTGCGCCGCGCCCTGGCGGCGATCAAGCTCGAATACCTCGACCCGTTCGTGATGATGGACCAGATGGGCGAGATCGACTACGCCGCCGGCGAGCCCAAGGGCACGCCCTGGCATCCGCACCGCGGCTTCGAGACCGTCACGTACATGATCGACGGCGTCATGGAGCACCTCGACTCCAACGGCGGCGGCGGCACGATCAGCAACGGCGACACCCAGTGGATGACGGCCGCCTCCGGCATCCTGCACAAGGAGGCGCCGCCGGAGTGGCTCGTGCAGAAGGGCGGGCTGTTCCACGGCATCCAGCTCTGGGTCAACCTGCCGGGCGCCAAGAAGATGATCGCGCCGAAGTACCAGGACATCGGGCGGTCCAGCGTCGCGCTGCTGAGCAGCCACGACGGCGGCGCGCTGGTCCGGCTGATCGCCGGCGAGCTGGCCGGGAACACCGGTCCGGGCAGCACGCAGACGCCGATCACGCTGCTGCACGCCACTGTCACCCCGGGCGCGCGACTGACCCTGCCCTGGCGCAAGGACTACAACGCCCTGGTGTACGCCCTCTCCGGCCGCGGCACGGTCGGCGCCGAGCGGCGTCCGCTGAACAGCGGGCAGCTCGCGGTCTTCGACGGCTTCGGCAACCGGCCGGGCCTGACCACCCTGGGCGAGACCATCACGATCGAGGCCAAGGACACCCTCGACGTGATCGTGCTGGGCGGCGAGCCGATCGGTGAGCCGGTGGCCCACCACGGACCGTTCGTCATGAACACCCGCGCCGAGCTGGTCCAGGCGTTCGAGGACTTCCAGGCGGGCCGCCTCGGCACGATCCCGGCCGAGCACGCCCACTCCTGACCGTCCTGCCGCGAAGGCCCGTGCGTTCCGCACGGGCCTTCGCTTTTTCTGGTAGACATTCATTGTGAAGGACGTACATAAATTTGACCAGGAGCCGGACGGCTCCCTCTTCGACCCGCGGGCCAGGGCGGCCATGAGCGAGTTCGCCGGCGGCGGCGACACCGCGGCCTTCGAGGCGGCCGCCGCCGTGCGGACGGCGTACCAGGCGGTCGAGCGCATGCGCGCGCACGGCAGCGAGGGCCGCGGGCTCAGCTCGGGCGCGATGGACGTCCTGCTGCGCCTCGGCGCGGCGGGCGCCGGCGCCGGCATCAGCATCGGCGACCTGGCCCAGGCCGCCGGGGTCAGCTCGCGCAACGTGACCGGCCTGGTGGACACCCTGGAGCGTGACGGCCTGGCGCGGCGGGTCCAGGACAGCCGCGACCGGCGCTCGGTGCTGGCCGTGATCACCGACGAGGGCCGGGCGTGGATCGAGGCGTTCCGCACGCCGTCGCAGATGGCGATGCGGGCGATGTTCCGGGGCTTCTCGGCCGCGGACCTGACCATGCTGCGGCACCTGTGCCTGCGGCTGGCCGACAACGAGCAGCGGCTCGCGGCACACCTGGAGGGGCGATGACGGGCACCCGCGAGGTGGTCAGGGCCTACCACGAGGCCAGGCTCCGCGGCGACGTGCCGGCCGCGGCGGCGTTGATCGGCGAGGACTTCTCCTTCAGGAGCCCGTTCGTCTCCTCCTCCGACCCCGCCGGTCACCTGGCCGGCATCGAGGCCCTGGTGAGCGTGGTGACCGGCGTCGACCTGATCAGCGAGCTGTACGGCGAGTCGGAGGCGACCCTCGTCTACGACCTGCACACCGCCACACCGGCCGGCACGCAGCGCACGGCCGAGCACTTCAAACTCGGCCCCGACGGGCGGATCCGGACCATCATGCTGATCTTCGACGCCGCGCCCTGGCAGCCGATGGCGGCGGCGATCAGGTGAGCGGCAGGGCGGCGGCGGTCTGGCGCCAGATCCTGCCGTCCCTGACGACCAGCGTCCCGAACGTGGTGACCCGGTTCCCGCCCACGGTCATGACCGCGTTGTAGAAGATCACGTCGTCCTCGACGCGCAGCGACGTGATCTCCTCCACCCGCGGCCCGGCCGCCAGGTAGCCGGTGAACAGCTCGCGGATCTCCGCGGCGCCCCTGGCCGCCCGGTCGAACCGGACGACCACCGCCTCGTCGTGGTACTGGGCGAGCAGCGCCGCCAGGTCGCCGTCGGCGATGGCGGCGAGCTGGCGGTCGAACACGTCCTGGGTCACTTCATGGGTCACGGTGTGCCTTCCGGGGAGGGGCGCAGCAGGTCGTAGCCCACCTGTGCGGCGCCGTACAACAGCAGGAGCGGGAGCGCCGCCGCGACGGGCAGCGCCGAGGAGGCGAGGGCGAGCACGGCGGCGGCCAGCCGGACGGCACCCGCCCGGCGGTCGGCCGAGCACAGGTGCTGAAGGCCGAGCACGGCGAAGACCACGGCGGCCGGCACCCCGACGGCCCAGCTCGCCCCCGACGGGTGCATGATCGCGTGCTCGATCCCGATGCCGAAGGCCACCAGGCCCATCGACAGCGGCAGGTGCGAGTACACCCACACCTGCCCGGCCAGCTTGGTGCGCAGCACGACGGACTCGTCGACGTGGTCGAAGTACAACCACCAGAAGGCCATCGCGATGGCCACCCCGGCCAGCGCGACCAGCAGCACGGACGGGGTGACCTCGTGCCCCTTGAGCCCGGTGACCACGGCGGCGACCACCTCGCCGAGCACGATCACGACGAACAGCCCGAACCGCTCCGGCAGGTGCTCGCTCTGCGGCGGGAGCCGGCTCTGGTGGCCGCGACTGAGCAGCGGGGTGGCCAGGTCGATCACCAGCGCCACTGCCCACAAGGCGTACCGCTGCGGCGGATCGACGGCGAGGGAGGCCAGCCAGATGACCGCGGCGACGCTGAACCCGGCCGCGTACCGCACGGTGAGCGGCCTGGCCTCGGGGACGTGCCGGCCGGCTCTGAGGTAGGCGACGACCAGCAGGATCCGGGCCGCGGCGTAGGAGATCGCGAACAGGGCCGAACGTTGCTCGATGTCGCTGACGCTGGCCGCCATCGTGGCCACCGCGAGGATCTGCGGCAGCGCGAGCAGGCGGTGGCTGACGTCGTCGGTGTCGAACCGGTTGGCGTAGAAGACGTAACCCGCCCAGGACCACCAGACCGGCACGAACAGGCCGACGAAGGTGAGGACGCGACCGGCGTCGGCCCCGCCGGCGAGCACGTCGGCCAGCTCGGCGACCGCGACGACGAAGACGAGGTCGTAGAGTAGCTCCAGCCAGGTGGCCCGGCGGTGCACCTGCTCGAACAACCGTAAACGGGGCGGCTGCCACTGGCGGCTAGTCAACGCGGGACCTCCACAATATGTAATTGTGTAATTATGCACGCCTTTCGGCTAGTGCAGCGTCAGGCAGGCCACCCGAGGGCCCGCCTCGCCCGCGTGGGCGCCGCTCTTCTTCGTGGCCTTGGCGTGGATGACCAGCGACTTCGGCAGGGCGGCGGGGTCGAGGCTCCAGGGATGGCGGGCCGTCGAACGGCCCGCGCCCGACCCGTCGGTGGTGACGTCGAGCCAGATCTCGCTGGCCGGGTCGGCGTGGCCGGGGTTGTGCTGGTAGTGGCCGCCCGCGGCGTCGGGGTCGGCGCCGCAGGGCGCGGTGTGCAGGTGGGCGCCGTAGTGGTGGCGGGGTAGGAAGCCCTCCACGACCAGCGAGGTGCGGGTCTCGCCGCCGGTGGACTCGGCCGTGAGGCTGGCCTGCGCGCCCTCGGGGGCCAGGCGGCGGTCGTAGGCGATCGCCGCGGTGTCGCCGGAGGTGAACTCACCGCCGCCGCTCAGCTCGGGCACGCCCGGCGGGCTCGGCTTGGTGACCTCCTGGAGCGGCGCCGGCGGCCCGGCGCAGGCGGCGGCCGTGAACAGGACGAGCAGGAGTGCGGGCACGCGCATGAGGGACCCTCCGGGTGTGCTGGCGGAAGGCCCCTCACTCTAACGAGTAGCCGTACGGCTACACGCCGTGTTCGGCGAAACTCACTTCAGCGCCCCCGAGCTGAGCCCGGACTGGATCTGCCGCTGAAAGATGATGTAGACCACCATCACCGGCAGGATCGTCATACTGAGCGCGGCGAACAGGCCCGGCCAGTCCGCCTCGTAGCCGGCCCTGGTGGAGATCCGGGCGATGCCGAGCGTGAGCGGCCACTTGTCCGGCGCGCCGCCCATGAGCGCCAGGGGCAGCAGGTACTGGTTCCACTGCCCCAGCACGTTGAAGATCGTGATGCTGACCAGGCCGGGCTTGGCCATCGGCACCATGATCTGGAAGAACGTCCTGGTGTGCGAGGCGCCGTCGATCAGCGCCGCCTCGGCGACCGCCTCGGGCAGGGTGCGGAAGAACGCGGCCAGGAAGAAGATCGTGAAGGGCAGCGAGTACGCGATGTAGACGATGATCAGGCCGATGTGCGAGTCGAGCAGCCCGAACTGCTTGACGACGAAGAACAGCGGCCCGAGCGCCAGGAAGATGGGGAAGGCGAGCCCGGCGACGAAGTAGTAGTAGATCAGCTTGCCGCCGACGAACTTGTAGCGGGCCAGCACGTACGCCGCCATCGAGCCGAACAGCATCGTGCCCGCCGTGCCGAAGAACACGACGATGACCGTGTTGAGCATGTACTGCCCGACGTGCGCCTTGTCCCAGGCCCGGCCCCAGGCGTCCAGCCGCAGCGCCCCGGGGAGCTGGAGCGGGTCGCCGAAGATCTCGGTGTTGCTCTTGAACGAGGCCAGGAACGTCCACAACAGCGGCAGGATGATCAGCAGGGCCCAGACGGCCAGGGCGACATGGGAGAGCCCGCTCAGCACGCCGGGCCGCGGCCTGCCCGCTCCACGCGAAGCCATCAGAGCTCAACCCTTTCACGCCTGGTCGTGCGGAGCGTCAGCACGGCGAACGTCACGGTCAGGAAGAACAGCACCACGCCCATCGCCGAGGCGTAGCCGATCTTGTGGTAGTCGAAGGCGGTCTTGTAGATGGTGATGGGCAGGATGGTGGTGGCCCCGTCGGGCTCGCCCCGGTCGCCCGCCAGCACCTGGATCAGCGCGAAGCCGTCGAAGGCGGCGATCCCCAGGTAGATCCAGCCGACCTGGAGGGTGTCGCGCAGCAGCGGCAGCGTGATGGAGAAGAACAGCCGCACCCGGCCGGCCCCGTCGATCGAGGCGGCCTCGAAGTAGTCCTTGGGGATGGCGGCCATGCCCGCGGAGAACAGCACCACGTAGAAGCCGACCGCCTGCCAGACCATCACCGCGATGATCGACCAGAGCGCGAGGCCCGGCTCGGTGAGCCAGCCGATCGGCTCGGACAGCCCGAGCCTGGCCAGCGTGCCGTTGATCACACCGTCCTCGTCGGGACGGTAGATGGCCTGGAACAGCACGCCGACCACGGCCACGGCGAGAACCTGGGGGAAGAAGAACACCACCCGGTAGAAATTCGACCCCCACACCCCGCGCATTCCCGCGCCGCGGGTGCCGCCGCCGAGATTCAGCAGGAACGACAGGAACAAGGCGATGACGATGGTCAGGAGCGGCAGCACCAGCAGGAGAATTCCGTGATTGCGCAGGGCCTGCCAGAAATTGTCGTCCTCGAACAACCGGCCGAAATTGTCCAGCCCCACGTATCGGACGACCGAGCTGACGCCGTTCCAGCTCGTCAGCGAGAGCTGGAAAGCCTGCACATATGGGCTGATCACGAAGACCGTGTAAAGCGTGACCGGGACGGCCAGGAACCCGATGACGAATCCGTACTTGCGCAACCGCTCCATGTGCTCAGGCGCTCCGCGTCTGCTTGGTGACGGAGTCGTCCTTCTTGACGTCGTCGGCCTTCTTCTGCATGCGCTCGCAGAACTCGTCGGGGGTGATGCGGCCGGACATCAGGACGTTGGTCTGCTCCCAGCCGTAGTCGAACAGCTCCTTGTACCAGCCCTCGAACCGGGCGTCGGTGATGATGTTCTCGCCGGCCGCCTCCTGCGCCTTGGCGGCGCTGACCAGGCCGGGCGGGAACTCGGAGCTGTCGGCGGCGCCGGTCACCACCGTGAGGTTGTTGGTCTTCTTGGTGAAGCCCGCCGCGCCCTCCTTCGACAACATGATCCGCAGGTACTCCAGGCCGCCCTGCGGGTTCTTGCCCTTCGCCGCGACGACGAAGTTCTCGCCCACGCCGACCTGGATCGCGCCGTACGGCATCTTGTCGGAGGCGGTGACGTCGGGGATGGGGGCCAGGGCGTACTCGAAGTCGAGCGGGATGTCCTTGGTCATCTCGTTCTCCAGCCAGGAGCCGCACGGGTAGAACAGCACCTTGTTCTGCAGCTGCTTGACCTGGGTCTGGGTGTGGTCGAGGCCCAGGTACGCCTTGTCGCCGTACTTCTGCTGGACGTCCAGCCAGGCGGTGACCGCCTGCTTGACCGCCTCGCTCTTCCAGGCGTTGTCCACGAGGTTGTCGATGTCGATGATGACCTGGTTGCCGCCGATCTTGGCGGCCGTGTAGAGGACGTTCCAGAGCTGGTAGTACGGGCCCTTCTTGCCGGGATAGGCGAAGAGCACGACGCCTTCCTTCTTGGCCGTCTCGCCGAGCGCGGTGAACTCGGCCCAGGTCTTCGGCACGCTCCAGCCCTTGGCGGCGAACAGCTTGGCGTTGTACCACAGCGCCCGGTGGGAGACGGTGTAGTTGAGCACCAGGTCCTTGCCGTCGAGCTTGCCGTTCTGCAGCACGAGGGGCGTGATCGTGTCGCGGACCTTCTTGGACGGGTCGTCGAAGGAGGGCGCGTCGTAGAGCGGGGTCAGGTCGGCCAGGTGGCCCTCGGCGGCCAGCGCGGCCAGGTCGAGCGCCTCGGGGCCGGAGTTGTTGATCACGTCGGGCATGTCGTTGCCGACGATGCGCGGCCGGAGCTGGGTGCCGATCTGCTGGGTGGCGGTGTGCTTGACCGTGACGCCGGCGTGGGCCTTCTTGTACAGCTCTTCGTGCAGGTCCTTGGCGTAGGAGTCGCCGTAGCCGCCGCTGAAGATGACCACTTCGAGCGGCTTCTTGACGTCGACGCCGAAGGGGTTCTTGGGGTCCGCCGACGCCGCGATCGACGTGGCGGGCGCCGCCGAGGGCTGGTCGCCGCCACCGCCGCTGGTCGCGCAGGCGCTCAGCAGGCTCGCGCCGGGCCCGGCCACGAGCGCGGTCAGGCCGATGCGGCGGAGCAGCTGACGCCGAGTGATCTCGCCCGGGTGGGTCATGGGGGCTCCCGAAGAGGATTCAGTTAGGAAAGTTTCCTAAACGTTTGCCCGAACGTACGAACGCCCGCCGACACGCGTCAAGGGGGCGCAATCGAGACGTGACCTTGCCGTGATCCCTTGCCTAGAACGACGTTCTAGAAGCAGGGTGGGTCACATGATTATCGAGTACGCGGACCGGGTGTGGCGCGGCGAGTCTGACGACAGCATCGTGGACACCGGCATGGAGGGCAAGGGCGTTCAGACCGTGACGGAAGGCGTGGGCTGGTGGGCCGGGTTCGGCAACGCGATCGCCTTCGAGACCGAGGGCGAGCTGCTGCTCTTCGACACCGGCGGGCCGTGGGCCGCCGGACGCCTGCACGAGGACGTCCGCCGCTGGTCCCGGGCGCCGCTGACCACCGCGTTCTACTCACACGGGCACATCGACCACGTCTTCGGCACGGGACCGTTCGAGGAGTCGGGCCCTCGGGCCACGGTTTACGCCCATCAGGCGGTGATCGATCGGTTCGACCGCTACCTGCTGACAAATGGTTACAACACGGTGATCAACCAGCGGCAGTTCCAGAACACCCGCCTGCGCTGGCCCGCCGACTACCGGCGGCCCGACGTCACCTACACCGACGCGCTGACCGTACGGCGCGGCGGGCTGACCTTCGACCTGCTGCACGCCAAGGGCGAGACCGACGACGCCACCGTCGGCTACGTGCGCGAGCACCGGCTGCTGCTGCCCGGCGACCTGTTCATCTGGGTGACGCCCAACTGCGGCAACCCACAGAAGGTGCAGCGTTACCCGCGTGAGTGGGTGCACGCGCTGCGCCGGATGGCGGCCCTCGACGCCGAGATCATGCTGCCCAGCCACGGCGCGCCCGTCTTCGGCGCCGACCGCGTGCGGCAGGCGCTGCTGGAGACGGCCGAATGGCTGGAGTCGATCATCACGCAGACGCTCGACCTGCTCAACGCGGGCGCCCGGCTCGACGAGATCGTGCATTCGGTGAAACCTTCCGAGCGCCATTCCGACCGGCCCTATCTGCGGGCCCGCTATGACGAGCCGGAATTCGTCGTACGCAATCTCTGGCGCCTTTACGGCGGCTGGTACGACGGCAATCCGGCCAATCTCAAACCGGCCCCCGAGGCGGTGCTGGCCAAATCCGTGGCGGAACTCGCGGGCGGTCCGCACGCGCTCGCCGACGCGGCGCTCAAAGCCCTTTCCGAAGGCGACGAGCGGCTCGCCGGACATCTCGCGGAAATGGCCGCGCTGGCCGCTCCTGACGACTCGGGAGTACACCGGGTAAGGGCCCAGGTTTTCGCCGCCCGGGCGGCCGGTGAACAGTCATTGATGGCGAAGGGCATTTTCACCTGGGCCGCCACGGAATCCTCGGCCCGGGCTGACCGGGGAACCCCGGCACCCCCCGAAGGCGCATAGGCGCCCGCGGGGCCGGTGCCGGGGCTCACGGACTCAGGGACCGGTCCAGCCGTCCTGTGGCCGGTCGGCCCGCGGAAGGGAGTCCTTGGGGACGTCGGCGGAGGCCACGGCGTCCACCCTGACCGTGTCCGAGGCGACCTTCATCACGCTGTCGACGATCCAGTCGTCCTTGACGTGCTCCGCGGCCACGTCGTAACCACTGCCGCTGCCGTCGGGGTTCTGCCACATCACCACGTACTCGATCTTGAGGCCGCGGCGCGACAGCTCGGCCCTGGCGTGCGAGACGGGCTTGCCCACGAGCTTGACGCCGGCCACGCCGTCGGCGGCCACACCCACCGTGCTCGGCGCCATCGCGGCATACCGCTCGCCGGGCTCGGCCGGGCGGCCGATCCCGATGACGACCCTGCCCTTGTACCCGGTCGGCATGGAGATCGTGCCGCACCACACCGACGTGCAATTCTCGACGCCGCGAACGGTCACGCCGGTCCCCGGCGGGAAGTTCCCTGGGGTGGCGGGGCCGAACAGCATGCCCGCGTACTCGGGCGCGACCGGGATCTTCTTCACCGTGGCGTCCAGGCCGACGGCCCTGAACGCCTCGGTGTAGGCCGCCGCCTCCGCCTCGGGGTCGGTGATGACGACGTCGATGTAGTCGTCGCCGGTCTTGACGGTGACGGCGGCGTTGGCGTACTCGGTGACCGGGCCGAAGATCGGCAGCGTGACGGCGAGCACGGCGGCCAGCCCGGCCGCCACCGCCCCCAGCAGGAACATCTTGCGCGGCGCCCTGCGGCGCGGGCGCATGACGGGCTCGCGCCCCTCGGCGGTGATCGGCTCGGACGTGATCGACTTCATGAGCGCCCGCGCCCCCGCGCCGGACGCCTGCCCGGCGGGCACGCCCGCCAGCTCCTCGTCGCGCACCCGGGCGAGATCGGCGATGTTCACAACGAGCTCCTTGCCGCGCCTGCGCGCGGGATCGGCGACGTTCACAACAGACTCCTTGTCGCGCCCGCTCGCGGGATCTGGGACGTTCACAACGGGCTCCCTTCGAGGGCGACGGCCTGTGTGCGCTCGACCCCGGCCTCGGTCAGGCGGCGGGCGAAGCGCCGGCGGGCCCGGTACAGGCGGACCCGTACGGCGTTGCGGGTGATGCCGAGGGCGGTGGCGATCTGGCCCGTGTCCAGCTTCTCCCAGGCGACCAGGGCGAGCAGCTCCCGGTCGTCGTCGGAGAGCGTCCTGAACGCCCGGGCCAGCGGCGACAGGTCCTCGACGGACGGCCCGGCGACCACGGGCGCGGCGGCCAGTTCCGCCCGTAACGCCTCGGTGCGCCGCTCGTGGCGGCGTTCACCGCGCCGGTGGTTGGCCAGCACCTTCCTGGCCACGCCGTACAGCCAGAGCCGGGCCTCCTCTCCGCTCGGCACCTCCTCGATGCGCCGCCACGCGATCATGAACGTCTCGGCCACCACGTCGGCCGCGTCGTCGGGGTCGGGGCAGCGGCGCAGCGCGTAGCCGAGCAGGGGTCTGTAGGAGAATGCATAGATCTCCTCGAACCGGCTCTCGGGATCGGCTCCCATCCGGTCTCCTTACGTGAGCATCAACAACACTCACCCCATGTCCGGATTTTTGGCAGCATTACAGCTCTTGGCGAGAGGAGTCGGTTTTGACGGTGAATCGCATCGTAGGCGTCGGCGTGCTGCTCACGGACCCGGACGGGCGCGTGCTGCTCGGCGAGCGGGTGAAGGCGGGCGAGCCCCTGTCGTGGTGCCTGCCCGGCGGGGCGGTGGAGCCCGGCGAGACCTTCGAGGCGGCGGCCGTCCGCGAACTGGCCGAGGAGACCGGCATCCGCGACGCCGGGCCGCCGGTCGTCACCGGCGGGGCCCTGGACCACCCGGAGGGAGCCGTACGGGTGACGGCGGCGGTCGCCATGCTCCGGGGCGCCGACGCTCCGGCGGTGACCGAGCCGCACGTCTTCCGTTCATGGCAGTGGTTCCCGTACGACGAGCTGCCGTCCCCGCTGTTCCCGGCGACCGCCCTCGTCCTGGCCGTCCCGGCCTCCGGCTCCGGTTCCCGCGACGGGCTCTACAGGATCACGCCGCCGCCCGTCGCCCGGCCGTGATCCCGGTCGTCAGGAGAAGACCTGCTGGAGAGATCGTCCGGCGTTCGCGCGGACGGTCCAGGCCACGAGGTGGTCGACCTCGGTGCAGGCATCGATCCGCTCACGGACGTCGTCAGGCACCTCGATCCCACGCTCGGTCAGCAGGCACTTGAGCACACATTTCATGCCGGCCAGCCGAGCGTGATCATCGTATTCCTCCTTGTAGTTCTCTCCGTAGCCCTCCTTGTAGCCCGCCATGAAGGCCAGCAAGCCGAGCATCCATTCGGGCGCCCAGTCAGCCACCGTGCGGCGCTGCTTGTACGCCTCGCGAACGGAAGGCCGGTACACCGGCCAGTTGATGGACGTCATGGTCTCCTCTCGAACGCCGATTGCCGTGAACGGGGTCGCACCGGGACTGATCATGTGCCCTCAACCGGCCTCCGGCTGTCCGGCACGTCGCCACGCCTCGGCACCCCGTCATCCCGAGCACAGTCAAGATCTGCTGCTGAACCAGCAGACAGGACGATCAGAACCTGGACCGGGTGCACCTGAGTACCCGGCGCCAAGTGCGTCAGCCGTCCGAATCGTCGAACAGGTCGCGGGCGGACTGAACACTGCTCGCGCGAACGGTCCAGTGCATGAGCAGGTCGACGTCGGTACAGGCGTCGACGCGCGCGCGAACGTCCTCGGGGACATCGATGCCACGCGCGTCCAGCAGATACAGCACGATTCTCCGTGCGGTCTCGTGACTGCCCTCTGCGTGGCCCACTGCGTGGCCCCTGCCGAAGTGTTGGTGGGCGAAGCGGGTGTGGCCCGGCCAGTCGGTGGACGCCATGATCTCCTCCAAGATGAGTTTGACCTCGGGTGCGGACATGCTGCACGCGTATTCACTGTACTTCGGAGCGTGATCGCCGACGGTTTCCGCCAGCGCCGCCGCGAACGCCTCGATGACCTTCCGCTCACGCCCGTGGATCATGACGGACATGACCGCGAGTTCGAGGTGGGCGGCGGCCTCTTGCGGGTCGGTGATCGCCGGTACGTCGTCGGGGCCCAGCACGTACGCCTGGAGGCGGTAGCCGGTAAGCCCGGTGTCGATCGGCTGGGAGTAGTAGGCGGCGGCTCCCCGGTCCGGACAGACGACCAGGACTGTCACGTCGCAGCGCAGCATCAGCCACTGCGCGGCGGCGTAACGGGCCAGTTGCCGGGGGTCTTTGGACTTGTCCTGCTGGATCTCCACGATGATGGCGTGCGCGGGGCTCTGCGGCGGGCCGAGCACGATGCCGAGGTCCGGCTCGATGTCGTCGGAAGGCCGGGTGTTGAACAGGCGGTCCTCCTGCCGGACCAGCGAGGTGGAGGGCAGGTCGACGCCCATCAGGTCACGCAGGATCTCCACCGCCACTTGAGGCCGGTCGGCGAACATCTGTCTGAGAGCGTCATGTCGGGGGGACGGCATGACACTTATTGTCACACGGCGAACGCGTAGTGTGACCATCGTCCAGAGAGGAGCGCTCGTCGCGGGGCTGCGAGCCGGATGCGACGCTACTGGGGGCGGGGAAGCACGCGGCCGAAGGGGCACCACGGGAGCGCCTGAGAGGCCAGAGAGCCGTTCGCAGCGGGACTCCCAAGGCTCACCTCTGGTGACCCACCATGGGAGCCGAAAGCGCCGTTCGCGGCGAGGTCATCACACCGGGTTCCGCAGGCCCACCCGGTCGTCAGCCAACGGGCGGGCCGAACCAGAGGCGCCGGAGGCGCCCTCCGGGGCGGGGTCCCGCACGCCCAGCCGGTAACCGGGCAACGGGTGGGCTCAAGGGCGGCGAAGGCGCCGTCGGGGGTGGGGTCACGCTGGCCCACCCGGTGACCGGGCGAACGGGTGGGCCGTTCGGGTGAGGGTCAGCTGAAGTGGGTGCGGGTTTCGGTGAAGGCTTGGTCGGTGGCCTCCAGGGCGCGGGCCACGTCCTCGTCCGTCAGGGCCGCCGACATGAACCAGTTGTGCCACGGGTGCAGGTACACCCCGTGCCGCAGGCAGGCGTCGCTCCAGTACAGAGCCGTGGACAGGTCGGCGTCGCCGTCGAAGCTGAGCCACGGGATGGTCACCGGGCCGGTCTGGTTCACGACGAAGCCATGGGACTTGGCCTGGGCGTACAGGCCCTCCCTGAGCTGGGTGCCGGCGCGCTCCATGGCGGCGATGCCGTCCGTGTCGCGCAGGGTCTCGATGGTGGCCTTGGCGGCGGCCATCGCCACGGCCGAGAACCAGAAGGAGCCGGTCGTGTAGAGCGTCTGGGCGGCGCCGCGCAGGGCGTCGGTGCCGGTGACGGCGGCGATCGGGTAGCCGTTGGCCATGGCCTTGGACCAGGCGGTCAGGTCGGGACGCACCCCGTACGGCTCCCACGACCCCCGCAGGTCGATCCGGAACCCGGCCCGCACGTCGTCGATCACCAGGGCCGCCCCGATGCGGTCGGCCAGGGCGCGGGCGCCGCGCGCGAAGGCGGGTTCGACCAGCTCCTGGTCCTCGAAGGAGTCGTGCTTGAAGGGGGTGCAGATGATCGCCGCGACGTCGCCCTCGACGGTGGCGGCGGCGGCCTCCAGGGACTCCAGCGAGTTGTAGGTGAACTCGACCAGGTCGGCGCGCTCGTTCGGGGTGGTGCCGGCGGTCGAGGGCGTGCACCAGGGGTCGGCGCCGTGGTACGCGCCGTGCGCCATCAGCACCTTCGTGCGCCCGGTGGCGGCGCGGGCGACCATGAGCGCCTGGGTGGTGGCGTCGGTGCCGTTCTTGGAGAACATCGCCCAGTCGGCGCTCGGCACGGTGTCGACCAGCAGCTCGGCCAGCTCCACCATGATCGGCCCCGGGCCGTTGAGGCAGTCGCCGAGCGCGAGCTGGCGCGCGGCGGCCTCCTCCACGCGCGGGTGCCGGTGCCCGAGCACGACCGGTCCCCAGCTGCACATGAGGTCGATGTACTCGCGTCCGTCCACGTCCCACTGGCGGCAGCCCTCGCCGCGCTGGAAGAACTGGGGGTAGCCGGGGGCGAAGATGGCCGCGTTGAGGTGCCCGTACATGCCGCCGGGGACGACTTTCAGCGCGCGCTCGCGGAGTTCGGCGTCAGTCATGCGAGAGTCCTTAGGGTGGATTCGAGGTCGGTGAGGCCGGCGTCGGAGCCGAGCCCGGTGGCCACGCGGGCCGCCGCGGCGGTGCCCCAGCGGGCGGCCTCGACGACGTCGCGGCCGTGCAGCAGGCCGGTCAGGAAGCCGGCGCAGTACGCGTCGCCGCACCCGGTCGTGTCGGCGACCTCCGTCTCCAGCGCCGGCACCCGCTCGGGCCCGCCGCCGGAGGTCAGCACGAGGCTGCCGGCCGCGCCGAGGGTGACGAGCACGCCCTTGGGGCCGTCGGCGAGCAGGGTCGCGGCGGCGGTGGCCACGTCGGGGTCGCCGGTCATGAGCAGCGCCTGCGACTCGTTGGGCAGCACGTAGTCCACGTGGGGCAGGAACGCGCGGGCCATCGCCAGCAGGTCGGGCAGCTCCGACAGCAGGTCCATCGTGACGATCGCGCCGCCCGCGCGCGCCTCGTCGAGGAGGGCGAAGAAGGCGGGGTCGCCCAGGCCGAAGGTGACGTCCATGCCGCCCAGGTGGATCGCCCGGGCGCGGCGCAGGACGTCGGGGTCCAGGTCGGCGAGGGTGACGCCGAGGTTGGCGCCGGGCACGTGGAAGCTGGGCCGGCCGCCGTCGGGGCGGATGGGCAGGATCGAGGCGGCGGTCTGCTCGCCGGCCCTGCGGACCAGGCGGGAGGCGTCCACACCGCGTTTGGTGAGGACGGCCACCAGGAAGTCGCCGAGCTCGTCGTCCCCGATCGCGCCCATGGTGATCACGTCGTTGCCGAGTTTGACCAGGTCCACGGCCGTTCCGGCGGCGGCGCCGGCGGCGGTGAGGCGGATCTGCTCGACGAGTACGGTGTCCTGGCCCTCGGGGATGTGCTCGACGGGCCTGGCGAGGATGTCGACGATGTGCACGCCGACAGTGGCGACGGTCATGGACTAAATAGACAGACGTCCGAATAAAAAGTCAATATGGTGGGAGTCGCCGCGAGAAGAGGGGGATCCCGATGCCGAAGATCGTCGATCACGATGAGCGCAGGGCCGAGGTCCTGTCGGCGGCCCGCAGGGTGATCGTCAGGGACGGCATCGACGCCGCCACCACCAGGGCCATCGCCAAGGAGGCCGGCTACTCCAACGGCGTGCTCGCGCACTACTTCGCCGACAAGGACGAGATCCTGCTCTCGGCGCTGAGCCAGTCGCACCAGCGCATCAGGGAGCGGCTGACGCGCAAGGTGGAGGGCGTCACGGGCCTGGCCGCCCTGCGCGAGCTGCTGCTGGACAACCTGCCGCTGGACGCCGAGCGCACCCAGGAGAGCCGGCTGGAGGTCAGCTTCTGGAGCCGCAGCCTGGCCTCGGACCGGCTGGCGGAGGTCCAGCGGGCCGAGGCCGACGAGCTGCGCGCCGCCGTACGGGAGCTGCTGGGCCAGGCCCGCGCGGCCGGCGAGGTGCGCGCGGACGGCAGCCTCGACGACCTCGCCGAGCACCTGCTCGCCCTGGTCGACGGCCTCAGCCTGCACCTGCTCCTCTACCCGGGCCGGCTCACCCGCGTCGACCTCGAACGGCTCATGCTCCAGGCACTCGACCGCCTCTGACAACGGCAACCGCTGGAAGTATTTCGGACGACCGACTACTGTGCCCACCCATGAGCCTCCGCGAGCAGTTGTGCGAGTACGGCAGGCGCGCCGTCGAGCTGGGCCTGGTCATCGGCACCTCGGGCAACCTGAGCGTGCGCCGGGGCGACCAGGTGGCGGTCACCCCGTCCGGCGTGGCGCTCGACCGGCTGACCCCGGAGGCGTGCCCGATCGTGGACCTGGAGGGGCACCTGGTCGAGGGCGAGCTGCAGCCGTCGTCGGAGACCCCCATGCACCTGGCCGTCTACCAGGCGACGGGCACTCAGGCGATCGTGCACACGCATTCGGTGTTCGGGACGGTCGTGGCCACGACGATGACCGAGCTGCCGCCGGTCCACTACAACGCGCTGCTGCTGGGCGGCGTGGTCAAGGTCGCCGAGTACGCCACCTACGGCACGCCCGAGCTGGCCGCCAACGTGCGGGCGGCGCTGGCGGGCAAGCAGGCCGCCCTGATGGCCAACCACGGCGGGGTGACCATCGGGGCGACGATGGAGCAGGCGTTCGAGGCCACCCGCCTGCTGGAGTGGCTGTGCGAGGTCTACGTGCGCGGGCTGGCCGTGGGCCGGCCGGCGGTCCTGACCGACGAGCAGCTCGCCGCCGTCGTGGATCGCGCGGCCAACCCGCCGGCGTTCCCGCGCCGCCCGAGCTAGCCCGGGGAGCGCGAGCGGGGCGGTCAGGCCAGGGCGGCCTGTTCGGCCAGGCCCAGCGGCAGGCCGCCGGAGCCGGCGATCCGGTCGTGGAACTCCCGCAGCGACCCGGTGAACGACTCCCGGATGCGGTCGATCTCGATGGCGCCCGTCAGGTACGACGGCGCCTGCGTCGGCCAGGCGCAGTAGCGGTTCACCTCGCCCCGGGCGGTGCCGGGCGACAGCGACGCCTTGGTGGCCATGAACGTCTCGGCCTCCTCGATCGACATGTCCTCGCAGTGCAGCGCGGTGTCCACGATGATCCGGGCGGCGCGGAAGAGGCGGAAGTCCAGGTGGGCCAGCTCGGTGGCGGGGGTGTCGAAGTAGCCCTGCTCGTGCAGCACCTTCTCGACGTACAGGGCCCAGCCCTCGGTGAAGTACGGCGTCCTGAAGACCTTGCGGACCGTACGCGGGTTGTCGGCCATGTACGACAGGTGCCAGTGATGCCCGGGATAGGCCTCGTGCACGGCGATCGAGGGCATCTGGGCGCGCGCGTTGGTGCGCAGGCGCTGGCGCACCTGCTCCTCGGTGAAGTCGTCGGGGGTGTAGGGGACGAAGAAGATGCCCGTGCGCGAGCTGCTGAGCGGCGGCGGCGCCAGGTAGTGGGCGACGTACAGCACCGGGCGGGCGTACTCGGCCGAGGGCAGGACCTCGCACTCCTCCCCCTCGGGGAAGGTGACCAGCCCGCGCTCGCGGACGAACTCGCGGGCCCGCCGGGTCTCGGCCTCGTACTCGGCCCGCATGTCAGCCAGGGTCGGCGGGTGGTCGTCCATGAGGGACTCCATGGCGGCCCGCCAGTCCTCGGCGCCGGTCATGCCGAGGGCGACCCGGCGCATCCGGGCGTCCAGGTCGGCCCAGGCGGCCCTGCCCTTCTGGTGCAGCTCGGCGGCGCCGTACGTGAGCATCTCGCGCTCGCGCAGCAGGGTGGAGTAGAGCTTCTCCCCCATCCGCCAGGTGCCGCCGCACTGGAAGCCTTCGAGGAAGGACACCAGCGCGTCGAACGCGTCGGCGGCGGGTTCGGCGGCCTCGGCCAGCCGGGCGCGCAGCGTCTCGTCGCCGACCATCGCGGGGAGCGTGCGGGTGAGGAAGTTGCGGCCCGTACGGGCCTGGTTGAGCCCGCGCGTGACCAGCAGCGGCGCGGCGAGGTCGGGGTCCAGGTTGGCCTGGCAGGCGGCCAGCACGCCGGGCACCTCGGCCAGGCGGGAGATCGCGGCGGCGACCAGTTCGGGCTCCGGCTTGAGCCGCTGCTGGAAGGCGTTGAACAGCGACCCGAAGACGGCCGAGAGGTACAGGCCCGGGTTGCGCCGCCACTCGGGCCAGGATTCGAGCGCGACCGAGCCCCTCAGCTGGGACAGAACCAGGTCTCTGTCGATGGCGTCGTCGAGCGAGTCGGCCGGGGCGTCGGAGAGGCGGTCGATCCAGCGGAGCTCTTCCCGGGCTCTGTTCTCCCAGGCGGAGGCGGTGAAATCGCCGAGGGTGTGGTCGTAGCCGTCGGCTCCCAATTGGCTGGCGACGACGGGACGGTCGGAAAAGTACCAGTTGAGAAACTCGTCCACCTACGCACCATATCCTGACGTTCATGCCCCTGCAGATCACTGGCGCGCTAGGCGACCCCGACCTCATCCGGCTCCCCTGGGACGTCCCGCTGGCCGACTGGCCCAAGCATCATCTGGTCGATCTGCCGCGCGGCATCTCCCGCCACGTCGTGCGGTTCGCCCGGCTCTCCGGCAAGGTCTACGCGATCAAGGAGATCAGCGAGCGGTACGCCAGGCGCGAGTACCAGCTCCTGTGGGACCTGGCCAGGCTGGACGCCCCGGCCGTCGAGCCCGTGGCGTACGTGACCGGCCGCGACGAGGGCCTGGACGCCGCGCTGATCACCCGGCACCTGCAGTTCTCGCTCCCCTACCGGGCCGTGATGTCCGGCACCCTGCGCCCCGACACGCTCACCCGCCTGCTCGACGCGCTCGCCGTGCTGCTGGTGCGCCTGCACCTGAACGGCTTCTACTGGGGCGACTGCTCGCTGTCCAACACGCTCTTCCGCCGGGACGCCGGCGCCTTCGCGGCCTACCTGGTGGACGCCGAGACCGGCGAGATGCACCCGATGATCAGCGAGGGCCAGCGGCTGACCGACATCGACGTCGCCCACACCAACATCTTCGGCGAGATGCTGGACCTGGAGGCCGGCGGCCTGCTGCACCCGTCGATCGACCCCATGGAGACCGCCGAGGACATCGTCACCCGCTACCACCGCCTGTGGGCCGAGATCACCGACAGCGAGATCATCGACGAGGTCGACTGGCACCGCGTGGAGCAGCGCATCCGCCGCCTGAACCTGCTCGGCTTCGACGTCGCCGAGATGATGGTGCGGCGCAAGGTCGGCACCGGCCGCCTGATCGTCCGGCCGAAGGTGGTGGACGCCGGCCACCACCAGCGCCGGCTGATCAGGCTGACCGGGCTCGACGTGGAGGAGAACCAGGCCCGGCGGCTGCTCAACGACCTGGACGGCTACCGGGTCGCCAAGGGCCTGCGCCACGAGGACGAGGCCATCGTCGCCCACCGCTGGCTCGCCGAGGTGTTCCACCCGACGGTCGACGGCATCCCCGCCGAGCTGCGCGGCAAGCTGGAGCCCGCGCAGCTCTTCCACGAGATTCTCGACCACCGCTGGTACCTGTCGGAGACGGCGGGCGGCGACGTCGGGCTGGCCACGGCGGTGAAGTCGTACGTGGACAACGTGCTGGTGCACAAGCCCGACGAGAAGGCGCTGCTGCCCGACGACCCGGACGAGGACGATCAGTAGGCGACCGTGATGCGGGTGCGCGGGTGGGCGTGCTCCTCCAGCTCGTCGGCGATCGCCACCGCGTAGTCCTCGGCAGTGATGAAGCTGCGGCCGTCGGCGTCGCTGAGCAGGTCGTCGCGGCCGATCCGGTAGACGCCGGTGCGCCCGCCGGGCGCGATCTCGGCGGCCGGCGAGACGTAGGTCCAGTCGAGGTCGGTCACCTCCCGGTAGAGCCCGAGCGCGGCCCGCGCGGCCCTGGCCTCCTTCTTGTAGATCTCCGGGAAGCCGGGCGTGTCGACCAGGTCGACGTCCGGGCCGGCCTTGAGGCTGCCCGCGCCGCCCACGACCAGCACCCGGCTCACCCCGGCGGCGCGCAGGCCGTCGATGAGGGCGCGGTTGGCGGCCAGGAACGGCGGCTCGGGCTCGGTGCCGTCACGCGGCGGGGCGATGGCGCAGACGACGGCGTCGTAGCCCTCGGCGAGCGTGGCGGCGTCGTGGACGTCGCCCTTGACGGGACCGCGGCGGCTGACACCGGTGACGTCGTGGCCGCGGCCGGTGAGTTCGGTGACGATGCGCTGACCGATCATTCCGGTCGCGCCGAACACGAGGATCTTCATGAGAAGCACAGTATCCAATGGATACTGGTTACTTCATCGTGCTATAAGTACCTTATGGATACCGGTGATGCCTTCGACCCGAACTGCCCGACTCGGCTGGTCCTCGACCGGATCGGCGACAAGTGGTCGGTGCTGGTGCTGCTCAGCCTCAGCGACGGGCCGATGCGCTTCACCGTGCTGCGCGGGCGGATCGGCGGGGTGACGCCGAAGGTGCTCACCCAGACGCTGCGGGCCATGGAGCTGGACGGGCTGATCACCCGCGAGGTCTTCGCCGAGGTGCCGCCGCGGGTGGAGTACGCGCTGACCGACCTGGGCCGCTCGCTGCACGCGCCGATCTCGGTGGTCGCGCGGTGGGCCGAGGAGAACGTGCACGAAATGCTCCGCCATCGTGAAAAAACCTCGTGAATTGATCATATTTCCGCACGAGTGATGCTTTTCTTCGTCCTGGCCGTATAAAAACGTATCCCTCGGTAAATCGCCTGCCTTCTGGTCTCTTGTGGCCCCCTACGCTTTCCCCGTCCCACGACGGAGGGAGGCTCGCGGTGCTGGGAGTGGACACCTGCCTGGCGGAGGTCATGTCGATACCGGGCGCGCTCGACGCCATGCTGGTCGACGGCACGAGCGGCATGGCGGTCGCCTTCAGCAGCGCGTCCGGCGTGGACGCCGACAGGTCCGCCGCGGCGCTGACCGAGGCGCTGCGCGCCACGACCGACGGGCTGACCCGGACGTGTCCCGGCGAGATCGTGCGCATCGACGACATGCTCGTCACCACCGACCGGGGGCACCACCTGCTCCGGCTGCTGGAGACGGTCTTCGAGGGGCCGCTGGTCATCTACGTCCGCCTCGACCCGGAACGGTCGAACCTGGCCCTGGCCCGGTACCGCCTGCGGGCCATCTCCGACCTGCTGACCACCTGAGCCATGGCCGCGCTCGACTCACTCCTCGCCGGACTCGCCCGCGAACGCGCGACGGGGGCGCTCCGCGTGGGCCGGAACGGCACGATCTACCTGTCGGACGGGCGCGTGACGTACATGGAGTGCGCCCAGACGCCGGGCGTCGAGCGGCTGTTCGCGGCCAGGGGGCGGGTGCCGGAGTCGGCCCTGCGCGCCCTGCAGGCCGACGGCGGCCGCGCCCGGCTGCTCCAGGACGGCCCGGTCACCCTGGCCGAGCTCCAGTACGCCGTGCTCGGCGTGGTCCAGGACGCCGCCTTCTTCCTGCTGCCGGTGACGGGTGTGCGGCCGAAGTTCCGGCCCGGCGAGGAGCACTGGCTGGGCGGGCAGTGGTTCTTCGACGTCCAGGAGCTGGTGCGGGAGTCCGCCCGCCGCCGGGAGCAGCTGGCCGGCATCTGGCCCTCGCCGGAGGTGGACACCCAGCCCGTGCGGCCGGTCCCGCGCCTGCCCGGGCACGGGGTGGCGCTCAGCCAGGTGCAGTGGGAGGTCGTCGTACGGGCCGACCACAAGGCGACCCCGCTGGAGCTGGCCCGGCACCTGGGCCGGTCGGGCTACTCGGTGCTGCTGGCCGTCAGGAGGCTGGCCGCCGCCGGCCTCCTCGTCCCGCCGGATCCGGTACGGCCCGCGCAACGCCGTCCGGACGACGGGGAGGCGCTGCCCAGGCGGGTGCCCGGCGCGGTGGCAGTTCCCGCCGGGAACGGACGGGCGGGGGCCGCCGGGCCGGTGCCGACGGGCGACCCGACCGATCTGACGCTGCTGCTGCGGCTGAAGAAGGCGCTGGAGGAGATGCCGTGAGGTTCCCCTCACGACGCAGGAGGAGGCCACCCGTGGAGCTACGGCAAGAGCTCCTGGCGGAGATGGAGCTCCTGCGCGGCCGCACGCCGGACGTCACCGGCAGCGTCGCGTGCACTGTCGACGGCCTGCGGATCGCCTGCGACCTGCAAGGAGACACCGGCGAGCAGGTGGCGGCGCTGTCGGCGGCGCTGCTCGCGATGAGCGGCCGGATGCTGACCATGGCGGGCCGCGGGACGTTCGAGGAGACCCTCGTGTCCGGCACCGCCGGGTTCGTGGCCTTCTACGCCGCGGGCCCCACGATCGTCCTCACGGTTCTGGCAGGACCCGGCGCCAACGTCGGGCTCCTCCGGCTGGAGGGCAGGAAGACGGCGGCCTCCGTGGCCGCCGTGGCACGCAAGCACTGACCATCCCCACCGAAGCGGAGGAAAGCATGGCAGGCATGGACGTCTCCCTCAAAGAGATGATGAGCATCGACGGCACGATCGGGGCGGCGATCGTCGACCACGGCAGCGGCATGGCGCTCGGCACGCTCGGCGGCTCGAAGGAGCTGGACCTGCAGGTCGCGGCGGCGGGCAACACCGAGGTCATCAAGGCCAAACTGCGCACGATGGACTCGCTGGGCCTCAAGGACGGCATCGAGGACATCCTGATCACGCTGACCGCCCAGTACCACATCATCCGCCCGCTGACCGGCCGCAGCGGCAAGGGCCTGTTCCTCTACCTCGCCCTCGACCGCAACCGGGCCAACCTGGCCCTGGCCCGGCACATGCTCAAGGTCATCGAGGAGAAGCTGGAGCTCTGACCGGCCCGCGCAGCGAGGCTCCGCGGCGGGTCACGCGGCGGGCTCGGGCCGGGCGGGCGTCGCGGAGCCGGTGTGGGCGGTGATCTCGGCGACGATCGCGGGCCACAGGGCGCGGGGCAGGTCGTGGCCCATGCCGGGGTAGGTGACCAGGCGGGCGCCCGGGATGGCGGCGGCCGTGGCCCGCCCGCCGGCGAGCGGCACGAGCTGGTCGTCCTCGCCGTGGATGACCAGCGCGGGCACCTTCAGCCCGCCCAGCGCGGACGTGCGGTCGCCGGAGGCCATGATGGCGGCGAGCTGGCGGGCCGTGCCGGCCGGGTCGTGGCAGCGGTCGAAGGCGAGCCCGGCCAGCCTGGTGACGCGTTCGCGGTCCAGCTCCCAGCCGGGGGACCCGAGCACGGCCCAGGTCTTCAGCGCGCCGGCGACGACCCCCTCGCGGTCGGTCGCGGGCTTGGCGAAGAGCACCGCGGCGGCCGCCTCGGTCGGCGGGGCCGCCTGCGGGCCGGGCGTGGACATGATCGAGGTCAGGCTCAGCACGCGGGCGGGGTGCCGGATGGCCAGCGCCTGGGCGATCATCCCGCCCATCGAGGCGCCGACGACGTGCGCGGCGGGCAGGCCCAGGACGTCCATGAGCCCGGCGCTGTCGTCGGCCAGGTCGTCCAGCACGTACGGCGAGGGCGCGCCCCATGCGGGCACGCCCTCGTCGTGGAGATGGGTGGACAGGCCCGCGTCGCGGTTGTCGAACCTGACGACGTGGTGGCCCTGCTCGGCCAGGAGTTCGCAGAACTCGTCGTCCCAGTGGATGAGCTGGGCGCCGAGTCCCATGATGAGCAGCAGGGGCCTGCCCGCGGGTGAGCCGAAGCTCTCGTAGGCGATCTCGATGCCGTTGGCGGCTGCGCGCTGGATCACAGCGACCAGAATGTCATTCTGGTTGCGAGGCGTAAAGAGCGGTCTGTCCGGAGATCAGTCGTTGAGCAGCTTGCGCAGGCGCTCGCCGCCGAGCACCACGCCGCCGCCGGCCAGCACGAGCACGCCGGCCATGACGGTGCCGCCCATCGCGACGGTCTTCCCGACCTGGCCGCCGGCGGAACCGGCCGCGTCCTCGGCGGGCTTGTCGGCCAGCACCTTGGGAGGCTCGGCCGGGTTGTCGTCGAACCTGCCCCACGCGCCGGTGGAGAAGGCCACGGGGTAGTTCTTCTTGCCCTTGCCGTCGCCCCACTTGGTGATGACGTAGTCGATCTTGATGTGGCCCTGGCCGCCGTTGCCGTCCACGCCGAGGGTGTCGGGGTTGAAGGTGCCGCCGGTCAGCTCGGCGAAGGTCTTGGCGTCGAGGTCGAGCATGACGCCACGGCTGGAGGGCTCGCCGGGGCCGCGGTCGCCCACGAAGAACGGCATCTTCTTGCCGTTGTAGGTCACGTAACCCTCGGTCATGAGGGGCCAGCTCGGGCTGGCGGCCAGGCCCTTCTGCATGGGCTTGCCGCTGGCGGGGAGCCCGGTGTCGCCGGCCCGGCCGGAGGAGTCGTCCCAGAAGTAGGAGGCCTTCGTGGAACCCTTGAGCAGGATCTTCTGGTCGTCGCCGGTGTCGGCGTGGGCGCCGGTGGCGGAGATCGTCAGCGCGCCCATGGCGGACACGGACAGCAGGGCGAGAGAGCGCAGGCCAAATCGAGACATGAAGCAGTGAAGTCCTTCGCGAGGGGACAGGGGGAACGCGCGTGACTACGGTGCGTAACCGGGCAGAGCGCCGAAAAGGTGGTTACGCGGCGCGTGGGGGAAGTCAGGGAAGAGACCGCTCAGCAGGCGGTCGTCACTACACTGTCCGGGGGTACGACGAGGTGGTACATGCGTGAAGTCCTCTCCATCTCGCCTACCGGGTTAGCTGACGGGTTCGGGCGTGGAGATGCCCTACCGGCACATGGCCGGATTCACCCCAATGAGATGGGTCCCCGGTTCCCGACAAGTCGGGATTCGGCGCCAGCTGTCGTCCCTCTCCTGGTAGGGACTACGCCACCAGCTGGTAATTGGTTAAGACGGTACCCAGAGATTCGGACAAATACAAACGAATCGTCATGAACCGGGTAAAGATCTACCTATCGAGGTAAAGAGAAAGGGGGCACGGCATGCCGTACCCCCTGCTAAATCGGGCCTTTCAGCCGCCGCTCTTGCGCCTGAAGGATCTTTTACTCGCTGCCGGACCGTGCGCCCCGTGGATCTTCGACGGGTCCACGCCCCTGCCACCCGCGGCCGAGTCGGCCTGCTGCCCGCGCTTGCGTTCCAACGCCTCGCGGAACTTGCGCTTCATCTCGTCCTCGGGAGTCTCGCTGACTTCCGGCTCCGGTGTTTCCGCCATGAGGACCTCCTGGTTCTGGGGACATCCACAGCTTCGCACGACGTCGCTTACGACGCGAAACCGGCCTCCACTCTGCTTTCCGCCGCGGGCGCCTGCTCCAGCCGCCTGCCGGGCATCATGACCAGCGCGACCAGGGCGATCACCGCGCCCGCCACGCCCAGCGACGGGATGACCACGGCCGCCGCCGAGGCGTGCGCGGCCGCGAGCCCGTGGACCGGCGCGTCCGTGGTGATGACCGACGTGTACGCGGTGCCGGCCAGCGCCAGCGCCACCGAGCCGCCGATCTGCCGGAAGAAGGTGAGGTTGGCCGAGGCCGTGCCGATGTACCGCGGCGCGACGGCCTGCTGCACGGCCACGGTCAGCCCCGACAACATCGGCCCCATGCCGAGCCCGAGCAGCGCCATCCACCCGGCCAGCAGCAGGCCGTCGGTGCGCACGGTGAGGTTCAGGCAGAGCAGGCTGCCGGCCACCAGCAGGAACGGCGCCCCGACCAGCCACGGCTTGTACGTGCGCGTCCTGGACATCAGCGTGCCCATGAGCGCGCTGCCTGCCACCATCGCCAGCGTCATCGGGTAGATCCTCAGCCCGGACTCGGTGGCGCTGACGCCCAGCGCCTGCTGGAAGTAGCGCGGCAGGAACACCACGCCGGCGTACATGCAGAAGGCGGTGAAGAAGGAGGTCGCGTTGACCAGCGTGTACGTGCGGTCCCGGAACAGGTGCATCGGCATGACCGGGTTCGCCGCCCGCCGTTCGACCAGCACGAACGCGGCCAGCAGGACCAGCGCCAGCAGGATCGGCCCGGCCACGGGCGGGGAGGTCCAGGAGTTGCCGTCCAGGCCCTTCTCGGTCAGGCCGAGCAGCAGGGCGCTGATGGCCACGCTGAACACCGCGATGCCCGCGTAGTCCGGCCGGCCACCGCCGCCGGTGCCCGGACGGAACGGCAGCCGCAGCACCACGATCGCGATCAGCACGATCCCGAGCGGCACGTTCACGTAGAAGGCCCACCGCCAGCTCGCGTGGTCGGTGAACAACCCGCCCAGGAAGGGCCCGGCCAGGTACGTCAACGCCATCACGCCGCCGAGCGCGCCCTGCACGCGGGCGCCGTTGCGTCCGGGCGGGAACATCTCCATCACCAGGGCCAGCGACAGCGGCAGCAACGCGCCCGCGCCCAGCCCCTGCACGGCGCGGAAGGCGATGAGCTGGGTCATGTCCTGGGCGAGCCCGCACAACGCCGATCCGACGACGAACACCGACATCCCGACGAGCAGCAGCGGCTTCCTGCCGTGCTGGTCGGACAGCCGGCCGTACAGCGGCACGGTCAGGGTGGAGGTGAGCAGATAGGCCGTGACCACCCAGGTGTAGAGCCGGGTGCCGCCCAGCTCGCCGGTGATGCGGGGCAACGCGGTGCCGACGATCGTCTGGTCGAGCATCGCCAGGAACATCCCGCCGAGCACCGCCAGCAACACCAGACCGTTGCCCTTGGTCTTCATGTCATTAGTCACAGGTGAAGATTGATATGTAAGAGCTGACATGTCAAGCCTTCGCTATGCTGGCGGGCATGTCCCTGCGGATCGCGCTCCTCGGCCTGCTCGCCACCAAAGGCCCGGCCAGCGGCTACGACCTGGCCAAGAAGTTCGAGCACTCGCTCAACCACGTCTGGCAGGCGGGGCACACGCAGATCTATCCGGAACTGGTCAAGATGGCCGCCGACGGCCTGGTGACGGTCGAGCACGAGGGCGCCCGGGGCCGCAAGATCTACGCCATCACCGCCGAGGGCCGCGCGCTGGTCACCGAGTGGCTGGTCGGCCACGACCCGTCGGCGACCGTGCGCAGCGAGACCGCCCTCCAGGCGTTCCTGCTGGCCCTGCTCGACACCGGGCAGGCCGTCGCCGTCGTCGAGCGCATCAAGGCCCACTTCCAGGCCCGCCTCGCGACGCTCGACTGCCGGCCCGGGGGCCTGTTCGGCCAGTACGCGCTGTCCCTCGGCCTGCACCAGGCGCGTTCCGGCATCGAGTGGGCCGACGAGACCCTGGCCGCCCTGCGGCGCGAAGGGTAAAACGGAACTCTGCGGTTCCTGGTGTTGCGTTGGAAAAGCGCCGGATATACACCCAGGCATGATGCTCAACCTCCCAGTACGGCGATGAGCCTCCTGGGTCGTGACCTGGCGATCGACCTCGGCGCGGCCGGCACGAGGATCTACGCCAAGGGCAGGGGCATCGTGCTGGACGAGCCGTCGGTCGTCCTGCGCGACAGGCAGACGGGCAGGGTCGTCGGCTTCGGCGCCGAGGCCCTGGACGGCGCGGACGGCGCGGACGGCGCGGACGGCGAGACGTACTGGCCGATCAGCGACGGCCTGCCCCAGGACGGCGAGCTCGCCCGGCGCATGATCAGGCACTTCCTGCGCAAGGTGCACCGGCACCCGTTCCCCCGGCCGCGCCTGGTGATGGCCGTGCCCGACGAGTTCACGCCGATCGAGCGGGTGGCGCTGCGCGACGCCGGCTTCGAGGCGGAGGCCCGCGGGATCCTGCTGGTCAAACACGCGATCGCGGCCGCGCTCGGCGCGGGCCTGCCGGTCCGCGACGGCGCCGGGCACATGGTCGTCGACATCGGCCGGGACGCCACCAGGGTCGCCGTGCTCTCCTGCGGGGCCGTGGTCGCCGCCGGGACCGTGCGCGGCGGCGGGAACGCCGTGACCCGCGCGGTCGCCCGCCTGGTCGAGGACGAGCACGGCCTGCTGGCCGACGAGCGGGAGGCCGAGTCGGCCAAGCTGCGCGCGACGCGGGAGCCGGCCGGGAACGTGCTGATCCGCGGCAGGGACGCCGGCACCGGCGAGGAGCGCGCGGTGGCGCTGCCCGCGGCGCGCGTCCGCGAGGCGGCCGTCCAGCCGGTCGAGCACATCGTGCGGGCCGCGGAGTACACCATGGAACGCTGCCCTCCCGAGCTGACCGCCGACCTGGGCGAGCGCGGAATGGTGCTGGTCGGCGGCGGCGCGCTGCTGCCCGGACTGCGCCGGCGGCTGCAGGAGGGGCTGTCCATGCCGGTGCGGCGCGCGGAGCGGCCCAGCGACTCGGTGGCCCTGGGGCTCGGACGCTGCGTGGAGGACCTGGGGCTGATCGCCAAGCTGAGGCGCCGGTGAGCGACCTGTTCGACCTGGGGGTCTCCGTCGCCGACAAGACCGTCAGGACGATCGCCGTCTACGTGACGATCGCCGTGCTGCTTCGCATCGCCGGCAAACGCGGCATCGCGCAGCTCAACAACTTCGACTTCGTGGTCATGCTGCTGATGAGCAACGTCGTGCAGAATGCGATCATCGGCCCGGACAACTCGCTGATCGGCGGTCTGGTGGGCGTGGTGATCCTGGTGGCGGTCAACTCGGTCGTGGTGCGGCTGGCGGCGACCGTGCCCTCGGTCGGCAGGGCGTTCGAGGGCACGCCGGTCGTCCTGGCCCGCGACGGGCACTTCATCCCCTCGGCGCTGCGCCGGATGGGCGTCCGGCAGGCCGACCTCAACGTGATGCTCCAGCTCCGGGGGGCCGAGAGCGTCACCGACACCGACCTGGTACGCCTGGAGCCCGGCGGCTCGCTCCTGGTTCACCTGCGCCCCGAGGAGGAGGGAGCCGAACGCGGTGACCTGGAGGACCTGTGCCGGCGCCTCGACCGCATCGAACGCAAGCTGGACGAGCTGAGAACCGGCCCCTCCTGAGAATGCGCGGCCGGATTGCCTTTTGATATCGGCCATTAATATTGCGTTAATCCCCCTGCGCCCGGAATTGATCTCCGATATCGTCCCAACGTGCGCCTGGCTGGTCGCTCGGTCGTGATGTCCGCGGTGCTTGTATGCGTCGCGGTCGCGGCAGCCTGTACCTCCGGCCGCCAGTCCTCCTTCGAGGAGGCGGCCAGGCAGCTCACCGCCGACACCGACACCCTGCTCACCAGCGCCGCACTGCATGTGTCGCCGGCCGACCGCTCCGACGAGACCGAGGACCGCTCGTGCGTGCCCGGCCAGGTGCGCCGGCTCGTCCGGGCCGAGGGCGAGGCCGCCGACACCCCCGACGGCCTGCTGCACACCCTCCAGGACATGGGCTACGACCAGATCGTCGAGGATCTCGACCTGCGTGACGAGACCCCTGTCGTCTCGGTCGTGCGCAACCCCCGGACGAACCTGACGTTCGAGCTCACCGTGCTCGACGGGCCGAACGTCAGGATCGTCGGCAGGACGACCTGCTACTCCCCCGCCCCCGGGGCCGCTCTGTCCTGACCCGGGGCGCTTGTCTCAGGGCGCCGACAGCGCCTCCGTCGGCGACAGCCGGGAGGCGCGCACGGCCGGGTAGAGCCCGGCCACCGCGCCGATGAGCAGCGTGGCCGCCAGGCCCCCGACGGTCGCCCACGCGGGCACCACGGCCGGCCACCCGCGGGAGAAGGCGTAGCCGACGGTGACGCCGGCCCCCAGCAGGATCCCTCCCGCGCCGCCCAGCGCGGACAGCAGCAGCGACTCGGCGAGGAACTGGGTGCGGATCTGGCCGCGCGTCGCGCCGAGCGAACGGCGCAGGCCGATCTCCGCGCGGCGCTCCAGAACCGAGATGACCATCGTGTTGGCCACGCCGACGCCGCCCACGAGCAGCGCCACCGCCCCGACGCCGAGCAGCAGCCCGGCGAAGGCCTGGCTGGTCGCCTGCTTGGCGGCCAGCGCGTCGGACGGGCGGGAGACGTCCACCTCGTTGGGCGCCTCGGGGTTGGCCGTGCCGGCCAGGACCGACCGCACGTCCTCCAGCCTCGCCTCCTGCGAGCGGGTGTAGAGCGTGGTCGGATGCCCGTCGAAGTCCAGCCTGGACTCCGCGACCGGCCAGCCGACCAGGGCCGCGCTGTCCAGTTCCTCGGCCAGGGGCACCGGGTCGAGCAGCCCGACCACCGTGAACCGGATGCCGCCGATCACCACCTGCGTGTCGGGGGTGACCGTGCCGATGCCGAGCCGCTGGGCGGCGGCCGAGCCGAGCACCACGGCCGGGTAGCGTTCGGTGGCCGCGTTGAGCCAGGTGCCGCGGCGGACCGTCGCGCCCACGGTCGGCAGCAGGTCGAGGCGGGCGGCGATCGTGACCAGGCCGTTGGTCTGGGGCGTCGGGATCTCCTCGCTCCGGTAGACCTTCGCCTCGGGCACCTTGCCCGTGGACGAGACCGACTCCACCGGGCCGATGCGCTCGATCATCGCCTCGGCGTCCGTCGGCATCTGGGCCGCCTCGCCCAGGAGCGTGGTGCCGGAGGAGACGGTGAGCAGGTTCGTGCCCAGCGCGGACAGCGTACGGTCCAGCTCGGCGCTGGAGGAGGACGAGATGCCCACCACGCCGATCATCGCGGCGATGCCGATCGCGATGCCGAGCGCCGACAGGAACGCCCGCAGCGGGCGCGTACGCAGGCCGACCGCGCCCACCCGCATCACGTCGCGCGGGCGCATCCTGGCCGGGGAGAGCCTGGGACGCTCCAGGGTCGCCATCACGCCACCTCGGATTCGACGGGCTCGCGCACGCACCGGCCGCCGCCCTCTTCGCCGCGCCCGCGCCGCTCCGCACCGGGTTCAGAACCCGAGTCGGAGACGATCCGGCCGTCCCGCATGCTCACCTGGCGGGGAAGGCCGGCGGCGATCTCCCGGTCATGGGTGATGATCACGATGGTGGTGCCGCTCCCGTTCAGCTCGTGCAGCAGGTCCATCACGCCGGCGCCCGACACCGAGTCCAGCGCGCCGGTGGGCTCGTCGGCCAGCAGCAGCGGCGGGTCGCCGGCCACCGCCCTGGCGATGGCCACGCGCTGCCGCTCGCCGCCCGACAGCTCGTGCGGCTCGTGGTCGACGCGGTGCCCCAGGCCGACGCGGCGCAGCGCCGTCCCGGCCCGGCGGCGGCGTTCGGCCGGCGGCAGGCCGGTGTAGATCAGGCCGTCGGCCACGTTGTCCAGGGCGGTGACCTTGGCGGCCAGGTGGAAGTGCTGGAAGACGAAGCCGATCGTGGTCGCGCGCAGGGCCGAGAGCTGGTTGTCCGACAGCTTGGAGACGTCGTGGCCGTCGATCTCGACGCGGCCCGCCGACGGACGGTCGAGGGTGCCGACGACGTTGAGCATCGTGGACTTGCCCGAGCCCGACGGGCCGACGATGGCGACCAGCTCGCCGTGCCGGACCTCCAGCGACACCGAGTCCAGCGCGGTCACCCCGCCCGGATAGGTCCTGGACACGTCGGTGAGCACGATCATGCCCCGCCCCGCACCCGCGGGGGACGGGGTGGTGGGTTCGGAGGGAGTCGGGGTGGGGGTCATTTCGGGATTCCCACTGTCATGCCGTCGGTGAGCCCGTCGCCGGAGATCTCGACGCGGCCACCGGCGAACAACCCGGTCCGCACGGCGACGTACCGCGACCTGCCGCCCTCCACCACCTCCACCCCGAACCCGCCCTCCCGCAACGCGACCAGCGCCGACACCGGCACGGTCAGCACGCCCTTCCGCCGGTCGGCGGTGAACGTCACCTTCACCGCCGCCCGGTCCAGCCCCTTGGCGGCCTTGGCGTTCCCCAGCGAGACCTGCGCCTCCAGGCGGGTCTCCGGGTCGGCGTTCTGCCCGTCACCGGGGTCGATGATCGTGGCCACCTCGGTGATCCGGCCGGTGACGTCCCTGCCGTCCGGCATGGTGACCGAGACCTTGGTGCCCTTCCTGGCCATCCGCTGGTCCTCGGCGGCCAGTTCGGCGGTGACGACCTTCTTCGTGCCCGTGTAGGTGAGGATCTTCTGGCCGGGGCCGGTGGGCTGGCCCTGCTCGGCCTCCAGGCTCTCCACCCGGACCTTGCCGGGGGCGAAGACGACCCGTCCCAGCTCCACCACGCCGGTCTCGTCGAGGCCGCGGTCCTCCTGCCACTCCCGCACCGCCTGGGCGGTGTCGTAGGTGTACTCGTCGTCCACGGTGAAGCCGTCGTAGCCGAGCTTGCGCAGGTTGCGCTCCAGGTTCTCGACGTCCTTGCCCTCGCTGCCGATCCGCAGGTCCCGGTAGGCCGGGGTGGTGCCGTACAGGAGCATGACCGGCTTGTTGTCCAGGCGGTACAGGGACCGGCCGCGGGTGATCAGGTCGCCGCTGTCCGGGAGCCAGGTGACGGTGCCGGCCTTCCTGGCCATGGCCGTGGTGACCGGGCCGTAGCCCAGCTCGCCGTCGGCGTCCCTGGTGTCGTTCAGCGTCTGGCGGGTGACCGGGGTGGTGGCCGGCGGCAGCGCGCCGGCCGACGCGGAGGGGGCGGCGCCGCCGTCCAGCACCCCGCCTGGATTGACCGCCAGGACCGCCGCCCCCGCGACGGCGGCCACCCCGAGGAGGGCGAGGACCGCCCGCCCGCCGCGGCGGCGGCGGGCGCGGGGGGAAGGGGCGTCCGGCTCGGCCTTTCCGTCGATGGTGGCCGTGCCCATCAAGAGCCCCCCTGTCCCCCGCCGATGTTCATCCGGCACTTCTCCTGCGCGGCCTTGAAGTCGGGGTCCTCGCCGACCTCGGGCGTGATGCGCATCATGCCGCCCTCGGGGTCGGGGAACGCCTCCACGCCGTTGTCCCGCATGCACTGCGCCTGCTTGCGCATGTTCTCGGCCTGCTTGGGGTCGCCGCCCTTGCCCAGGTTCATGCCCGCGGGCTGGAGCGCCTTGCAGGCGTCCATCGCCTTCTGGACCTTCTCCGGGCCGCCGGAGCCCTTGTCGAACTTCATCTGGATCCGGCCGTCCGGGCCGGGGTCGGCGATGTCCAGGCCCTGTTCGCGCAGGCAGGTGGTGTACTTCACGGCCTGCGCGTTGCGGTCGGCGGTGGCCGGGGCGCCGGCCGTCGGCTTGGCGCCGGTGCCGGTCACCGACGCCACGTCCGATCCGCCTTCCTGGGCGCCGCACGCCGTCAGGAACAGCGCGGCCGCGGCCAGCGCCATGAGGGATCGTCCTCGCATGAATGTTCTCCTCCATCGAAAGCCGGTGGCCTTACGAGGGGAGATGCAATACGCGGACGTGTTTCTCCAGCGTTTCCATCTCCGGCTTATCCGGATCAAATACCACCCGCGCAAGAATCGAGCCGGAGGTACGGAATGCGGGTGCTGGTGGTGGAGGACGAGCGCGTGCTCGCCGGCGCGATCGCCGAATGGCTGCGCGACGAGACCCACGCGGTCGACCTCGCGCACGACGGCGCGGCGGCGCTGGAGCGGATCGCGGTCAACGACTACGACGTGGTCGTCCTGGACCGCGACCTGCCGCGCGTGCACGGCGACGACGTGTGCAGGGAGCTGGTCGCCTCCGAGTCCGACGCGCGGGTGCTGATGCTCACGGCCGCCGCCCAGCTCGACGACCGGGTCAGCGGGCTGTCCATCGGCGCCGACGACTACCTGTCCAAGCCGTTCGCCTTCCCCGAGCTGGCGGCGCGCGTCCTGGCACTGGGACGGCGCTCGCGGCCGGCCACTCCCCCGGTGCTGCGCCGGGCCGGGATCACGCTCGACCCGGGGCGCAGGGAGGTGTTCAGGAACGGGCGGTTCGTGCCGCTGTCGAAGAAGGAGTTCGCCGTCCTGGCCGAGCTGATGCGGGCGCAGGGCACGGTCGTCTCGGCCGAGCACCTGCTGGAGAAGGCGTGGGACGAGCACGCCGACCCGTTCACCGGCGCGGTGCGGCTGACGATACTCAAGCTGCGCCGCAAGCTGGCCGACCCGCCGGTGGTGGAGACGGTGCCGGGAGTGGGGTACCGGATCGCATGAGACTGCCCCACCCCACCCTCAGGCTGCGCCTCACCCTCGTGTACGGCGCCCTGTTCCTGGTGGCGGGGCTGGCCCTGCTGGGCGTCACGTACCTGCTGTTCAACCAGCAGCTCGCGCAGTCGTTCGAGAACCGGTTCGTGACCACTGCCGGCACCCGCAAGAACGTGATCTTCCTCAAGCAGGACGGCGTCGAGCTGGTCGGCCCCGCCGCCGTCGACTGGATGCGGCAGCAGGAGGAAGGGGTGCGGGAGGCCGCCGTGACCTCGCTGCTCACCCAGGGCGCGATCGCGCTCGTCGTCGTGTGCGGAACCGCCATCGGGCTCGGCTGGGTGGTGGCCGGACGCGTGCTGGCCCCGCTGCACCTGGTGACCGAGGCCGCGCGCAGGATCGCCGCCGCCCCCATGGCCGAACGCGGCCTGCACGAGCGCATCGCGCTCGGCGGCCCCCCGGACGAGGTCAAGACGCTGGCCGACACGTTCGACACGATGGTGGAGCGGCTCGACCACTCCTTCGACGGCCAGCGCAGGTTCGTCGCGAACGCCTCCCACGAGCTGCGCACGCCCCTGACGCTCAACCGGGCCCTGGTGGAGCTGGCGATGCACCGGCGTACCGCCTCCGACGACGTCAAGGAGCTGGGCGAGAGCCTGCTGCAGATCAACGCCCGCCACGAGCGGCTCATCTCGGGCCTGCTGCTGCTGGCCCGCTCCGAGCAGGAGATCGCCGACCGCTCCCCGGTGGACCTCGCCGACATCGTCTCGCACGTGGTCGCCCAGACCGCCCGCGCCGCCGCGGAGGCGAACGTCGTCGTGAAGGAGGAGGCCGGGCCCGCGCCGACCGCGGGCGACGCGCTGCTGCTCGAACGACTGGTGCACAACCTGGTCGAGAACGGCATCCGGCACAACCTGAGTGACGGCGGATGGGTCCGGGTGGTGAGCCGGGCGGCGCCCGGCGGCCTGGCCGAGGTCGAGGTGACCAACAGCGGGCCGAGCGTGCCGCCGTACGACGTGCCGCTGCTGTTCAAGCCGTTCCACCGGCACGGCGCCGAACGGGTGGTCACCGGGATGAGCGCGGGGCTCGGGCTGTCGATCGTGCGCTCGGTGGCCGTCGCGCACGGAGGCGACGTGACGGCCCGCCCGCGCGAGGGCGGCGGCCTGGTCGTCACCGCCACCCTCCCGGCCGGCTGACCCTGCTACTGGTGGGCGGCCGTGCGCAGTGAGCGGTAGAGCAGGCGCGGGTCGCCCAGGTGGTGGCGGAGCAGCTTCTCCAGGCCGCCGATCGGGACCAGGTTCTGGGGGGCGCGCGGGTCCTTGTAGTCGACGCCGGCCAGCCCCGGCAGGGCCAGCGTGACGGCGTTGGCCAGCTCGACGACCTGCGCGGGGTTGAGCTCGGCGCTGGCCTCGCAGCGGGCGATCCCCGCCCACGGCGCCGTCGACTGGACCGGCAGCCGCAGGTACCAGGCGTGCCGGCGCCAGCTCGTGCCCATGAGGAACACCGGCGTGCGCTGCCCCGGCGTGAGCGCGGCCACCACGGCCGACTGCGGCTGCGGCAGGTACGCCGCGTGGTGCGTCTTGATGTAGCCGACCGTCCGCGGCAGGTGGGTGCGCCCCCGCAGCGGGCCGTCCACCAGCAGCAGGTCGTCGCCCAGCGACCGGTGGCGGACCGCGAGGTCCACCTCCAGCTGGGTGACCTGGCGTTGCAGGGCGAGCGACAGCTCCTCGAAGCTGGAGTCGGCGGCCTTGTTCGGCAGGTAGGAGGCGTGCGCGGTCTTGACCTCGGGCGCGTACGGCGAGGCCGAGATCAGCGTCCTGTTGACCTCGATCGCGGCCAGCTCGGCCCCCTCACGCCCGCAGCGGACGATCCCGGCGGCGTAGGAGGCGGCGATCCCGGGGACGGGCATCGGCAGGTCGGGATCGTGCACCCACACGCGGGCGTCGATCCGGCGCACCCCGTCGGCGACCAGCAGCGTCTCGGGGGCGGCGGCGCCGGGGCCCGGCGTGACCGGCTTCCAGTCGGCGGCCGGCCGCTCGATGTCGAGGACCAGCTCGGCGCTGGTGGCGCCCAGCTCGGACAGGGCCTCGACGGCGATCGCGGCGGCGTAACCTGGATCCCAGGGGTCGACGGTGAAGCCCGGGCTCACGGCCCCACCTTGCGCACGTGCGAGCCCTTCGCGTCGCGCAGCACCTCGAAGCGCGCCGGCACCCGGTCGGCCAGCGCCGGGACGTGGGTGACGACGCCGATCATGCGTTCCTGACCGGCGGCCAGGCGTTCGAGGGTGGTGGCGACGGTGTCGAGGGTGGCCGGGTCGAGGGTGCCGAAGCCCTCGTCCAGGAAGATCGAGTCGAGCCCTCTGGCGACGGCCCCCGACAGCGCCAGGGCCAGGGACAGCGCGGCCTGGAAGGTCTCGCCGCCGGACAGCGTGCGGGCGCTGCGCCGCAGGCCCGCCTCGCCGTGGTCGATGACCTCGATGTCGCCGGTGCGTTCGCCGAGCGCCAGCTCGTACTGGCCGTCGGACAGCTCCATCAGCGTCTCGGACGCCGCGGCGACCAGCACGGCCAGCGCCTCGGCGCACAACCACCGCTCGAAGGCGTTGGCCCGCAGGCGCAGCGCGAGCTCGTGGGCGACCTTGGCCTCGTGATCCTTCTCCGCGACGGCGGTCTCCAGCTCGGCGGCGCGCCTGCGTTCCTCGCGGACCCGTTCGAGGGCGCCGTCGGCCCGCGCGACCGCTCCGGCGACGGCCGCGCCGAGCTGGTCGGGGGTGGCGTTGCGTGGGACGGTGACGCCGTGCTCGGCCAGGCGTTCGGTCAGCCGGTGGCGTTCGGCGGCGAGCCGGGCGGTGGCCTGGGCGAGCTCCTGCTCCCGCTCGGTCAGGGCGGCTCGGGCGGCCTCGGCGGCCCGGTCGCGCCAGCCGAGCAGCTCGGTCCAGGCGCGGTGGAGGTCGTCGCGGGTGAGCGGCGGCGGGGCCTCGCCGGAGGGCGCGAGCACGAGCATCCGGTCGCGGGTGGCCGCGAGGGTCTGCCAGGCGCTCTCGGCCTGCCGTTCGACCTGTTCGGCGGCGGTACGGGCGCGTTCGAGCTTCTTGCGCGTGTTGCGCATGGCCGTACGGGCCTCGGTGGCCAGGGCCTCGGCCTTGGCGATGGCGGCCAGGCGGCCTTCGATCTCGTTGCGGTCGCCGGGGGCGGGCAGCGCGGCCAGCTCGGCGTCGAGCCTGCCCGACTGCGTGGCCAGCATCGACGCCGACGTCTCGGCCTTGGCCAGGGCCGCCCGGCCGCGGGTCGCGTGGTCGCGGGCGGCTGCCAGGGCGCGGTCGGCGGCGCCGAGATCGGCGGGCCGGTCATGGTGGGGCAGCTCGGTGAGCGGGCGCAGGCAGAGCGGGCACGGCTCCCCCACGGCCAGCCGGTGGCTCAGACCGGCCGCGGTGTGGGCGTCGCGCAGCCGTTCGCGCTCGTGCTCGGCGTCGGTCAGGGCGCGTTCGGCGTCGGCGACGGCGGGGGTGAGGCGTTCCAGCGCCGTGGCGGCCTCGGCCGCCGCCCTGCGGGCGTCGGCGGCCTGGGCGGTGAGGCGCTCGCGGGCGTCGAGGGCGGCCAGCGCGGCCACCGGCTCGGCGCGGTCGCCCAGCGCGGCCAGCGCCTCGAACGCCTCGTGCTCGTCGGCCTCCACGGAGGCCGCCTCGGTCTCCAGCGCGGCGACCGCGTCGGCGGCCTCGCGGCGGGCCGAGGCCAGCGTCGGCACCGCGGGCGGCATGCGCAGCGCGGCCAGCGCCGACTGCCGCTCGGCCACGGACGCGCGTTCCTGCTCGGCCCGCCCGATGTCGGCCTCGCGGGAGCGCAGCAGGTCGAGGTCGGTGTCGATGGTGCCGGCCAGCCGCCGCAGCGCGGCCAGCCGGTCGGCCAGCTCGCGTTCGGCCTCGTCGGACGCGCCGGCCAGCTTGGCGAGCTGGTCGCGGGCGAAGGCGGCGGCGTTGCGCGCGGCCTCCTCGTCGCGGGCGGCCCGCTGCCTGATCAGCTCGTAGACGTCGGCGTCGAGGAGCTGCACCAGCAGGTCCTGGCGTTCGCGCGGCGCGGCGTGCAGGAACTCGGCGAACCGGCCCTGCGGCAGCACCACGCACTGGGTGAAGAACTTGTACTCCAGGCCGGTCACCCGCTGCACCTCGGGCGTGACGTTCTCGCCCTCGGCCAGCGGTTTCAGCACCATCTCGTACGCCGCGTCGAGCGGCGCCGCCGGGTCGAGCTCGTCGATCCTGGCCTCTTTGGTGCGGACGGTCCCCTTGGCGTCGCGGACCAGCGAGCGCACCACGCCGTAGCGCCGCCGGTCGCTCTCGAACACCAGCGCCACCTTGCCCGAGCTCGCCGACGGCGCCAGGGCGTGGGCAATGACGTTCTCCTTGCCCCAGCGCGGGACGGTGCCGTACAGGGCGAAGCAGATGGCGTCGATGATCGTGCTCTTGCCGGCGCCGGTCGGCCCGACCAGGGCGAAGTACTCGGTGTCGGAGAAGTCGACGGTGGCCGGCTCACGGAAACTGCCGAAGTGGTCGAGGTGCAGCAGCAGGGGACGCATCAGCCGGTCACCTCGTCGTAGAGCCGGTCGAACAGGGCGGCGACCTGGTCGTCGTGGCGGCCGGTCGCGGTCAGGTACTCGCGGAACAGCTCGCGCGGGCTGCGCGCGGCCGACCCGGCCCGGCGCACCGCGGGCACCGGCCGGAACCGCTCGTCGAGGACGACGTCGACCGAGCCGGGCAGCAGGTCGCGCACCTGGTCGGACAGGCCGACCCGGGGCTTCTCCTCCACGATGACCTTGAGCCAGTCGTCGCCCGCCTCCAGGCCCTCCAGCTGCTCCAGCGTGCCGCGCACCGTGCGCAACCGGCGCGCCGAGGCGAACGTCAGCTCCCGCACCACCGCGGGCCGCCCCGGCGTGACCTCCACCAGCAGCGCGCCCGGCGTGTTGCCCTCCTCGCCGAAGTCGACGGCCAGCGGCGAGCCGCTGTACCAGATCGGGCACGGGCCGGGGATCTGCTGCCTGCGGTGCAGGTGGCCGAGCGCGGCGTACTGGGTGGAGACCGGGAAGGCGTTGGACTCGAAGTAGTAGGAGAAGATCGACTGGGCCTCGCGCTCGCCGCCGCCGAACGCGCCGCCCGGCAGGGTGCCGTGCGTGGTGATCAGGTTGACGGTGTCGCTCTGGAAGCCCGCGGTCAGCGCGCCGATCAGCTCGGAGATGCGGGTGGCGTAGTCGCGGTTGTGGTCGGCGGTGGTGCCGGTGAGCACCTCCGCGGCGCGTACGACATAGCGGTGGGACAGGAACGGCAGCACGCCCAGCCGCACCGGCTCCCCCGAGCGCGCGGTGAAGGCCAGCGTGCCGCCCGCGTCGGGACGGCGGAAGACGCCCACCACGTGCATGCCGAGCTTGCCGAGCACCGGCCGGTAGACCTCGAAGAGCTGCGGGTTGTCGTGGTTGCCGGCCAGCACCACCACGTCACGGCCGTCGCCGCGCAGCGCCATGAGCGCGTTGAGCACCAGCGACTGGGCCTCCGGCGTCGGCGCCGAGGTGTCGAACAGGTCGCCGGCCACCACGACCGCGTCGACGTCGTGGGTGCGGGCCGCCGCGACCAGCTCGCGCAGCACGGCCCGGTGCTCGTCCATGCGGGAGCGGCCCTTGAGCACCTTGCCCACGTGCCAGTCCGCGGTGTGCAGGAATTTCACCGAGCTCCCTTCAGAACGGCGGAATGTCGTCTTCGACGCCCGGCAACCCCTGGAACGGATCGGCCGACGGGCTGACCCGCGAGGCCGCCTCGGCCGGCCGGGTCGCCCAGGCGGGGAACGGGAAGGCGACGGCCAGCGGCACCGGGATCTCCGGCTGGGCGACGAACATGGTGCCCGGTTTGGCGATCGTGGCGCGTTCCCTGACGGCCGGGGGCAGCCAGCCGTACTCGGAGCGGGCGGCCTCGGCCGGGTCGAGGCGACCGGCGACGCGTACGGCGCTGTTGGAGACGATGCGGCGCTCCACCTCGGAGGCGGTCTGCTGGGCGCCGATGAGGATCACGCCGAGCGACCGGCCGCGCTCGGCCACGTCGAGCAGGATCTCCTTGATCGGCGAGTCGCCCTCGCGCGGCGCGTACTTGTTCAGCTCGTCGAGCACCACGAACAGCAGCGGCTTGGCCGTGCCCGAGGTCTCCTTGCGGTGGAACTCGCCGCGCAGCACGACGCCCACCACGAACCGCTGGGCGCGTTCGGGCAGGTTGTGCAGGTCGACGATGGTGACCTGGGCGTCGGACGTGCGCACCGAGTGGGCCCGGAAGAACGGCAGGTCGCCGCGGACGATCGGGGACAGCGGCTTGACCGCGCTGCGCAGCCGGCGCAGGAAGGCGTTGACCGTGCCGAGGGGGGTCTGGGCGCCGGTCCACTCGATGCGGGTGGCCTCGTCCTGCAACTGGTCGGACAGCAGCTCGACCAGGTCGCCGAAGGTGCGGCAGGCGGTGCCCCTGATCATGACCGCGCCGCCGTCGCCGACCGGCTCGGCCCACGACTTCAGCCGGGCCGCCACCTGGCCCACCAGCAGGGAGTAGCCGGCGCGCTCGTCGTCGGCGTCGGCGAAGACGAACCGCAGCAGCTCCTCCTCGCACAGCTCGACCAGCGTCCAGTAGAACGAGCTGACGCCCTGGGTGCGGGCGGACACGTGCGGCACGCCGTTGGGGTCGCCGGGCCGCGGCGGCGCGAACACGTGCACGCTGCCGAACGGCTGGGCGGGCAGCCCGAGCCGGGCGTACGCGGCCCGCGCCTGCTCGTCGAGGCGCACGTTGTCGTGGTCGAGGAAGAGCAGGTCCTCGCCCTTGACGGAGAAGATCAGCGCCTTGGTGTTGGCCGACTCGGCGTCGAGCACGCCCGAGTTGAAGATCGAGTAGAGCAGGAACGTGGCGAAGGACGTCTTGGTGGCCACGCCGGAGACGCCGGAGATCGACACGTGCGCGCCGCGGGTGCCGTCGAGGAAGTCGAAGTTGACGTAGAGCGGCAGGCCGTCGCGGCCCATGCCCATGGGCACCCGGCGATCCATCACGTCGAAGTAGAGCGCCTGGTCGCGGTCGCCGGCCCCGGCCAGGAAGACCTTGGCGCCCGGCAGCGGCGGCACGAACACCTCGGGCTCGACCCTGGTCACCCGCACCTCGGCCACCTCGACCACGGCGGCGGGCAGCGCGCCCTCGGCGATGAGGAACACGTCGGAGTCGTAGGCGGCGCCCTCGTGCCTGGCCTCGACCGTGGTCACCACGCCGGCGACCAGCACCGGGCCGTGGCCGGGCACGTCGCGCCTGGTGACCACGACGTCGTCGAGCTGGAGCACCTTGCCGGGCTCCAGACCGACCCAGAACGACAGCGGCGAGGCGGCCTGGGTGCCCAGGACCCGGCCGACCGCCTCACCGGTCGCCATCGCCGCAGAAGACGCCTCGCGGCTCGCAGCCCCGTTGACCGTCACGAATCCCTCCACCACCAGACATGCCCTTCCAAAGGAGAGTAGTCGGGGGCCGGGGATGCGTCCGGCTCATTGCCGCCTTCGCCGCGCCGCGTCAGAGCGCGAAGGCCGCCTTGGTCCAGGCGAACTGGGCGTCGAGAACCTCGCCCAGCAGGCCGGCCAGCGCGGGATCGGGCCGCCCGGCCGACTGCCTCGGCCCGATGCGGCCGCCCTCGGCGCTCCGCCCGGCCACCAGCAGCACCCGCGCGCCCGCCCGGTCGACCGCCAGGGCCGCGGCCGGCTCCCACGCGCCGTCCCGGTGCGCCGCGGCGGGCCTGCGCGGCCCCTCCCGGTGCGCCGGAGGTCGCCACGCGGCCTGGCCCTCCGCGGGCGCGAGGGCAGGCGCGGGGGCGACGACCACCATCGCGTCGACCCGCATCGCCGTCGCCACCCGCCGCCGGGACTCGTCGAAGGCCGTCTCGGGCGGCACGGGCTGGGCCCGCATCGACTCGGCCATGGTGCGCAGCAGCGCGGGCAGGTCGAGCTCGCCCGCCGGCGGAGCCAGCTCGTACTGCAGATAGCCGACCAGCGGGAACGGCGGGTCGGGGAGGGTGTTGTAGCCGAGGAACAGCCTCGGCCACCCGGCCGACTCCGAGGGGCCGGTCAGCGCGCCGTGAGCCACCCGCCCGAGCTCGCCGCACCCGTGGTGGGGCAGGCCATTGACTGACCGCAACATCGCCATGCACGAATTGTTGCAGACCGATTACCTTCAGTTGCGCGTTCTCCACGAGAGCCCGGGGCCTCCGCCGTCCAGCGTGATCATCTTGATGGGAGCCATGGATACCACCCGGGTCCGACAGAACCGGCCCAGAACCGGCTCCGCACAGCACGTGTTGTCCGGATGTGGACGGTCCGGTCAACCTGTCGCATCCGTCCGCCGTCCCTTCTGTGTCACATCCGTCGCAAAGGGAAAACGTCGTGCGCCTGCCACTGATCCTGCCCTTGGCCGTCCTGCTGTTCGCCACGCCCGCGCCCGAGAGCGGCACGGTGGCGGCGTACACGTGCAGGACCACCGGTACGAACGAGACGCAGATCGTCAAGATGGACATCAAGCTCACCGTGCCCGCCACCGCCTCCGCAGGCCGGCAGATGACCATCGGCTGGCGCGGCTCGTACGTCGAGGGCGCCGAGCTCCGCGCCCCCGCCACCGGCCTGGACGGCGAGGTCAACCTCTACGCCTACGCCGCCGTCAGCGGGATCGACCGGCTGACCTCGGCGACGGGCGTCGGCAGCCCCGGCCTGATCGTCCCCGGGGCGGTCATCCCCCTCCCTCGGGACACGGTCGAGCTGCGGACCACGCCACGGGACCCGGGAACGGGCACGGTCCGGCCCGCGTCGGTGAACTTCGGGCCGACCCCGCAGAAACGCCTGATCGAGTGCGAACTCCAGGACAAGGACGCGCCGGCGTCGTACCCCCTGACCGTCACCGCCGCCGGCAGCACCCCGAGCACCCCGGACACGTCAGACACCCCGGACACCTCGGACACGGAGGCCACGCCACCGGACGAGAGCGCCGAGGACACGCCCACCGCCACGCCGACGGGCGGCGCGAACACCGGCGGCGGGGGCGAGGCGGGCCCCGACGGGCGGGCGCTGGTGCTGGCCGGCTCGCTGGTCCTCGCCGCCGCCCTCACCGGCTTACGCCTCCGCCGCCCGTCCCGCCCGTAGACGATCCGCGCCGGGCACGTGACTCGGCCGTCCGGGCCGGGCCACGTGTCATGCGTGCAGGTACGTGCTCCTATGATCCGATGCGTGGCCAAGTACTTCGACGTGCACCCTGACAATCCCCAGCCTCGCCTGATCGGCCAGGTGGTCGAGTCCCTGCATGCCGACGGGCTGATCGCCTACCCGACGGACTCGTGCTACGCGCTGGGGTGCCGGCTGGGCAACAAGGACGGCCTCGACCGGATCAGAGAGATCCGGCACCTCGGCAGCGATCATCACTTCACCCTGGTCTGCAAGGACTTCGCGCAGTTCGGTCAGTTCGTCCATGTGAGCAACGCGGTGTTCCGGCTGGTCAAGGCGGCGACGCCGGGCGGGTACACGTTCATCCTGCCGGCGACCAAGGAGGTGCCGCGGCGGTTGCTGCATCCCCGGAAGAAGACCGTCGGCGTCCGGATCCCCGATCACGTCGTCACCCAGGCGCTGCTGGCCGAGCTCGGCGAACCGCTGGTGTCGAGCACGCTGATCCTGCCCGGCGAGACGGAGCCCTCGACGCAGGGCTGGGAGATCAAGGAGAGCCTCGACCACATGGTGGACGCCGTCATCGATTCGGGGGAATGCGGCGCCACGCCGACGACCGTCGTGGACCTCTCACAGGACGAGCCCGAGATCCTTCGTCGCGGCACCGGAGACCCGTCCCTCTTCGAATAGGGCCGCCCGGCCGGCCCCCTTCGGGAGGCCGGCCGAGCCCGCTCTCACCCTGGACGGCCGGGAGCGGTGACCAGGGCGCTCTGCCCCGGTGCGACCTGCGTGACCACGGCGGGGGCGTCCGGGAAGCGGGCCTCCCAGCGGTAGGTGGTGGCGCTGGAGGTGTTGGTGAGCGTGGTGGCGGTCCTGCCGTCGTGCCGGACGGTGATCGTGCCGTCGCCCAAGGGGATGCCCGAGACCTCGGCCCAGGCGATGTCGTCGGGCAGGTGGGACAGCGTGGTCACGGCGTTCACGTCGGGTGTGACGCCGAGCAGGCCCTCGACGACCTGGCTGACGAGGGTGAAGGACACCTCCGGGTAGTCGCCGTTGAGCCCGCCCGCGACGTGCGGTTCCGCACGCCGGTCGAAGACGTGCCGCATCCAGCGCCAGGCGGCCGCGTTCCTGTCGTGGCGGAAGAAGGTGTCGGGCAGGTACGTGTAGGCCTCGATGTTGCGGGGACGCCCGGGGCCGGCGGCTTGGCCGTCGATGAAGTCGAGGTAGGCCTCGTTGCGCGGACCCGGCTCGATGAGGTCCTTGAGCGGCATGAACCAGCTGTTCTCACAGCCCCATCCGGTGACGGGGACGCCGTCCACGGTGTAGCCGCGCACCAGGTCCGCGGGGTTCTCGCCGACGCTCCAGACCTCGTTGAAGTGTCGCCTCAGCTCGGCGGCCCGGCGGGCGAAGTCCTCGCCGTCCAGGCCGCGGGCCCGGCTCAGGGCGCTCATCGCCAGGTATGCCTGGTACCGGGAGCCGACGGAGTCCCCCGCCTCCGCCAGGTGCTCGCCGGCCAGCTCGTTGTAGCTGGCCACGCCCTCGAAGATGCCCCTTCCGGTGGCACGCGGCACGATCTCCGTCAGCGCGTTGCGGTAGTAGGACCACAGCGCGGGATCCTCGGCGTAGGCGCGGTCCCAGGTCCATCGGTAGGCGGTCCCGGCCTTCTCCACCAGCTCGTACACCGCGGGCAGCTCGCGGACGAAGGAGTCGGGGCCGCGGTAGTCGATGGACAGGTAGGAGCCGTCGAAGTTGAACGCCCACACCGGGTGGAAGCCGTGCTCGGGGGTGGCCGAGGCGGCGAAGCAGCGCAGCATGGTGAGGTTGGCCTCGGCCATGCCGAGCAGGTGCGCGCCGACGATCTGGTGGGCGAAGTCGCGGGCGTAGAAGCCGCTGCGGTGTGCGTAACCCGCCCAGTACGAGGGCAGGTAGCGGCTCTGTCCCGTCCCCGCGGGCCGGTGCTCGTCGACGTCGACGGGGCCCTGCGAGCCGCCCTCGTGCCGCAGGCGCAGCGCCCTCGCCCGGGCCCACTCGAACATCGCGACCAGCTCGGAGCTGGCCGAGCCGATGCGCATCATGGGCCGATGCTGGGACGGATCACCAGCTCCCCGGGCAGCAGCAGCCCCGCCTGAGGGGTCGTGCCGTCCTCCACCGTCTGGATCAGACGGCCGATCAGCGCCCGCGCGATGCGCTGGAGCGGCAGCCGTACCGTGGTCAGTGCGGGATGGAGGAACGCGGTGAGGGGAAGGTCGTCGAAGGCGGCCAGGGCGAGATCGGCGCCGATCTCGATGCCCTCCTCCCTGGCCGCGGCGTAGACGCCGAGCGCGAGCCAGTCACCGGCGGCCACGACGGCCGTCGGGCGGTTGCGGCCGCGCAGCAGCTCACGGGTGACCGTGACGAGCTCCGCGGGTTCGTCGCCCGGCGCGGAGAACTCCTGCCCCACCAGGCCGTGCCTGCGGACGCCGGCGCGGAAGCCGTCTCTGCGGTCCTCCATCCACGGTTGCGCGCCGACGGAGGCCAGGAAGGCCACGCGCCGATGCCCCCTGGCGGCCAGCAGCCCGACCAGCTCGATGACCGCCTGAACGCTGTCGACGTCCACCCACGACTGCGGCTGGTCCGGCATCGTCCTGCCGAACGCGGCGAACGGGAACCCCGCCGCGGTCAGGTGCGCGACTCTGGGGTCGTCACGCATCACGTCCGACAGCAGGAAGGCGTCCACGGTGCGGGCCGCGATCACCTCGTCCAGTGCCTGCTCCTGACTCTGGCCCGGGCGCGGCCGCAGCAGCAGGATCCGGTAGCCGACCTCACCGGCCGAGGCCACCACGGCCTCCAGGAACCCGCCCATCAGCGGGTTGGGGTTGGCGGGGTCGTCCACCGGCGTCGGGTAGGCGATGATGCGCCTGGTGCCCGACTTGAGGCTGCGCGCCGACTGGTCGGGCCGGTAGCCGAGCTCCTCGATCAGCCGGGTCACCCGTTCCAGCGTCTCCGGCTTGAGCCGCTGGGGGGCGTTGAGCGCGTTGGAGATCGTCTGGCGGGACACGCCCGCCGCGCGGGCGACGTCCTCGATGGTGATCCCACGGCGTGCCGCCACTCAGTCTCTCCTCACCGTCAGCAGGCCCCCCACGGGTACCTCGACCACGCTCGCGCCGGAGGTGAAGCGCAGCTCGCCCTCGCTCACGAGCCGCCCGCCGCAGTCGCGGACCTCGGCCGTCGCGACACCCCGCCCGTACAGGACGACGCGGGTGTCGGGGGCGGCGTTGGCCACGAGCAGCTCCGCGATCTCCGGCACGTCCACAGGCAGGGCAGCGTACCGGGCCACGACCTCGCTCTCCTCACTGTAGGCCCGCACGAGCGGGTATCCGTGCTCGACCCCGTGCGGTTCCAGCACGCCGAGCTGCAGCGTGGCCAGGTGGCGCCGGAAGACGCCCAGCCAGAACCGGATGGCGGCGAGCTGGTCGGGCCGCTGGGCCGCCAGGTCCACGGAGATCTGCGGCACCGAGAAGAGCACGTTGATCAGGTGTACCGCGACCTGCTCGGCGGACTCGTCCGGATGCCAGAGGATCATGTCCGAGTGCACGGCCTGAGGTCCGGCGGTCAGCCGCAGGTCGATCGTCCGCTGCCGGTTCTCCTGCGGGCTGAGCGGGCAGTCCACCGCCCTGATCATGTTCGCGTACGGCCACAGCCCCGGGCTCGTGTACGGCTGGCGGTGCTCGATCAGCACGTCCGGCTTCGCCGCCCGGAGCCTGACGTCGAGCTCGCGCAGCAGCTCCGCCACCCCTTCGTCGGTGCCGAAACGGTCGACGAAGTCGATCTTCAGGCCGTCCGCGCCCCACTCCTCCACCGCTCGCGCCAGCTTGTCGACGAGGAACGCGCGCACCTCGGGGTGACGCGGGTCGAGGACGGCCGCGTCCATGTGGTCGAGGTAGCGCAGGAACTTCCCCTCGAAACGCTCGAACGCGGCGTTGTGCTTGCCCACGAACGGCAGCGCGTACCACAGCAGGTAGGCCATGCCGTCGCTCTGGACCCGCTGGATGTGCTGCCGGATGTCGGAGATGTTGGGCTCCCAGTCGCCGCAGAAGGCGTACCCCCGCGACCGGTCGGCCGTCTGCCACCCGTCGTCCACGATCATCGTGGCGCAGCCCAGCTCCTTCGCCAGACTGGCCTGGAGCTCCACCGACTCCCGCGAGACCTCCTGGTGCATGCTGTACCAGGTCGAGTACACGGGCAGCCGGGCCTGACGCGGCGTGGGCGGCAGGTCGCGGCCCTCCTGCCACCATCCGGCGACCTCGGTCAGCGCCGCGGAGAACTGCCGGTCCGACAGGTCCAGCCGGATCCGCAGCCCCTCGTTCTGCACGGTGAAGACGAACTCGCCGGTCTCCTCGATCACGCCGCCGGTGAAGCTGCCGGTCACCGAGGCCAGGGCCACCGTGCACAGGTTGGCCCCCGCCGTGCCGACAAGGCTGACGACGGGCGCGCCGGAGACCAGCCCGGCCGCCGCCGGAGAGCTCCAGATCGGCGGGATCCAGCGGGTGCCCGAGCCCGGCGTCCAGAAGGCCGCGGCGTCGACGCACGGCAGTCTCCACTGCGCCGCGGTCCCTTCTGGGGCGTCGATCAGCCAGACGTCCGGCGCGACCGGGGTGACCGTGATCGCCTCCGTACCGGCTATCGCCACCTCGACCTCGCCCGCGCGGACGACGGTCGTCTCCCCGAGGGCGTGCGGCTCCCAGATCTGCATGGTCAACCTTTCGTGGCCCCGGCCAGCAGGCCGGAGATGAACTGTTTCTGAAGGACGAGAAAGAGGATCATCATGGGCAGCGCGGAGATCGCGGTGCCCACCATGACCTGGCCGAAGTCGGTCCTGGCCAGCCCCTGGAGGGTGGCCAGCGCGACCGGCAGGGTGAACATCCCGGGCGTGCGCAGCGCGATCAGCGGCCACAGGAAGTCGTTCCACGCGCCGAGGAACAGGAAGACCGCCAGCGCCGCGAGCGCGGGCCGCATGACCGGCACCACCACCCGCCACAGCACCCGGAGCTCGCCCGCCCCGTCCACGCGCGCCGCGTCGAGCAACTCGTCGGGCACGGCCTGCAGCGACTGCCGGATGAGGAAGATCCCGAACGGAACGGTCAGGTTCGGCAGGATGAGCGCCGGGAAGGTGTCGATCAGCCCGAGGTCGTTCATCATCTCGAAGATCGGGATGATGGTGACGCCGCCCGGGATCACCAGCGTCGACAGCAGCAGGACGAAGAAGACGTTCCTGCCGCGGAACTCGAACTTGGCGAACGCGTAGCCCGCCAGCAACGCCACGACCAGCGCGATCGACGTCTGGACGGCCGCCACGAGCAGCGTGTTCCCCAGCACGCGGAGCAGGCCGATGGACTCCTCCAGCTTCGCGGTGTTCGCGCCGAGCTGGTCGCCCGGCGAGAACGTCGGCGTGGCGCCGAAGATGTCGGCGTTGGCGTGCGTGGCCGCCATGGTCAGCCAGTAGAACGGGCCGACGCACAGGGCGAAGCACGCGGCGAGCGCGAAGGTCAGCAGCCAGCCCTTCATTTCCTGCCTCCGGTGAGCTTGAGCTGCACCAGCCCGAAGCCGGCCACGATCAGCGTGAGCGCGTAGGCGATCGCCGAGGCGTAACCGAAGTCGAAGTAGCGGAAGCCGTTCTGGTACAGGTAGAGGGAGATCGTCAGGGTGGAGTTGTCCGGGCCGCCGCCGGTGAGCACGAACGGCTCGTCGAACAGTTGCAGCGTGCCGATCGCCGACAGCACGATCGTCAGCAGCAGGATCGGCCGCAGTTGCGGCACGGTGATCGACCAGAAGCGGCGGACCGCTCCCGCGCCGTCGACCATCGCCGCCTCGTACAGCTCCTTCGCGATGCTCTGCAGCCCGGCCAGGTAGATCACCGCGTTGTAGCCGCAGTAGTGCCAGGTCAGCGCGATGACGATGGCGATTCGCGCCCAGAAGGGGCTGCCCAGCCAGTCGATCGGGCTGACGCCGAACAGGCCGAGCAGCCAGTTGAGCAGGCCGGAGTCCTTGCTGAGGATCACCGAGAACATCACGCCGTAGGCGACCAGGCCGGTCAGCGAGGGCATGAAGACGCCGAGCCGCCACAGGGCGCGCAGCCGTACGAGCTTGGAGTTGAGGCCCAGCGCCAGCAGCAGCGCGAGGATCAGCATGATCGGCACCTGGACGACGAGGATCAGCGCCGTGTTCCACAACGACGTCCAGAACAGCGGGTCGTGCACCAGCCTGACGTAGTTGTCCAGTCCGGCGAAGGAACGCGCCGCCCCGGCGCCGGTCGTCAGGCTGATGTAGGCCGCCGCCAGGATCGGATAGCCCTTGAAGCAGACGAAGCCGAGCAGCGCGGGCAGCACCAGGAAGTACGGAACGTTTCTCCTGGTGAGCAGGCGGGCGGTCATCCCGCGAGCTTCCTGCCGGACTGCTGGGACAGCTGCTGGGCCGCCTGGCTCAGCGCGGCGGCCGGGTCGGCGCCCTTCAGCAGGACCTGGGTCTGCGCGTCACTGGCGAGCTTCAGCGCGCGGGCGTAGTCGCCGGAGTAGTAGGTGGCGTCCGCGCCCTCGCCCAGCGCGTCCACGAAGGTCTTGAGCGCGGGCTGCCCGCCGTAGTAGTCCGTGCCGGCGGTGAACCGCGGGTCGGCGTAGGCGGCGTTCAGAGCGGGGAAGACCCCGCCGTCCTTGAACATCTTGTTGATGACCTCGGGCCTGGTCAGCGCGTACTCAAGGAACTTGAACGCCTCCGCCTTGTGCGGGCTGGTTCCGGAGACCGACAGGTACGTGGAGTTGACGATCGCGGTGCGCTTGCCGCCCGGCACGACGGCCGGCGGCTGCATGACGCGCCAGAGCCCCTTCTGCTCCGGCCACGTCTCGGGGATGTAGCCGACGCCCCAGGCCGCCCACGGCAGCACCGCCACCTTGCCCTGGCTGATCAGCTTCTTCCGCGTCCCCTCGCCGGAGGTGTCGGCGACGATCCCGGCGTCGTTCATCTTCTTGATCAGGGTCATCGCCTGCACGGCGGGCGCCGAGGAGAGCGTGACCCCTCCCTGACGGTCGAAGTAGAAGGCGCCCTGCTGCTGCAGCAGCGACTGGAAGAGGTCCATGTCCACGCTACCGGCCGCCGGCTTGTTCAGGCCGATCAGATAAGCGCCCGTCTTCTCCTTGAGCTTCTTGCCCGCCTCGATCGCGTCGTCCCAGGTCCTGATCGCCGCGGAGTCGATGCCTGCCTTGTCGAACAGGTCCGAACGGTAGAAGAACCCGACCGGGTTGACCTCCCACGGCATCGCGTACGCCTTGCCGTCCTTGCCGGTGACCGTCGGCCACAGACCCTTGGCGAAGGCGTCCTTGTACTTGTCGGCGCCCAGCTCGCTCAGGTCCGCCAGCCCGCCGGGGAACTTCTCCATGTATCCGGGCAGGTAGTCGATGCCGATGTGCAGGACGTCCCCCAGGCCCTTGCCTCCCGCGGCCATCCCCACCGTGATCTTCTCCCAGATCGCGGGGTTCCCGACCACCTGGACGTCGACCTTGATGCCGGGGTTCGCCTGCTCGAAGTCCTTGGCCACCGAGGCCAGCCCGTCGGAGGCGGGCTTCCAGCTCCAGACCGTGATCTTCACCGGACCGGTGGGCCTCTGGTCGCTCCCGCCCCCGCCGCCGCAGGCCGTGACGGCCAGGGCGAGAGTCGCGGAGACGACCAGGACGGCACGTCGGTTCATGACGATTCCTTTCTCGGGGGGTGCAGGGCGGCGGCCAGACGCTGTACGGCCTCGCCCGAGGTGGTGGCATGGGGCGAGAGACGGATCCACTCGCCCCGCAGAGTCGTGGTGAGCCCGGCGGCGGCCAGCGCGGCATGGACGGCCGCCGGCTCCCGGCCGGGCATCGTGAAGGACCCGATCCCGCTCCACTCCCCGGCGCCACGTCTGGCGCCGGGCGGCGCCGGTCCGCCGGCGGGCGCGTCCAGCAGCACCCGTGCCCCGGCAGCGCGGGCCGTGTCGAGCAGCTCACCCAGCCGGTCGGCCGTCCTGCGGCCGATCTCCGCGACGCCGGCCTCCAGGACCAGCTCGATCGCGACGCCCAGGGCGGCGACGCCGGAATAGTCGGGATTGGTCATCGTGTGCGCGGCCGCTCCCGCGAGCGGCGGCCGGGGCGCGGGCCCCGCCAGCGGGCCCTCGACCCCCGACCACCCGCCGAGCCCTGGCGCCATCAGCCCGGCGACGCGGTCGCGGGCCAGGAAGACAGCCGCCCCCCATCCGGCGCGCAGCCACTTCTGCCCGCCGCAGACCAGCACGTCGGCGGCCTCCACCTCCAGCGGCACGGCGCCCAGCCCCTGGATGGCGTCCACGACCAGCACGCGTCCCGGCCCGAGCACCTCCTTCAGCGCGCCCAGCGGCGCCGGGTAGCCGGTGAGCGCGTCGACCGCGCTGACCGCGAGCGCCCGCACCGACGCGTCCAGGTGCTCGGCCAGCACCTGTGGGGTGAGGCGCGCTTCGTCGATCCACCGCACCCGGAGCCCGCCGCGCCCCTCGAACCGCAACCAGGGGTAGACGTTCGCGGGGAACTCACCCCGGGGCACCAGCACCACGCCCTCTCCGGGCAGCGCGGCGGCGGCGGCGAACAGCCCGTGGCTGGTGGAGGAGACGAACGCCACTTCGTGCTCGGCCGCCCGCAGCAGCCGCGCCGCCGCCGAGCGCGTCCGCGCCGCCCGCTCCTCGAACCAGGCCAGCGGCATGTCGCCGACGCGGCGGCGGGCCGACTCGGCCAAGACCGCCGCGACCGCGCTGGAGAGCGGCCCCAGCCGGGCGAAGTCGAGGTAGCCGGGTGGCTCCGCGAAAATTTGAACGTTCATATCCTCTGACGGCTCATCCAGGCATGACGAAGTGGGGAGTGTGTTGCTGACCGGGGATAACAGGGCTCAGCGATATGAACGTTCATATTACGCAGCTTCCTCATGGCCGCAAGCAAAGATTGCATAACGGCCCGGGGGACGCAGGGGCTCACACCTTCGGCCAGACCTGCGGGAAAATGCGAAAACCCCAGCTCAGCGTACTGAACTGGGGTTTCGTGCGGTGCGCCGCCAGGGACTCGAACCCCGGACCCGCTGATTAAGAGTCAGCTGCTCTAACCAACTGAGCTAGCGGCGCTTGCAGAGAGGAATATACCGGTGATCCGCATGTTGGTCGAATCGACCTGGGTCGGCCTCCTGCCGCTAGAATAAAGTTCGGCCTGCAGACAGGGAGCATCGATGTTCGACTCGCCCGCCGACGTGACGGCGCGGCTCGCCGCCGTGGACTACCTCTCCGACGACGCCATCTCCACCTCGGTGTTCCTCGCCGCCGCGCTGGGCAAGCCGCTGCTGGTCGAGGGGCCCGCCGGCGTGGGCAAGACGCAGCTCGCCAAGGCCGTGGCCCAGGCGACGGGCTCGGAGCTGGTCCGCCTCCAGTGCTACGAAGGTCTCGACGAGGCCCGCGCCCTGTACGAGTGGAACTACAAGAAGCAGCTGCTCCGCATCCAGGCCACCAGCGCCGACGACGACATCTTCACCGAGGAGTTCCTGCTCGAACGCCCGCTGCTGAAGGCGATCAGGTCGGCCGCCCCCACCGTGCTGCTCATCGACGAGACCGACAAGGCCGACGTCGAGGTCGAGGGCCTGCTGCTGGAGCTGCTGTCGGACTTCCAGGTCACCATCCCCGAGCTGGGCACGATCGCCGCCACCCGTAAGCCGTTCGTGCTGCTGACCTCCAACGCCACCCGCGAGCTGTCCGAGGCGCTCAAGCGGCGCTGCCTCTACCTGCACATCGAGTACCCGAAGCCGGAACGGGAGCGCGACATCGTGCTCGCGCAGGTGCCGACCATCCGCGCCGACCTGGCCGAACAGCTCGCCAGGACGGTCGCCACCATGCGGGCGCTGGAGCTGAAGAAGGCGCCGTCGGTCGCCGAGACCGTCGACTGGGCCAACACGCTGCTGGCCCTCGGCCGCGCGGAACTGGACGAGGCGACGGTGGCCGGGACGCTGGGCGTGGTGCTCAAGCACGCCTCCGACCAGACCCGGGCGATCAAGGAGCTGGGGCTGCCGGATGCCTGAGCGCGGATCGCTGGTGGACCGGCATGTCGGTTTCGTGCACGCGCTGCGCGAGGCGGGCCTGCCGGTGTCGCTCGCCGAGGGGCTCGACGCGGCCCGCGCGCTGCGGGTGATCGACCTGAGCGAGCGGGAGTCGCTGCGCGCCGCCTACGCGGCCACGCTGGTCAAGAAGCCGGCCTACCGTCCGGGCTTCGACGTGCTGTTCGACCTGTGGTTCCCGTCGTCCACGACCGGCATGTACGCCCCCCGCCCCGCCGAGGCCCGCCTGGACCCGCGCACGGCCCCGGTGGACGAGCTGCGCGAGCGCCTGGCGGAGCTGCTCACCGGCAGCACGGACGCCGAGCTGCGGGAGTTCGCCCAGGCCATGGTCGAGCGGTTCGGCCGCCAGCAGACCACTGGTCCTGGCCGCCAGAACTGGTTCTCCTACAGCGTCCTGCGCGCCCTGTCGCCCGAGACGCTGATGGCCCGCATCCTGCAGAACGTGCTGGCCGGGCAGGAGCGCGGCGGGCTGGCCGAGAAGACCGTGCGGCAGCGCGTCACCGGCAACATCCGGCGGTTCGAGGAGGCCGTGGCCACCGACGTGCGCCGGCGCATCGCCGAGGACTCGGGGATCGAGCGCATCGCCCGCTCGGCCGTGCGCCCGCCGCTCGACCAGATCGACTTCCTCCGCGTCACCAGGGCCGACCTGGCCAGGCTGCGCAAGGAGGTCCATCCGCTGGCCAGGCGGCTGGCCGCACGGCTGACGATCAAGCACAGGAAGGGGCGCAGGGGGCGGCTGGACTTCCGGCGCACCGTACGGGCCTCGCTGCAGAGCGGCGGCGTGCCGCTGACCACGCACTTCAGACCGCCCCGGCCGCACAAGCCCGAGCTGGTCATCCTCTGCGACACCAGCGACTCGGTCTCGTCGTTCGCCCACTTCACGCTGCTGCTGACGTACGCGCTGCGGGAGCAGTTCACGAAGGTGCGGGCGTTCGGGTTCGTGGACAGGGTGGACGAGATCACCCGCTTCTTCGTGCCCGGCGCGGACGTCGTGGAGGCCATGACGCGGCTCGCGGACGAGGCCGACATGTCGCGCTTCGGACGCACGAACTACGGCCACGCCCTGGAGGGCTTCGCCGAGCGCCACTCCGACGCCATCGGCCCGAGAACCTCGCTGCTGATCCTCGGCGACGCCCGCTCCAACTACCAGCCGCCGGCCCTCGACGTGCTCAGGCGCCTGACGTCGGGGGCCCGCCACGCCTACTGGCTCAACCCCGAGCCCAGGCAGCAGTGGGACACCGGCGACTCGGTCGCGAGCGAGTACGGCACCGTGGTCGAGATGCACGAGTGCCGCAACGTCGCCCAGCTCACCGCGTTCATCGAGACGCTGGCCTGACGGCGGTCAGACCTTCTGCAGCTCCCTGGCCGCGGTGCGGGCCAGCAGCTCGACCTGCTCGTCGGTGAACACCACGCCGTCGACCGCCTTGATGCGTCTGGCCACCAGGCGCGGCTTGAGCAGCGTGAGCCCCTCGCCGACCACGACGCCGCCGCGCGGCAGCAGCCCGCAGTGGACGGCCAGCATGGGCGAGATCGTGACCTCGATCCCGGTCTCGCGGGTCAGCAGCTCGGCGAAGGCCTCGGCGGTGTCCACCAGCGGTTTGGCCCATTTGGTGCCGTACTTCTCGCTGAAGAACAGCCTGCCGTTGTAGCAGCCGATCTCGGTGTCGGGGCTCCAGGACTCGTTGTCGATGACCCAGATGCCGGTCGGGCCGATCACGAGGTGGTCGATGGAGGCCTGGTCGCGGATCGCGCGGCCGTCGAGCACCTGGTAGCCGCGCCGGGCGAGCTGCCTGCGCAGCAGCCGGCCGGTGATCAGCTCGCCGCGCCGGGCGCCGCGCCAGACGGCCGTCGCGCGGAAGGAGCGCCAGTCGATGTACCAGTCGACGGCGGCCACGAGACCGGCGGTGACGGCCCCCCAGAACAGCATGTACTCCGAGCCGAACCGCAGCGCGAGCAGGATGCCGCCCACCGCGCCCACGCCCGCCTTGACGTACCGGGACCGGCGCCGGTTGGGCGCGTCCTCACGCCAGAACTTCTCGTACCACCACTGCGGGGATGAGCCTGTGTACTTTTCGTCCTGCTGCACGTAGATAGAGCCACCGGGCACGGCAAACTCCCCGAATGAGTAGAAACCCTCAGGATCTGCCACTCCGAAGATCCCTCGCCGGTCTAAGGCATACCCAAGCACGAACCAAGGTGAGCCTAAGGTGACGCAAATAAAACCTGCAAGACCGTCAACCGACCAGTCGGTATGCTATGGCGGGTGACAAGGGGGACGATGTGAAGGAAGAACCCGTCCGGCAGCGGTTGCTCGCCGAGGCGACCAGGCTGTTCGCGGCCCGTGGATTCGAGGGGACCTCGGTCCAGGAGATCGTCCAGGCGGCCGGCGTCACCAAGGGCGCCATGTACCACTATTTTGACTCAAAAGACGATCTGCTGCACGAGATCTACGCCCGCCTGCTCCGCATGCAGATGGACCGGCTGACGCGCATCGCCGACGGCCCCGGCACGATCCGCGAGCGGCTGCACCGGGCCGCGGCCGACGTCGTGGAGACGACGACCGCCAACCTCGACGACTCCAAGATCTTCTTCAGGTCGATGCACCTGCTCGCGACCGAGAAGCAGAAGACCGTGCGCGCCGAGCGCCGCCGCTACCACGAACGATTCCGCGACCTGGTGGCCGAGGGGCAGCGCACGGGCGTCCTCAGCGACCGGGTGCCCGCCGAACTGGTCGTGGACTACTTCTTCGGCTCGGTGCACCACCTGGGCACCTGGTTCCACGCGGACGGGCCGCTGACCGGCGCCCAGGTGGGCAAGCACTTCGCCGACCTACTGCTGAACTCCCTCGGGGCCGGGGACGCCGGCGAGTGAGGCCAGCGCCTCCCGATGGTCGCCGGGCGTGCCGAGCGCGATCTCGGTGGCCTTGGCGCGCTTGAGATACAGATGCACGGGATGCTCCCAGGTCATCCCGATCCCGCCGTGGAGCTGCACCGCCTCCTCGGCGGCGTGCACCGCCACCCCGGCGTTCCACGACTGCGCCACCGCGACCGCGATGTCCCCGGGATCGGCGGCCGCGCCGCGGGCGGCGGCCCTGGCCCTGACCACGTCCAGCCAGAGGTCGGCCAGCCGGTGCTTGATCGCCTGGAACGAGCCGACCGGCCGGGCGAACTGGTGGCGCTCCTTGACGTAGGCGAGCGTCGTGTCCAGGCACCACTCGGCCACGCCGACCTGCTCGGAGGCCAGCAGCCCGGCCCCGAACCTCAGCACGCCGGCCAGGTCGCACTCCCCCACGTCGCGGGCCGGCGTCCCGGACAGGGTGACGGTGGCGACCGGCCTGGTCAGGTCGAGCGAGGGCACGACCTCGACGGTGGCGTCCTCGACCTCGTACAGCCTGCCCTCGAAGGGGACGAGGAGCACGTCGGCCACGTCCGCGCCGGCCACGCCGGTGACGGCGCCGGACAGCCGCCCGCTCTCCAGCCGCACCGACGACCCGCGCTCCGGCCGGTACGGCGAGGCCGCGAACGACACGACCAGGGCCGCCGTCCTGCGGCCCTCGGCCAGCTCGCCGAGCAGGGCGTCACCGGTGGGCAGCAGCGCCTTGGTGGCCAGCACCGCGCTGGTCAGGAACGGCACCGGCGCCACGGCCCGGCCCAGCTCCTCCAGCACGACGGCCACCTCGCTGGCCGACGCGCCCGCGCCGCCCAGCTCCTCGGGCACGAGGAGCCCGGCGACGCCGATCTCGCCCGCCAGCGTCTTCCACAGGTCCAGGTCGTAGGGCTGCGACTCGACGCGCCCGAGCACCGCGGCGGGCGGGCAGCGGTCGGCGAGCAGGCCGCGCACGGCCGCCCGCAGCTCCTCCTCGACCTCGGAGTAGAGCAGAGTCATCGCGGCAGGTCCTTCCAGGGCACGTCCTTGTCGACGCGGGGCTCGGAGGGCAGGCCGAGCACCCGTTCGGAGATGATGTTGCGCAGGATCTCGGACGTGCCGCCCTCGATCGAGTTGCCCTTGGCCCGCAGGTAGCGGTAGCCGGGGCCGCGGCCGTAGAAGTCGACGTCCTCCGAGCGGCGGAACGTCCAGTCGTCGTAGCCCAGGTCGCGGCGGAGCTCGACGTCGAAGCCGGACAGCGCCTGGTTGAGCTTGGCGAACGACAACTTCATGCCCGAGCCCTCGGGACCGGGCTGGCCGGCGGCGAGCTGCTCGCGCAGCCGGGCCCCGGACAGGCGGGTGACCTCGGCCTCCACCCACAGCGCCAGCAGCCGCTGGTGCAGGTCGTGGGTGCGCAGCTCGGGGTGCGCGCGCCAGGCTTCCAGCACCGCGCCGACCATGCCGCCGCCGCGCCGGACGGGCGCGCCGCCGATCGCGACGCGCTCGTTCATCAGCGTGGTCTGCGCGACCCGCCAGCCGTCGCCGACCTCGCCCAGCCGCAGGTCGTCGGAGAGCCGCACGCCGGTCAGGAACACCTCGTTGAACTCGGCCTCGCCGGTGATCTGCCGCAGCGGCCGCACCTCGACGCCGGGGGCGTGCATGTCGCAGACGAAGTACGTCATGCCGCGGTGCTTGGGCACGTCCGGGTCGGTGCGGGTGACCAGGATCGCCCAGCGGGAGTGGTGGGCGCCCGACGTCCAGACCTTCTGGCCGTCGACCACCCACTCGTCGCCGTCCCGGACCGCGCGGGTGGCGAGCGTGGCCAGGTCCGAGCCGGCGCCGGGCTCGCTGAAGAGCTGGCACCAGATCTCCTCGCCGGTCCACAGCGGGCGCAGGAAGCGCCGTCTCTGCTCCGGCGTGCCGAACGCCAGGATCGTCGGCGCGGCCATGCCGAGGCCGATGCCCTGGACGCCGCTGTTGATCTGCGGCGTGCCGGCCAGCTCGTGCTCGACCACCTGCTGCAGCTCCCTGGCCGCGCCGAGGCCGCCGAGCCCCTCGGGGAACCAGACCCAGGCCAGCCCGGCGTCGAACCTGGCCCGCAGGAACTCCAGCCGGTCCCCCTCGGGGTCGTGCTCGCCCAGGAACGCGCGCACGCGCTCCTTGATCTGCGCTTCGTTCACATGAACCTCTTCAGCTCGCGATAGGCCAGGGACCGCTTGTGCACCTCGTCGGGACCGTCGGCCAGGCGCAGGGACCGGGCGCCCGCCCAGAGCGCGGCCAGCGGGAAGTCCTGGGAGACGCCGCCCGCGCCGTGCACCTGGATGGCCTTGTCCAGGATCCATTCGACGGTGATCGGGGTGGAGATCTTGATGGCCTGGATCTCGGTGTGGGCGCCCTGGTTGCCCACGGTGTCCATGAGCCAGGCGGTCTTGAGCACGAGCAGGCGCAACTGCTCGATCCTGATGCGGGACTCGGCGATCCAGTCCTGGACCACGCCCTGCTGGGCGACCGGCTTGCCGAACGCCGTCCTGGCCAGGGCCCGCTCGCACATCAGCTCGACCGCGCGCTCGGCCATGCCGATCAGGCGCATGCAGTGGTGGATGCGGCCGGGGCCGAGCCTGGCCTGCGCGATGGCGAAGCCGCCGCCCTCCTCGCCGATCAGGTTCTCGGCCGGTACGCGCACGTCCTCGAAGATCACCTCGGCGTGGCCGCCGTGGTCGGCGTCGGTGTAGCCGAAGACGTGCATGCCGCGCTTGACGTGCAGCCCCGGGGTGTCGCGCGGCACCAGGACCATGCTCTGCTGGCGGTGCTTGGGCGCGTCGGGGTTCGTCTTGCCCATGACGACGAAGATCTTGCAGTTGGGGTTCATCGCGCCGGAGATGAACCACTTGCGGCCGTTGATGACGTACTCGCCGCCGTCGCGGACGATCGAGGTGGCGATGTTGGTGGCGTCGGAGGAGGCGACGTCGGGCTCGGTCATCGCGAAGGCCGACCGGATCTCGCCGTCGAGCAGCGGGCGCAGCCACTCCTCGCGCTGCCACTGGCTGCCGAACATCGACAACACTTCCATGTTGCCGGTGTCGGGGGCGGCGCAGTTGGTGGCGGTGGGGGCGATGCTGGGGCTGCGGCCCATGATCTCGGCCAGCGGGGCGTACTGGAGGTTCGTCAGGCCGGCGCCGTGCGCGCCCGGCAGGAACAGGTTCCACAGGCCGCGCTTCCTCGCCTCGTCCTTGAGGTCGTCGAGCAGCGGTGGCGGGCTCCAGCCGGCGGCCGCGGCCTGCTCCTCGAAGGCGGGCTCGGCCGGATAGACGCATTCGTCCATGAAGCGGAGCAGGCGCTCGCGCAGGTCCTCGGTGACGGTGTCGAAGGCGAAGTCCATGCCGGTGAGCCTACCGACCGGCCGGTATGGATGTCGACAGGTGGTTCCCCGCAAAAAGGGCCAGGTGGCCGTCAACCTGCGACGGGACCGCCGCCTATCGTGGCGGCATGACCGCCAAGCTGCCCGCGCCCGTGGTGCTGGAGAACGACGTCGTGCGCCTCGAACCGCTCACCCTGGACCACGTCCCCGACCTGTTCGCCGCCGGCGGCGGGGACGACGAGCTGTGGCGCTGGCTGCCGATCGCCACCCCGCGCACCGAGGAGGACCTGACCAGGACGGCCCGCGCGCTCATCGGCGACGACCAGCACGTGCCGTTCGCGGTGATCCCCAAGGAGACCGGACGGCCGGGCGGCTGGACGACCTACATCGACGTGCCCGGCTTCGACGACAGCGTCGAGATCGGCTGGACCTGGTACGGCCGCGCCCACTGGCGCACCGCGGTGAACACCAACTGCAAGCTGCTGCTGCTCGACCACGCCTTCGGCCTCGGGTTCAACCGGGTCCTGCTCAAGACCGACGTGCTGAACCTGCGCTCCCAGGCCGCCATCCGGCGCATCGGCGGCGTGCACGAGGGAACCCTGCGCCGCCACCGCAGAAGGCCCGACGGCACCTGGCGCGACACGGTCTATTTCGGCATCCTCGAAGAGGAATGGCCGGAGCACCGGGCTCGACTGAACCGCTGAACGGAAGGCGGCATCTAATCCCGCATGACTGATCGGCTGGGAGGCTACTGGCTCGGCGCCCGGCTCGACGGCGGCGGGCGGACCACCGTCCGCGAGGCCTACGACGAGTCGGGCGGTCGCCATGCCCTCCACCTGCCCGGACCGGGCGCGTACGCGACGGTCCCGCAGGTGCGCTCGGTGCACGCGGCGCGACTGGTCGAGGCGTGCCCGCAGGGCGATCCGCCGTACCTGGTCAGCGAGTACATCGAGGGGCCGACGCTGCGCCAGGTCGTCGAGCGGCACGGCCCCTTCGCCGGTGACGACCTCTACCGCCTGGCCGCCGCCACGGCCACCGCGCTGGCCGCGGTGCACGAAGCCGGGGCGGTGCACGGGTCGCTCACGCCCGACAAGATCATCTTGGGCGCCGAGGGGCCGCGCCTGGTCGGGCTGGGGCTGGCCGACGCCGAGGCCGGCCCGGCGGACGACGTGCGGGCGTGGGGGCGCGTCCTGCTGTTCGCCGCGTACGGGCTCACCGAGCGATTAGGCAACGGGGAGCGCCTCGACCGGCTGTTACGCGGCCTGGTCGCCGCCGCGCTCCACGACGACCCCGAGCGGCGCCCGGACGCCCGCCACCTGCTCATGTCCCTGCTCGACGCCCCGCAGTCCCAGCTCGGCCGCCTGCTGCCGCCGGAGCCCATCGACGACCCGCCGCTCGGCGTCCGCGCCGAGGCCCTCTACCTCCAGCTCTGCCGGGCGGACCAGGATCTGGTGCCCGAGGTCTTCCTGCGCCTGGTCGGGCTCGACGAGTCCGGCGGCGACACCGTGGCCCCCGCCCTCCGCGACGACCTGGTCGCCGGACGCGCCCCCGACGAGGTGGCCGCGATCGACCGGGTGCTGGAGGCGTACGGGAAGGCCGGAATCCTGACGATCGGCGACGGGGGATCCCTCACGATCACCTACACGGCGCTGCTGCGGGCCTGGCCGCGCCTGCACGAATGGCTGGACGGCGAGCGGGAGGGCCTGGCCGTGCACCGGGAGCTGGCCAGGGCGGCCCGCGCCTGGGAGGCGGGCGGGCGCCGCGAGTCCGACCTCTACCAGGGCGAACCCCTCGACCGGGCGATGGCGTGGGCGGCCGGCGGGCGCCGACGGGTCACCCTGAGCCCCGGCGAGCAGACCTTCCTGGACGAGGGGCTCGCGCGGGCCCGCGGCGGCGCGCGCAGGCGCCGGAGGCTCGTGGTCGGGCTGCTGTCGGGCCTGTTGTCGGTCGCGCTGCTGGCGGCGCTGCTCGCGGTGTGGCAGCGGGGGGCCGCCGACGGGCGGCTGGAGCAGGCGATGGCCAAGGTCGCCGCGTCGCGGGCCGAGGCGCTGCGGGTGGCCGATCCGGTGACCGCGCGCCGGCTGAGCCTGGCGGCCTGGCGGCTGGCCCAGGTGCCGCAGGCGCGGCGGGCGCTGACGGCGGCGGCCGCCGACCCCGCCGTGGACGTCTTCACCGACCCGCAGGCCGGGCCGCGCTCGCTGTACGCGATCAGCGACGACGGCTCCCGGCTGGCCGCGCTGACCGACGACACGGTACGCGTCTACGACGTCCCCGGGCACCGGCGGCTGGCCGAGACGGCCGGTCCCGAGCAGAGCGTGCGGGCGATGGCCTGGTCCCCCGACGGGCGCACGCTGGCCTTCGTCGGCGTGGACCGGTCGTACCTGTGGGACACCGCGTCGGGGCAGGGCGTGGGGCCGCCGTTCGGGAGGGGGCTGGGGGCGCCGGGCGAGCAGTCGGCGTGGTTCAGCCCGGGCGGCGGGCTGCTGTTCGCGGCGGCCCGGCAGTCGGGCGAGCGGTGGGCCTGGGACCTGCGGGCCCGCCGGGCGGCCTTCGTCGGCGAGTACGCGGTGGCCGGTCCCGGCGATCGGGTGGCGCTGACGTTCGAGGGACGGCGCTCGGCGATCAGGCGCGGCGGCCGCGTCACGCCCGCGCCGTGGCTGGACCGGATGCCGTGGGAGTACACGACGTTCGCGCCGGACGGCGAGCGGGTGGCCATCGCCGAGGAGACCGGCATCCAGATCTACGACCTGGACGGCGTGCCCGTGCTCGGCACCCGGCTGCGCCCCTCCCCCGGCCACCTGCGCTTCAGCCCGGACGGGCGGCTGCTGGCCGGGACGGACAACGACCGGGTGCGGGTGTGGCGCGTCCCGGACCGCGTGCTGCTGGCCGAACGCCAGGTGCCGGTGGGCGGCGCGGACCGGCCGCCGCGGGCGGTGCTGGCGGACGACGGGCGTACGGCCCGCGTGCTGGCCGCCGGCGGGACGGTGCTCACGCTGGACCTGGCCCGCTCGCCCGCGGCCGGTGACCCGGCGTCGGCGGTGTGCGCCCGCTACGGGGGCCTGTCGGCCGCCGACTGGGCCCGGCACCTGCCCGAGGTGCCCTACCGGGCGACCTGCCCCGGCTGACCCTTGCCGATTCCGGCCGATCACGGGGTTACGCGAGTTTTTCTCGAATTCGTGGCGTGGATCTTGAACCAACCCCCTTGCCGGGCACGTAACCGTAGTCATACGGTCACCGTGAGCTGTTGGTCGAAGAGAAGGAGAGTTCCCCCCGTATGGGCAGGCATGAGGCACCCCCCAAGGACGAGTCGCCGGAGGCCGGGTCCGGCGCGGCCGACGGCCACCGGGAGCCTCGCGGCAAACACGCGAGGGACGGCGAGGACGCGGGCGGCGAGGAGTAGGCCGCCCGAGGCCACGCATGGCCGACACGGGCGCCGGCGGTCCTATCCGCCGGCGCCCTCGTCACGCAGCATGCCGGTCAGCAGGTCGCGCAGCGCGAGGGTGAGCTCCTGCACAGAGGGCACGGAGCCCGCGCCGGCGATCGCGTCGAACATCAGCCCCTCCCCGAAGGCCACGAGCTGGCGGGCGTGGCGCACCGGGTCCTTCGACCCCAGGGCGGCCAGCATGGCGGGCGCCGGGTCGCGGAAGTGGCGGCCCGCCCGGTTGTAGATCTCGCGCAGCTCCGGACGCCTGGTGGCCTCCAGGGCCAGCTCGTAGCGGGCCAAGGTGCGCCTGCGGTCGTCGAGCTGCACGCGCACCGCCTCGGCCAGCCGGGCGGGCAGGTCGTCGAGGGTGAGCGGCACCGGCTCGTAGGCGATCGCCATGGCCTTCATCTCCAGCTCGGTGAGCCGGGACAGGGTCAGCTCCAGCAGGGCGGCCCGGGTGCGGGCCAGGTTGGACGTGGACCCGGGCGGCAGCCCGGCCGCCTCGTCCACGGCGCGGTGGGTGAGGCCGCGCATGCCCCGCTCGGCCAGCAGGGTGATGGCCGTGTCGGCGACGGCGTCAGCTCGTTTCACGGACCGAATACTACAGGGGTAGTGCGAGCGGACTACAGGCGTAGTACGCTGACACTACAGACGTAGTAACCAAGGAGGCGTCATGCCCAAGGCTGTGGTGATCGGTGGCGGCATCGGAGGGCTGGCCTGCGGCGTGGCCCTGCGCCGCAAGGGGTGGGAGGTGAGCGTCCTGGAGCGGGCGGCCGCCGTCGAGCCCGTCGGGTCGGGGCTGGCGGTCGCCGCCAACGCGCTCAAGGCGCTCGACACGCTGGGGTTGGGCGACCGGGTGCGCGAGCTGTCCACGGTGGAGGGGCCGCTCGGCGTGCGGCGGGCGGACGGCCGCTGGCTGACGCGTACCACCACCGATCACGCCGACGCCCGGTACGGGGACTCGGTGGTCGTCATGCTGCGGGCGACCCTCATGGACGTGCTCGCCGACGCCCTGGAACCGGGCGTCCTGCGGCTGGGCGTCACCGTGACGGGCGTGGAGGCCGAGCGCGGGATCGTGCGCACGGACGCGGGCGAGATCGAGGCCGACCTGGTCGTGGGCGCCGACGGCATCCGCTCGGCGACCCGGCGGGCGCTCTTCCCCGGCCATCCGGGGCCGGTGTACTCGGGGGTGACGGCGTGGCGGGCGCTCGTCCCGCGGAACGGGCTGGAGATCCCCCGGTCGGAGAGCTGGGGCAGGGGGCTGGTGTTCGGCGTCCACCAGCTCACCGACGACCTGGTCTACCTGTACGCCACCGACCTGTCACCCGCCGGCGCGGCCCACGGGGACGAGCGGGAGGAGCTGCTGCGCAGGTTCGGCGGCTGGCACGAGCCGATCCCGGCGCTGCTGCGGGCCGCCGACCCGGCCCGGATCATCCGCAACGACGTCCACTACCTGAAGACGCCGCTGCCCGCCCTGCACCGGGGCAAGGTGGCGCTGGTGGGCGACGCGGCCCATCCGATGACCCCGAACCTGGGCCAGGGCGCCTGCCAGGCGCTGGAGGACGCCGTGGTGCTCGCGCACGTGGCCGACGGCGACCTGGCCGCCTACACCGCCGCGCGGCTGGCGCGCACGTCGGGGGTCGTGCGGCGGTCGATGACGATCTGCCGGGTCACCAAGCTGCGCAACCCGCTCGCGGTACGGCTGCGCGACCTCGCGGTGACCGTGGCGGGCCGGCTCAGCCCGGAGCTGATGCTGCGTTCGATGGACGACGTGCTGGCCTGGCGTCCGCCGGTGGAGGCGGTCACTGACCGGACGCGGGCCGCCGACCGGTGACCGCGCCCTCGGACGCCGTCTCGGAGGCCGCCTTGGACGCCGTGTTGGACGCGGCCTCGGCGGCCACGGTCGCCGAGGTGAGCACCGGGGGCACGGGAGCGGGGGCCGGGGCCGGCTTGGAGTGGTCGGGGGTGAGGCGGCCGAGGGTGATCGTGCCGCCGATGGTCAGCGCCCCGGCCAGCAGGGCGGGGATGGCCGTGGACGGGCTGGCAGGCAGCGGTTCGCCGAGCAGGATCGCCCCCGCCAGCACCGACGTGATCGGGTCGATGACCTGGACGCCGGCGTAGGCGATGCCGAAGTAGCCGACCGCGTACGAGCGCTGGAGCAGCACCACCGCGCAGACCAGCAGCACCGGCACGGCCAGCGTGAACCAGTGGATCAGCCGCCCCCAGTCGCCCTCCAGCCCGCCGCCGACCACCCGGACGAACGTCGAGACGCTCGCCGTCACCACCCCGGCGCCCACCGAGAGCAGCAGCGCCCGCGCGGGCCCGTGGAACCGCCGCGCGAGCACCTGCGAGACCAGCGCGATCGCCGCGATGACGCCCAGGAAGGCGAGCGCGGCGCCAGTGCTCAGCCGGGGCGTGACGTTGTGCTGCGGCACCAGCAGCATGAGCCAGAGCAGGCCCACGGCCACGGCGATCGAGCCGAGGATCTCCGCCCGGTACGGCCTGCGCCCGTACATGAAGGCGGCCAGCGGCACCGCGAACACCAGGGTGGCCACGCTGATCGGCTGCACGGCCACCAGCGGCGCGAAGCTGAGCGCCACGGCGTGCAGGCACGCCCCGGTGAAGCCGATGACGCCGCCGATCCACCAGCGGGGGCGCCGGACCAGCTTGAGCGAGGCGCCCGCGGCCACGGCCTCGTACTGTTGGAGGGCGGCGCCGAGCGCGTATCCCAGCGCTCCGGCCAGCGCGATGAGCAGCCCGATCCAGGTCATCGGCGCCCACGCAGGGGCAGGGGTCCGTGCAGGAGCATTGCTCCAGCTTAAGAGCCGAGCGGAGCACTACCATCATTCTTTAGGCTGATAATTCGCCCAATTGGGGCCGCCACCTGCACGAACTTGTGGCTGATCCTTGAGCCCCCGCAGGGGCGTCGCGGAGCTTACGATTGCTCGGGAACCACGCAGAACAGGTGGCCCTCCGGGTCCTGCAGCACGATCCAGCGCGTGCCCTCCTCGGTGACGCCCGGCTGGAACTCCGGCTTGACCGCCCCGAGCGCGGTGTACTCCTCGACCGCCTTGTCCAGGTCGGGCACGCGGAAGTCGAGATGGAACTTCTTGTCGGCGCTGGGCCACTCGCCCGGCTTGTAACCGGGGACGCGGCCGAAGTAGATGTTCGTGGTGCCGTCGCCGATCGCCGCGTACTCCTCCTCCGAGTACTGGATCTCGAAGCCGGTCACCTCGTGGTAGAAGGCGGCCAGCTTCCGGGGGTCGTCGCAGTCGATGGTGAAGGCGATGAGCTTGGCTTTCGTTGTCATGCGTCCATGCTCGCAGGCGTACCTGTCATCTTCTGTCAGGTACGCCCGGCGGTTTCAGCCGCGGCGCGTGGCGGCGGTCACCCGCTTGAGGATCCGGTCCCATTCCGTGCCGAACGGGTTGTCCTGCACCAGGTACGTCCAGGTGGCCGACGGGCGCTTGAGGTCGGGCTCGGGGGCCTCGAACGACTCCAGCGAGCGGCGTTCGACCTCGGCCTGCAGCGCCTTGTACTCGGCCACGGCCTCCCGCTGGAACTCGTCGACCGGGCTCATCCGGCCCAGCGCGCGCAGGTGGATGCCCTCGCGCAGGTCGTTGAGGAAGGCCAGGTGCTCGGTCCAGCAGGTGTCGATGGCGTGCAGGACGATCTGGCGGGCCGTCTCGTCCCTGGTGTCCTCGGGCAGCTCGGCCCAGCGCTCGGGGTCGGCCTCGGCCAGCGCCTTGGCGGCGGCGTCGCCGTGGAGGACCTTGTCGCGCCATTCGAGGATCAGCTCACGCTGGTGTTCGAGCAGGCGGGTGTAGCGCCAGGTGTTGCGGTGGATCTCCAGGTTGACGCCCTCGGCCACCCGCTGGGCGTGGCCCACGATGTACGCCCCGCGCCGGTGGCGCACCAGGCCGTCGGGGTCGGCGGCGGGCGGCCGCTCGTCGGGGACGAACTGGGTGATCAGGTCGTCGGTCATGCTGACGAAGAACACCGAGCCGCCCGGGTCGCCCTGGCGGCCGGCCCGGCCGCGGAGCTGGTCGTCGAGGCGGCTGCTGGCGTGGCGGCCGGAGCCGATCACGTAGAGGCCGCCGAGCTCGGCCACGCCCTCGCCGAGCCGGATGTCGGTGCCGCGACCGGCCATCTGGGTGGAGACGGTGATCGCGCCGCGCTCGCCCGCCCTGGAGATGATCGCGGCCTCTTCGGCGTCGTTCTTGGCGTTGAGGACGACCGGCTCCATGCCGCGGCGCTGCAGGAGCTTGGCGAGGTTCTCCGACTCGGCCACGTCGAGGGTGCCGATGAGGATCGGCCGGCCCGTCTCGTGCACCTCCTGGATCTCCTCGACCAGCGCGGCGTCCTTGTCGGGGACGGTCGGGTAGATGCGGTCGGGCTCGTCCTGCCGCACGCACGGCCGGTTGGACGGGATGACCGCGACCTTGAGGCCGTAGAACTCGCCGAGCTGCTCGTTGACCGCGACGGCGGTGCCCGTCATGCCGCAGATCTGCGGATAGCGGCGGATCAGCCCCTGGACGGTGATCGAGTCGAGGATCTCGCCCTTCTCGCTCGGCGGCAGCGCCTCCTTGGCCTCCACGGCCGCCTGGAGGCCGTCGGGCCAGCGCTGCAGCAGCGCGACCCGGCCGCGCGAGGGGTTGATCAGCTGCACCCTGCCGTCGCGCACGATGTAGTCGACGTCGCGGGCGAGCAGCGCGTGGGCGTGCAGGGCGAGGTTGAGCTCGATGAGGGTGCCGGGCTCGTGCTCGTCGTAGAGCTCGACGCCGAGGATGTTCTCGACGCTGTCGGCGCCCTTGGGGGTGAGGTAGACGTTGCGCGCCTGCTCGTCGATCTCGTAGTGGTAGCCGCGGACGAGCGTGCGCACCAGCGCCGCCATCTCCGGCACCGCGTTGCCGGGGTCGGCCGCGCCGGCCATCACCAGCGGCACCCTGGCCTCGTCGACCAGCACGGAGTCGGCCTCGTCGATCAGCGCCACCTCGGGCGCGGGCACGACGATCTCGGCCGGGTCGGTGCGCAGCCGGTCGCGCAGCACGTCGAAGCCGATCTCGCTGACCGGCCCGTACGTGACGTCCTTGGCGTAGGCGGCCCGGCGCTCCTCCGGGGTGGAGTTCTGGTCGATCCAGCCCACGCTGACGCCCAGCGCCTCGTAGAGCGGGCCCATCCACTCGGCGTCGCGCCTGGCCAGGTAGTCGTTGACGGACATCACGTGGACGCGCTTGCCCTGCAACGCGTAGCCGGCGGCGGCCATGGCGCCCGACAGGGTCTTGCCCTCGCCGGTCGCCATCTCGGCCACCTTGCCGTCGAGCAGGGCGAGCGTGCCCAGCAACTGCACGTCGTACGGCCGCAGCCCGAGGGTGCGGTCGGCGGCCTCGCGCACGACGGCGCAGAACTCGGCCAGATCGTCCATGGCCGGCGTCGGCAGCTCGTCGAGCTTCCCGACCCGGCCGGCGCGCTCTTCGGCCGCCTTGACGATCTTCAGATAGGGGCTCAGGTTCACGCCGCCTGGACGATCCAGGAGGTTTCTGAATATTCCCTTTATCGAGGCCACAGTTCCTCCAACGCACGTTTCGCCGGCGCCGTTCCGTTATGCCGAAATGAGAGAACGGAGCGACGATACGGCAAGCGTCGCCGTACCGGACCTTAACTCATCACGGGCCCTGGACCTCACATCTCCGTTTCCGCTTTCAGCGCGAGAACGGCGACCGCGGCGAGCAGGAGCGCGCACCCGCCCCAGGCGAGCGGGGTCAGCCGCTCGCCGAACAGCAGGACGCCGATCAGCGCCGCCCCGGCCGCCTCGCCCAGCGAGATGATCGAGACCGTGGTGGCCGGCAACGCGGTGAGCGCCCGGAAGAACAGGCCGTAGGCCAGGGCGGTGGGCACCGCGCCCAGGTAGACCAGCAGCGCCACCGACGACATGCTCAGCTCGGGCAGCACGCCCGCGGGCAGGGCGAAGGGCGCCAGGCAGGCCGCCCCGACCGCGAACCCGCCGACCGCGGTGGCCTGCGGATCGGCCGCCCTGTGGTGCCGGGAGAAGAGCGTCACGCCGGCGTACCCGGCGGCCGACAGCAGGGCGTACCCGATGCCGGACAGAGAGCGGGTCTGGACGACGGACTCCCAGGTGAGCAGGACGAGCCCGACCGGCGCGGCGGCCAGCGAGGCGCGGGCGACCGGTCCGAGCGGCTCGCGCAGCAGCAGCCGCCCGCCGAGGGCGGTGAAGATCGGCGTCGCGCCCATGGTCACGACCGTCGCGACCGCGACGCCGGACCCGGCGATGGCCGCGAAGTACGCGGTCTGGTAGACGGCCATGCCGGCCCCGACCGGCAGGACGTGCCAGGTGAGCCGGCGCGGACGCGCCGCGCGGCGGGTGAGCGCGAGCAGGAAGGCGGCGCCGAGCAGGTAGCGCCAGAGCGAGACGCCGACGGGGCCGAGGTGGCCCGACTCGAACAGCAGCGCGCCGGCGGCGCCGCCGGTGCCCCAGGCCGTGGCGGCCACGGAGACGTAGACGGCGCCACGGCGGGCGGAGACAGGGGTCATGACAGGAGTTCTCCGGATGGAGTGGTTGGAATGGGCCCGTATGCGGGCAGCAACCACCCCCGGATCGGTCAGACCCGGAGAATCCTGAAACGCCGCCGCCCGCTAGAGGGCCGGCGGCGGGGAGCAGACGAGGAATCGACGCGGCATGGCGTCACCCTAGCCGTCCGTCCGCCGCGAAGGCACCCGGGTTTCACGGCTTGCGGGCCACGCCGCCCAGCAGCAGCTCTTCCCAAGGGGCCAGCGGGCCGGGCAGCCGCTCGTCGGGGTGCCATTCGGGGAAGTGCACCACCCCGGGCTCGACCAGCACGAGCCCGTCGAAGTACGCCTCGATCGCCGCGCGCTCGCGGAAGTGGCCGGTGCCCATGGTGGCCTGGAGCAGCGCCTCCAGGGCCTTGGCCTTGGGGTTGCCGGAGGCGAGCATGTTGGAGACGGCCAGGTGGCTGCCGGGGGCGAGTTCGGCGACGTACCGCCGGACCAGGCCGTGGGGGTCGTCGGCGTCGGGGAACAGGTGCAGCAGCCCGATGGCCAGCAGGGCCGTGGGCTGGTCGAGGTCGATCAGGCGGCCCAGCTCGGGGTGGCCGAGCACGGCGTCGACGTCGCGGGCGTCGGCGGTGATCGCGGTGGCGCCGGGGTTGCCGCTCATGATGGCGCGGGCGTGCGGCTCGACCATGGGGTCGATGTCCACGTAGACGACCCTGGTACGGGGGTCGGCGAACTGGGCGACCTCGTGCGTGTTCTCGATGGTCGGCAGCCCGGCGCCGAGGTCGATGATCTGCCTGATGCCCGCCTCGCGGACGAGGAAGTCGACGATCCGGCCGATGAAGGCCCGGTTGCACCAGACGAGGTCGACCACCTCGGGCACGGCGTCCTTGAGCCGGCGCGCCACCGAGCGGTCGACGGAGAAGTTCTCCACGCCGCCGAGCAGGCAGTCGTGCACGCGGGCCACGCTGGGACGCGTGACGTCGACGCCCGGAGGGGCCCACTCCTGCGCCTCGCCGACGGTCATCCGGCCCCCTTTCCAGTCCGTGACGCGGATCGTAGCCGCCGCCACCGACGCTTTGTTGGGGGTTTACCGGAGTCTGTCCGGGTAGCGGAGGTCTTGCCCGAGAAAAGACGGAAGAAGAGAGGAAGAGAGCCCGATGGAGCTCTGGAACTATCGTCCTGACGTCTATGACCGCGGTCAGAGTCTGGATCTCGTGGGGTACCACGTCCAGGCGACCGACGGGAAGATCGGGTCCGTCGACGAGGCGACGTACGAGGTCGGCGAGAGCTACATCATCGTCGACACCGGTCCCTGGATCTTCGGCAAGAAGGTCATGCTGCCGGCGCAGGTCGTCACGCGCATCGACCCTCAGGAGCGCAACGTGCACGTCGCGCGCACCAAGGCCGAGATCAAGGACGCGCCCGAGTTCGACGAGGGCAGGTACAAGGAGCCCGAGTACCGCACGCGGCTGGGCGACTACTACGGCCGCTACGGCGGGTGACCCTCGCAGTCTGCCCTAGAGGGAGGGCCGCGTCCGATCGGGGCGCGGCCCTCCGCCCGTTCCGGGCCGCCCTCCTCAGGGCTGCCGGGTCAGGGCTGCCGGGTCAGGGCTGCCGGGTCAGGGCTGCCGGGTCAGGGCTGCCGGGTCAGGGCTGCCGGGTCAGGGCTGCCGGGTCAGGGCTGCCGGGTCAGGGCCACCGGCTCTCGCCGCTGGCCACCACCGGCTCGCTCAGCACGCCCAGCCGCTCCAGCAGCGTCACGAACGTCGTCGCGTACGGCGAGTCGGCCACCACCGCCACCACCCGCGGCCAGTCCACCTGCTCGCGCAGCGCCCGCACCTGGGCCAGCAGGGAGCCGTAGTCGCAGGCGTGCTCCGACAGCGGCAGCAGCCACGAGATGACCAGGTCGGTGGCCTCCAGCACGGGCACGATCACCGCCGACGCCTTCAACGGCTCGGCCCGGTCCAGCAGCTCCTCGGTGATCTCATGGTCGGAGACCCGGAAGATCAGATCGACCAGCCGGCCCTCGTCGTACGCCTTGACCAGCCAGTCCTCCGGCGGCTTGGCGGTCTCGAAGCCCAGCCCGCGCAGGGCTTCCAGGGCGGCGGGCACGTCATGCTCGGTGAGCACGAAGTCCACGTCGTGCAAGGAGGGGGCGGCGCCTCTGGCGTAGGCCGCGCAGCCGCCGGCCAGCGCGAACTTCACCCCGGCGTCCTTCAGCCCGGAGCTGGCGCGCTTCAACGTGTCAAGGATGGCGTCAGTGACCGCATGACCATGGCTGCTCATGGTTCCGGGCTACCCTCACGATCGTCATGTAGACGTCGGGAACAGCCCAAGAGACAGCGCCGGGGACGGCGCGTAGAGGCAGGGGTTGAGGGTAGCGCCACACCCTATGACCGAGATGCTGGAGAAGACGGAACGGGCCTACGGCAACGGGCATGATCGTCCGCTGGGCGGCTACCTGGGCATCCTCGCCACGTACGGCGCGGGGGTGGCCGCGGCGGCGGCGGCCGCGGTGCTCACCAAGCGGAAGCTGCCCGAACGGGTCGGCGTCCTCGACCTCGCGCTCATGGCGGCCTGCACGCACAAGGTCTCCCGGCGCCTGGCCAAGGACCCGGTCATGAGCCCTCTGCGGGCGCCCTTCACCAGGTACGAGGGCCAGGGCGGCCCCTCAGAGGTCCAGGAGGAGCCGCGCGGGCCGATGGGCGAGCTGCTGGCCTGCCCGTTCTGCCTGGCCCAGTGGGCGGCCACCGCGTACGCCGTCGGCCTGGTCTTCGCCCCCAGGGTGACCAGGCTCGTCGGCGCCACGATGACCGCGGTGGCCATCTCCGACTGGCTGCAGCTCGGGTACGCCAAGCTGATGAAGTCGGCCGACTAGCTGTCAGCGCACTCTCGGGAGCACCTCGCGTTCGTAGAAGTCGAAGAACGCGTCCTGCTCCGTGCCGATCTGGTTGACGTAGACCTCGTCGAACCCCGCGTCCACGTACTCCTTGAGCGCCCGCGCGTGGACCTCGGGGTCGGGGCCGACCGGGCTGCCGCCCACGGCCTCGTCCTCGGTGACCGACTCGGCGAGCTGCTCGAAGTGGCGCGGCAGCGGCAGGATCTGCGACGCCTCCCCCTTGATCCCCTGCGTGGGCCACAGGCGGTGGACGGTCTTGCGCGCGGTGGCCTCGTCGGCGGCGTAGCACGCCTTGAGGCCGCCGAGCGCCGGTTTGCCCGCGCCGCCCGCCTCGCGGAAGCGCGTGACCGACTCGGCGTCCGGCGCGGTGGAGATGTAGCCGTCGGCCAGCCGGCCGGCCAGCGTCGTGGACTTCTCGCCGAATCCCGACATCAGGATGGGCACCGGCTCGTCGGGGAGCGTGTAGAGCCGGGCCGTGTCCACGCGGTAGTGGGCGCCCCGGTGGGTCACCAGCCTGCCGGTGAACAACTCGCGCATCAGCCCGACGGCCTCTTCGAGCATCTCCAGGCGCTCGCTGAGCGGCGGCCAGCGCGACTCGACGACGTGCTCGTTCAGCGCCTCGCCGGTGCCCACGCCGAGCCGGAAACGTCCGCCGGTGAGCGCTCCCGTGGTGGCGGCGGCCTGCGCGACGACGACCGGGTGCGTACGGATGAGGGGGCAGGTGACGGCGGTGGTGATGGGCAGGGAGGTCGCCTCGGCCAGCGCGCCGATCACGGACCAGACGAAGGGCGCCTGGCCCTGCTCGTCCAGCCAGGGGTGGAAGTGGTCGGAGATCCACAGAGCCTCGAAACCGGCGCGTTCGGCGGCTTTGGCCTGACGTACCAGTTCTTTGGGTCCGTGTTCCTCACACGACAAGAAATAGCCGAATGTCGTCATGAATCACCACCTGCCCGTTACGGCGGAGGAAAACATGTTACTGAGTCGCGCGTGGGGGCAGTTGCAGTCACATGGCTACTTTGCTTTGGATCATCGCCGTAATCCTCGTCATCTCCGGGATCTACGTGATTCTGGCCCGTCGCGACCTCCTCTGGGGGATCGTGCTCATCGTCCTCGGCTTCCTCGTGGGCCCGGGCGGGGTCAGCATCTTCAATGTGTAGGGCGCACGCCGCCCCGCACTCCGTCCGTGACAACCCGCTGGGCCGAACCTCGAGAACGGCCCAGCGGACCACCTAGTTTTGCCGAAATATCAGCACCACCAGCCCTCAATCCCGATTGATCGGGCATGGGGAGCGAGTGAGCAGATTTCCGCCGTTCAGCCGCTACGAGATGAACGCGGCTTCGGCACGGGTCCGTGAGCAACTTGTTCACGTACGCCGCCACCTGCGTACCCAGGCCATCCTCGACGAGGCCACGGCCCGCCTGGCCACCCGGCTCAACATCCGCCCAGGCGAGGCCGCCGAGCAACTCGCCAGGATGGCCCAGCACAGCGGTCTGGACCTGACCGAGGTCGCCAAGGGCATCGAACGGCCGTCCGAGCAGGTGCTCGAACGGCCCGAAGTGCCCGAGTGGGTACGCGGCATGCTGGCGGGCGTGCACGCCTCGGCCCTCTTCCTCACCCCCGTCCACGACGACGCGGGCCGCGTCGTGGACTTCCTCGTCCTGGCCGCCAACAAGCACGCCAGGACCCCCGCCGGGCGCACGGCCGACGACCTGGCCGGGCGCCGCCTGCTGTCGGTCAGCCCCGGCGTGGCCAGTTCCGGCCTGCTGGACGACTACATCGCCGTGTACGAGTCGGGCGAGTCCCTGCACCACATGCCGCTGGAGTTCGTCGAGGCCATGGACTACCGGCTGTGGCCGGCGACCCTGGCCGTGCGCGCCGCGCGCGTGGACGAGGGCCTGCTGGTGAGCTGGCGCATCCTCGACGACGAAGAGCTGCTGGTCTCCGGCTGGGAACGCGCCCAGCGCCTGGCCGAGCTGGGCTGGGGCGAGTGGAACCTGGCGACCGAGCGCACCCTGTGGACGCCGCAGATGTACGAGATGTTCGGCCGCGCCCGCGCCGACGGCCCGATGCCCCTGGAGGAGCTGCCCGCCGTGGTGGTCGCCGAGGACCTGCCCGTCATGGACGAGCAGATCCGCACGCTGCTGGAGTTCCGCGAGGCCGTGGAGAACGAGTTCCGCATCCAGCACCGGCACGGCGTACGCCACCTGTGCGTCTACAGCGAGCCGATCCTCGACGGGGACGGCGTGCCGGTCAAGGTCCGCTGCCTGGTCCAGGACGTCACCAAGAACCGCCGCAGGGAACGCGCGCTGGCCGTGGCGCACGAGCAGGCGACCAAGGAGAAGGAGCGGGCCGAGCAGGAGCACCGGATCACCGTCCAGCTGCAGAACACGATCCTGCCGATCCGCCGGGGCCTCATCCCGCTGCCGGGGCTCGCCGTCGGCGTGCGCTACCTGCCGAGCGAGGACCTGGCCAGGCTCGGCGGCGACTGGTTCAAGGCCCGGCTGATCACCGACGGCCGCGTGCTGCTGGCCATCGGCGACGCCATGGGCCACGGCCTGACCGCCGCGAGCATCATGTTGCAGATGCGCTCGGGGCTGGCCGGCCTGGCGTACACCGGCGCTCCCGCCGGTCAGCTCGCCACCTGGCTGAACGACCTCATCGTGCACTCCAACGAGGACGTCACCGTCACCGGCACCGCGATCATCGGCCACTTCGACCCCGAGCGCCGCACCTTCGCCTGGACCAACGCCGGGCACCTCGCGCCCGTCCTCATCAGGGACGGGCACGGGCAGGCCATCGACGGGGTCACCGGCACGCTGCTGGGGGCCTTCGACGCGGCCGAGTACGACATGACCGTCACCCAGCTCGAACCCGGCGACACCCTGGTCCTGTACACCGACGGCGTCGTGGAGCGGCGCGGGCAGGACCTGGACGTCGGCATGGCCGCGCTCCTGCGGGCCTCGCGCTCGTGCGTGGGGGACGATCCCGAGCAGATGATCGACTGCCTGCTGCGGCGGCTCGGCGCCGACGACTCCACCGACGACGTGTGCGTGATCGCGGCACGCGTGTTGTGACGCCTGCCGGGTCAGTCGTCGTAGCCGTTGCCCGGCTCCTCCAGGCAGTAGACGCCGTACGCCCTGCCGAGGACGGGCAGGGCGACGTTGCGCACCCGGATGCCGCCCGAGGTCGTGCCCTTCTCCGTGCCCTTGTGGGCGTGCCCGTGCAGGATGAGGTCGGCGCCCGCCGTGTCCACCGCCTCGGCCAGCAGGTAGCTGCCGAGGAAGGGGTAGATCTCCAGCGGCTCGCCCTCCAGCGTCTCCTTGATCGGGGAGTAGTGGGACAGCACCACGCGCTGGTCGGCCACGAGCTCCTTGAGCGCGACCTTCCACGCCTCGGCGATGTAGCGCGTGTGGGAGATGAAGTTCTTGATCTCGCGCTCGCCGAACTCGCTGGCGCTCTTGCCGGCGAACCCGCCGCCGAACCCCTTGCCGCCGACCACGCCCAGCTTCCGGTCACCGCACTGGATCACCGTGCCGTCGTCGTCGAGCACGATGACGCCGGCGTCGCGCAGCTCGGCGGCGATCTCGTACTGCAGGTCGGAGTGGTAGTCGTGGTTGCCCAGGACCGCCACGGTGGGGATGGGCAGGCCGCGCAGCTCGTCGGCCACGACCCGGCCCTCCTCCAGTGTGCCGTGCCGGGTGAGGTCTCCCGCGACCATGAACACGTCGGCACGTTCCTCGATGCCCTCAAGCCTGCGCCGGTACTGGCCTCTGACGTCCTCGCCCAGGTGGATGTCGCCCACCGCCGCGATTCGCAGGTCAGTCAAGATGCTCATCCTCCCCCGGCGCCGAGACGTCGACCACGCGTATCTCGTTGTGCAGGTGCAGCTGGGGCGCGATCTCCCGCGCCACCTGGCCGAGCCTGTCGCGCTGCTCGGCTCCGCTCACCTGACCACGCAGGAACAACTGGTCGCCGCGGACGTCGACCTTGATGCCCAGCTCGTGCGTGCGTCCGTCCTCGGCCAGCGCCTGTTGGACGCGGGCCGCGACGTACTGCGGAGCTTCCATCGCTTGCCTCCTTCTATTGTCGCCGCATGCCCGGGGATTAACGGCTCAAACGGCGCGAATAAGGTCTATAACGGCCCGTTCCACCGTCCCGTGGGTGGCGAGCTGCCCGTAATCGGCGTCCGCTCCGAGCTCGGTGAGGGCCCCGGCGATCGTCCTGTCCTGGTCGTACGCCTCCACCACCCGCGGGTCCACGTACGACGCCCGCGCCACGGTCGGCGTGTTGCCCAGATACTCGGCCACCTCCCGCATCACCCGGGTGACCGCCCGCTTCCTGGCGGTGCCGTTCCCCCGCGCGTGCTTGGAGACCGCCAGGCCCACCGCGGCCAGGACGGTCGCGTGCCAGGTGCGGAAGTCCTTGGCGGTGACCTCGCAGCCGACCAGTTCGCGCAGGTAGTCGTTGATGTCCTCGCTCCTGACGTCGCCCCAGCCGCCTTCCGGGCGGCGGTAGCGGAGCAGCTCGCCCTCCGCGCCGAGCGCCTTGAGCGAACGCAGCACCGTGCAGGCTCCGGGATCGGCCACCACGACCTCGCGGGAGATGTCCCCCTTGGCCTGGTAGGCGCAGGTCACGACACCGTTGCTGCAGGTCACGTGCTCCATCCGCAGGGTGGCCAGGCCGTAGGTGTCGTAGCTCTCGCCGCCGATCCTGAAGAAGCCGACGTCCAGCAGGCGGGCGGCGGCGGCCAGCACCCGGTCCCGGGTCAGGCCGCGGCCCTTGAGGCGGTCGTCCACGGCCTTGCGGAACGCGGGCAGGCGCTCGGCCACCTCCAGCACGTGGTCGAACTTCGCCTTGTCCTGCTGCTCGCGCCAGAGGTCGTGGTAGCGGTACTGCCGGCGTCCGGCCGCGTCCACGCCGACGGCCTGGAGGTGGCCGTACGGGGAGGAGCAGATCCAGACGTCCTTCCACGCCGGGGGGATGACGAGCGACCTGATGCGCTCCAGCGTCGCCTTGTCGCGCACCGGCCGCCCGTCCGGTCCTTCGTAGCTGAACCCGCGCCCGCGACGGCGCCGGACGATCCCCGGCTCACTCTGGTCACTGGGATGTAGCTCGGGCACACAGGGCGGCTACCCAGCACGTTAGGCAACAAACAGGACGGGCAGGTGAGCGGCATGCCTGAGAACACGGATGACGGTAGATGGCACGAAGAGGGTGACCGGAAGGGCCACCCCATGGTGCCCGCCACACCGCGCGACGTGGTGCACATCAGGGTGGGATCGTTCATTCTGGTGTTCCTCTTCGCGTTCACGGTGCTGGGACTCATAGCAGGCGCGCCGGTGATGGCAGGGATCGCGATCGTGCTGTTCATCATCACGATCGTCGACATCGCCCTGGCGATCCGGCGGCAGAAGGACCGAAACACGGGAGAGGCAGGCTGACAACCGACATGGCATCCCTTCGAGGACGCGTGGTAGTGGTGACGGGCGCGAGCGGCGGGGTCGGGCGGGCGGTGGTGCGCGAGCTGGGCGCTCGCGGCGCTCGGGTGGCCCTGATCGCCCGCGGCACGGCGGGCCTGGGCGCGGCCGCCGTGGACGTGGGAACCGCGGGCGGGGACGCGAAGGTCTACGAGGCGGACGTGGCCGACTACGAGCAGGTGAAGGCGGCGGCGGAGCGCGTCGAGGCGGAGATGGGACCGATCTCGACCTGGATCAACACCGCCTTTTCCTCAGTCTTCGCCAAGTTCACCGATATTTCGCCAGATGAGTACGCTCGTACCACTTCGGTGACGTACCTCGGTTATGTGTGGGGAACCAAGGTCGCCCTCGACCTCATGGGCCCTCGCAACGCCGGGACCATCGTCCAGGTCGGCTCGGCCCTGAGCCATCGGGGCATCCCCCTCCAGTCGGCGTACTGCGGGGCCAAGCACGCCATCAAGGGCTTCACCGAGTCGCTGCGCACCGAGCTCCTGGCCGACCGGAGCGGCATCGACGTCACGCTGGTCCAGCTCCCCGCGGTCAACACCCCTCAGTTCGAGTGGGTCCTGTCCAAGCTGCGGCGGCACCCCCAGCCCGTACCCCCGATCTACCAGCCGGAGGTCGCGGCGCGCGCCATCGTGTACGCCGCCGAGCACCCCGGACGCAAGGAATACTGGGTGGGCGCCAGCACCGCGGCCACCCTCATGGCCCAGCGCGTCGCCCCCGCCCTGGTGGACCGGTACCTGGCCAGGACCGGCATCCAGTCCCAGCAGACGGACGAGAAGCAGCCGAGCGGGGTGTCGAACCTCTGGGAGCCGGCCGACGAGGACAAGGACTACGGGGCGCACGGCACGTTCGACCGGCGCTCCCACGGTCACAGCCCGCAGGTGTGGCTCTCCCAGCACCGGCGGGCGGTGATGGCGGCTGTGGGGGGTGTGGCCGCGGCGGTCACGGTGGCCCGCCGGCTCGCTCGCTGACCGGGGGCCTTTTTCTGGCCCCCGTCCGGCACCTGGTTACCGGGTGGGCCGTGGGAGCCCACCCGGATGCCCGCTCCGCTCGCCATGGCCACCCGCCCCGGGGCCGGTTACCGGGTGGGCCGCGGGAACCCACCCCGCATGCTCGCTCCGCTCGCCATGGTCACCCGCCCGGCACCCGGCTACCGGGTGGGCCGCGGGAGCCCACCCCCGGTCCAGGGGCGCAGCGAAGTGTCCTCTGCCGATGTACCGGCCATGCCCCTACCGTCCGGCCTAACAGCGGACCTACTCGTCCTCCACCAGCCGCCCCAAAGATCACCGGCTGGGTAATGGGAGCCCATCCCGGCCCAGCCTCAAGACGGCTTCCCCTACCGAGGCACGGACCTCGCCAACGCCGGGAGCCGACAACGTACCCACTCATCCCCCACCAGCCGTCCCAAAGATCACCGGTCGGGCAACGGGAGCGCCCTTCAACCACTGTGATCTTCAGAGTCGCGGCACTTGGCTCCAAGGGGCCCCGAGGATCAAGGCAGTTCGGCTCAGCGCCCTGGCAAGGCTCGCTCCAGCTCGATCAAAGCCAGCGCAGGCCCCTCCTCGAACTCGTGGTCGTGGGTCCTGCCGGTCTCGGTGAAGCCGTTCTTGGCGTAGAAGCGGCGGGCCTGGGCCGAGTCCCGGAGCGTCCACAGGTGCACGTCGTCGTACCCGGCGTCGCGTGCCGCGTCCAGGACGGCCGTCAGCAGAACGCCGGCGATGCCGCTGCCCCAGACGTCCGGATGGGCGAAGAAGGTATAGATCTCCGCGGAGCCGGGACGGGAAGTCGAGGCCCCGAACCGGGCGAAGGCCCCGGGCCGCTCGTTCAGGCGCGCCAGCAGGATCGGGTCCCCGCCCTCGGCCAGGATGCCGTGCCACTTGCCGCGCCGCTCCTCGATCCCGGCCGCGGCGACCTTCGGCGCACACAGCGGGCCGTGCGAGACGCCCCAGGACAGGGCGTGGATCTCGCCGAGGACGTCCCCGTCACCGGGTTGCGCGGGGTGAACCGTGATCACGTCAGGCATGACCTGAACACTAGTGCCGGCTACCGTTGCCGACTCGGCCGGGGCTGAAGGCTCGATCCCTCAGCCCCACGGTCAGCCACCGCAACCCGTCGACGAGTTCACGAGAACGCGTTCACAGAAGGCGACGCACCGACGACATCCGAACGCAGGCCCGTCCGCTCACCCGGTTTTCAGGACTTGGACTTAGGAAATCTGGGCCCCGGCCCGTACTTCACGCCCGCTCCCCCTCGCGCGTCACCGATCTTGTCGATGATCTCGCGCTCCCGCAGACTGTTGAGCAGGTCCCGCGCCGCGTAGACATGCAGATCGAAGAGGCGGCGTATCGTCTGGTTGGTGACGAAGCCGTACTCCCGGACGTGCTCGATCACCTTTCGATCCATGTCGTCCACGTCGACATGTCGATACGAAACCGAGCGGGACATGGCTGCGAGCACCTCTGCTCGCAGCCGATATGTGGGGAACTGCTTGGAGGCGCTTCGCTTGGTGGGCGCGATCAGGCTGTAGTCGTCAAGCATCATGCGTAGCACTTCCTGCGCTTCGACGGGCGCCCGCTGAATGATCTCAGCCAGCTCGAACGCGTCGATGCTTCTGCTGTGACGCAGGTGCGTCAAGGAGAGCAGAATGTTGATGTCCCTGCTCGCCCTCAATGGCAGATCACTGATGAACCGCACGAAGGCCGCGTTCCCGATGCCGCCCGCGAGGGTCGCGCGGACCAACGTTCCATGGTCCTCGAAGAGCGGTGGCTCCTTGCCGATTCTGAGCATCTCGCGGTAGGCGCGGTCCACCCCTTGTCCTGTCCGCTCGGCGAGTTGCAGGACGGACACGGTCTCCGTGAGGAGCCGGTTCCTGGGAGTGGACGGATGGGTGAGGATGTTGGCAGGGGTCACTCCCGACACCAGGCCACCGGGGCTCGTGATGATCATCCGCTCGGGAGAGTGCTCGATGTCGACGGTTCCGCCGGTCTCGTACGACCGATGGATGAAGGCGTTGATGACCAGCTCTCGTGCGGCTTCGCTGGGATAGTCGGTGAGCTGGAGCTGCACGCCACCTGCCAGATTGAGCGGCCACACCTCTCTACGGCTTTCCATGGCGTCGGTCATGGCTTGGATCGCCGCGATCAACGGCCTGGTTCCTCTCGTCCGCCCGGTGGCTTCGCTGCCCGAGGTGGGGCGGAACTGGTAGGAGTAGCCATAACTCGGGATTACTCGCGGAATCAGCTCTTCATCCGCCAGCAGCAGCACTGCCGCATTTGTGACGCTTCCGTTGGGGGCGATCAGGCGGAGCGATTCCAGGAGAGCGCGGTCCGCCAACTCGGCCAGATGATCGCGTCCGCTGGCGATCAGCAGCCGCCGTAGCCTCTCGAACTCCACCGCGCTCAGTTGGCTGATGCTGAGGCTGGAGGCGTCGGCCGACCAGTCGACCTGGCCGCGAGCGATCATGACCTCGCGCTGCTGATGCGGAGGGAACGGCAGGCACTCCTTGCCGAGACGACGGGTGGCGAGGCCCGCGGCGTTGCTGTGCGGCATCGCCCCCTGCGGGACCGTGATCAGAATCAGCCGCGCGCCTTCGACGACCCGCTCTTCCACGAAGGCGGTGATCGGTGGGCTCGTCCGGTCGAAGATCCCCTTCCGGACGCCCTCCACCGTGTAGCTCTCGGGCACACCGCGAAGTGCCTGGACACGGTCGGTCGCCTTGTCGTCGACCCCCAGGACGAGGGTGCCGCCGTGGGCGTTGACGAAGCAGACGAGGGCGTCGGAGATGAGATTGAACGTGGCCTTCAGCGATTCGGCCACCAGCTTGAAGTCAAGCGTCTCCGACTCCAGGGAGTCCGCCTTGACGCCCTCCCCCACCACAGCGAGCGCCGCGTCCACCTCGTCATGCTTCACTTCACTGAGGATAACTGAGAAGTGGGTTTTCAACGACGTTTCTCAGTTGCTCTCAGTACGTCGCGCGTCCCTTACGGGAGGATCGCGGTGGCTTCGACCTCGACCAGGTGGTCCGGGACGGACAGGGCCGCGACGCCCAGCAGGGTCGCCGGTGGGGTCGCCGTCGTGCCCAGTTTCGCCTTCGCCCGGGAGATCCCGTCCAGGAGCGCGGTCATCTTGTCGGGGGTCCAGTCCACGACGTGGACGGTCAGCTTCGCCACGTCGTCGAACGACCCGCCGGCCCCGGCGACGGCGGTGGCGACGTTGAGGTAGCACTGTTCGACCTGCGCGGCGAGGTCGCCCGCGCCAACGGTCGTGCCGTCGGCGTCCCAGGAGACCTGGCCGGCGACGAAGATCAGCCTCGTGCCCGAGGCGACCGCCGTCTGGTGGTAGACGTCGATCTCGGGCAGGCCCTCGGGGTTCAGCAGGGTGACGGGCATGGCGTGCGCCTCCTGACAGGGGGGCCGGAACGCGCGTACGGCCCCCAAGACTCTCTTGTGGTTACTGAGGAACTGTAGGAGAGTGTTCGCTGACGTGGAAGAACGCACTTTTCAGTGACTGGGGAACCTCATGGTGACCAAGCAGTTCAAGGGCTCGGACGGCGCGGCGGACCTGAGGCGGGCCGACTCCCTGGCGCGGGAGATCTTCACGGACGTCGCCAACAAGTGGGCGTTCCTGATCATCGAGGCCATCGGCGAGGGCACCCTGCGGTTCGGCGAGCTGCGCGACCAGGTCGAGGGCATCAGCCACAAGATGCTCACCCAGAACCTGCGCATGCTGGAGCGCAACGGGCTGGTCGAGCGGACGGTGTATCCGACCGTGCCGCCGCGGGTGGAGTACACGCTCACCGAGCCGGGGCGGGCCCTGCGTGCGACGGTCGACGCGATGTGCGCGTGGACGCAGCGCCACCTCGGCGACATCGAGGCCGCCCGCCGCCGCTTCGACGCCTGACGCCGCCCGCGAACCGCCCAGGCGAGGGAGGTTTCAACTGCCGACAAATGGGGTCAGCTGACGTCAGGCCCGAGTTAAGCGCCGCGCAGGGGGTAGGCGGCGTGAAACTCACGAGGAGGGTCTTGATGCCTGAACGCGATCTCCAGTACTTGACCGAACTGGCCGCGCAGCTGCGCGTCGACTCCGTGCGCGCCGCCGCGGCGGCCGGCTCCGGGCACCCCACCTCGTCGATGTCGGCCGCGGACCTGATGGCCGTGCTGTTCTCCTGCCACCTCAGGTACGACTTCGACCGCCCCGACAACCCCGGCAACGACCACCTGATCTTCTCCAAGGGCCACGCCTCCCCCCTTCTCTACTCGCTCTACAAGGCGGCGAAGGTCATCGACGACGAGGAGCTGCTGTCGTTCCGGCGCCGGGGCAGCCGGCTGGAGGGGCACCCCACCCCCCGGCTGCCCTGGGTGGACGTCGCGACCGGCTCGCTCGGTCAGGGGCTGCCGGTGGGCGTGGGCGTGGCCATGGCGGGACGGCTGGAACGGCTGCCGTACCGGGTGTGGGTGCTGTGCGGTGACAGTGAGCTGGCCGAGGGGTCCATCTGGGAGGCGGCCGAGCACGCCGGGGCCGAGGGGCTGGCCAACCTGGTCGTGATCGTGGACGTGAACCGGCTGGGTCAGCGCGGCCCGACCCGGCACGGATGGGACACGGGGGCGTACGCGCGCCGGTTCGGCGCCTTCGGCTGGCACACGATCGAGATCGACGGCCACGACCCCGGCCAGATCGACTTCGCGCTGGGGGACGCCTGCAACACCCGCCGGCGTCCCACCGTGATCCTGGCCAAGACGCGCAAGGGCGAGGGCGTCGTCGAGGTCGAGAACCGGGAGGGCGCGCACGGCAAGGCGCTCAAGGACCCCGACAAGGCCATCGACGAGCTGGGCGGACCGCGCAGCGTCCATGTGGACGTGCACCGGCCGGAGGGCGAGGCCGAGCCGTTCCACTTCGACCCGCGCCCGGCGACGTTGCCGGAGTACGAGGTCGGCGCGAAGGCGGCGACCAGGGCGGCGTTCGGCGCGGCGCTGACGGCGCTCGGCGCGGCCCGCGGCGACGTGGTGGCGCTGGACGGCGAGGTGGCCGACTCGACCAAGACCGAGGAGTTCGGCCAGGCGTTCCCCGAGCGCTTCTTCGAGATGTACATCGCCGAGCAGCAGCTCGTGGCGGCGGCCGTCGGCCTGTCGGTACGCGGCTGGACCCCGTACGCGGCCACCTTCGCGGCGTTCCTGACCAGGGCGCACGACTTCATCAGGATGGCCGGCGTGAGCCAGGCGTCGATCCGGCTGGTCGGCTCGCACGCCGGCGTCTCGATCGGCGAGGACGGCCCCTCGCAGATGGGCCTGGAGGACCTGGCCATGATGCGGGCGGTGTACGGCAGCACGGTGCTGTACCCGTGCGACGCCAACCAGGCAGCGGCGCTGACCGTCGAGATGGCGGACGTGTCAGGGGTGTCCTACCTGCGCACCACCCGCGGTGAGACGCCGGTCATCTACCCGCCCGGCGAACGTTTCCCGGTGGGCGGCTCGCGGGTGCTGCGGCGCTCGCCCGACGACCGGGCCACGATCGTGGCGGCCGGGATCACGGTCCACGAGGCGCTGGCGGCGGCCGACGAGCTGACGGCGGCCGGCATCCCGGTCGGCGTGATCGACCTGTACTCGGTCAAGCCGGTGGACGCGGCGGTGCTGGTGGAGGCCGCCACGACGACGGGCAACCTGATCACGGTCGAGGATCACCGGCTGGAGGGCGGTCTCGGCGACGCCGTGCTGGACGCCGTCAGCGAGCTCGGCCCGCGGGTGGTGAAGCTCGCCGTGACCGGGTTGCCCGGGTCGGCGACGCCTGAGGAACAGCTCGCGGACGCCCGCATAGACCGCCACGCGATTGCCGAGGCGGTCAAGCGGTTGTTGTGAAGGAACTAGCGGGCTTTCGCCGTGGCCTTCCTGTTGGCCTTCTTGATGGCGTCCACCAGCTCCTTCTTGGTCATCCTGGATCGGCCGCGCACCCCGAGCCTGGACGCCACGCCCTGCAAGTGCTCCTTGCTGGCGTTGGCGTCCACGCCCTCCTGGGTCCTGCCGGAGCGGTCGGTCGCGCCCTTGTCGGACGGTCCCTTCTGTCCCTTGGGCTCCCAGTGGTCCCCGACCTTCTCGAAGGAGTGCTTGAGTGCGGCGAACGCGGTCATGTGCGCGCGCCGTCCCTCTCCGTACTCCTTCACGGCGGAGTCGTGCGCTTTGATCCACGTGTTCTGTGCCTTCTTCGGCGAACGCTTGATGGTCGACGGCAGCTCGTCAACGGCTGGCATGTCGATTCACCTCCTACAGCGGCGGCTCGTCGTAGTGGCGGCGCTCCTCGTACACCGTGGTCCTGCGGGTCTCCGGCTCCTCGTAGATCTCGTGCCGGTGCACCGGCTCGTCGATCGGGCCGACCGCCCTGCGGGTGACGCTGATCCGGTAGATGCCGAACAGCAGCCCCGCCAGGCCACCGAGCATGAGGATGACGCCGACGACGTTGATGTCGAGACCGGCGAGGTCGAACTCGACGGCCCAGGTGAGGATCGCACCGAGCATGATGAGGATGATGCTTCCGGCGATGGTCATCAGATTTACCTCCTTGACACGAAGGAACCTCTATCCACATGTCGAAAAACAAACCAGTCGTGGTGATCGGGCTGATGGGATCGGGTAAGACGACCGCGGGCCGCCTCCTCGCCAACGCGCTGGGGATGCCGTTCACCGACAGCGACCCGTTCCTGGAGAAGGAGCACGGCGGCACGGCCGCGCAGATCGCCGTCCGCGAAGGGGCCGAGGCGCTGCACCGGTACGAGGCCGAGCACGTGCTGGCGGCGCTGGCGGGCGAGCCGAAGGTGATCGCGGCGGCGGCCAGCACCGTGGAGGACCCCCGGGTGCGCGAGGCGCTGCGCGAGGCGTTCGTGGTCTGGGTGGACGCCGCCGACGCCGTCCTGGCCCGGCGCATGAGCTCGGGCGCGCACCGTCCCGAGTTCCAGCCGGCGGCGATGCGGGCCCGGCGGGAGGGCTACTTCCAGCAGGTGGCGGACCTGACGTGCGACGTCGGCGTGCTGACCCCCGAGGAGGTGCGCGACGCGGCCCTGCGGAAAATGGGTTTGCCCGCCGATGAGCAGGACTGATACCCAGAGGGGATGTTCGCCGAGAAACCCACTTTGACGGGTGAGCGCGTCACGTTGCTCCCGGTCGGCCCCGAGCACGTCGAGGGCCTGATCACGTTGATCAGCGATCCGGAGGTGCAACGGCTGACGGGCTCGCACGGCGAGGTCGACCACGAGGTGGCCCGCCAGTGGTACAGCACGAGAGGCGAGCACGCCGACCGGCTCGACCTGGCCGTCATGGCCGGCGGCGAGTACGTCGGCGAGGTCGTGCTCAACGAGCTCGACCGGCACAACCTGTCGTGCAACCTGCGGATCGCGCTGATCGGCGCCCGGGTCTTCGGCAAGGGCTACGGCACCGAGGCGATCGAGCTGGTCCTCGGCCACGCCTTCGCCACCACGCCGCTGCATCGCGTCGGCCTCGGCGTCTTCACCTTCAACGACCGGGCTCGGCACGTCTACAAGAAGATCGGGTTCGTGGAGGAGGGCGTGCAGCGCGACACCCTGCTGTGGGAGGGCGAGTGGCACGACTCCGTGACGATGTCGGTGCTGCGGCCGGAGTGGCAGTCAAGATCCAGAAGCCTGGCATAATGATCATGACGCATGGGTCCCCCGAGGCGCGCGGGGGACCTGTGGTCGTTCACCGACAACCAACGGCCGGTCCGGCGCATCTAAGCATCAGTGACGATGCGCTTGGTGCCTGGTGATCCCGAGAGGCTGGGCGGCTTCTGGCTGGCCGCCCGGCTCGGCGCGGGCGCGCGCGGGGTGGTCTACGACGCCTACGACGACGAGGGCCGCCGCTACGCGGTGAAGGTGCCCCGGGTCGAGGTCGAGCCGGTCGCGCGGGTGAGCTGCCCGCATCTGGCGGAGGTGGTCGCGTCCGGGGTCGATCACGGCATCCCCTACGTGGTGAGCGAGTTCGTCGACGGGCCCGACCTGCGGCAGGCGGTCGAGCGGCACGGGCCGTACCGGGGCGAGGAGCTGGCGGCGCTGGCGGGCGCGCTGGCCGGGGCGCTCCGCGCGCTGCACGCGGCCGGGCTCACCCACCGCGACCTGCGGCCGGAGAGCGTGCTGCTGGCGGCGGGCGGCCCCAAGGTGATCGACATGGGGGTGGCGGTCGGCGGGTCGCTGGGGGCGACGTGCACGTACCTGGCCCCGGAGATCCTGACCGGCAGCGGCCACGAGACGGCGACGGACGTCTTCTCCTGGGGGGCCGTGGTGCTCTACGCGGCCACGGGCGGCGATCCGTTCTCCGGGCGGAGTCTCGGCGCGGTGCTGCACCGGCTGCTGACCGTCGATCCCGACCTGAGCGCCCTGCCCGACGGGCTGCGCGAGCTGGTCGGGCGGGCGCTGGCCAAAGACCCCGCCGCCCGCCCGGCGGCGGACGAGCTGCTGGTCGAGGCCGACCCCGCCGCGCTGCGCCCGCCGGCGGGCGTGGCCGGGCACCGGTCGCTCGGCGAGCTGGCCGAGCGCGTCTACGCCGGGCTCACGCCGCGCCAGCAGGAGGCGGTGCCGGGCCTGCTGCTGCGCCTGATGGACGGCGACGACCCCCACGACGAGGGCGGCGTGCTGGCCCCGCTGATGGACGCCGGGCTGCTCGTACGCCGCAGCGTGCGGGTGCCGCCGACCGAGACCGCGGTCGGCAAGCTCGTGGCGGTGCGCGACGACCGGGTGGCGCCGGCCAGCGCCGCGCTCTACCGGGCCTGGCCACGCCTGCGCGGCTGGGTGGCCGACGAGCAGGACGGGCTGGCCGTCCACCGGGAGCTGCGCCTGGCGGCCGGCCGGTGGTCGCGCCACCGGCGCGGGCACACGTACCTCTACCGGGGCGACCGGCTCGACACGGCGCTCGGCTGGGCCGCGGCCAAGCGCCGCCACCTGCGCCTCAGCCAGCTCGAACGCGACTTCATCGGCGCGAGCGTGGCCATGTCCAAGCAGCGCAGGCGGCTGCTGCGGCCCTCGATGGCGACCCTGGCCGCCGCCCTCGCCGTCGCGGTGTCGATGTCCGCCGTCTCGCTCAACGGCGAGCGGGAACTGCGCGGACACCTCCTGGAGGCCAACGCGCGGGCCGTGGCCGCCCGCGCCGAGGCGCTGCGCTCCTCCGACCCGCGTACGGCGATGCGGCTGAGCGTGGCGGCCTGGCGGCTGTCGCCGGTGTTCGAGGCGCGGGTGGCGTTGCAGGCCTCCCTGGCGCAGCCGGAGCTGGGCGTGTTCACCGACCCCGCGGCCGACGAGCGGGCCGGCTACCTGCTGCGCGGCGACGAGCTGGTCAGGTGGCGCGACCGCACGCTGACCGTCTGGGACGTGCGCAGCGGCCGGCAGCTCGCCGCGCACGCGCTCCCCGAGGGCAGCGCCGCGCTGAGCGACGACGGCCGGTACGCCGAGAGCCCCGGCGGGCAGCCCGTCGAGGTGGCCACCGGCCGGGCCCCCGCGACCGGGACGTACACGATCACCAGCGGCAACCGCACCAGGGTCTACCGGGGCGCCGAGGTGCTGCTCGACGTGCTCGACCGCCGGGTGGCGGTGTCCCGCGACGGGAGCCGGGCCGCGGTCTCCGACCTGGACGGGCGGGTCGAGCTCTGGTCGCTGCCCGGCCGGGCCAAGGAGCGGGAGTTCACCGTCCGGCCGCAGACCGGGCCGGACCGGTCGGCGCCGCCCCTGTCGTTCAGCCCCGACGGCCGCACCCTGGCCGTCGCGGGCCGCGACGGCGTGACCCTCCTCACGCCCGGCGCCGAGCCGCCGCGGGAGGCCGCGACCGGCACCGCCGCCACCGCGTTCGCGGCGGAGGCGGGCGACGCGGCGATGCCCGCGGACGGCTCCGCCGGCACGCCCGTCTTCAGCCCCGACGGCAGCCTGCTCGCCCTCCCCGGGCGGGACGAGGTGCGCCTGTGGAGCGTCGCCGAGCGGCGACTGGCCGGCGCCTACCGCTTCCGCGGCGACCAGCACGGCGACCTCGCCTTCTCCGCCGACGGCCGGACCCTGCGCTACCTGAGCGGCCTGGGCTCGGTCGTCTCGCTCGACGTCTCCGGGCTGCCGGCGCCCTCCTCCGGCGTCCGCACCGCCGCGCTGTCGAGCGACGGCCGGGTGGCGGCCAAGGACGTCGGGAACGCCATCCGGCTCACCGACGTGGTGGCGCGCAAGCCGCTGGCCGAGATCGCCGCCACCGGCGACGTGGCCTTCGACGCGGCGGGCAGGCTGCTGGCCGTGGCGGGCGACCCGGTCACCGTCTGGGAGGCGTCGGGCGGCAGGAGGGTCGCCGTCATCGACGCGGGCGGCGACGTGCCCGCCGTGGCCCTGTCCCCCGGCGGCGACACGCTGGCCACCGCGCGCGGCCGGCTGCTGGAGACCTGGGACGTGCGCGCCGGCCGCCGGATCAGGGCCTACGAGGATGCGGGCGACCTGGCGATGGCCTTCAGCCCCGACGGCTCGACGCTCGCCTCCGGCACGAACCTGCTCGACCTGCGTACCGGCGAGGTCACCCCGCTGGCCCCGGCCGCCGCCCGGCCCACCGCGCTCGCCTTCTCCCCCGACGGCCGCACGCTGGCACTCGGGCTCGGCGGCGGACGCGTCGAGCTGTGGGACGTCCGCGGGCGCGAGCGGGCCGGCTCGGTCGAGACCGGCCCGGCCCCCGTACGCGACCTGCGCTTCTCCCCCGGCGGCGACCTGCTCGCGATCGACGCGGAACGCACCTCCCTGTGGGACGCCGGCACGCTGCGCGAGGTCGGCCAGGTCGGGTCGTGGGCCGAGGGCCTGGCCTTCAGCCAGGACGGCCGCAGGCTGCGCGGCGTGGCGGCGGACGGCAGCGTCCGCGAGAGCCCGGTGGACCCGGCGCTGACGGCGCAGGAGGTGTGCGCCCGCGCGGGCGGGCCGCTCAGCCAGGACGAGTGGAGCCGGCTGATCCCGGAGAGCGGCTACCAGGGCGGGTGCTGAGCCGGGCGGCCGGTCAGGAGGCGGGGTAGGTCTTGAGCACCCTGCCCTGGGGGTCGGCCACCAGGTAGCCGGTGCGGTAGGCGTCGCTGATGTAGACGAGCAGCACCTGCTTGGTGCTGGTGAAGACGAAGTTCGGATCGACGATGAGGTAGCGCGCGGTGGGCTTGCGCACGCCGAGGACGCTCTGGGCCTTCTTGAGCAGGCCGGGCAGGGCGTCCCAGTTGTACTTGGCCAGGTCGACGACCGGGGTGCGGATGGTGGAGCCGGTGCCCTCGCGGGTGGCCCTGCCGTCGCGGTAGGCGTAGCGGTCGTAGACGGCCGGGTCGCCCTTGACCGGGGCCTCGGCGGAGATGTACGTCGGGTAGACGACCATCCGGACGACCTTGGTGCCGCCCATGACCGGCTTGAGCGCCTTGATCGCGGTGCGGATGCCGTCGGCGGTGAGCAGGTTCTCCGGCTGCGGCTCCGGCTCCTCGCTCGCCTTCGGCTCCTCGACGTCGGTGGTCTCCACCGGGGTGATCTGTGGCGTGTTCGGCTGGGTCGGCTCCTCAGCGCCGCGCACGCCGGGCAGCAGCGTGTAGACCAGCACGCCGGTCACCGCCAGCGCGCCCACGGAGGCCGTCACGGCGGCGACCGGCGAACGGCGGGCGCGGCGCGACGCCATGGTGCCGGCCTGCGAGAACGACGGCTCCGGCCCCCAGGGCTGCGGCGCCCCGGGCGGCACTGTGGCCCCCTGCCGCGCCCCGGGCGGCACTGTGGCCCCGTACGGCGGGCCTTGCTGCAGCGGGCCCGGCGACGAGGGGCCGTGCTGGAACGGGGCCGGGGCGGGGGGCGGGTAGGCGGGCGGAGGCGAGCCAGGGTCGGCGGCGGCGGCGAGCATGCGGTCGAGGGTCTCGGCGTCGGGACGACCGGCCGGGTCGCGGCGCAGCAGCGCGCCGAGCACGGGACCGAGCGGCCCGGCCCGCTCCGGCGGCGGCACGTCCTGGTTGAGCACGGCGGCCAGCGTCGCCAGCGTGGTGCTCCTGCGCAGCGGGTGGCGGCCCTCGACGGCCACGTACAGCAGCATGCCGAGCGACCACAGGTCCGAGGCGGGGTCGCCCTCGTGCCCGTTGATGCGCTCGGGTGCCATGTACTCGGGCGAGCCGATGAACGACCCGGTCGCCGTCAGGCTGGTCGACTCGCGCACGGCGGCGATGCCGAAGTCGGTGAGCACCGAGCGGCCGTCCTCGCGCAGCAGCACGTTGGCGGGCTTGACGTCGCGGTGCTGGATGCCGACGGCGTGCGCGGCGCGCAGCGCGGACAGCACCTCGCGGCCCAGCCGGGCGGTCTCCCACGGCGTCATCGGCCCGCGCGCGAGGCGGTCCGCGAGCGAGCCGCCGGTGACCAGCTCCATGACGATCCACGGGTAGCCGTCGCCGCCCGGATCGACGATGTGGTGGATGGTGGCGACGTGCGGATGGTTCAGCCGGGCCAGCGCGCGGGCCTCGCGCAGCACCCTGGCCCGCAGCTCGCGGGCGGCCTCGGGGTCGTGCTCCTCGAACGCGGGATCGGGCGGCCGGACCTCCTTCAGCGCGACCTCGCGGTGGAGGGCGGTGTCCCAGGCGCGCCACACCAGGCCCATGCCACCGCCGCCGAGCCTCTCGGTCAGCTCGAAGCGGTTGTCGATCACGCGTTTGTGCATGGGAAGCAGCGTAGGGCCGCGTCGTGGTCGCCGTCATCAGGGTGGTCGCGGCGGGGACGGGCGGGCTGGTTGGATGGGCGCCATGAACGCAGGCGATCACCAGCTCGGCATCTACCTGACGGGCATGCTCGAAGGCCGTACGCCTGAGCTGACCACCGATCTGTCGGCCCTGGAGGGCGCCGCCGGGCGGGTGCTCCCGCCCGAGGCGCTGGGCTACATCGTGCCGAGCGCGGGCAGCGGCTCGACCGCGCGGGCCAACCTGGAGGCGTTCGAGCGGCGCCGGATCGTGCCGAGGATGCTGCGCGGCGTCGCGCGGCAGCGTGACCTGTCGTGCGAGGTGCTGGGCACCCGGATGGCGGCGCCGGTGCTGGTGGCGCCCATGGGGGTGCAGACGCTGGCCCACGAGGAGGGCGAGCTCGCCACCGTGCGGGCCGCGGCCGCGGTGGGCGTCCCGTACGTGCACTCGACGGCCGCCGCCCACGACTTCGAGCAGGTGGCGGCGGCCGGCGGGGACGCGCCGCGCTGGTACCAGCTCTACTACCCGACCGACCGGGACGTGTGCCTGAGCTTCCTGCGCCGGGCCAGGGCGACCGGCCACTCGGTGCTGGTGGTCACGCTGGACACGACGCTGCTCGGCTGGCGTCCGGCCGACCTCGACCGCGGCTTCCTGCCGTTCCTGGCCGGCACGGGCATCGCCAACTACCTGAGCGACCCGAACTTCGCCGGGGTCGAGAACCCGGTCGCCCACTGGGCGGGCATGTTCCCCAACCCGGGCCTGAGCTGGGACGACCTGCCGTTCCTGCGCGACCACTGGGACGGCCCGATCGTGCTCAAGGGCATCATGAGCACCGAGGACGCGCGCCTGGCCGCCGAGCACGGCGTCGACGGGATCGTGGTGTCCAACCACGGCGGCCGCCAGGTCGACGGCGCCCTGGCCGCGCTCGACGCGCTGCCCGGCATCGCCGACGCGGTCGGCGACCGGCTGACGGTGCTGTTCGACTCGGGCGTGCGGACCGGGGCCGACGTGGTCAAGGCGCTCGCGCTGGGCGCGCGGGCCGTGCTGGTCGGCCGTCCCGTGCTGTACGGGCTGGCGCTGGGCGGGCAGGCGGGCGTCGAGCACGTGCTGCGCTGCCTGCTGGGCGAGCTGGACATCACGCTCGCCCTGTCCGGCTACTCCACGACGGACGAACTGGGCCCCGACGCGCTCGCCTGAGTGCACATCGAGGTCCGGAAGTGACCGCGATTACCCCTACCTTTGTCCCCATGGATCCCCTCATCTCCCAGCGCGCGCTCAACCGGGCCACGCTCGACCGGCAGCTGCTGCTGCGCCGCGGCGGCGGCAGCGTGCAGGAGGTCGTCGAGCGGCTCGGCGGCCTCCAGGCCCAGACCCCCCACACCTGGTACGTCGGCCTGTGGAACCGCATCGAGGGGCTCAAGCCCGAGGACGTCTCCGGCCTGCTGGCCGGCCGCGAGCTGGTGCGGATCGCGTTGCAGCGCTCCACCATCCACCTGGTCACCGCCCGCGACTGCCTGGCCATGCGGCCGCTGCTGCAGGCCGTCACCGAGCGCATGACGCGTACGACGTTCGGCAAGCGGCTGGCGGGCGTCGACCTGGACGAGCTGGCCGCGACCGGCCGGGCGCTGCTGGAGGAGCGTGCGATGACCTTCGCCGACCTCGGGCGGGCGCTGGCCGAGCGGTGGCCGGAGCACGACCAGCACGCGCTGGGCCAGGGCGTGCGCTGGCTGCTGCCGCTGGTCCAGGTGCCGCCGCGCGGGCTGTGGGGCAGGAGCGGGCCGGTCGCGCACACCACCGCCGAGTCGTGGCTGGGCCCGGCCGAGGTGCCGCCGATGACGCCCGCCGAGCTGGTCCGGCGCTACCTGGCCGCCTTCGGCCCGGCCTCGGTGCAGGACGCGCAGACCTGGTCGGGCCTGACCAGGCTGGGCGAGGTCGTCGAGTCCATGGACCTGGTCCGCTTCCGGGACGCCGCCGGCCGCACCCTGTACGACCTGCCGGAGGCCGTCCGGCCGGCGGAGGACGTCCCGGCGCCGGTGCGGCTGATGTACGACTTCGACAACCTGTTCCTGTCGCACGCCGACCGCTCGCGGGTGATCAGCGAGCGCGGCGCGGCCGTCATGCAGGGGTCGTTCATGGGCACGAACGTGATCCCCCGGATCATCCTGGTGGACGGCGTCACCGCCGGCGACTGGACGGTGACCAGGGCCAAGGGCGTCTCCACGCTGAACGTCCACCAGTGGACGCCGATCGCCGAGCTGGACGAGGTCGAGCGGGAGGCGCGGCTGCTGCTGGAGTTCCTCGCCCCCGACGACGAGCACGACGTCTCAGTCCTTGACCGCCCCTCCAAGCCCTGACACGAGCCGCCGCTGCACCGCCACGAAGAAGATCAGCACCGGGATCGTCATCAGCGTCGAGGCGGCCATGATCCCGCCCCAGTCGTTCTCGTCGGGCTTGAAGAAGACGAGCAGCGCCGCGGGCAGGGTCTGGTTGTCCTTGGCCGAGACGATGAAGGTGCGCGCGAAGACGAAGTCGTTCCAGGCGGTGATGAAGGAGAACACGCTGGTCGCCACCAGGCCGGGGGCGACCAGCGGGAACAGGATGCGCCACAGCACGGTCGCGCGTCCGGCCCCGTCGATCATCGCCGCCTCCTCCAGCGCCTCCGGCACCCCGGCGACGAACCCGCGCAGCATCCAGATCGCGAACGGCAGCGTGAAGGCGAGCTGCACCACCACCAGCGAGGCCAGCGTGTTGAGCAGGCCCAGGTCCCGGACCACGAAGAACAGCGGGATCGTCAGCGCCTCGACCGGCACCATCTGCGCGACCAGGAACATGATCAGCACGGTCGTCCTGAACCGGAAGGCGAACCGGGTCACGGCCACCGCCGCGAGGAAGGCGACCCCGGCCGACAGCACGACCACGACGAGCGCCACGATCGCGCTGTTGAGCAGGTAGCGGGCGAAGTTCTCCCCGGTCAGCACCCGGACGAAGTTGTCCAGCGTCGGGTGCGCGGTCCAGGGCCTGACCTCCAGCGACTGGATCTCCCCGGCGGGCTTGAGCGCCGACAGCACCATCCAGTAGAGCGGGAACGCGGTGAGCAGGGCGACCACCAGCGCGACCGCGTTGGGCAGAAGACGTCGTCGGTTCACAGGCGTTCCCCACTGCGCCGCAGCGCCCGGATGTAGAACAGGGTGATCACCAGCAGGATCAGCGTCATGACGACCGCGACGGCCGAGCCGAGCCCGTACTCGGAGGAGCCGAAGGCGATCTGGTAGGCGTAGACGTTGAGCACGGTGTTCTGCCCGGCCACGCCGCCGCCGTTGGTCATCACGTAGATCTGGGTGAAGAGCTTGAAGTCCCAGATGACCGACTGGATGACCACGATCGTGACCAGCGGCCGCAACATCGGCACGATGATCCGCCAGAACCCCTGCCAGGCCGAGGCGCCGTCGAGCGCGGCCGCCTCCAGCACCGAGGCGGGGACGGCCCGGATGCCCGCGTACAGGGTGATCATCACCAGCGGGAACGAGTGCCACACGACCGTCGCGCCGACCACGCCGAAGGTGACCCACCGGTCGTAGAACCAGTTGAACCCGTCGGTCCCGAGCACCTGGTTGACCAGGCCGAGGTCGGCGTCGAACAGGAACATCCACACGGTGGAGCCGGTCATCGCGGGGGCCGCCCACGCGCCGAGCGCGGCCAGCGACAGGGCCGTCCGCGGCAGCGGCCCGGTCCTGGTCAGCAGCACGGCCAGGGCCGCGCCGACCGCCAGCGTCGCGACGACCAGCGCCGCCGCGAACCCCACGGTCTGCGCCAGCACCTCCCAGAACCGCCGGTCGCCGAGCAGCGCGGCGTAGTTGCCGAACCCGACGAACGTGCTCGGCTGCCCGCCGCTGACCTGCGCCTGCCGGTAGTCGAAGACCGACAGCAGGCCCAGCATGTAGACCGGATAGCCGAACATGGGGACCAGCACGGCCGCCGCGGGCAGCAGGTAGAGCCAGGGGCGCCCGCGGCGGACGGTCGTACCTCGGCTCACGAGCGGCCGAAGGCGGTCTTGACGGCCGCGGCCGCCTCGGCGGTGGCCTGCTCGACGGTGGACTGACCGGTCGCGACCTTCTGCAGCATCGTGGGGATGACCTTGCCGTTGTCGATCTTCACCCAGGCGGGGTCGATCGGCACGAAGCGGGTGCCCTTGGCCACCGTGTCCAGGAACGGCTTGACGAACGGGTCCTTGGCCGCCAGCTCGTCGCGGGCCGAGGTGAGCGTCGGCAGGTTGCCCATCGCGTCGTACATCTTGGCCTGGTACGCCTTGCCGCCCAGCAGCTTGACGAAGTCCGCGGCCAGGGTGCGGTGACCGGCGTTCTTCAGCACGCCCAGGTTGTTGCCGCCGGCGAAGGCGGGCGCGATCGAGCCCTCGGCCGCGCCGGGCAGCGGGACGACGGCGTACTTGCCGGCCGCCGCGCCGGCGTCCACGGCCGAGCGGCTGAAGTTGCCGAGTATGCCCATCGCGGCCTTGCCGCCGGCGAACAGCTCGACCGTCTTGCCGCCGGTCAGCGAGACGCACGCCTGCGGCGGGCAGATCTCGTCGGTCAGCAGGTCCGTGTACGCCTTGACGCCCTTGCGCGACTGCGGCGAGTCGAGCGAGGTGATGTCGCCGCCGGCGTCCCAGACGAAGGGCAGGGCGCCGAAGGTGTACTCGCCGCCGACGGCTATGCCGTACAGGTCGGGCTTCTTCCTGCGGATCGTGCGGGCGGCCTCGGTCAGGGCGCCGATGGACGTGGGCGGTTTCAGGCCCAGCTCGGCGAAGACGTCGGTGCGGTAGTAGAGGGCCCGGATGCCGATGAACCAGGGCAGGCCGTACTGCTTGCCCTGGACGGAGGCCGACTTGACCAGGTCGGGGGTCAGGTCCAGGCCCTTCAGGTCGGCGGTGAGGTCGGCGAAGCCGCCGGCGGCGGCGTACTCGGCGAGGTCGGTGTTGCCGTACTCGGCGACGTCCGGGGAGCTGGCCGGGTCGTTGAAGGCGCCCTTGAACTTCTCGTGCCGGGCGGGCGTGGTGGGGATGTAGGTGACCTCGACCTTGACGTCCGCGTGCGCGGCGGTGAACTCCTTGATCGCCTCGTTGACGACCTTGTCCTTGGGGCCCCGGTTGGGCTCGTCGAACAGCCAGACGCGCAGCGTCCCCGTCCGCTCGTCGCCGCCGCCGGAGGCGGGAGCGGTCGAGGGGGCGCAGGCGGCCAGCGTGAGCAGGGCCGTTCCGGCCGCGGCAAAGTAAAGAAACTTCACTATTACCTCCTGCGCAGACACTAGGAATTCGCTCTGGAGTCGAGAAGACCTGTCAGGAGATGTTGTGCAGTGCACAACAGCGTGCTGCATTTCGCGAAATTTCATCGAATATGGTGACTTGCGTGCCTGACCGCAACCAGTCCGCCTCCCTCCGGCGCGCCCTGGCCGTCCTGGACCACGTACGCGGCCACACCGGCCTGTCGCTCACCCAGCTCGCCGAGGCCGTGGGCCTGTCCAAGAGCACGGTGCTGCGGCTGACCGTCCCGCTCGTGGAGGCCAGGCTGCTCGAACGCGACCGCAGGACCGGGGCGTACCGGCTGGGGCACGGCACCCTCCAGCTCGGGCAGGCGTACCTGGCCACGCTGGACCTGCGCGCGGTCGCCGCCGAGGAGTCGCACCGGCTGATGAGCGAGGTGCGCGAGACCGTCCACCTGGTCGTCTACGACCACCCGCACGTCGTCTACATCGACAAGGTGGAGAACGAGACGAACGTGCGCATGGCCTCGCGCATCGGCAGCCGCGGCCCGGTGCACGCCACGGCGGTCGGCAAGGCGATCCTGGCCTGGCAGCCGGAGGAGGCGCTGGCCGGGCTGGCGCTCGACCCGATCACCAAGCACACCATCACCGACCCCGACCGGCTGCGCGCCGAACTGACCCACGTCCGGCGGCGCGGCTACGCGGTGGACGACCGCGAGAACGAGCCCGAGGTGCGCTGCGTCGCCGCGCCGATCTTCAACCACAACGACGCCGTCGTCGCCGCCGTCTCGGTCTCCGGGCTCACCTCGCGGATCACCGCCGCGCGGGTGCGGGAGCTCGGGCCGCTGGTGGCCGGGGCGGCGTCGCGGATCTCCAGAAAGCTGGGCAGGCCGACCACATGACCGAACTGGTGACCTTCGGCGAGACCATGGCGCTGTTCGGCGCCCGGCGTACCGGGCCGCTGCGCTTCGCCCGCGACTTCGACCTGGGCCTCGGCGGCGCCGAGTCGAACGTGGCGATCGGCGTGACCCGGCTCGGCCACCGGGCGACGTGGGCCGGACGGGTGGGCGACGACGAGTTCGGCGACCTGATCCGGGCCACGCTCGCCGGCGAGGGCGTGGACGTGCGCGCGGTCACCGACCCGGACGCCCCCACCGGACTGATGATCAAGGGCCGGCGCACGGCCGACCTCGTGGACGTGCGGTACTACCGCAAGGACAGCGCCGGCTCCCGGCTGCGGCCGGCCGACCTCGATCCGGCGCTGATCGCCTCGGCCCGCGTGCTGCACGTCTCCGCGATCACCCCGGCGCTGTCGGCGTCGGCCCGGGAGACCGTGGCGCACGCGATCGCCGTGGCGCGGGCGGCCGGCGTGCTCGTCTCGCTGGACGTCAACTACCGGCGGGCCCTGTGGACGCCGGAGGAGGCGGGCGCCTGGCTGCGGGAGACGGTCGGCGGCGTGGACGTGCTGTTCGCGACCGTGCCGGAGGGCCGCCTGGTCGCCGACGTCGAGGACCCGGCGGAGCTGGCCAAGGCGCTGGCCGCGCTCGGGCCCTCGTACGTGCTGGTCAAGTCGGGGTCGGCGGGCGCGCTGGAGTTGTCCGGCGGGGTGCTGCGGCGGGCGCGGCCGTACCGGGTGACCGAGGTGGACCCGGTGGGCGCCGGGGACGCGTTCGCGGCCGGCTGGCTGGCGGACTGGCTGGCCGGGGCCGCTCCGGAACGGCGGCTGGACAGCGCCTGCGCGGCGGGCGCGTTCGCGGTGACCTCGCAGGGCGACTGGGAGAGCCTGCCCCGCCGGTCCGACCTGGGCCTGCTCGGCCGGGCCGCCGACGACGTGAGCAGGTAGCCGCCCGAGGACGAGGTTTTGCCCGTTTTCGGCCCGTTCTTGAGGGCAGCCGGGGAAGATCTCGTCCGGGGAGAGGAACAGTGCGATGACAGACGTCTCCAGCAAGGGTCCGCAGTCGAACGACGAGCGCGAGGTGCTCACCAACCGACAAGGGCATCCCGTCTACGACAACCAGAACCAGCGGACGGTCGGCCCGCGCGGACCGGCGACGCTGGAGAACTACCAGTTCCTGGAGAAGATCAGTCACTTCGACCGCGAACGCATCCCCGAACGGGTGGTGCACGCCAGGGGCGCGCTGAGCTACGGCTTCTTCGAGGCGTACGGCAAGATCGGCGACGAGCCGGTCAGCCGCTACACCAGGGCCAAGCTGTTCCAGGAGGCCGGCAAGCGCACCGACGTGGCGCTGCGCTTCTCCACCGTGATCGGCGGCCGCGACTCCGCGGAGACCGCCCGCGACCCGCGCGGGTTCGCGATCAAGTTCTACACCGAGGACGGCAACTGGGACCTGGTGGGCAACAACCTGGCCGTCTTCTTCATCAGGGACGCCATCAAGTTCCCCGACGTCATCCACTCGCTCAAGCCCGACCCGGTGACCTTCCGGCAGGACCCGAACCGCATCTTCGACTTCATGTCCCAGACGCCCGAGTCGATGCACATGCTGGTCAACCTGTTCAGCCCGCGCGGCATCCCCGCCGACTACCGGCACATGCAGGGATTCGGCGTGAACACCTACAAGTGGGTCAACCAGCAGGGCGAGACGTTCCTGGTCAAGTACCACTGGATGCCCAAGCAGGGCGTGCGCAGCATGACCGCGGCGGACGCGGCGGTCGTCCAGGCGGGCGACCTCGGGCACGCGACGAAGGACCTGCACGACGCCATCGAGCGCGGCGACTACCCCGAGTGGGAGCTGCTGGTCCAGCTGATGAGCGACGAGGAGCACCCCGAGCTGGACTTCGACCCGCTCGACGACACCAAGGTGTGGCCGGAGAACGAGTTCCCGGCCAGACCGGTCGGCCGCCTGGTGCTCAACCGCAACGTCGAGAACCAGTTCGCCGAGAACGAGCAGGCCGCCTTCGGCACCGGCGTCCTGGTGGACGGCCTCGACTTCTCCGACGACAAGATGCTGGTCGGCCGGACGTTCTCCTACAGCGACACCCAGCGCTACCGGGTCGGCCCGAACTACCTGCAACTCCCGGTCAACCAGGCCAGGAACGCGCCCATCAGGACCAACCAGCGCGACGGCCAGATGACGTACTTCGTCGACACCGGCGGCGAGGACCCGCACATCAACTACGAGCCCTCGCTGCGCGGCGGCCTGCGCGAGGCCGAGTACCCGACCCTCGACGAGGAGGGCCCGGTCATCAGCGGCCGGCTCATGCGCAGGCGCATCCCGCGGACCAACGACTACAAGCAGGCCGGCCAGCGCTACCTGCTCATGGAGCAGTGGGAGCGCGACGACCTGGTGCGCAACTTCGTCGACGCGCTCAGCCAGTGCGACCGGCGCATCCAGGAGCGCATGGTCTGGCACTTCCTGCTCGTGGAGGACGACCTCGGCCTGCGCGTCGGCGAGGGCCTCGGCATCACCCCGGACGACGTCGCCCACCTGGAGCCGCTGGCGAGCCAGGACCTCACCGACGAGGACCGGGAGCGCCTGGTCAAGCTCGGGCGCAACGGCCCGCGCGACGTGGAGGGCCTGAAGATGACCCACTGCGTGCCCAACGAGCGGGCCGCCCACGCCGACGGCCTCTGAACGACGGCTACAGCAGCCCGGCGGCGGCCAGCAGCTTGCCGACCCGGCCGGTCTCGTCGTCGTTCAGCGGGATCTGCGGCAGCGCGGTGAGCGGGCAGTCGATGACGCCCCGCAGGTGCAGGGCGGCCTTGAACGCGCCCAGCCCCGCCGAGCTGCCGCCCATGCGGCCAGCGCCGACCCGGACGATCTCGAACAGCCTGACCAGGCGTTCCTGCTCGGCCCTGGCCGCCGCCCAGTCGCCGCGGGTGGCGGCCCGGTACAGCTCGGCGTACCCGTGGGGGTCCACGTTGCCGAGGCCGGGCACGACGCCGTCGGCGCCCATCCACAGCGCGGAGTCCACGGTCACCTCCGACCCGGTGAGCACGCTGAACGGCGCCCGGCGGCCCAGGATGACCTGGCGCAGCCCGCCGTCGTCGCCGCTGGAGTCCTTGACCCCGGCGAGCGCGCCCTCGGCGGCCAGGTCGAGCAGCAGGTCGGCGCCCAGCTTGGTGTGCACGCTGACCGGCAGGTCGTAGGCGTAGACCGGCAGGCCGCTGCGGGCGGCGATCGTCCGGAAGTGGGTGCGGATCTCCTCGGGATGGGTGCGCGTGTAGAACGGCGCGGTCGCCACCAGCCCGGACGCCCCCGCCGCCACCGCGACGCGGGCGTGTTCGAGCACCCGCGGCGTGGTCATGTCGATCACCCCGGCCAGCACCGGCACCTGGCCGCCGACGTGCCCGACGACCGTGTCCAGCACCACCCGCCGCTGGGCGTCGGTCAGGTAGGCCACCTCCGAGGAGGAGCCGAGCACGAACAGCGCGTCCACCCCGCCCTCCAGCAGGTGGTCCACCAGCCGGGTCAGGGAGGCGGCGTCCACCTCGTGGCCGGGGGTGAACGGGGTGCAGACCGGGGGGATCACGCCGGTCACTGTCGCGGCCCCGGCGACATCGGGATCTGTCATGAGTGCTCCTGGATCAGCTCTAGGTCGGTGGCTCCGGCCGCCACCGGGTGGTGGCAGTGGAAGAGGTGGTCGTCCCCGGCCCGCGTGGCGGCGGGCATCTCGGCCGCGCACAGGTCGTCGGCCCGCCAGCACCGGGTGCGGAACGGGCAGCCGCTCGGCGGCCTGGTGGCCGACGGCACCGCGCCGACCAGCGGGATCGGGGTGATGGGCGAGATCAGCCCGGGGGTGGCCGAGAACAGCGCCCGCGTGTACGGATGCCTGGCCCGCCCCGGCACCGACCGCGCGGGCGTCTGCTCGACGATCCTGCCCAGGTACATGGTGACCACGCGGTCGCTCATCCGGCGCACGGTCTGGATGTCGTGCGAGATGAACACCATCGCCAGCCCGAGCCGGTCCTTGAGGTCGAGCAGCAGGTTGAGGATCTGGGCGCGGACCGACACGTCCAGGGCGCTGGTGGGCTCGTCGGCGACGACCAGCCGCGGTTCGAGCGCGAGCGCCCTGGCCACGGCCACCCGCTGCCGCTGACCGCCGGAGAGCTGGCCGGGCAGCGCGCCGGCGACGCCGGCGGGCAGGCCGACCAGGTCCAGCAGCTCGCGCACGCGGGCCTCGCGCTCGCCGGGGGTGCCCCGGCGGTGCACGTCGAGCGGGTCGCGCAGGATCCGCCCGACCGGCAGCCGCCGGTTGAGCGCCGTGGACGGGTCCTGGAAGATCAGCCCGACGCCGCCGCCGACGAGCGCGCGCCGCTCGTCCTGCTTCAGCGTCCACAGGTCGCGGCCGTTCAGGCGCACGTTGCCCGAGGTCGGCCGCTGCAGCCCGACCAGCACCTTGGCCAGCGTGGACTTCCCGCAGCCCGACTCCCCCACGATCCCGACGGTCTCGCCGGGCGCGACGGTCAGCGAGGCGGCGGTCAGGGCGTGCACGCGGTCCCGCGCGAACAGCCCTCCCGAGCGGGCCTTGTGCACGACGTGCACGTCGTTCAGCTCAAGCACGTGTCTCACTCCCTGCGAGTTCGACCGCCGGGTGGTGGCAGGCCACCGCGTGCCGCCTGGCCTGCCCGGCCAGCACCGGGGTCTGCGTACGGCACACGCCGGTGGCCATCGGGCACCGGTCGGCGAACCTGCACCCGGCCGGGAAGTCGGCGGGCGCGGGCACCACGCCGGGGATCTGGGTCAGCCGCTCGGCCCCCGACTCCAGCGACAACACCGAGCCGAGCAGCCCTCGCGCGTAGTGGTGGGCGGGCTCGCCGACCAGGGCGGCGGTGGCGCCGGTCTCGACGATCTGGCCGCCGTACATGACGACGACGCGGTCGGTGACGTCGGCGACCAGGGCCAGGTCGTGCGAGACCAGGATCAGCGCGAACCCCAGCTCCTCGCGCAGCCGCAGCAGCAGCTCGATGACCTGCGCCTGGACGGTCACGTCGAGCGCGGTCGTCGGCTCGTCGGCGACGATCAGCTTGGGGTCGCGGGAGAGCGCCATCGCGATCAGCACCCGCTGCCGCTGGCCGCCCGACAGCTCGTGCGGATAGGCGGACAGGGTGCGGCGGGCGTCGAGGCCGACGAGTTCCAGCAGCTCGGCCGGGGTGCGCCGGCCGCCCCTGCGGGTGAGCTGCCTGAGCTGGGCCCTGATGGTCATGGCCGGGTTGAGCGAGGACAGCGCGTCCTGGTAGATCATCGCCATCTCGTGGCCGAGCAGGCGGCGGCGGGCCCGGCGCGGCAGCGCGAGCAGCTCCTTCTGGTCGAAGCGCACGTGGCCGCCGACCCGGGCCTGGCGCGGTTGCAGGCCCATGACGGTCAGGGCGGTCAGCGACTTGCCGCAGCCGGACTCGCCGACCAGGCCGACGACCTCGCCGGGCCAGACCTCGAAGCCGACGCCGTCCACGATGTCCACGCCGGGGTCGAAGCCGATCCGCAGGCGTTCGACGCTGAGGATCGGCTGTCCTTGCGGCAGCGGGCGGGCGCGTCCGGCCAGCCGGCGGGCGGCCTCGGCCAGGCCGGGCAGCTCGACGACCTGGCCGGCGCCGGGGGCGGCCTGCTCGTAGGCGTCGTCCTTCCTGGGGGCGGCCCTGCGGGCCGGGGCGGCCCAGGCGTCGGAGATGCCCTCGGACAGGATGTTGAGGGCCAGCACGGTGAGCAGGATCAGCAGGCCGGGGAAGACCGTGGCCCACCAGCCGCCGAGCAGCACCAGGTTCTTGCCGTCGGCGATGACGCTGCCCCACGACGGGTTCGGCGGGCGTACGCCGGCGCCGATGAACGACAGCGACGCCTCGAACACGATCGCGTCGGCCACCATCACCGTGCAGAACACCAGCACCGGCGCCGCGCAGTTGACCGCGACGTGCCTGAGCACGATGTACGGCGTGCGCGCGCCGATGACGCGCTCGGCCGCCACGTAGTCCTCGCCGTACTGGGCGATCACGTTGGCCCGCACGACCCTGGCCACGGACGGCATGTAGAGGAAGGCCATGGCCATGACCAGCACCGGGATGCTGCCGCCGAACACCGCGACCAGCACGGCGGCCAGCGCGATGCCGGGGAAGGCCATGATCACGTCGAGCACGCGCATGACGGTCTCGTCCACCACCCGGCGCGAGGTGGCCGCCACCGCGCCGACGACCGCCCCGGCGACCAGGGCGAGGCCGGTGGCGCCGAGGCCGATGATCAGCGACCAGCGGGCGCCGTACAGAAGCCGGGACAGGATGTCGCGGTTGGCGCTGTCCAGGCCCATCCAGTGCGCGGCCGACGGGCCGCCGCCGGCGGCCTCCTGGAAGTACGGCGAGTGCGGCGCGATCAGCGGCGCGAACAGGGCGGCCAGCACGACCAGGACGACGACGGCGACCGCCGGCCACGACGCCGCAGGCAGCCGCCGGAAGGCGACGCCGGGCCTGGACAGGCGTTCGGCGAGTCCGCTTCTCATCAGGCGGCACTCCTCAGGCGGGGGTTGACCAGCAGGTAGAGGATGTCGACGACCAGGTTGACCACCATGAAGCCGATCGCGATGGTGAGCACGACGCCCTGCACCACGGCCGGGTCGCCGTCGCGCACCGCGTTGATCATGAGCTGGCCCATGCCGGGCAGGCCGTAGATCGTCTCGATGACCACCGTGCCGCCGATCAGGTAGCCGATGCGCAGGCCGAGCACGGTCAGCGGGTTGATCAGCGCGTTGCGCAGCACGTTGCGGCCGACCACGACGATCATCGGCAGGCCGCTGCCGATCGCGGTGCGCACGTAGTCCCGGTCCAGCTCCTCGACCATCGACGTGCGGATGATGCGGGTGAGCTGGGCGGCGATCGGCAGCGACAACGACAGCGCGGGCAGCGTCATCGACTGCAGCCAGCCGGTGAGGGAGTCGGCGGGGTTGATGTAGCCGCCGGTCGGGAACAGCCCCTCGCCGACCGCCAGCCACTGGATCATCAGCAGCGCCAGCCAGAACGCCGGAGCCGCCACGCCGACCAGCGACACGACCCGGATCGCCTGGTCGGGCCAGCGGTCGCGGAACAGCGCCGCGGTCACGCCGAACACCAGCGAGAGCACGATCGCCACGGCCAGGCCGAGGAACGTGAGCTGCAGGGTCAGCGGCAGCGCGGTCGTCACCGACTCGACGACCGGCTTCTTGGTGAGCACGCTGGTGCCCATGTCGCCCTGGGCGAGGTCGGCGACGAAGCGCACGTACCGCAGCGGCAGCGGGTCCAGCAGGCCGTTCTCCTCCTGGAAACGGTGGATCTGCTCCGCCGTGGGGTTCGCGCCCTGGAAGTAGGCGTACTCGGGCTTGACGCCCGAGAAGCGCATCACGACGAACACGAACGCGACCACGCCCAGGACCAGCGGGATCAGGATGAGGAGCCGCCGCAGCAGCATCCTGAGTACGAGCGTCATGTCCTCTTGGCCTGCAGCAGATTGATGCCGGGGTACGGCTGGGCGCGGATGCCGGAGAGCTTCTTCGGGTCCCAGGCGGTCATCAGCTCGTTGTGGACGACGGGATAGAGCACGGCCTGCTCGGCGACCAGGTCCAGATATCTGTGGATCTGCTCGCTCTTCTTGGCCTTGTCCGTCTCCTTGCCGGCCGCGTCCATCATGGCGAACAGCTTCTCGGCGTCCTTGCTGCCGTCCCAGTGGCTGTACTTCATCCACAGGCCGCCGGGCACGTAGTTGTAGTGCAGGATCAGGTCCGCGTCCATGCCGAACTGGTTGGGGTTCGAGGCCGCCGCGACCACCTGGTAGTCCTGGAACTGGTCCATCTTGGTGAACAGCGCGGCCGTGTCCTGCGGCTCCAGCGTGGTCTTGATCCCGACCGCCTCCCAGGAGGCGGCGATGGTGGGCAGGCAGTCGACGATCCAGCTCACGTTGACGGCCATGAGGTTGACCGTCAGGTTCGTCACGCCCGCCTCCTTCAGCAGCGCCCTGGCCTTGTCGGGGTCGTAGTCGTAGACGACCGAGGCGCGCCGGTGGTCGGGGTGGCCCTCGTTGAGGAAGGAGCTGGAGGCCGTGCCGTGGCCCTTGAGCGCCACGTCGATCATCTTCTGCTTGTCGATGGCGTAGTGCAGCGCCTGGCGGACGCGTACGTCGTCGAAGGGCTTGGCGGCGGTGTTGAACATCAGGAACATGTGGTTCATGCCCTTGCCGCCCTCGACCGTGAGGCCCTGCTGCTTGAGCTGGTCGACGTTGGCGTACGGGATGTTGTCGGCGATCTGCGCCTCGGCGGAGCCGCCGGAGATCTTGGCCACCCGGGCAGAGGCGTCCACGATGGTCAGCCAGTTCATCTTCTTGACGGTGGCCGGGCGGGGGCCGTTGTAGCCGTCGAACGCCTCGAAGGAGGTGTTGGATTTGGGGTTGTGCGCCGCCTGCTTGTACGGCCCGGAGCCGACCGCCATGCCGCTCTTGGCCTTGTCCCACGCGCCCGCCTGGCTGAACACGTGCTTCGGCATGATCTTGGCGATGGTCAGCCGGGGCGCCGCGTCGGGGAAGGGGAACTTCAGGACCAGTTCCACGGTCCGGTCGTCCACCTTCTTCACCTCCTGGAGCCAGGGCTTGAAGAAGTTGCCGGTCAGCACGTTGTCGGGGCCGAGGATGCGCTCGAAGGTGAAGACCACGTCGTCGGCGGTGACCGGCTGCCCGTCGTGCCACTTGGCGCCCTCGCGCAGGGCGAACGTCCACGACGTGGCGTTGGCGTCGGCGGGCAGCGCCGTCGCCAGGGCGGGGTACGGCTCCCGGGTGACCGGGTCGGTGTCGAGCAGCCCTTCGTAGACGTGGCTGATCCCGGCCATCGCGAACGCCGACGCGGTCTGGGTCGGGTCCCAGCTCTGGTCGTTGCCGTAGCCGATGACGGCGGTGATCAGGTCTTTGTTCGATCCGGCGCCGACCGAGCCGGTCGAGGCCGGGCCTCCGGAACAGGCGGAGAGGGTGGCCGCGATGAACGCCGCCGCACCCGTGGCCCCGCTGTAGCGCAGGAAGTCACGGCGGCTGAACTCAGAGCTCACGGATGCCTCCTGGGGGGAACAGGTAGAACGTAGGACATCCCATGTCCTATCTTGTGCGTAACGTGGACGCTAAACGCCAGAGCGTCTTGAGGTCAACAGAGGATTTCCGGAATGTTACCTACGATGAAAGGAAGCTTCATGGCCGCAGTCCCGCGTCCGGCACGTCCCAGCCGGGCCGTCGAGGCCCAGGAGGGCGTCAAGGACCTGATCGTCAGGCGCGGGCTGGTCGCGGGTGACCCGCTGCCCACGGAGTCGGAGCTCATGGAGGAGCTCCAGGTCAGCCGCAACTCCGTCCGGGAGGCGCTGAAGGCTCTGCAGGCGGTCGGCATCGTGGACATCCGCCACGGCTTCGGCATGTTCGTGGGCCGGATGTCCCTGTCCGGGCTGGTGGACGAGCTGGCCTTCCACAGCCGCATCACCCTGCAGAACGGCCGCAACCACCTGGCGCACCTCATCGAGATCCGCGAGATCCTGGAGAGCGGGCTCGTCCAGCGGCTCATCGACCTCGGCCCGGAGGCCGACCTCGCCCCGGTGGCCGACGTCATGGCCCGCATGGACCACGAGTCGCAGGTCGGCGAGGTCTCCCCCGAGACCGACCGGCTCTTCCACGACCTGCTCTACCGGCCGCTCGGCAACCCGCTGGTCAGCCAGCTCCTCGGCGCGTTCTGGGACGTCTACCACCAGCTCCGCGACCACCTCGGCGCCCCCGACGAGCCGCCCGGCGACGTGGCCAGGCGGCACCGCGACATCTACGCCGCGGTGCTGGCCGGCGACCGGGCCGCCGCGGTGTCGGCCGTGTACGCGCACTTCGACGGCGTGCGCAACCGGCTGGCCCGGCTGGGGGGTTAGTCCGGGTAGCGGGCCACGCGCCTGGCCCAGGGCCGCCGCCATTCCTCGTACCACTCGGCGAACCACGGGTGGGGCGCGGCCAGCGGCACGATGTGGGCGACGGTCTCGTGGTAGTAGCGCTTCTGGAACCGCCAGTGGAGGCGCTGCAACTCCTGCACGTTGCTCACCCGGTCGGCCAGCTTCACCAGCACCGCCTGCGCCGGGGCCTTGGCCAGCGCGGCCAGGTGGTCGGCCTTCGCGCGCCCGGCGGGCCTGGTCACCCAGCAGACGAGCCCGGTCACCTCCGCGCCGAACCGCCGGGCCAGCTCCCGCTCGGTGCACGCGGTGTCCTCCAGCACGTCGTGCAGCACGATCGCGGTCAGCACGTCGGGGTCGCGCACCTGCGCTCCGGCCACCGCCACCTCCAGCGCCTCCAGCAGATGCTCCACGTACGGCCGCCCGGTGGGACGCTGCTGCACGCCGTGCTGCGTCCGGGCGAAGCGCACCGCCTCGCGCAACCCCGTGACGGTCTGCGACGGGAGCGCCTCGGCCAGGGGGCCGGCGGCCTGGCCCCACGACATCCAGCTCGTGAAGATCTTCATCGGGCTCCTCTCGACGTCCTAGGCTGAGAATATGACCGAGATCGCCGTTCCAGACGGCTCGTGGACGTTCAACGGAGAGATGCTGCGCGTCGTCCCTGGCGGCGACAAGAACGTCCACGAGCTCCGCAAGGTGCTCGGCGAGGTCGCCGTGCCTCTGGAGGCCATCGCGACGTGCGCGTTCGAGCCCGGCCGCAAGGGCGGCCAGCTCCGCCTGCGCCTGCGCTACGGCGCCGACCCCCTGTCCGACCTCGTCGCCGGATCGCTGGCCGCGCCCGCCGACCCGTACCGGCTGGCGGTGCCCAAGGAGCGCGCCGGCGCGGCCCAGTACTTCGCCGACGAGGTCCGCGACACCCTGGAGATCAACCAGACGCCCAGCGGCCCCTGCGAGCACTACCTGCTCCCCGGCCCCGCCATCCCCGTCTCGGCCACGGCGGGCGACGGCACCGCGATCTTCGACGGCGAGCGCGTCCGCCTGGAATGGACCGGTTTCGCCAGCACGGAGAAGGAGCGGGCGGGGTCGCAGGAGTTCCCGCTGGCCGAGCTGGTGGGCGTGGAGTGGAAACCGCAGTCCGGCCTCGGCTACGGCACCCTCCGCTTCCGGCTCAAGGGCGACGGGCCCGGCGCGTCCCCGCAGAAGGACCCCCACTGCGTGTCCTGGGGCATCCAGCGCTTCGGCGGCGCGACCGCGCTGGTCGGGGCGGCGGTGCTGGCCCGGCTGCCGCGCGAGCAGCCCGAGGAGCTGGAGCCGGCGGCCTCCGCCGGCGACGCCCACGACGCGGTGCTGCGCCGCCTGGCCGAGCTGGGCGAGCTGCACCGGTCCGGGGTGCTGACCGACGAGGAGTTCGCGGCGGCCAAGCAGGCCATGATCCGCCGGCTCTGACCGGCTTGGCCGACCGTGACGGCGGACGGCCCGGAGGACGAGCCTCCGGGCCGCGGCCGGTCAGGCGGTTATCGGGTCAGCACCATCAGCGTGAAGAAACCGGTGTACTGGCAGAAGTACGACAGGTAGGTGCCCTTCGCCTTGAGCTCCTTGCCCTTGGCGATGCACGCGGCCTCACTGCTGTGGTCGCCGTACTTGATCCAGGTGGAGGCGGAACCCGGCGGGCTCGATCCGCCGGCTTTAATCGGCTTGGCCGGTGTCCGTCCCCTGTGGGACGGTTGAGCGGTGTCCGACCAGCTTCCCCGTACCGTTGACGAGGCCGTCGAGGCGGAGCGGAACGGCCGCCGGCCGCGCTACCTCTACTTCTGGGGCCACCGCCCGGCCCGCGACGGCGGTCCCGGCCGCGGCTGCCTGTCGCAGTGGTGGCCGGTCACCTTCACCGAGGGCGGCCACACCTTCGCCTCGGCCGAGCACTACATGATGGCCCACAAGGCGTGGCTGTTCGGCGACCACGACAGCGCCGGCCGCATCCTCCTGGCCGCGACCCCGGGCGAGGCCAAGAAGCTCGGCCGCACCGTGCGCGGCTTCGACGAGGCCGTGTGGGACGCCCACCGGCTCGACATCGTCGTCCGCGCCTCGCTCGCCAAGTTCGGGGCGCACGCCGACCTGCGGGAGTTCCTGGTCGGCACCCGCGCGCACGTGCTGGTCGAGGCCAGCCCGCTGGACCGGGTCTGGGGCATCGGCCTGGCCGCCGACGACGAGCGCGCCGCGTCCGCGGCGACCTGGCGGGGGCTGAACCTGCTCGGTTTCGCGCTGATGGCGGCCCGCGACGAGCTGGACGCCTGATCAGGTCAGCACTTTGGTGATCTTCGCCAGGTCCAGCAGCCGGAACTCGGCGGGCTCGTGGCACCACACGTCCAGATCCGCGCCGCGCACCTCCGGGCCGCTGACGGTGAGCTCCTCGCCGTCGTGGACGATCCTGGCCGTGCCGTGGTACTCCAGCTCCATCGCCACCCGTTCGCGGGCCTTGGGCGACAGGGCGGTGGCGTACCGGGCGAAGAGGTCGCGCAGGCCGTGGTGGCCCGGCAGCGGCTCGCCGGCGGTGGTGACCAGCCAGGCGGCGGCGCGTTCCGGGCTGAGGACCCCCTGCTCGCGGCCGGCCGGACGGGCCGGGGCGCGCCGGGGCGCGCGGCCGGTCACGGTGAGCGTGCCGTCGGCCTCGCGGGCGACCGGCGCGTACCCGGCCTCCCTGAGCAGGGCCAGGGTCTGCGCCGGGTCGAGCGCGCTGGCCAGGACGGTGGGGGCCAGCAGGCGCGGACGCAGCTTGGCCAGCCTGCGATGCGCGGCCAGCTCGGCCAGCAGGGCCTCGTCGTCGCCCACCACGCAGCAGCCCACCGGGACCACCTCGATCTCCCCGTGCCGCCGGGCGACGTCGTGGATCAGGTACGTCAGGGGCTGCGGCAGCGGGCCGGCGGCCACCTCCTCCAGGGCCGAGACGAGTTCGGCGGCGGTGTGACCGGCGTCCAGGGCGCGGCGCACCGAGGACGCGCCGAACCGCCACGAACCGCCGGGCTCGCGGTCGGCGGCCCGGTCGAGGACCTCCGTCAGGGCGGCGGCGGGCGGGCCGGTGACCACGGCGGTCAGGTCGGTCCCGAACAACGCCTGCCGCCGGGCGCCGGCCAGCAGCCCGGCGGCGGCCTCCCCCACCCGCGGCCCGGACGGCGTCCGGAGGGCCAGGCCGGGCGGGCTGAGGGCGTCCGCGCCGAGCAGGCCCAGCAGCCTCGACTCGGCCAGCACCGCGAGCACGACCTCGCGGCAGCTCGCCCGCTGCAACAACGGAAGGTGCCAGCTCGCGGCCGCCGCCACCTCCTCCGCGTCCGGCACGGCCGCCGCCTCCCCCGTCGCCGTCGCGCCCGGCAGCAGCCCGAACACCACCTCCCGGATGACGCTGGACGGTGTCCCGGTCCCGGCCGGGGCGAGCGGGGTGCGGGGTTTGCCGTCGTACCGGCGGGTCGGGCTGATCGGCAGCCGCCACCACGCCTCGGCCAGCGCGGCGTAGCGGTCGGCCGGCGACAGGCGCAACCACGCGTCGTAGGCCCTGGTCGGCGAGACCCCGGCAGGCCGGGTCTCGGTCGCGCGCCGGGTGCGCACCTGCGTGAGCGGGTTGGCGGCCAGCAGCCCGGCGGCGTGCACGAGGTCGAGCAGCAGGCGGACCTCGTCCTCGGCGCAGCCCAGGCGGCCGGCCAGGCGGCGCACCTCCTTGACGCCGACGCCGCCGCCCTTCAGCTCGGGCAACGGCTGCGCCGCCGCGTCCTGCAGCAGGGCCGCGGCCCGGTCCAGGAGGCGGAGGGCGGCCACGGACGCCTCGTGCGCGACCAGGTCGGCGGCGACCGGCCGGGTACGGACCGCCGGCTGCTCGACCGGCAGGTCGATGCGGTGGTCGGGCCCGCGCAGCGCGAGTGCGACCTCCATGGGCATGACGTAGGTGCGCTCCCAGTCGACGCTCCAGACGAGACCGTGGTCGCGGGCCCACCGCGCCGGGGTCGCCGGCCGCCGCGGCTGGTGCTGGCCGCGGGGCGGGAACTCGTCGAGCACTCGCGCGGGCCCGCGTTCGAGGAAGTCGTCGAGCAGCTCCCGGGTGCCCGCCGGGGCGCGGGCGACCAGCCGGGCCAGCCTGCCGGGATCGCCGAGGGCCATGGTGATCGACTCGATCAGCGCCGCTCTGCGCGGCGTGCCCGTGCCGCCCAGCCGCCGGTGCACGTCGGTCAGCTCGGCCACGGTGACGTGCGCGAGCAGCCCGGACAGGGCGGGGCCCAGCCCCAGGGGCGTCGGCAGCACCGCGGGCAACCCGGCGGCCAGGTGCAGCCCGCCGCCCTCGCCCCGCCGTACGAGCGCGACGCGTTCGAGCCGGTCGATCAGCCCGGGCAGGTCGGCGCCGGCGGTCACCAGGTCGGGCAGCGGCCGGCCGCTGCGGGCCGACACCAGGATCGCCTCCACCAGCAGCAGGCAGGGCAGCGGTGTCCGGGACAGCGCCAGGTGCACGGACTCCGGCGCGTCGAGCCGCTCGGCCAGCTCGGCCGGCCGCCGCGGCGGCACGGGCCGCAACACGTCGGGCCGCGCCGCCAGCAGCTCGGTCAGCCGCTCGCGCCCCAGCCCCGCCAGCCATTCCGGAAACGTCTCGTCCACCGACCGATTGTCGCAAGCCGCGGGGAGCGACGGGGCCCCGAAAACAGCGAAACCGCCTGGCGAGCCAGGCGGTTTCGGGGTGGTGCGCCGCCAGGGACTCGAACCCCGGACCCGCTGATTAAGAGTCAGCTGCTCTAACCAACTGAGCTAGCGGCGCAACAGGGTTAACTGTATCAGCCGCCGGACGGTGCCCGCACATCAGCCGAGCCGCTCCCCCAGCCGCCCGTACGCCCCCAGCACCAGGTCCCAGAACCCCTTCACGTCCACGGACGTCGCCACCAGCGCGTTCGCCGGCCGTCCGCGCAGGTCGAAGTCGGTGACGGTCATCCCCCGCGTGTACGTCCCGGCGGTCTCCACGTTCACCACGGCCGGCACGCAGGTGAACAGCGACGGGTCCAGCACGTACGCCACCGCGCAGGCGTCGTGGATGGCCGGGCCGCCCTCGGCCGTCACCACGCCGTAGAACTGCGCGGCGGGCACCAGCAGCTCCGACAACCGGCCGAGCGGCCGCATGCGGTCGAGCACGTCCGCGGTGACCAGGGCGGACAGGGTCACGTCGAGGCCGAGCTGGCGGACCTGCCAGCCGGCCTCGAAGACGATCGCCGCGGCCTCGGGGTCGGCCAGCATGTTGAACTCGGCCGCCGGGTTGTGGTTCCCCCGGGTGTACGAGCCGCCCATGATCACCAGCTCCCTGGCCCACTCCACGACGCGGGGCTCGCGGCGTACGGCGAGGGCGATGTTGGTCAGCGGGCCCACCGCGACCAGCGTGATCTCGCCCGGGGCGGCACGCAGGGCGTCCACGATGAAGTCCACCGCGTGCCCCTCCGACAGGGGACGCACGGGGGCGGGCAGGACGACGTCGCCGAGCCCGGTGTCGCCGTGGACGTGCCCGGCGCGGACCGTGCGGTGCAGCAGGGCGCCCGCGCTGCCGGGCGTGACCGGCACGTCGCCGAGGTCGAGGAACTCCCGGAGCGCCAGCGCGTTCGCGGTGGTCAGCTCCAGGTCGACGTTGCCGCCCACGGTGGTGACGCCCACGACGTCGAGGTCGGGGGAGCCGGCGGCGAGGGCCAGGGCGAGCGCGTCGTCGATGCCGGGGTCGCAGTCGATGAGAACTTTCTTCACACCACAGGACAATACGCATGGCCGATGGCAGATGAGGCAGCGCCTGTGCCGGCTGCGGGCATGGATCGGGGCCGGGCAGTTCCCCCAAATCTGCCCGGCCCCGATCGGTGGCGGTCCAGGCCGACGTCTTCCCCCAAAAACGTCGGCGGTCCCGCACTCGCGGACCGCGGTCCCCCTCCGCGTCCGCATCGGTGAAGGTCTGTTGTGGCCTCTCGACCTGCTACAACGCTACCGAGACGAATGCAACGGTCGCGTCATAACGGGGTCGAATAAGCGTTTAATCCGACTAGGGAAGCTCCAATCGAACCTCTGTACCGTCCTGCAACGATCTGCTCACCGTGCAGTACTTGTCGTGCACCCGCCCGGCCACCGCCCTGAAGACCTCGTCGGCCGCCTCCGAGGGCAGCTCCACGTCGTAGGTGACCGTCACCGGCCCGAGCTTGTTCGGCTCGACCTTCTCCGACTCCACCGTCATGGCCAGGCGCACCAGCCGGTGCCCGCGCTTGGCCGTGAGCGGCTCGACGGTCACGATGTTGCAGCCGCCCACCGCCGCGAGCAGCAGCTCGACCGGGGTGAACACGCCCTCGTCGTCGCCGCCGCCGATCTTCACCTCGGCGCCGCGGGCGTTCGTGGCCCGGAAACCGCCGTCTTCTGTCCGCTCAACACGCACGTTAGCCATGTTTCAGACCTTACTCAGAAAGCTCTCATGTTCCTTCAGCATCGTCATAGACATGGCTAGTGAGGTGAATGCGAGTCACGGTCCCATCCTCTTCTGGTGCGGGGTCGCGGTCGCCGAGTTCGGCGCGATCCAGCCGGGGTTCGGCTACCCCTGGCGGCCCACCGCCTACGCCGCCGCGGCGTTGCTCGTCGCGCTCGGCTTCGCCACCGTCAAGGCCGCCGACCTGCTCCGCACCGAGCAGGCCCGGCAGCGGCTGCGGCTCGGCGGCTACCTGGCCGGCGCGCTGCTGGTGGCCCACGAGCTGAGCTCCACCGCGTACGTGACGGAACTCAGCCGCGTCGGTTCGCTGCTGCTGTACGCGATGGCGGCGGTCATGGCGGTCCGCAGCCACACGGTCGTCCCGCAGACCAGGGGCAGGGTGCTGATCGCGTCCGGCATGGACCCGGACACCCTGCGCACCCGGCTGGCCGGCGCGAGCACCAGGACGGACACCGTGGCCGTCTACCGGGCCGAGCGCGCCACCAGCGAGCTGCGCGACCTGGAGACCAGGTACGGTCTCATCCTCGTCACCGGCGCCGAGCACGACCCGAGGGCCAAGGAGCGCATCAGCGCCTCCGGGCTCAGCCGCGAGATCCCCGACATCGCCGAGCGCGAGGTGGTCGTCGAGGGCCCGCGCCCGTTCACCCGGTACGTCGGCGGCGCATTGTCACGCCTCGCGATCCCGAGATCACAGGTGCATTTCAAACCAGGGCAAAAGGTTTAGCCCCACGTTACGGCCGACGTGAGAGCGTGGGCAGCGGACAAGGAGGCCAGGTGACGATTTTCCCCGGAAGCGCCCGTGTCGACACGGTCATGGGCATGCCCGTCAGCGTGGACATCCGCACGGCTCTGCCGGCCCGAGAGCTCACCCCCCTGCTCGACGACGCCTTCTCCTGGTTGCGCTGGGTGGCCGACACCTTCAGCCCGGCCAAGGAGGACAGCCAGATCTGGCGCCTCAACCACGGCCTGACCATCAGGCAGATCCCCGAGCTCGTCGAGGTCCTGCACCGCTGCGAGGAGCTGGGCGAGGCGACCGGCGGCTGGTTCGAGCACCGGATCAACGGCGTGATCGACCCGTCCGGCTACATCAAGGGCTGGGCCCTGGAACGCCTGTCGCGGGCGCTGTGCAACGCGGGCGCCGGTGACCACCGCATCAACGCGGGCGGCGACATCAGGGTGCGCGGCTCGGCCGCCCCGGGCAAGCCGTGGCGCGTCGGCATCCGCGACCCGCGCACCGACGTCGTCAGGAAGGCGCTGTTCGCCCACGACCTCGGCATCGCCACCTCGGGCGGCGCGGCCGTGGTGGACCCGCGCACCGGGGAGCGCCAGCAGACGCTCGGCTCGGTCACCGTGATCGGCCCCGACCTCGGCGTGGCCGACGCCTACGCCACCGCCATGTACGCCATGGGCCCCACCCTGGCCCGGCGGTTCGCGACCGACCTGGCCGAGGCCGGCGCGTACGACACCATGATCGTGCTCCGGGACGGCCAGGAGGTCAGCACGCCGGGCATCTCGGGCATCGCCGCGGGGGCGCGCCTGGCCGGCTGAGCGCGGCTCAGGCGTCGGGATGATCGCGCAGATATTCCAGGTAGATCGGCCGCAACGCCTCGCCCAGCTCACCCTCGCCCGCCGCGAGCGCGTCGCTGAGCAGCGCGGACACCCGGCTGAGGTCGTTGGCGGTCTCACTCTCGTGACCGCTCGCGGCCTCGGCGGCCGGGATCACCTTCAGCAGGTTCCACAGGAAGCCCAGATCCCCATGGCGTACGGCGTACCGCACCGCTCGGTCGTGCAACTCCGCCGCGGGCAACGAATCAAGACCATTAGCGTCCATCCCGCTCCCTTTCCCGACATGAGTCACAGGTAACCGCCGCCACAGTGCGTGATCGACCGGCTTCGCGCGGTCGATCTATCGCGCCGGCGATCGCGAAGTGGGAGGATCAACCAGCGTGAGATTCATCATCAGAACCGTGGCCGCGGCCGCCGCCCTCTGGGTCGCCATCCAGCTCCTCGACGGCATCAGGATCACCGCCCCGGAGAACTCGGCCAAGTACTGGGGCGTCCTGCTCCTCGTGGCCCTGATCTTCGGTGTCGTCAACGCCATCGTGAAGCCGATCGTCAAGGCGCTGGGCTGCGCGGTCATCGTGCTGACCCTCGGGTTGTTCCTCCTCGTCATCAACGCGGCCATGCTGCTGCTGACGAGCTGGATCGCCGGCCAGTTCGACATCCCCTTCCACGTCGACAACTTCTACCCCGCCGCCTTCTGGGGCGCGATCATCATCAGCGTGGTCAGCTGGCTGCTCGGCCTGTTCATCCCCGACAACGACTGATCCCCTCCCCATGCAGCTCAACGGCGCCGGCCTGACCTGCGCCCAGGTGCACGAAGCCGCCCACGGCCGGGCCCGGGTCACGATCGGTCCCCTCGATCGGGCCCGGGCCTCGTGGGCCACCGCCCAGGGGCTGACCGGCCCCGTCTACGGCCGCAGCACGGGCGTGGGCGCCAACCGGGACGTCCGGCTCGACTCCCCCGGCCTCGACCTGCTGCGCAGCCACGCCTGCGGGGCAGGTCCCCTGGTGGCCGACGAGCGGGCGCGGGCCATGCTCGTCGTGCGGCTCAACCAGCTCGTCGCGGGCGGCTCGGGCATCGACCCGGCCGTGCTGCCCGTCCTGGCCGAGGCGGTCACGGGCGGGTTCACGCCGCCGGTCCGCACGTACGGCGCGATCGGCACCGGCGACCTGACCGCGCTCGCCACCACGGCCCTGTGCCTGCTGGGCGAGGTGCCCTGGCGGCGGGCGGGCGAGGAGACGGCCGGGCCGCGCTTCGCGCTCGCCTCCGGGGACGCGCTGCCCTTCATCAGCTCGGGCGCGGCCACGCTGGCCGACGCCGCGCTGGCCTGCCACCGGCTGGGCGCGCTGCTGGAGGCGGCCGTCGACGTGGCCGCCCTGTCCTTCACCGCGGTGGACGCCTCCGCCGAGCCGCTGGCCGCCGCCGTCCAGGAGGCCAGGCCGCATCCGGGCCAGTCGCGCGTGGCCGGACGCCTGCGCGGCCTGCTCACCCACGAGCTGGCCACCCGCGTCCAGGACCCGTACGGCTACCGCGCCTTCGCGCAGGTGCACGGCGCGGCCGTGGACGCGTTGGAGCGTGCCACCGCCACCGTCGAGACCGACCTGAACGCCGCCACCGAGAACCCGCTCATCACCGGCACCCTGGCCTGGCACAACGGCAACTTCCACTCGGCCCCGGTGGCCCTGGCCCTCGACGCGCTGCGCGCCGCGCTGGCCCAGACCGCCCAGCTCAGCACCGCCCGCCTGGCCACCCTCATGAACCCCGCCTACACCGGGCAGCTGCCCTTCCTGGCCGACCGGCCGGGCGCCTCCGGGCTGATGATCCTGGAGTACGTGGCCCAGGACGCCCTGGCCGAACTGCGCCACCTCGCGGCCCCCGTGACGACCGGGACCGCGGTGATCTCGCTGGGCACCGAGGACCACGCCGGTTTCGCCACCCAGGCCGCCCGCCACGCGCTGCGCTGCCTCGAACCGCTGGAGATCGTGCTGGCCTGCGAGCGCGCCGCTGCCGTGCGGGCCCGCAAGGGGGCACGGCCTGACGGGCAGCTCACCGACGAGCTGGACGAGGCGCGGGCGGCGCTTGCGCGACCGAGCCCCGCTCCCTGAGCGTCGGCTCCTGGACCACCCGGCGGCGGCGGGTGCCGCCGTCGGCCGCGGCCGCGATGAGCCGCACCGCGGCCCTGACGATGCCGTCGATGTCCCAGTCGACGGTGGTCAGGCCGGGGGTGAGCAGCCCCGACATGGGGTGGTCGTCGTAGCCCATGACCGACACGTCGCCCGGGATGGACAGGCCCAGCTCCTTGGCCGCGGCGTAGACGCCGTAGGCGATGGAGTCGGCGAAGCAGAAGACCGCGCTCGGCCTGGACGTGGAGAGGATCTCGTGGGCCGCCGAGGTGGCCGCCGCCAGGTCGTGGGGGGCCGTGACGACCTCGATGTCGAGCCCCAGCCGGTCGGCCTCGGCCAGGACGTGCACGTCGGCCGGACGGTCGGGGGTGCTGGCCTGGGTGGGCGTGAGCACGGCGATCCGACGGTGACCGAGGCCGGCCAGGTGTTCCAGGGCCAGCGTGACGCCCCGGCGGTTGTCGAAGACGACCTCGCCGGCCGTGCCCGCCAGGGAGTCGCCGATCGCGACGACGGGCAGCGACTCGCACAGCTCGGCCCAGAACGGCGCGGCCGGGTCGACCGGCTGCACGATCATGCCGTCGACGCGCTGGTCGCGGAGCTGCTGGGCGAGCACGCGCTCACGGTCGGGGTCGCCGACCGCGTCGAGGATCAGGGCATAGCGGTCTTTCTCTCGCAGGCCCCTGCTGATGCCGACCGCCAGCGACTGCTGCCACAGGTCTTCGAGCGAGCCGCAGAGCAGGCCGATCATGCCCGTGCGGCCACTGGCCAGGGCTCTGGCGATGGGGTCGGCCTCGTAGCCGAGCTCGGCGGCGGCGGCGCGCACGCGCTCCATGGTCTCCTCCGAGACCTGCATGCCGCGCAGCGCATAGGAGACGGCCGCCGGAGACAGGCCGGTCGCGCGGGCCACTTCCCGAATCGTCGCTCTCTTCCGCGGCATCCCGCCAGCCTATTGCCTGCCACCGACAGAAGCCGGACTCCCGCACGGGCTCGCGGGGTTCTTCTGGGACCGCCCTCGACGTGCGAACCGTTGACAAATAGGGCAGTGAAGCGGTTCACTGAAACGGTTCACCTGATTGATTTCGCAGTACAGTTCGTTTACCTGTAATCTCAGTAGGAAATAGAGGGAGGTGTGATCGTGAGCATCGACGTGCACCAGCACCTGTGGACGGGTTCGTTCGTCGCCGCGCTGCGCGCTCGCACCGTCCCGCCCCGGCTCGACGGCTGGACGCTGCTGCTCGACGGCGAGCCGCCGTACGAGGTGAACCCGGCCGACCACGAGCACCGGGACACGACCGGGCTCGACCTGGCGCTGGTGTCGATGTCGAGCCCGCTGGGCGTGGAGTTCCTGCCGCCGGAGGAGGCGTGGCCGCTGATCGACGCCTACCACGAGGGCGCGCTCGGGCTGGGCGAGCCGTTCGGGGTGTGGGCGGCGACCTGTCACAGCGAGCCCGATCCGGAGCGGCTGGCCAAGGACCTCGACCGGGGGCTGGCCGGGCTGCAGATCCCGGCCACCGCCGTACCCGACGACCGGCTGCTCGACGTGCTCACCGAGCGGGACCTGCCGCTGTTCGTGCATCCCGGGCCCGCCGCCGTGCCGCCGCCGCCGGGGACGCCGCCGTGGTGGCCGGCGCTGGTGCCGTACGTGCAGCAGATGCACGCGGCCTGGCACCACTTCCACGCCGTGGTCCGGCCCCGGCATCCTCGGCTGCGGGTGTGCTTCGCGCTGCTGGCGGGGCTGGCGCCGCTGCACTCCGAACGGCTCATCGCCCGCGGCGGCACCGGGCGCGGCCTGGTCGATCCCGGTTTCTACGTGGAGACGTCCTCGTACGGGCCGCGTGCCATCGACGCGATCGTCCGCGAGCTGGGCGTGGACGTCGTCGTCAACGGCTCCGACGCGCCGTACGCCACGGCCCCCGACCCCGGCCTCGGCACCGCCGCCCACCACGCCATCCACTCCACCAACCCCCGCCGCCTCCTGGGCCTCCCCCCACCATGACCCCGCGAGGGAGCGCCCCCACCTGGCCCCCCAAGCCGCCTCACGCAGTAAGGCCATTGGACCCGCGAGGGAGCGCCGGCGTCTGGAGGAGCGGCGGGAGCGAAGCGACCAGAGCGGGGGAAGACGCCGGCATACAGGCGACCGAGCCGCCTCACGGAGTGAGGCAATTAGATCCGCGAGGGAGCGCCGGCGTCTGGAGGAGCGGCGGGAGCGAAGCGACCAGAGCGGGGGAAGACGCCGGCATATGGCGACCGAGCCCGCCTCACGCAGTGAGGCAATCAGACACAGCGCCGCCTCACGGAGTGAGGCCATTAGATCCGCGAGGGAGCGCCGGCGTCTGGAGGAGCGGCGGGAGCGAAGCGACCAGAGCGGGGGAAGGCGCCGGCATACAGGCGACCGAGCCGCCTCACGGAGTGAGGCCATTAGATAGAGAAAGGAGACTCGTACGTGAGTGACATCCAGATCCAGGGCGGGGGCGTGTGTGCCGGGCTGCCGGAGCGCACGCTCGACCGGCGTGAGCTGCGCGACCTGGTCGACGAGCTGGCCGCCAACCCGCAGGAGTGGCGTGACATGGTCGACTTCCCGGCCGACGGCGGACGGCACTACGCCTCCCTGTACCGGGACGCCTATGTGGACGTCTGGGTGCTGTGCTGGCGTCCTGAGGACGACACGGGCTGGCACGACCACGACATCTCCTCGGGCGCGGTGCACGTCGTGCAGGGGGCGTTGCAGGAGTGCAATCCGCGCATCGGCGGCGAGCACCTGGAGACCGTGGTGCCGGCCGGTCAGTCGTTCTCGTTCGGGCCCGACCACATCCACCGGCTCGGCGGCGCGGAGGGCGAGAGCGTCTCGATCCACGCGTACTCGCCCCCGTTGTGGCGGCTCGGCCAGTACTCCATCGACGACAGCGGCGTCATGCGCCGGGTGTCGGTGAGCTACGCCGACGAGCTGCGTCCTATGGACGAGCCGGTCGCTGTGGCCTGAGCACGCAGCAGCTCCCGCACGCCTCGACGTCGGGCAGGGTGATCCACAGGCAGCACGTCCTGCGGAAGTAACCGTCGTCGGCGGGCTCGACCAGCCCGTCGACCGGGCTGCCGAGCTCGGCGAGCAGGGCCATGTAGTCGCCCTTGACGATGCAGGTCAGCGGATGGGCGAACGCCTCGGCGGTCGAGCCCCACAAGGTGCGCTCGCCGACCTTGGCGAGCGCGCTGATGGCCTTGACCAGCGGCTGCTGCGCCTCGGCCAGCGACTCGCGGATGGGTTCGACGCCAGTGCCCCAGCTCACGCGGCTGGCGGCGATCGTCACGCCGGCGTCGGAGACCTTGAAGTAGGTGTCGGCCAGCCGCATGACGGGGATGCGGCCGTCGAGGGCCCAGCCGAGCGCCATGGGCAGGCTGTGCCAGTAGCCGAAGGTCTTCCAGAACAGCGCCGCGCCGACGTGCCGGGGCGCGTTCCAGCGTGCCGCCGTCTGCTCGACCAGGCCCGCCAACAGCGTGTACGGCTCCCGCACCAGGTCGGCTGCGGCCGTCCAGCTCTCGTCGGGGTCGATGACGAGCTCTGGCTCGACCCCGATGACACCGCCCCGGCCGTCGGCCAGACGCTGGAGAGCCTCGGTCAGCACGCTGTGGATCCCTTCTACAGGTTAGCCTTACCTAAGGTAGCAGGGCGTCCGGCGAACCATCCAGCCACCAGCTGGGCCCCGAGGACCCCGAGGCCGACCGTGAGCGGCACGGTCCAGCCGCCCGAGACCTCCCTCAGGTAGCCGAACAGCAGCGGGCCCAGCGCGGCCACGACGTACCCCACCGACTGGGCCACGGCCGACAGCGCGGTCACGCCGGCCGGATCGGCCGGGCGCAGGGCGATGATCAGCAGCGCCAGCGCGAACGAGGCCCCCTGGCCGATGCCGAGCACGATCATCCACAACCACGGCACGGTGGCCGGGGCCAGCAGCACGCCGAGGTAGCCGAGCACGGTCAGCACGCCGGCGCCCACCACGTACGGCACCTGCGAGGCCCGGCGGCCGGCCAGCACCGGCACCGCGAGCGAGGTCGCGACCTGGACCAGGTTCGTCAGGCTGAGCAGGTAGCCGGCCTGGTCGGCGGGCAGGCCGGCGTCGAGGAAGATGGTCGGCAGCCAGGCCAGCATGACGTAGAAGGTGAGCGACTGCAGGCCCATGAGCGCGGTCACGTACCAGGTGACGCGGCTGCGCAGGACGGCGCCGAACGGCCTCGGGCCGCCCTGCTCGGCGGGGCCGCCCCGGACCGCCTGCGGCAGCCAGAGCAGGGCCGCGAGCACGGCGGGCACGGCGAGCAGCGCCGAGACGCCGCGCCAGTCGAAGCCGGTGGCCCGCTCCAGCGGGATCACCAGGGCCGAGGCCCCGGCCGCGCCGGCCACCACGGCCGCGACATAGACGCCGGTGAGCAGGTTGACGCGCTCGGGGAAGTGCTGCTTGACGATGCCGGGCATGGAGACGTTCATGACGGCGATGGCGGTCGCGGCCAGCGCCGAGCCCAGGTAGAGCATGGGGACGCCGTCGAGCCCGCGCAGGCACTCCCCCGCCGCGACCACGAGCAGGCCGGCCAGCAGCGTCCTGTCCAGGCCGATGCGCCGCGCGAGCAGCGGGGCCACCGGGCCGAACACGCCCAGGCAGACCACCATGACGGTGGTGATCGCGCCGCCGCCCGACGGCGACAGCCCCAGGTCTTTCATGATCTCGTCGAGCAGCGGTGACAGGCCCGCGATGGCGGGCCTCAGGTTGAGCGCGGCCAGCACGAACCCGGCCACCAGCAAGGCGTGTCGCAACGACATAGGGCACCTACTCTGGCACAGGCGTCTGACAACGTTGTCCGCCCGGGTGCGGTAGGACATGATCCATGCGTGAGACCGACGATGAAGGACGTCGCGGCGGCGGCGGGCGTGGCGCTCAAGACCGTCTCGCGCGTGGTCAACGGCGAGCCCGGCGTCCATCCGGCCACCGCCGAGCGGGTGCGGGCGGCCATCGACCGGCTGGGCTACAGCCGTAACGAGAGCGCCCGGGTCCTGCGCACGGGCATGACCGCCACCATCGGGCTGGTCATCGAGGACGTCGCCGACCCCTTCTACGCCGGTCTCAGCCGGGCCGTCGAGGACGTCGTCATCGACCACGGCTGCCTGCTGCTCAGCGGGTCCTCGGGCGAGGAGCCGGGCCGGGAGCGCGAGCTGGTCGAGACGTTCTGCGCGCGCAGGGTGGACGGGCTGATCGTCGTCCCGGCCGGCGACGACCACGCCTACCTGCGGGGCGAGCTGGAGGCCGGCACGCCCGTGGTGTTCGCCGACCGGCCGCCCGAGCCGGGGATCGAGGTGGACACCGTGCTCGCCGACAACGCGGGCGGGGCCGAGCAGGCCGTCCGGCACCTGCTCACGCACGGGCACCACAGGATCGCCTTCCTGGGCGACGATCCGGCGATCTACACCGCGGCGCGGCGGCTGGCGGGTTACCGGCGGGCGCTCGGCGGGCTGTTCGACCCGCGGCTGGTGGCGATGCGCCCGCCGTCGCTCGACGACGTACGGGCCGACCTGCGGCGCATGCTCGCCCTGGACGCGCCGCCGACCGCGCTGTTCACCGGGAACGGGCGGCTCACGGTGACCGCGTTGCGGGCCCTGGAGGGGCGGCCGCTGGCGCTGGTGGGGTTCGACGACTTCGAGCTGGCCGACCTGCTGCGGCCGGGGGTGAGCGTGGTGGCGCAGGATCCGGCCTGGATGGGCCGGGTGGCCGCCGAGCTGCTGTTCCGCCGCCTGCGCGGTGACGGCGGGCCGCCGGAGCACGTCGAGCTGCCCGTACGTCTCATCCCGCGGGGCTCCGGCGAGCTTCCGGCGACGTGACCGCACCGGCGGAACCAGCGGCACTGGAGCCGTCGGCGCCGTAGGGCTTGGAAGGGCGCAGAGGACCGATCAGGGCCAGGGCGACCAGGACGCCCGCCGCGCCCGCCGCGACGATCGCGCCCCCCGGCCCGATCGTCTCGCCCAGCACGCCGACCAGCGCCGCCCCGGCCGCCTGCCCCGTCATCAGCCCCGCCGACTGCAGCCCGAACGCCTGCCCGCGCCCCTCCTCGGGCACCGCGTCCACGAACCGCCGCTGCAACCCGAGCTGGTACGACAGCCCCGCGGCCGCGCACGCGGCCAGCACCGCGGCCCACCCCACGCCGGGCCCGAGCGCGAACCCCAGCCACGGCACCCCGAGCAGCACGGCGAGCGGCGCCGACAGCCGCTCCCGCAGCGGCGGCGCGGCGAACCTGCCCACGGTGAACTCCCCCACCGCCATCCCGGCCGCCGCCGCGGCGAGCACCACGCCCGCCCGCCCCTCACCGCCCAGGTACGGCACGATCATCGCCTCCGCCCCGGCCAGGCACATCGTCGGCAGCCATCCGGCCAGCAGCAGCCCGCGCACCCGCCGGTCGGCCAGCAGCGACCGGTTCACCCGCAGCGTCTGCCGCACGGCCCCCGTCCCGCCACTCCGCCCGGCGGCGCGGGCGGGACGGTCGGGCAGGCCGAACCGCAGGACCACCGCGCCGAGTGCCGACAGCGCGGCGGTGGCGGCCAGCGCGCCGGGCGCCCCGGCGAAGGCCAGGAACGCGCCTCCGGCCGCGAGCCCGCCGACCTGGGAGGCCGCCGAGGTGACCCCGATCACCGACCGGCCGAGCACGAACGCGTCCCCCGGCAGGACGTCCGGCAGCGCCGCCGACCTGGCCGCGCCGAACACCGGCGAGAACAGCCCGCTGACCAGCACCAGCGCCAGCATCCCCCACACCGGCAGCCCGGCGTAGGCGAGCAGCAGGCACACCGCCGCCCGGACCAGCTCGCCGGTCACCATCAGCGCCCGGGGCCGCAGCCGGTCGGCCAGCGACAGCAGGAACATCCCGCCCACGATGTACGGCAGCCACCCCGCCATGTACGCCGCCGCCGACAACCCCGGGGAGCCCGTCCGCGCGTACACCAGCACGGACAGGGCCAGCATCTTGATCGAGTCCCCGGTGACCAGCAGCGCGAAGCTGCCGAACAGCACCCGGAACTCCTTGACCGCGAACACGTCGCCGTACGTCGCCGCTCTCACGTCCCCGATGCTGCTGAACCGGCGCCCGGCCCGGCCATGGTTTCGGATATAACCGAAAGATGGCGCTGAAGATCCAGGTGACCCCGCAGGACCTGGTGGCCAGCAGGTTCGCGATCTCGCCGCTGATCGAGACCATGCACGCCCACTGGACGCTCGACGGCAGGAGCGAGCCCGGTGTGCACCGGCGGTGGGTGGAGCGCTGGCGCGGCCCGTACCTCGACCTGGTGCGACGGCATCCGGCGCTGCGCGCGCTGGCGGCGATCAGCGGCAACAAGGGCTACGCGAACGTCGACTTCATCGCCCCGCCGCCGGCCGGGATGAGCGTGCCGTTCGAGACCGAGCTGGCCTCCATGCGCCGGACCCCGGTCGCCCAGGCGCACGAGGAGATCGCCCGGGTTCTGGCGGCGCTGCCGCCGGTGCCGGAGCCGATCCGGGACCTGCTGTTCTCGCCGCGGGTGGTGGAGGTGCTGGCCGACGCGTACGAGGCGCTGTGGCGGGAGATCATCTCCGTCGGCTGGCCGCGACTCCACACGATCCTCGAACGCGACGTGATCCAGCGGGCCGGACGCCTGGCCGCCTACGGCTGGGCCGCCGCGCTGGACGACCTGAGCGACCAGGTGCGCTGGCGTCCGGACGGGCACATCGAGGTGCGTCTGCACGCCCGCCACGGCCTGCACGTGCTGGGCGGCGGCGGCCTGCTGTTCGTGCCGACCGCCTTCGCCGGCTCGGTCGGCGTGTACCTGGAGGCGGCCTGGCCCAACGCGCTGGTCTACCCGGCCCGCGGCACGGGCGCCGCGGTCGGCGTGCCGGACGGCGACCTGGCGCTGCTGATCGGCCGCACCAGGGCGCGCCTGCTCACCGAGCTGGCCGTGCCCGCGACGACCACCCACCTGGCCGCCCTGCTCGGCCAGAGCCTCGGCGCGACCGGCGGGCACCTGGCCGTCCTGCGCAGGACGGGCCTCGTCGTCGGCACCCGCACCGGCCGTTCCGTCCTGTACGCCCGTACGCCGCTGGGCGACGCGCTGGCCGGCCGGTCACCGGCGTAGCGAGCCGTCCCGCGTCAGCCCTTCAGCGCGCCCGCCATCAGGCCGCGCATGAAGAACCGGCCGAGCAGCACGTAGATCAGCATGGTCGGGATCGAGGCCAGGACGGCCGCGGCCATCTGCTGGCTGTAGGGGGTGGCCTGGGCCCCGGCGATGTTGTTGAGCATGACGGTGGTCGGCCAGCTCTGCGGGCCGGTGATGAAGACGGCGAACAGGAAGTCGTTCCACAGGGAGGTGAACTGCCAGATGATCACCACCGCGATCGCCGGCCACGACACCGGCAGCACGACCGACCAGTACGCGCGCAGCATCCCCGCGCCGTCCACCCGCGAGGCCTCGATCAGCTCGTCGGGGATCGTGACGTAGTAGTTGCGGAAGATCAGCGTGCAGATCGGGATGCCGTACACGACGTGCGCGAGCACCAGGCCCGGGATGCCGCCGTAGAAGACGCCCTGCAGCCCGGTCTGCTCGTTCAGCCAGACCATGAGCTTGACCAGCGGGATCATCACGCCCTGGTAGGGGATGAACATGCCGAACAGGAACAGCGTGAACAGCACGTCCGCGCCGGGGAAGCGCCATTTGGACAGCACGTAACCGTTCATCGACCCGAACGCGCACGACAGCAACGAGCCGGGGACGGCCAGCAGCACGCTGTTCCACAGACCGGGGGCCAGCTTCTCCCAGGCCACCCGCCACGCCTCGGTGGTCCACGTCCGCGGCAGGTTCCACGCCTGGCCGGGGTCGGCCTCGGTGAGCGGCTTGAAGCTGGTGGCCAGCAGCACGTAGATCGGGACGAGGACGACGACCACCAGGGCGAGCAGCAGGCAGAACCGCACGATGCCGAACCCGGTCCTGCGCCGGGCCGCGACGGCCGTCATGGCCTGCGCTCCTTGCGCACCGACCAGATCAGGTACGGGATCACGAAGACCGCCACGCTGAGCACGATGTACGAGGCGATCGTGGCCCCCTTCGCCGGGTCGTGCGAGTCGTAGACCGCCACCCACATGAACACCGCGGGCACGTCGGTGATGATCTGCTTGCCGGACACCGCCACGATGAGGTCGAAGACCTTGAGCGAGATGTGTCCCAGGATGATCAGCGCCGACAGGGTGACCGGCCTGAGCATGGGCAGCACCACGTGCCGGTAGACGCCCCACTCGCCGGCGCCGTCCACCCGCGCGGCCTCGCGCAGCTCCTCGGGGACGCCGCGGAAGCCCGCCAGGAACAACGCCATGACATATCCGGACATCTGCCAGATCGCTGGGAGCGCCATCGCGGCCATCCCCCAGTCCGGATCCCTGAACCACTGCCACTGCGGCAGCCCGATCGCGTCGAACAGCCGGTTCAGGCCGACCGCCCGCTCGCCCGTCCCCGAGTTCATCAGCCACCGCCACACGATGCCGGTCGCGACGAACGACACGGCCATCGGGAACAGGTAGATCGCCCGGAACGTGCCCTCCCCCCAGATCCCCTTCTCCATGAGGAACGCCAGGAACCAGCCCAGCACCAGCGCCCCCGCCACGAACGCGATCGTGAACACGATCGCGTGGTCGACCGACAGACGCCAGCGCGCCTGGTCCCAGATGTCGACGAAGTTCTTCAGCCCCACGAACGTGCCCTCGGACACCTCATCGTGCTGGTCCGTCATGGCCAGGCGGAAGTTCCAGCCCAGCATGCCGTACACGAACACGCCGATCGCCACGATCGACGGCGCGACGAGGAGGAGTCCGGGCAGCCAGGTGCGTGCCCGCCTCACAACCGTTTCCCTTCGCGCGGGTACGGCGGGAGCCTCCCGCCGTACCCGCATGCGTCACTGAGCGTTGGCCTTGGCCGCGTCGGCCAGGCCCTGCTGCAGGCCCTTGACGTCCTTGCTGCCGATGAACAGCCCGACCGCCTCGTTGATCGAGGCCAGCCACGGCTGGCTCACCGAGACGCCGTGCTGGATGGAGCCGGCCAGCTTGTCGCCCGACCAGTCCTTCAGCGCGTCGGCCAGGTAGTCGGTGTAGAGCGACTGGTCGGCGTCCTTGCGGGCGGGGATGGAGCCCTTCTTGGGGTTGAAGGCGTCCTGGCCCTCCTTGCTCGCCGCGACCTTCAGCCAGGCGACGGCCCCGTCCCGGTTCTTGGCGCCCTTGGGCAGCGTGAAGCTGTCCGACAGCCACATGTAGGTGCCCGCGGTGCCGGGCGCGGGCGCCCAGTCGAAGTCCGTCTTGGACGTCTTGCCGAGGCCGCCCTCCGGCGGGTTGTGGAAGTAGCCGTAGGCCCAGTCGCCCATGATGTTGAACGCCGCCTCGCCGTCGGCCACCTGCTTGGCGGCGGGCTGCCAGTCGTCCTGCGGGTCGCCCGCGTACGACATGATCTTGGCGTAGTTCTCCAGCGCCTTCGTCATCTGCGGGCCGCTCCAGTCGGCGCCCGGCTTGAACAGCGCGTTGTAGGCGTCGGTGCCGAGCGAGCCGAGCAGCACGTTCTCCAGCAGGTGGGTGGCGGTCCACTCCGAGCCGACGGAGATCGGGATCTTGCCCTTGGCCTTGACCTTCTCCAGGTCGGCGATGAACTCCTCGATCGTCTTGGGCGCGGCCGCGATGCCGGCGTCCTTGAGCACCTTGGGGTTGAACCACAGGACGTTGGACCGGTGGATGTTGACCGGCACCGAGTAGATCTTGCCCTGGACGCTGATCTGCTCGACGAGCTGGGCGGGGAAGACGTCCTTGAGCTTCAGCTCGTCGTACAGGAACGTCAGGTCCTCCAGGTTGCCCGCCTTGATGTAGCCCTGCAACTCGGCGCCGGCGTGCCCCTGGAACGTGTCGGGCGGCGTGCCGGCCTGCAACTTCGACTGCAACAACGCCTTGGCCTTGTCACCCGAGCCGCCCGCCACGGCGGCGTCGAAGAACGTGTAGTTCGGGTTCTTGTCCTCGAATATCTTCTTCATCGCCGCGAGGCCGTCGGCCTCACCGGGGCCCGTCCACCAGGAGAAGACCTCCACCTGCTGCTTGCCGCCGCTCGACGAACCCGGCTCAGCAGTCTGGCCGCCGCTGCCTCCGCCGCAGCCCGCCAGGCCCAGAACGCCCGCCATCGTGATCGAGACGGCCGCTAACCACCGTCGCATCGCACACCATTCCCTTCGCGATCCCCCGAAGTTGGTGACCTTTGACAACGTTGTCAACAACGGCTATCAACCCACTTCGCGCGCGCCGACGTCAAGGGCGGAGCAGGTAACAGGTCCGCATACTCAGCCCACGCGCTCCAGCGTGCCGGCCGGCCCGGTGAGCACGGTGACGCCCGCGTCGTAGCCGGATCCGGGCAGGTCACCGGGGCCCGCGGCCACGACCAGCGCGCCCTTGGACACGGCCAGGCCGACCAGGGCGGGCAGGTCGGCGCCGGCGCCGGGCGGCCACGTGCACAGCACGACGTCGGACTCCCTCAGGCCGACGGGCACGTCGAGCTCGGCCATCCTGGCCAGCAGGTCGGCATGGGTGAGCCGGGCACCGCCGGGCAGCGCCAGCGCGTCCTGGCGCTTGGCGTCGAGGGCGGGCAGCGCGGTGGGCTCCAGCACCAGCAGGCCGCGGAAGTCGATCGTGTCGAGCGCCGGGCCGAGCGAGACCACCTGGCGCACGCGGGAGCCGTCGGCCGCCGCGATCGCCGTCTCCGCCAGGTCGGGGGTGGTGATCAGCATGCGGGCGTCGCACTCGCGCAGCAGCGCCGCCACCTCCTCGACGCCGAGCCCCGGACCGATCGGCGCGGCCACCCCGCCCGCCGCCAGCACGGTGTGCAGGGCCACCGTCTGGGTGCCGGTCGTGGGGACGTGCACCCCCACCACCTGGTCGCGGCGCGCTCCCCTGCGCACCAGCCCGGACGCCGCCCTGGTCACCTCGGTCACCAGGGTGCGGTAGCCGTAGACGTGGCCGCCGCGCAGATCGATGAGCGCCGGCCGCTCGCCCCGCTCGTAGGCCCGGCGGAACACCTCGTGGATCACGGTGCCGGAGGACGAGGCGGACGGCGTCATGCCCGTCAACGTACGGTCGCCCGCGCGCCGGCCGCATCCACCGATCTATGTAGAGCGGTGTGCATTTCCCCAGCCCAGGGCCGAGGTGGGCGGGCCCGAGCCCTGCGCGACTCGAGCCCGCTGTCACGCGCCCTGGAACCGGGCCCCCACCCCTCCGAGAAGGCCCGGCTCCGTCGGGACGCGTGACGTCCCTCGGTCGATCGGCCACCGCGGCCCCCGGCGCGAGGACGGGAAGCGCGGAGCGCGGTCGATCACACGCAGAACGGTAGGCGTTCGGACCGGGGCGGCACATGCGCTGACATGGCCATTCGACGATGTAAGCGGCGGGCGGCGGCGATGTGTAGAGAACCCGCCGGGATCAGCGTCCGCCGATCACCCATGCGGCAATCTGTGTACGTGTGGAGAAGCCCAGCTTGCCGAGGATGTTGGCGACGTGCCGCGCGGCGGTGGCCGGGCTGATCACCAGTTCGTCGGCGATGGCCCGGTTGCTCAGCCCGCGGGCCACCAGCTCGGCGATCTCGCGTTCCCTGGCCGTCAGCCTGCTGTCCTGGGCCGCCGGGGCGACCGGCGCGGCCGGCAGCTCGGGCAACGGGCCGCCGAGCGCGCACGAGACCGCCTGGTCGGCCGTCATCGCCAGGCCCTCGGCCCACAGCAGCGCCACCACGGCCTCACCCAGCCGGTCGCGGACGGGGGCCAGCAGCTCTTCGGTGCGGGCGTCGGGGCGGCGGTCGCGCAGCCCCAGGGAGGCGGCGGCCAGCAGGACCGCGCGCCGGTCGTCGCCCTCGGCCGCCACCAGGCGCGCCCAGGCCGCCAGCCGCCGGGCGATGCTGTCACGCAGGCCCGCGTCGCGGCTGAGCACCAGCGCCTCGGTGAGCCGCGCGCGGGCCTCGGCCAGGTCGCCCTCCTCCAGCGCGACGCGGCCGAGCCCGGCCAGGCAGCTCACGATCTGCTGCCGGGCGTCGATGTGCCGCAGCAGGCGCAGGCCGGCCTCGTAGTGCCGCCGGGCGGCCGGCCGGTCGCCGGTGCGCCGGGCGATCTGGGCCAGGCCGACGTGCCCATAGGACTGGCCGAGGTGGTTGTCCAGCCGTTCGCTCAGCGACAGGACCTCCTCGAACGCGCGCCGCGCCTCGTGCAGGCGGCCGGCCCGCAGGCCGAAGTCGGCCCGGGTGCCCTGGGCCAGCGACTCCAGGATCGGGTCGCCGCGCCGCCGCGCCGCCTCCAGGGCCGGGGTCAGGGACTCCTGGTCGCCGGTCGCCTGGGCCAGCATGATCAGGCCCACGGCCTCGCCGTAGGCGTCCTGGGCGTCGACGCACAGCGCCAGCCCGATCTGTACGCACCGCGCCGCGAGCCCCGTCTCGCCGGCCGCGAGCGCCAGCTCACCGCGCAGGATCATCGCCTGCCCGCGTAAGCCCTCGGGCACGTCGGGGGCGTCGAGCGCGAGCAGCCGGTCGAGCCGCTCGGCGATGTCCAGCCGCCGCCCGCTGGCCATGAGCAGGTAGCGCACGTCGGTCAGCAGTTGCAGGGCGGTCTGCGGCGACCCGCTCGCCACGGCCCAGTCGCAGGCCGCGCCCACCTCGGCCTTGAGCCCGTCGAACAGGTTGACGTAGCGCTCGACCACGGGCCACGACGTGCGCGTGCCCGGCGCGAGGACGTCCTTGAACCGCCCGGCCAGCCCGGCGAGCGCGGCCAGGTGCGCGCGGCGCAGCGCCGCCTCCTCGCCGGACTCCGCGAGCCGCTCCAGCGCGTATTCGCGGACGGTCTCCAGCAGCCGGTAGCGGGCCTGGCCGGCGACCTCGCCGTCGAGCACGACCAGCGACTTGTCCACCAGGTCGCACAGGCGCGGCAGCACGTCCTCCTCGGGCAGGCCGGAGCCGGCGCACACCGCTTCGGCCAGGTCGAGCGTCCAGCAGGAGCGGAAGGCCGCCACGCGGCGCAGCAGCAGGCGTTCCTGGGGGCTGAGCAGCCGGTAGCTCCAGTCGACGGCGGCACGCAGCGTACGGTGCCTGGCGTGGGCCGTACGGGCGCCGCCCGCCAGCACCCTGAACCGGTCGTCGAGCCGCTCGACGAGCTGCCTGACCGACAACACCCGCACCATGGCGGCGGCCAGCTCGATCGCCAGCGGCAGCCCGTCGAGCGCCTGGCACAGCTCGATCGCCAGCGGCAGCGTCTCTTCGGTCAGCTCGAAGCCAGGACGCGCGGCGGCGGCCCTGGTCACGAACAGGCGCACGGCCTCGCTCTCCTCGCCGACGAGCGAGAGCGGCGGCACCCGCCAGACCGTCTCGCCCGGCACCCGCAGCGGCTCGCGGCTGGTGGCCAGCACGGTGAGCCGCGGGCAGGCGCCGAGCAGGTCGCGGCAGAGCTCGGCGCACTCGCCGACCACCGGCTCGCAGTTGTCCAGGACGAGCAGCACGCGGCGGCCGCCGATGGTGTCCGCCAGGTCCTCGGCGACGCCGAGCGCGGCGCTGACCCGCTCCCGCAGCTCGCCCTTCTCCACGTCGGCCAGCTCGACCAGCCACACGCCGTCGGGGTGCTCGGCGGCGACCCTGGCGGCCAGGCGCAGGGCCAGGCGCGTCTTGCCGATGCCCCCCGCGCCGCACAGCGTCACCACGCGCGAGACGCGGCCGAGATGGGCCAGCTCATCGAGATCGGACTCCCGGCCCACGAACAGGTTGGGCTCGGCCGGCAGGTTGCGGAAATCGGCGGTTCGCAGCATCACTGTGAGTGTGGCATCAACTACCGTTCGCGCCCAGACTCAATCGGCGGCGAACTCGGCGGCCCGCGGTCAGGCCAGCGCGGCCTCCAGCACCGCGCGGGCCACCTGCGCCACCGCGCCGGCCCGGGGGCCGGGGTGCTCCAGCACCACGCCGACCGCCACCTCCGGGGCGGTCGCCGGGGCGAACGCCGTGGCCAGCGCGTGCTCGCCGCCCGTCGCGGCGATCTTGGCGGCCACCTCGACCCCGGGGACGGCGACGGCCGCGCCCGGCCCGCCCGCGTGCGTCCCCGCGGTCATCATCGCGGCCAGGTAGCGGGCCTGGACGGTCGTCATGGTGGTGCGGTACGGCTGCGGCCCCGCCTGGCCGAGCAGCGAGCCGTCCGGCAGGCTCACCTCCTCCACCAGGTACGGCCGCATCAGCACGCCGTTGTTGGCCACGGCCGCCGACAACATCGCCACCATCAGCGGCGTCGCCCGGTCCTGGTCCCGGCCGACGGCCGACAGGGCGGTCCGCGCCCGGTCCATGCCCTGCGGGTACGTGCTGGGCGCCGGGGCCATCGGCACGCGCAGGTCGCCGTCGCCGAACCCGAACGCCTCGGCCTGGTCCCTGAGGCTGTCCTGGCCGAGCTGCACCCCGATGCCCGCGAACGCGGTGTCGCACGAGGTCTGGAAGGCGCGCAGCAGCGTGGGCCGGGGCCTGCCGCACGAGCCGGCGAGCGAGGCGGGCAGCCGCGGGCGGACGACGGCGTCCACGGGGGCGGTGGGCGTGTACTCGCCCGAGGCCAGCGCCGCGGCCGTGGTCACCACCTTGAACGTGGCCCCCGGCGGATAGACCTGGTCCAGCGCCCGGTTCAGCAGGGGCCGGCCGGGGGCGTCGCGCAGCCGGTCGAGGGCGCCGTCGAGCCGGGCGGGGTCGAAGGTGGCCAGCGTGTTGGGGTCGTAGGACGGGTAGCTGGCCAGGGCGAGGATCGCGCCGGTGGCCGGGTCGATGGCCACGGCGGCGCCGGGCACGCCGGCGGCCTCCAGGGCGTGGTAAGCGGCCCACTGGGTGCGCTGGCCGATGGTCAGCCGCACGTCGGCGCCGGCCACGTCGCCGTCGCTGACCATCGAGCGCACCTTGACCTTGGCGTCGTCGCCGGACAGGACGCCGTCCTCGGCCTCCTCCACGCCCGTGGACCGGTAGAGGGACAGGTAGCCGGTCACGGGGGCGTAGAGCTCGCCGTCGGTGTAGACCCGCTGGAACCGGTACGGGCCGCCGCCGGGCGTCGGGCGGCTCCTGGCCACGGTCGCGCCGTCGTAGGTCAGGATGTCTCCGCGCGGACGGGCGAACCGGGCGATGAGCGAGCGCTCGTTGCGGCGGTCGGCGTTGAGCCCCCGCGTCCCGAACGCCTGGACGACCGTGATGTGGGCCAGCAGGACGAACAGCAGGGCCGCGCAGAGCACGGCCGTGCGGCCCAGCGGGACGTCGATCTGCTTCGCCCTGGTTCCCGCCATGGTCCTTGGTCTAACAACCGGACCACCAAGGCAGGGCTACAGGACGCTGCGGTAGTAGGAAATCTTGCGGTGGATGTAGTTCTGGCGCTCGGCCAGGTTGGCGATCTGGGCCTGGACCTGCCGGTCGTGCTCCTCCAGGAGCCTGATGCGGTCGGGGATCGTCTCGTCGCCGCCGCGGACGAGCTCGGCGAAGCGCAGCAGCATGGCGATGGGCATGCCGGTGTCGCGCAGGCAGCGGATCATGCCGAGCCAGCCGACGTCCTCCTCGCTGAACCTGCGCTGACCGGCCGCGTTGCGCTCCACGCGCTCCAGCAGGCCGATCTTCTCGTAGTAGCGGAGGGTGTCGAGGCTGAAGCCGGTCTCCTCGACGACCTCGGCGGGGGTGTACACGCTCACGCGGCCCAGTCTTTCACCTGGAGCGCACTCCAGGTCAACGACCTGACATGGAGTGCGCTCCAGGTCCGAGGGTCTGCCCCATGAACATCGCACTCGGCACCATCCCGTTCGGCACCGGCGTCGGCCTGCGGGAGACCTTCGCCATCCTCGACCGCTTCCAGGACGCCGGCGGCACCATGCTGGACACCGCCGACAACTACCCCTTCTGGAACGAGGGCTGCACCGGCGACGAGAGCGAGGAGGCCATCGGCGCCTGGCTGGCCGCGCGCGGCAACCGGGACCGGATCTTCATCGGCACCAAGGGCGGGGCCCGGCCGAGCGTGCCCGGCGACCGCACCCTCGACTCGGCCGAGGGCCTGTCGGCGGCGGCCGTCGCGCGGGCCGCCGAGGGCAGCCTGCGCAGGCTGCGGACCGACTACGTGGACCTGTACTGGTCGCACATCGAGGACCGTTCGGCGCCGCTGCACGAGACGCTCGGCGCGCTGAACACGCCGGCCTCGGACGACGCCCTCGACTACGTCGCCGCCGAGCCGGACGTGACGCTGTGGGCCTACAACACGCTGATGGCGGGGGCCTACACGCGGGCCGACCGGCCCATGCCGGAGATCTACGACCACCCGGGCACCGCCCGCCGCCTGGCCGTGCTGCGCGAGGTCGCCGGCGAGCTGGGCGCGACGCCCAACCAGGTGGTGCTGGCGTGGCTGATGGCCGACGGTCACGTGCCCGTGGTCGGCGTGTCCACGACGGCCCAGCTCGACGAGGTCGTCGGCGCGGCGGACGTCAAGCTGGACGCCGAGCTGCGCGCCCGCCTGAACGCCGTCGCCTAGGGGATCAGGGCAGGTGGTCGGCGAGGTAGCGGCGGACGAGCTGCTTGCACTCGGCGATCAGGTCGGCGTCGCCGCCGGGATCGGCCCGGAAGGCGAGCTTGAGCACGGCGTCGGTGGCCTCGACGGCCACCACGAGCGCCCGGTCGAGCCCGGGGCCCGCGGGCGCGTCGAGCAGGGCGAGGGTGAGGGCGCGCAACCGGTCGGCCACGATGACGTTGTTGTCGAGGGCGCTGTCGAGCGTGCGTTTGGTGCCCTCCAGCGGCGGCCCGCCCGGGGTGGGCAGGACCTCGCCGAAGTCGACCACCGCGAACCCGGGGGTGGTGCGCTTCATGTCGACGAACTCGTCGATGGCCAGGTCGACCAGGTCGGTCCAGTGGCCGAGATCGGCCTCGGCGATGCGCTGGGTGACCCGCTGGAGGAACGCCTCCAGGTTGCGCAGCGCGAGAGCGCGCACCAAGCCCTGCTTGTCGTGGAAGAACTGGTAGAAGGTGCCGATGGGGACCTCGGCGCGGCGCGCGACCTCCTTCGTGGTCAACGCCTCGTAGCCCACCTCGTCGAGCAGGAGCGCGCACTCGTCGAGCATCCGCTCCACCCGCTCCACGCTCCGGCGCTGGGCGGGACGGCGGCGCAAGGTACTCGTCATGCTCCCCATCCTGGCTTATTACCAGCAGGTACAGACCGGCCACTTTGCCGTCCGTTAACATGAGCCATACTCGCATAAAGGAGCCGAGATGTTCTTATGGGGTACGGCGACCGCCGCCTACCAGATCGAGGGCGCGGTGGCCGAGGACGGCCGGGGCGCGTCCACCTGGGACACCTTCGCCCACGAGCCCGGCCGGACCAGGGACGGCCACACCGGGGACGTGGCTTGCGACCACTACCACCGCTGGCGCGAGGACGTCGCCCTCATGTCCGGCCTCGGCGTGAACGCCTACCGCTTCTCCATCGCCTGGCCGCGGGTGCAGCCGCTCGGCGCCGGCGAGGTCAACCCCGCGGGCCTCGACTTCTACGAACACCTCACCGACGGCCTGCTGGCGGCCGGCATCCAGCCCGTGCCGACGCTCTTCCACTGGGACCTGCCCCAGGCGCTCCAGGACCGCGGCGGCTGGACCGACCGCGACACGGCCGGCCGCTTCGCCGACTACGCCGCGATCGTCGCCGAGCGCCTGGCCGACCGCATCCCGCTGTGGATCACCCTGAACGAGCCGTTCGTGCACATGGCCTTCGGCCACGCCATGGGCATCCACGCCCCCGGCCAGGCCCTGCTGCTCGACGCCCTCCCCGTCGCCCACCACCAGCTCCTCGGCCACGGCCTGGCGGTCGCGGCCCTGCGCGCGGCGGGCGCGCGCCAGGTGGCCATCACCAACAACTGCACGCCGGTCTGGCCCGCGTCGCGGGAGGAGGCGGACGTCAAGGCCGCCGACGCCTACGACGTCCTGCACAACCGGCTGTTCAACGACCCGGTGCTGCTCGGGAGGTATCCGGACCTCTCGGCCTACACCGCCGACCTCGACTTCGTCCGCGACGGCGACCTGGAGACCATCTCCGCACCCCTGGACGCCCTCGGCATCAACTACTACAACCCCACCCGGATCGCCGCCCCGCCGCCCGGCGAGGTGCTCCCGTTCACCGACACCGGCGTCACGGGGTATCCCACGACCGCGTTCGGCTGGCCGGTCGTGCCCGACGGCCTGCGCGAGCTCCTGACCGGCCTCAAGGCCCGGTACGGCAGCGCGCTCCCGCCGATCCACGTCACCGAGAACGGCTGCTCCCAGCCCGACGAGCTCACCCCGCAGGGCACGGTCGAGGACCAGGCCCGCATCGACTACCTGCGCGGCCACATCGACGCCGTCATGGCCGCGCGGGCCGAGGGCGTGGACGTGCGCGGCTACTTCGTCTGGTCGCTGCTGGACAACTTCGAGTGGGCCGAGGGCTACCACCAGCGCTTCGGCCTGGTGCACGTGGACTTCGCCACGGGCCGCCGCACCCCGAAGGCGTCCTACGCGTGGTACCGGGAGCGGGTCGCTCAGAACACCGAGACGTGAACGTGGTCGTAGTGGTTGGCGGTCACGCCGCCCCGGTCGGACATGGGGTCCCAGCCTCCGCCTGACCGGATGTCGTAGTAGCGCTGCTTCCAGATGATGTACATGACGCCGATCCGCGCGCCGTTCTTGATGAGCCATTCGGCCAGGGCGTCCCCGCGGTCGGCGTCGGCCCCGGAGGCCATGGTGCCGCCGCGGGACATCATGAAGTCGCAGGCCCGGCCCTTGCCGTGCTCGCCGGGGTCGCCGGGGCGCAGGCAGCCCACGCCGTACTTCATCGGGAAGTTCTGCATGATCTCGGCGCGTACCGCGATCATGCGCGGGGTCAGGCCCTCGGCGCCGCCGGGCTGCTGGAAGCCGTACTTGGCGAGCAGGCGCTCGATCTCGCGCCGCTTGCCCTGAAGGGTCCTGATCTCCTTCTTCAGCTTGTTGATCTTGTCGTTGGCGTTGAGCTTGGCCTCTTTGGACTTCGCGATGAGCTTCTGGATGCTCTGGACGCGCTCGGTCCGCTCGGCGGCCATGTACGACATGTTCGCCGCCTGCCCGAGCGCGATGGCCGGGTCGACGCTGAAGCCGAACAGCTGCATGCCGTCGAGGGGGCCGTTGACGTACGTCTGGCGCGCGATCTCGGCCACGCCGGCCTGGGCCGCGGCCAGCCGCGCCGCCAGGTCGCCGGAGGTGTCGGTGGCGTTCTTGGCCTGGATCCTGATCTCCTCCAGGCTCTGGATCTGGCCGCGGTAGAGGTCGTTGAGCCGGGACGCCTGTTTGGTGAGTCTGCGCAGCTCGTCGATGTTGGGATCGGCCGACGCCGGCTGCGGGGAGGCGAGCCCGAGCAGCCCGGAGAGGACGACGAAGACCGCGGCGAGCCGCCAGATCCTCACACCCGTCCCCTCCTCGCATAGACGGACCGAAACTATAGAAGATGATCTTGATGGCTGTCATCCGAACCAGCCAACTGACGCACCTTTGGCGAGGTACATAGTCCTTTGTCGGAAATAAGGAAGATCTAAAAGATTGGGCCTTGTGGAGGGCTTGATCCCGGTCTGAGATGGCGATCGAACTCGTCTCTGCGAAGGGGCAGATCGTGTCTCGAATCATGACCATCGCCGCGGCCGTGCTCCTCGGCCTGGGCACCTCCCTCGTCCCCCTCACCGCCGAGGCGTCGGTCGATCCGCTGCCGCCCGGCGACCGCATCGACCTCTACCAGGTGGACGGCAAGCCGGGCACCGCCCAGCTCCTGCGGGAGAAGGGCTTCGACGTCGTCCAGCACGAGAACGGCGGCGACAAGGAGCACGTCGAGCTGACCGCCGCCCAGGCCGACCTTGCCGGGCTGGCCAAGCTCGGCCTGCGGCCCGAGCCGGTGCGCAACCCGCAGGGACAGAGCAACCTCCAGGCCGCCAAGGCCCAGGCGGCCGGCGGCTACACCGTGTGGCGGTCGTACTCCGAGCGGGGCGGCATCGCCGACCAGCTCAGGGCGATCGCGAACGCCAACAGGGACATCGTGAAGCTGCAGTCCATCGGCAGGACGCTCAAGGGCCAGGACATCCTCGCCGTCAAGGTCTCCACGGGCGCCCGGCTGCTGCCCGACGGGCTCAAACCCGCCACGCTGTACTCGGCCACCCAGCACGCCCGCGAGTGGATCGCCGCCGAGGTGGACATGCGGCTGCTGAAGTACGTGATCGCCAACAGGTCGGCGCTGCGGGACCTGCTCAACCGGACCGAGCTGTGGTTCGTGCCGGTGGCCAACCCCGACGGCTACGACTTCACTTTCACCGAGGGCAACCGCCTGTGGCGCAAGAACCTGCGCGACAACGACGGCGACGGGAAGATCACCAACGGCGACGGCGTGGACCCGAACCGCAACTTCCCCACGAACTTCCGCTACGACGAGGAGGGCTCGTCGAGCATCCCGAGCAGCGAGACCTTCCGCGGGACCGGCCCGGCCAGCGAGCCGGAGACCAGGGCCATGGACGGCCTGCTCAACCGGGTCAGGTTCGAGATGAACCTGAACTACCACTCCTACGGCCCGCTGCTGCTCTACCCCAGCGGGTTCCAGATCGCCACGAAGACCGCCGACAACCCGATCTACGAGGCCCTGACCGGCGACGACGACGCCCCGGCCGTCCCCGGGTTCGACCCCGACCTCGGCGCGGAGCTCTACACCACGAACGGCGACACCAACGACCACGCCCACGCCAGGTACGGCACCCTGTCCTGGACGCCGGAGCTCGACGAGGGCTGCGACGGCTGCGGGTTCGTCTTCCCCGACGACGAGGCGGCCGTGCAGGCGGAGTTCGAGAAGAACCTGCCGTTCGCGCTCGACGTCGCCAGGTCCGCGGCCGACCCGGCCGAGCCGGTCAGCCACCTGGGCAACAGGACGCCCGACTTCGTGCTCGACCCGTTCGAGTTCAGCTACGGCACCGACCAGGCCGTCCAGGTCACCGCCAAGCGGAGGATCGGCCCCGTCCTGCTCAACTACCAGGTCAACGGCGGCCGGACGAGGATCGCGCCGACCGGCGAGTGGAAGGGCGGCGAGCGGTACGGCAAGGGCTACGACCGCTACTACCACCGGCTGCGCGGCACGATCACCGGCACCCGGCCGGGCGACAAGGTCAAGGTCTGGTTCAGCGCGATCGGCAGGAAGAGCGGCGAGTTCACCTACACCGTGCAGGACGACATCGGCGGCAAGGTGCTCGTGCTGGCCACCGAGGACGTCACCGGCCTCAGCCCGGCCCAGGGCGGGACCCAGGCCAAGTACGCCGCCGACTACGTCAAGGCGCTCCAGGACGCCGGCTACCCGACCGACGTCTACGACATGGACAAGATGGGCCGCCGGGCCCCGCACCCGCTCGGCGTGCTCAGCCACTACAAGGCGGTGGTCTGGGAGACCGGCGACGACGTCATCCCCCGCTCCCCCGGGCAGGTCGCCGGCACCACGTCGAAGGGCGGCGTGGACACCGAGCTGGCGGTGCGCGACTACCTGAACGAGGGCGGCAAGCTGCTGCACGCCGGCAAGTACCCCTCGTACGCGGCCAACAACAACGGCGCGTACTACTACGAGCCCGACCAGCCCGGCCACCCCGAGTGCACGGTCCCCGACGACCCGCCGTGCATCCAGGTGTTCAACGACTTCCAGCAGTACTGGCTGGGCGCCTACGTCTTCTTCGACGACGGGGGCGCCGACCAGGCGAGCGGGCAGCCGTTCGCGCTGAAGGGCAACGGCGGCGCGTTCGAGGGCTTCGCCGGCACGCTGCAGCCCAGCCACACCAACTCGTTCGTGGCCATCTCGGCCATCCTGCCCCCGGCGCAGTTCCCGCTGTTCGCGAGCTCGGCCCAGGTCAAGTGGGTACGCCCCGGCGGCCCCTTCGACCCCCACACCGGCTCCTGGGACGTCTACAGCGGCATCGCCGACGTCTCCTGGAAACGGCTGACCACGACCGTGGACCTGACCGGCAGGAGCTCCGGCGACCTGTCGTTCTGGACCTCCTACGACACCGAGGCCGACTGGGACTTCCTGACGGTCGAGGCGCACACCGCGGGCGCCGACGACTGGACCACCCTCCCCGACGTCAACGGCCACACCTCGCAGAGCACCGGCGAGAGCTGCAAGGCCGAGAACAGCGGCGGCTGGCGGGTGATCCATCCGTTCACCCGGCACTACCAGGGCGCGGCCTGCGAGCCGACCGGGTCCTCCGGCGCGTGGCACGCCGCCTCGGGCAACTCCGGCGGCTGGCAGCAGTGGAAGGTGGACCTGACCCCGTACGCGGGCAAGCGGGTCGAGCTGTCGATCTCCTACGTCAGCGACTGGTCCACCCAGGGCGCGGGCGTCTTCCTCGACGACGCCAAGGTCACCCTGGACGGCGCGGCGGCCGGTGACACGTCCTTCGAGTCCGACCTCGGCGGCTGGGCCGTCGCCGCGCCGCCGGCCGGCTCGGCCCCCTCGATCAACAACTGGTTCCGCACCGACCAGGTCTTCGAGGAGGGCGGCGGCATCGTCACCGCGGACACCGTCTATCTGGGCTTCGGCGTGGAGAGCCTGAGCGACCAGGCCGCGCGTACGGACCTGGTCAAGCGGTCGATGCGGCACCTGCTGGGCGACCCCCGCTAGCGACGCCCCGAGGGGCGCGGCACACCGCTGCCGCGCCCCTCTTGCGCGCCCGGACAGAACATGGTTCGGTCGCCTTGAGGCGTACGCGCAGCAAGCAAGCATTCGGTCAAGCAGGAGGCTCACGACATGCGCCAGCACGACAAGCTGTTCATCGGGGGCGAATGGGTGACCCCCGCCGGCACCGGGACGATCGACGTCATCTCCCCCCACACCGAGGAGGTCGTGGGCCGCGTCCCCGACGGCGCCGCCGAGGACGTGGAACGCGCGGTGGCCGCCGCCCGCCAGGCGTTCGACCACGGGCCGTGGCCGCGCATGACGTTCGCCGAGCGGGCCGCCGTGATCGAGCGGCTGGCCGCGATCTACAACGAGCGCCAGGGCGAGATGGCCGCCCTGATCACCGAGGAGATGGGCTCGCCGATCACCTTCTCCAACCTCGCGCAGGCGCCGCAGCCGCTCGGCATGCTGCAGTTCTACGCCGGGCTGGGCAAGGAGTTCGCCCAGGAGGAGGAGCGTCCCGGGCTGTTCGGGCCGATCACCGTGCGGCGCGAGCCGGTCGGCGTCGTCGCGGCCGTCGTCCCGTGGAACGTGCCCCAGTTCGTGACCATGACCAAGGTGGCGCCCGCGCTGCTGGCCGGGTGCACGATCGTGCTCAAGCCCGCGCCCGAGACGCCGCTGGACGCGTACCTGCTGGCCGAGTGGGCCGCCGAGGCCGGGATCCCGGCGGGCGTGCTCAACATCGTGCCCGCCGGGCGCGAGGTGAGCGAGCACCTGATCTCCCACCCCGGCGTCGACAAGGTGGCCTTCACCGGCTCCACCGCCGCCGGCCGCCGCATCGCCTCCATCTGCGGCGAGCAGCTCAAGCGGGTCAGCCTGGAGCTCGGCGGCAAGTCCGCCGCGATCATCCTGGACGACGCCGACCTGCAGGCCAGCATGGGTTTCCTGGCCATGGCCACGCTGATGAACAACGGCCAGGCGTGCGTCGCCCAGACCCGCATCCTGGCCTCCCGCAGCCGGTACGACGAGGTCGTGGACGCCGTGGCGAACATGGTCAACTCCCAGCCCGTCGGCGACCCGGCCGACCCGGCGACCGGCATCGGCCCGCTGGTGGCCAAGCGCCAGCAGGAGCGCGTCGAGGGCTACATCAAGATCGGCATGGACGAGGGCGCCAAGGTCGTCGTCGGCGGCCTCGACCGTCCCCGTGACCGCGGCTGGTACGTCGCCCCCACGGTCTTCGCCAACGTCAGCAACGACATGCGCATCGCCCGCGAGGAGATCTTCGGCCCGGTCCTGGCCGTGATCCCGTACGAGGACGAGGCCGACGCCCTGCGCATCGCCAACGACAGCGACTACGGCCTGGCCGGCACGGTCTGGACGGCCGACGCCGAGCGCGGCATGAACGTCGCCCGCCAGGTGCGCACCGGCACCTACGGCGTCAACTGCTTCATGCTGGAGTCGAACGCGCCCTTCGGCGGCTTCAAGGCCAGCGGCATCGGCCGCGAGCTCGGCCCCGAGGGCCTGAACGGCTACCTGGAGTACAAGACGATCGCCCGGCTGGGCTAGCGGCGGGCGAAGAGGGGGCCCCGCGCGCCGCGGGGCCCCCTCTTGCGGGCCGGGGAGGGCACCCAGCGTGCCCCCGCGACGCTAGGTGCCGGATCCGCCGCCTACAGTCGGCGACTGCCCGGCTACTGAAGTATGTCCCACGGTCACCGCGAAGGCGGTTTCCGTCCCCGAGGACTTTTCTCCTGGCGGATCCTTTCCATCCGTCTTAGGTAGACGGGTATTACTCACGAAAGGTTCGAGGCAATCCATTTACCGATACGCCGGATGAGTTCGGGGCTGGCGGCCGACTCCGCGTGCCCGTAACCCGGCTCGATCCACAGCTCCTTGGGCTCGCGGGCGCCGTCGTAGAGCTGGTGGGCGTGGTCCAGCGGGAAGAAGGCGTCGGCGTCGCCGTGCACGACCAGCAGCGGGGCGGGCGCGACCAGGGCGGCGGCCTCGTGCGGCGGCATCGGGATCGGGTCCCACTGGCCGCGGGCGATCCTGGTGCGCTTGGCCAGCCGGGCGGCGAACCTGCCGAACGGCTGCTCGATGGCCCAGTGGACCTGGCGCATGGGCTTGGTGCCCCGGTAGTACCAGCGCGCCGGGCCGCTGACCGCCGCCACCGCGTCCACGCCCCGGCGCAGCGCCGCGTGCCGGACGGCCACCGCCGCGCCCATGGAGAAGCCCACGACCGCGATCCGCCGGTAGCCGACCACGCGGGCATGCCGTACGGCGGCCTCCACGTCGAGGATCTCCAGGTCGCCGACCGTCGTCTCGCCGCCCGAGCGCCCGTGGCCGCGGAAGTCGAAGGCGAGCACGCCGCCGTAGCCGCTGAGCACGTGCGCTATGCGGCGGGCGGTGCGCTCGCGCCAGGATCCGGTGAAGCCGTGCGCCATGACGATCCCGATGTCCCCGGCCGCCGAGGGGGTGTGGGCGGCGTCGATGCGGACACCGTCCTCGGTCCTGAGCATCACCGGGAAATGTGGCGCGAAAGGCATGAATACCAGCTTATTCGTGGTCCGTTTCCAGGCCGTGCCCGGTGGCCCACACCGCGATCTGGGCCCGGGAGGCGAAGCCCAGCTTCTCCATGATGTTGGCGACGTGCCGGGCCACCGTGGCGGGACTGATCACCAGCTTCAACGCGATGGCCCGGTTGCTCAGCCCGCCCGTGAGCAGCGCGGCGATCTCCAGCTCCCGGCCGGTCAGCCCGCCCTGCCAGGCCCCCGGCGGCGGCCCGGACGGCCCCGCGGGCACGGCCTGGCCGGGATCGAGCACGCGCCTGGCGACCTCGTCGGGCGACTGCCGGGCCCCCTTGGCCCACAGCAGCGACACCCGGCCCTCGCCGAGCCCGGCCCTGGCCCGCGTGAGCAGCTCCTGGACCGGGCCGGGGACGCCGTACTGGCCGATGGCCTCGCGCAGCGCGGTCGCGGCGGCGGCGGCCAGCACCGCGCCCTCCAGGTCGTCCTGCTCGGCCGCCAGCGCCGACATGGCCGTCAGCGCCCGCACCACGCCCCTGCGCTGGCCGGTGCGGGTGCTCAGCGCCAGGCTGGCGGCCAGGTGCAGCCGGGCGGCCGGATAGTCGTGCATGCGGGCCGCCACCCGGCCCAGCTTGGCCTGGCAGCGGGCCAGCTCGACCCGGTTGCCCATGTCCTCCAGCAGCGGCAGGGCCGAGGTGTGGCAGGTCATGGCGGCCTCCAGGTCGCCCGCCGCCTCGGCCACCGCGCCCAGGTGGGTCAGCGCCCTGGCCAGCGTCCAGTGGTGGCCGGCCTCCCTGGCCAGGGCCAGCGCCTGTTCGCCGCGCCGGCGGGCCTGGCGGAGCTGGCCGCGGAACAGCGCCAGGTTGAGCTGCGCGATGCGGACCGTGGCCAGGTTGAACAGGTCGTCGTGGGCGGCGGCCGCCGCCTCCAGCTCCTCCAGGTAGCGCAGCGCCTTCTCACTCTGGCCGGTGCGGAAGAACACGGCCAGCGCCACGCTGTAGGTGACGCCCAGCCAGTGGGTGTACGGGTGCCTCTTCTGCTCCTCCACCCCCTGCACGACCAGCTCCTCGGCGCGGGCCAGCTCGTCGCAGATCTCCAGCCCGTACGCCAGGCCGCCCTTGGCCACGGCGACCACGTCGGAGGGCACCCGGGACAGGTCGAGGGCGAGCAGCCGCTGGTGCCAGCCGACGGTCTCGCCCAGCTCACCGCGTACGGCCAGGATGGCCAGGGCGGCGCGGGCCAGGCGCAGCCCGAGCACCGGGTCGGCCGACTCCACCGCCCGCTCCACCGCCGCCCGGCAGTCGTCCATCAGCGCGCGGCCCCTGACGAAGTGCGGGACGCGGGCGGACCAGGGCATGCGCGGGTCGAGCGTGCCGGCCCGGTAGCAGTGCTCCATCTCCTCGCAGATCACCCGCAGGTGCCGGTCGCGCAGCCGGGTCAGCTCGCCCGCCTCGGCCAGCCGCTCGGCGGCGTACTGCCTGATGGTCTCCAGCAGGCGGTAGCGCCCGTCGTGGTGGAGCACCAGCGACTTGTCGACCAGGCCGTTGAGCAGGTCGAGCAGCTCGGCCCTGGGCACGATGCCGCCGTCGGCGCACACCCGTTCGGCCACGGTCAGGTCGAACAGCCCGGCGAAGACCGACAGCCGGCGCAGCAGCACGCGCTCCTTGGGCCGCAGCAGGTCGTGGCTCCACTCGACGGTGGCCAGCAGGGTGCGCTGGCGGGCGGGCGCGGTACGGTCGCCCCTGGTCAGCAGGGTGAACCGGTCGCCGATGCGGTCGGCGATGCGGCCCGGGCTCATCAGGCTCGTGCGGGCCGCGGCCAGCTCCAGCGCCAGCGGCAGGCCGTCGAGCGCCCGGCACAGGCGCACGACGTCGTCCATGCTGCCGGTCACCGACCGGGCCCCCGCCGCCAGCGCCCGCTCGACGAACAGCAGCACGGACTCGGCGTCGGGATGGTGGTCGTCGGGCAGTTCCAGCGGCGGCACCCGCCAGACCAGCTCGCCGGGGATGCGCAGCGGCTCGCGGCTGGTGAGCAGGAAACGCAGCTGGGGGCAGTCGGCGATCAGGCCGGCGACCAGCTCGGCGCAGCGGTCGACCAGATGCTCGCAGTTGTCGAGCACGATCAGCGCCCTGGCCTCGCGCAGCCGTACGCGCAGGCCGTCCAGCAGCCGCCCCGGCGCCTCGTCGCGGACGCCGAGCACCCCGGCCATCTCGTTGACGATCAGCGCGGGGTCGGCCAGGCGGGCCAGCTCCACCAGCCAGACGCCGTCGGCGAAGCCCGGCGCGGCCCTGGCCGCCACCCGCAGCGACAGGCGGGTCTTGCCGATGCCGCCGACGCCGCTCAGCGTGACCACGCGTTCGTCGTGGACCAGCGTGCTCAGCTCGGTCAGGTCGCGCCCGCGGCCGACGAAACGGTTGGGCTCTGCGGGCAGGTTGTGCGGAACTGGCGGAGTCATGTCGGCGCCCAGGGTCAGCGGAGGATCACAGGTGCGCTCAGTCTCCACCTCCGGCCGACCGCGCGCGATCACTTTCCGTGGACTGTCCGCGACTGCGCGGATACGGATGCCGCCCGCCCAGCTCGGCCACGCTCATCACGATCCGCACCCGCGACTCCTCGGCCGCCTCCACCGCCTCCGGCACGTCGGAGATCATCACCCGGGCGCCGCTGGCCCGGATGCGCTCGCCCAGCCCGGCCCGGTCGAGGTCGGCGGGCACCGGCCAGACGACGCCGCCCGCCGCCATCACCGCGTCCGCCGCCACCAGCAGGTCGGGCCCCACGGGCAGGCAGACGAGCACCGTGTCGCCCGCGCGCACCCCTCTGCGCCGCAACTGGGCGGTCGCGATCGCCGACCGCTCGTCCAGTTGCTTCTCGGTGAGCTCCACGCCCGTGCCGGAGTCCACCATGACGATGTGCTCATCCATGGCGTCCACGGTAGGGAGGGGGTCACGTGCCTACATGGGGCGGAATATGCAGATCCCTATGCAGAAGCGCTGGGGTGCTCGGCGGCCCACACCGCGATCTGCGCGCGCGAGGTGTACCCCAGCTTCTCCATGATGTTGGCGATGTGCCGGGCGACCGTGGCCGGGCTGATCACCAGCTCCTCGGCGATGGCCCGGTTGGACAGGCCGCGGGTGAGCAGGCCGGCGATCTCCAGCTCGCGCACGGTCAGCAGCGAGTGCCTGACCGGCTCGGCCGGCGCGGGCGGCGGCGCCGCGGGCCGCTCCCCCGCCAGCACCTGGCGGGCGGCGGCGTCGGGGCTCATCGCCCGGCCGCGCGACCACAGGGAGGCCGTGCGGCCCTCGCCGAGCTTGGCGCGGGCGCGCGAGAGCAGCTCCTCGATCCGGATCGTGGCCGAGTGCTGGCCGATCGACTCGCGCAGCGTGGCCGCGGCGGCGGCGGCCAGCACCGCGCCGTCGAGGTCGCCCTCGTGCTCGGCCAGCACCGACAGGCCGGCCAGGCACCGGGCCACCCCCTGCCGCTGGCCGGTCTGCCGGCTCAGCGCGAGGCTGTCGGCCAGCCGCTCCCTGGCCGCGGCGAACTCGCCCAGCATGGCCGCGACCCGGCCCACCCTGGCCAGGCAGCGCGCCAGGTCGGAGTCGCTGCCCAGCTCGCACAACCACGGGACGGCCAGCTCGTAGCGGGACTTGGCGGTCTCCAAGTCGCCGCGGGCCTCGGCCACGGCGCCGAGCTGGGCGGCCATCCTGGCCATGAGCCAGCGGTGGCCGTGCTCGCGCGCCCGTGCCAGGGCCTCGTCGCCCAGCCGCTGGGCCTCGCGCAGCCGGCCCCTGGTCAGCGCCACCGCCGACAGCCCGGCCAGCCCCGCCGCCTGGTTCCAGGCGTCGCCCGACTCGGTGGCCTCGGCCAGGCCGCGCTCGGCGTGGTGCAGCGCCTCGTCGATGCGGCCCATGCGGAGCAGGACGACGACCACGAGGCTGTGCATGACGCAGCGGGTGAACACGTTCTCCTCGCCCAGCCCCGCCAGGCTCTCCGTGGCCACCTCCAGCGACCGGCTGAGCTCGTCGCGGGCCTCCAGCCCGTAGGCGAGGTACGCCTTGCCCTGCGCGACCTGCCCGTCGGGCACGGGTTCGAGGTCGAGCGAGAGCAGCCGCTCGATCCAGCCGACGATCTCGGTCAGGTTGCCGGAGATGGGCAGCAGGGCGGTGCTGGCGGCGCACAGGCGCAGGCCCAGCCGCGCGTTGCCGGACTCGGCGGCCCAGTCGAGGGCGGCCCGCTGGTCGTCGAGGAGCTGCTTGCTGGCCGTCAGGCACTCCAGCCGCTCCGGCCAGGGCACGCCCGGCCGGACCATCTCGGTCGTGAAGTGGCGTTCCTGCAGGTCGCACAGGACGGTGAGATGCCGCTCGCGGACGTCCTCGCGCTCGCCGGCCCGCTCCAGCCGCTTCATCGCGTACCGCTTGATCGTCTCCAGCATGCGGTAGCGCCTGCGCTCCTCGTCGCACAGCACGAGGGACTTGTCGACCAGGCCGCCGAGGAGGTCGACGATCTCGTCCCGGGCGATGGGCCGCTCGGCGCAGACCTGCTCGGCCAGGTCGAGGTCGAAGTCGCGGGCGAAGACCGACAGCCGGCGCAGCAGCACCTGCTCCTTGGCCGACAGCAGGTCGTAGCTCCAGTCGACGGTGGCCAGCAGCGTGCGCTGCCGCGCAGGGGCGGTACGGCCGCCCGTGGTCAGCAGCGAGAAACGGTCGTCGAGCCGGTCGGCGATCTGCCCGGGGCTGAGCAGGCTCGTACGGGCCGCCGCCAGCTCCAGGGCCAGGGGCAGCCCGTCGAGCGCCTGGCACAGGCGGACCACGTCGGGCAGGCTGTCGGGGCCGAGCCGGGTGCCGGCGGCGGCGGCCCGGTCCATGAACAGCTGCACCGACTCGGCGTCGGCGTACCCCATCTCGGGCAGGTCGAGCGGCGGCACCCGCCAGATCAGCTCGCTGGCGATGCGCAGCGGCTCCCGGCTGGTGGCCAGGATGCTCAGCCGGGGGCAGCAGGCGACCAGCTCGGCGGCCAGCTCGGCGCACGCGTCGACCAGGTGCTCGCAGTTGTCGAGCAGCAGCAGGCAGCGCAGCTCGCGCAGCCGGGCGGTGACGGTGTCGAGCAGCGGGCGCCCGCTCTCCTCGCGCACCCGCAGCGCCCGGGCGATCTCCTGGACGATCTGCTCCGGACGGCTGACCCTGGCCAGCTCGACCAGCCACACCCCGCCGGGATAGCCGCCCACCAGCCCGGCGGCCACCCGCAGGGCCAGCCGGGTCTTGCCGATGCCGCCGACGCCGCACAACGTGACCACGCGCGTCTCGCCGAACAGCCCGCGCAGGTCGTCGAGGTCGCGTTCGCGGCCCACGAACCGATTGGGCTCTGCTGGAAGATTGTGCCGGGGGGCCTCTGGCATGTGTTCACCCTGCGTCGCCGAAGGATCACACTCTTCCACAGTGTCGCACTTTTCACAGGCCAAGCGAGCTGACGATCGCCCTTTCGTCCACAACGCGCAGAATGGGGTTTCCCAGCAGCCGCCTGGCGACGTCGTACGGCGCCACGACCATGGTGGCCCTGCGCTCGGCGGCCAGCACCCGGCAGCCGATGACGGTCGGCTCGTTGGCGGCGATCACCACGTGGGCGCCGGACATCAGGGCCAGGTCGAGCACCCGCAGCCCCTTGAGCAGGTCGCCGGCCGCGTTGACGACGACGTCGTCCTTGCCGACCACCAGGCGGGCGGCCAGGTTGCGCAGGTCGGCGGCGAGCTCGTCGTGGTCGAGCACGCGGCCGCCGCCCGGCGCCAGCGCCGCGCCCGCCAGCGGGCCGAACTCCAGCGGGCTCGCGTTGAGCAGCCCGGCGAACGGCAGCGCGCCGGGTGAGGGGCGGAAGGCGTAGACCCGGTCCGCGGCGGCGCCGCCGGGCTCGCGGGGGCCGCGGGTGATCACCATGCGGACCGGGCCGGGGCCGCCCAGCACGGCGACGCCGCCCGCCCAGGCCACCGCGTGGACCGCCACCACCAGCGACGCGCCGAGCGGCAGGTCGATGAGGACGCGGTCGCCGTAGGCCAGCCCGTCGCGCCGCAGCCCGCCCGCCGCGCGGGTGACCCGCCTGGCGAACTGCGCGTACGACAGCACCTCGCCGGTCCTGACGTCGCTCACCGCCGGCTGGTCGCCCTTGCTCGGTGCCGAGCCCATAACCAGCTCTGTCCACGTCATGACGACAATGTAGGGACCGCGACGGCTCCTGCCATGCACACAAATGTGCAACCTGCTATGTACGTCCCGGCTCGCGCTCGTACAGCTCGGCGAGGGGGGCGAGCCGGTCGGCGGGCACGTTCAGGCGCAGGCCGGCGCCGGGCTCCTCCGACCAGGAGCCGCCCTCCCAGGCCAGCTGCTCCCAGGCCACCAGCCTGCTGCCCTTGAGCCGGCGCCTGATCAGGGTCTCGACCAGCCAGGGGGCCCGGCCGCCCGGACCGCGCTCGTACCCGAAGAGCTTGCCGGTGCGGCGCGGCACGACGATGAGGCCGCTGACCCGGAACGCGTTCTGCACGCCCATCAGCAGCGGGCCGTCCTGGCACAGCCACACGTCGGCGACCCTGCCGACCGCCTCGCCGGCCGCGTCGGTCACCGTGCGGCCCTTGAACCAGCTGATCCTCGGGGCGGGGCCAGCGGCGTGCACGACCTCTCCGCCGGGCCGGCGCCCGCCGCCGCTGCCGGGGATCCGGGCGATCACGTTCTCCCGCGCCCAGCGTTCGAGTGCGGGCTCGGCGAGCTCGCCGCTCACCTTGATCGCGCTGCCGATCTCGGTGACCAGGTGCATCGGGATGCGCCGGGGCTGCGGGTGCTCCTCGGGCCGGAACAGCGTGGTCACCGAGCTCATCAGCCAGCCGGGCAGGCCGCCGATGCGGGGGGCGAGCGCGAGCGGCCCGGCGAGCAGGGCCGCCACGTACGGCGGGTCGCCGGCCAGCTCCAGGTCGTCCACCTTGCACACGGGCTCGCCGTCGTCCGCGCCGACCACCTGCCGGTCGAGCAGGTGCAGGTCGGCGTGGAGCTCCCGGGCCCTCATTGGCCCGCCTTCGTGGCGATCAGCAGCGGGATCGCCGCCACCGCGACCACCGACAGCAGGATCATGTACGCGGTGCCGACGGCGTTGGTGAACCGGCTGTTGACCCGGTCGTTCATGTAGTCGGGATCGTTGGCGATCATCAGCACGGGCAGGTACGTCAACGGCAGCGCGGCGGCCGAGAACACCAGCGAGTACTCCGTCACCATGACCGGGTCGACGGTCGTCAGGATGAGCGCCGCGGCCAGCACGACCGCGACCAGCACCACGACGTGGAACCTGGCGGCGTCCCTCGGCCGCACCCGCTTGCCCCACCGCCAGCCGAAGTACTGGCTGAGCGTGTACCCCGACGACAGCGCGGTCTCCAGCGTCGCGCCGAACGTGGCCGCGAACACCCCCAAGATCGCCATCGCCAGCCCGACCTTGCCCAGCCCGACGCCCACCGGCAGCACCATCTGCGCCAGCGACTCCACCTGGATCTGCGCCGGCAGGAACACCGCGGCGGCGCAGACCATGATGGTCAGCGACAACAGGCCGCCGAGCGGGAAGCCGACGAACACGTTGGCGCGGGCGGTCACCAGGTCCTGGCGCGTCCACCGCTCCTCGACGCCGCCGGAGGAGAAGAAGAACACCTCGTACGGGGTCATCGCGCCGCCGAGCAGCGCGACCGCGTAGTACCAGTAGGTCGCCGCCCCCTCGGCCTGCGGCGGCGCGGCGAGCTGGCTGCCCAGCTGCCCCCAGTCGGGGCCGAGCTGCCACGCCGCCACCCCGAACACCACCAGCGCCAGCCCGGCCAGCCCGAACACCCGTTCCATGGTCTCGAACTTGACCCGCCACATCACCAGCCAGGCGACCAGCGCCACCCCCGGCACCCACAGCAGGTAGTTGACGCCGGTGGCCAGCTCCAGGGCGAGCGACGCGCCGCCGATCTCCGCGGCCAGCGTGAGCAGGTTGATGAGGAACGACGCCCCCAGGTTGAGCAGGCCCGCCCGCGGTCCGAGCCGCTCGCGGACGAGGTCGAAGACCGGCCGGCCGGAGACCGCGGCGATCCTGCCGGACATCTCGGCGAACAGGCAGATGCCCACCACGCCGACCACCACGACCCACGCAAGCGACATCCCGAACCGGGCTCCGACCAGCGAGTTGGCCACGAGGTCGCCGATGTCCACGAAGCCGCCGACGGCGCTGAGGATGCCGAGCGTGACGGCGAAGAGCTTCTTCACCCCAGCGCCTCCAGCTCCCGCACCGCCTGGGCGGGGTCCTTGATCCGGTCCCGGCGTACCTGGATGAGCAGGTCGTCCACCAGTTCCTCGGCCCGCTGGATGCGGTCGAGCAGCCGGTCGCGCACCTGGTCGGACCGCTCGGACGGCGGCTGGACCCCGCCGAACTGGTCGCCGACCGCGTCGAGCTCGCCGGCCGCGTCGGTGAGCACGACCTTGAGGTACGGCCTGGTCAGCCGGTGGGAGTTCTGGACGGCCAGGCGGACGACCTGGACGATGGAGGAGACGCTCTCGTCGGACTGCTCGGCCTTGAGCGCGTAGTCGTGGTCGTCCCAGGCCGGGCTCACGCAACCGGCGGCGGCCACGAGCAGCACGAGCAGCGCCGCCACCCGCCTCATGTGCGGCCTCGCAGCAGGAAATAGGCCAGCAGCCCCAGGAGCAGCGCGAACTGCCCCCACGCGACGAGCAGCACCAGCCCTTCGTCCCTCACGGTTGCTCATTGCCCCTCTGCCCATGATCCATGCGGGACGCCGGGAATCAGACGCGCCGGCCGATGCGTTCACCCCTACAGCGCCGCAGACGCCTTGTCCCGCTCTTGTCACGAGAGGGGATCAACTAGACTTGGTGGGTCGCGACTTCGCGCGGCCGCCCCCACGACACAGAGCGAGAAGTCATCATGCCTTTGAACAGCCGCGACGACCTGCGGAACATCGCGATCATCGCGCACGTCGACCATGGCAAGACCACACTGGTCGACGCCATGCTCTGGCAGTCCGGGGCCTTCCGCGCGAACCAGGACGTCGACGACCGGGTCATGGACTCCAACGACCTGGAGCGCGAGAAGGGCATCACCATTCTCGCCAAGAACACCGCCGTCCAGCACGGCGGCATGACCCTGAACATCATCGACACCCCCGGCCACGCCGACTTCGGCGGCGAGGTCGAGCGCGGCCTTTCCATGGTCGACGGTGTGGTGCTGCTGGTCGACGCCTCCGAGGGCCCGCTGCCGCAGACCCGGTTCGTGCTGCGCAAGGCGTTCGCCGCCAAGATGCCGGTCATCCTGTGCATCAACAAGGTCGACCGCCCCGACGCCCGCATCAAGGAGGTCGTCGACGAGGTCTACGAGCTCTTCATGGACCTCGACGCCACCGAGGAGCAGATCGACTTCCCGATCGTCTACGCCTCGGCCAAGGCCGGCCGCGCCTCCATGAACCGTCCCGACGACGGCGGCATGCCCGACTCGGAGGACCTGGAGCCGCTGTTCGACATCATCAAGTCGACGATCCCGGCGCCCACGTACGACCCCAGCGCCCCGCTGCAGGCGCACGTCACCAACCTCGACGCCTCCTCCTACCTGGGCCGCATCGCGCTGTGCCGGATCCACCAGGGCGTCATGCGCAAGGGCCAGCAGGTCGCCTGGTGCCGCACCGACGGCACGATCCAGAAGGTGAAGATCACCGAGCTGCTGATGACCGAGGCGCTGGAGCGCAAGCCGGCCGAGGAGGCCGGCCCCGGCGACATCATCGCCATCGCGGGCATCCCCGAGATCATGATCGGCGAGACGCTGGCCGACCCGGAGGACCCGCGCCCGCTGCCGCTGATCACGGTCGACGAGCCGGCGATCTCGATGACGATCGGCACCAACACCTCGCCGCTGGTCGGCAAGGTCAAGGGCTCGAAGGTCACCGCCCGCATGGTCAAGGACCGGCTCGACAAGGAGCTGGTCGGCAACGTGTCGCTGCGCGTGCTGCCCACCGACCGTCCCGACGCCTGGGAGGTGCAGGGCCGCGGTGAGCTGGCGCTGGCCATCCTCGTCGAGCAGATGCGCCGCGAGGGCTACGAGCTGACCGTCGGCAAGCCGCAGGTGGTCACCAAGACCATCGACGGCAAGGTGCACGAGCCGGTCGAGCGCCTGACGGTCGACTGCCCGGAGGAGTACCTCGGCGCGGTCACCCAGCTCCTGGCCGTCCGCAAGGGCCGCATGGAGCACATGACCAACCACGGCACCGGCTGGATCCGCATGGAGTTCGTGGTCCCGGCCCGCGGCCTGATCGGCTTCCGCACCGAGTTCCTGACCGAGACCCGCGGCACCGGCCTGGTCCACCACGTCTTCGACTCCTACGAGCCGTGGTTCGGCGAGCTGCGCACCCGCAACAACGGCTCGCTGGTGGCCGACCGGTCGGGCCCGGTGACCGCGTTCGCCATGCTCAACCTCCAGGAGCGCGGCACGCTGTTCGTCTCGCCGACCACCGAGGTCTACGAGGGCATGATCATCGGTGAGAACTCGCGTTCCGACGACATGGACGTGAACATCACCAAGGAGAAGAAGCTCACGAACATGCGCTCGTCCACGAGCGAGGAGACCGAGAAGGTCATCCCGCCGCGGACGCTCTCGCTGGAGCAGGCGCTGGAGTTCATCCGCGAGGACGAGTGCGTGGAGATCACGCCCGACGCGGTCCGCATCCGCAAGGTCGTGCTCGACGCCGCCGCCCGCGGCCGCGCCGCGGCCCGCGCCAAGCGCGCCTGATTCGTTCTCTCCGCACCACGGCCGCGTGTCACCTTTTCCGGTGGCACGCGGTTTCCGTGTCAGAGGGGCCTGTCAACGGGCGGCCCGAGCACGCGCGATGGAACGCCTCTCCCGGGTCACGGTGTAAAGAAACGTGGTCATGAGACCATCTGTGATAACACCGTGACCCTATGCCATAGAACATTTCGCCATGCCGGAGAATCATCCCAATTGTGGGAAAGCTCCGGATGGCACTTTCATTCGGGCTGGCTCTGGTGTCGTTCGGGGCGATTGTTTGGTGCACCATCGCAGCCAGACCCGTGACCGGGTCCGACAGGCCCAAGAGCACCGTCGTGACCAACCCCTGGGCGGCCGCCGCCGCCCGCGCCGACCCGGCCGCCGGATGGGCCCGTACGGCCGCCACCGAGGTCTCGGTCGCCCGGGCCCGCGCGGCCGACCTCGACGCCGTCCCCGAGGGGCGGATCGACCCCCGGCAGCGTCAGGTCAGGATCACCGTCAGGCACCGGCTGGGCCTGCGCCCCGACGACCCGCTGGCCGAGGCGCTGCGCCAGGGCGGCGGCTTCCCCGGCACGCTGCCGCAGGTGACCGACTCCGGGTTCGGCGCGCTCAAGGCGGACGGCCAGAGCCTGGCGCCCACCACCCGGCTCGCGCCGCTCATCGTCTCCTCGCCTGGGCACGTCACGGCCGAGTTCACGGTGACGCTGCTGCGCCAGGTCAGGGTCGACGGGCTGCTCCGGCTCGACTTCGCCTCGCCGACCGCGCTCCCGCTGATCGTCGTGGAGCGCGCGGTCACCGTGCTGCCCGGCGAGTGGACCGTGCTGCGCGTCGAGGGCATCCAGCCGGAACGGCAGGAGCGCGGCCTGCTGCGGTTCTCCGTCGGCGCGTACCCGGTGAGCCTGACGCTGGCCCCCGGCTCCTACGGCTTCCCCGACGTCGCCGAGGAGGACGACTTCTCCTGGGCCACCGCGCTCGGCGTGCTCACGGCGTGCGCGCTGGCGGTGTTCCTGGTGCGCTCGCTCGGCCGGCGGTGGTGGCAGCGGGTGCCCAACAGGGAGCTGGTCGTCGGCCTGGCCATCGCCGCGCCGGCCCTGCTGATCCCGCTGGTCGCCGCGGAGTGGTCGCCGGTCGGGTACGTGATCCTGTTCGTCGCCGTGCCGGTGATGGCCCTGCGGCACGCCGGACGGGTGCTGCCCACCAGCCCGCCGTGGACCGGCCGGGACCTGCTCACGGTGACCGGGCTCGGCCTGCTGGTCGGGATCGGCATGCTGAGCTGGTCGTGGCTGCACGGCCAGCTCCCCGGACGCGTGCTGCTGACCGGCGGAGCCGTCGCGGCCCTGGCGGCGGCGGGCGCGGCGGTCGGCTTCAGCGTGGACCTCGGGGTCAGGCCGGTGGTCGTCCGCCTGGCCGCGCTGTGGGCCGAGGCCGCGGTCGGGCTGCTGGCGCTGGCCCTGTGGCTGCGGGCGCTGCTGGACGGCGTGTACCCGCCCGACAGCGTCCGGCTGCTGCTGGCGCTGAGCTGGGCGATGATCCCCGTGGCCGCGGTGACCGTGGCGACCAGGCGGTGGAGCCGGAGCGCGGTGGTGGGCGCGGTCGTGGTGAGCCTGCTCGTGCAGGGCTGGCCCACGGAATGGCTGGACGCGGGGTCGTGGAGCCTGGCCCTGCCCCGCGCGGCCGTCCCGACGATCGGCAGCCTGCCGCTGGACCCGCTGGTCCGCGGGGTGCTCGGGCTGCTGCTGCTCGGGTTCGTGATGCTGGTGCTGCGGCTGTGGCGGCTGGGCTGCCGGGTGGCGGCCGTGCGCGACCCGGCCGCCGAGTCGACGATGGTCGTCGTGCTGATGGTGCTCTACATCACGCCCGGCGGCAGCACGACGCTGGCCGACATCGACGTGCCGCTGCCGCTGCTGGCGATCACCTCGCTCGTGGCCTGGCTGACCGCGCGCTGGCTGCTCGCCGGGCCGCCCGCGTCCGTCGTGGAACCGGACACGCAGGAGGAGCACCGGCAGTTCGTCCGCGCGGCCCTGCACCGGCGCCTGCTGCTGCTCGCCGAGCAGGAGCTGTACCGCGCCGGACGGACCAGGCTGGCCGCGGACATGTCGATGGCCGAGTTCGACCAGCGGCGGCAGGCTCTGGAGTCGGCGCTGCGCGAGCACGGCCGCCATCCCGAGACCGCCTTCGCCACGGCGGCCGGCTGCACGCCCTGGCACAGCGGCGTGTCGGCGTTCACCGTCAGCCTGCTGCTGAGCCTGCCCTTCGCGCTGGTCCACGGCCGGCCGGAGGGCGCGGACCTGACCAGCTTCCTCTTCGACGGCCGCTACCTGCTCACCCTGCCCGCGTTCGGCTTCCTGTTCGGCTACTTCTACCCGTGCGTCCGGGGCACCCAGCCGATGACCAAGGCGCTGCACCTGGCCGTCGCGGCCCTGCTGACCAGCCTGGCCGGCTACCTGTCGACGCTGGTCGAGCCGGACATCGGCGCCCTCGACAAGGCGCAGGTCGTGGCCATCGTGGTGGGGCAGGTGATGATGGTCTGCGTCGGGCTCGGGCTGTTCTGGGAGTGGCGGATCATGCACCTGGCCGGCGAGCCGTGGGCCAGGGTGCGCAACCTGCGCAGCGTGCGCAGCCTGGCCGCGCCGACCCTGGCCCTGGCGCTGGCCGTGGGCACGACGGCGGCCAGCTCGGCGGCCGGGCAGACGGTCGACCGCATCCTGAAGGGCGACCAGGTCACGACGGGCCAGCGGTGACGCTCAGCGGCGCGGCAGCTCGCTGCCCCTGACGTGCGCGCACTGCCAGTCGATCAGCGCGGCGAAGTCGCGCCAGGCCCGCTCGACGCGCCCGCGCACCTCGGCCGTGTGCACCCACGGCTCCGGCTCGTGGCGCACGCCCGCGAACAGGGACCTGTGGCGCAGCAGCTCGATGCGCGGATGGTCCTCGTCGAAGCCGCGCGGCCTGGTCTTCAGCCGGTCGCCGCCGATCGTGTAGCCGGCGTCGGCCAGCCGGGCGACGATCGACTCCAGCGGCTTGCCGGTGACGTCCTCGTCCACGGCCGCGCGGTAGCGGGCGATCTGGTCGGGGGCCTGGGTGTAGCGGCCGCCGGCGACGTACAGGCCGGCGGCGCTGATCTCGACGTAGTAGCCGATGCCGGGCATCAGATCGACGAAGGCGCCCTGATGGGTCTTGTACGGCGTCTTGTCCTTGGAGAAGCGCACGTCACGGTAGGGCCGGAAGAGCTGGGCCGGGCCGAACTCGGCGGCCAGCTCGTCGGTGAGCTCCGTCATGGGCGCGCGGACCGCGTCCTCGTAGAGGTGCTTGTGGCGGGTGAAGTAGTGCTTGGAGTTGTCCGCCTCAAGGCCCTCGTAGAAGATGAACGCCTCGTCGGGGAAGCCGGTGAAAGCCATGGCCCAAGCGTGCCATGCCGCTCACCGTGCGGTGTACGTGCGCCCCGGCGTGGGCGGGCGGCCGTACAGTTCCGAGATCGTGACGAACGTGTAGCCCTTCTTGGCCAGCGTGTCGATCACCTTCGGCACGGCCTCGACCGTGGTGGGGTGGATGTCGTGCATGAGCACGATCGACCCGGCCTTGGCGGTGTCGGCCCGCCTGACCACGGCGGCGGGCTCGCGGTGCAGCCAGTCGAGGGTGTCGACGTCCCACAGGATCTGGGCCAGGCCCTCGCGGCGGGTCTCGGCGGCGACGGCCTCGTCGGTGCTGCCGTACGGCGGGCGCATCACCCGCATCTTGACCCCGGTCAGCCGGTGGACGAGCTCGTCGGTGTGCCCCAGCTCGTTGCGCACCCCGTCGCGGGACAGGCCGGTCAGCGACGGGTGGGACCAGGAGTGGTTGCCGATCTCGTGGCCCTCGTCCACGATGCGACGGGTGATCCGGCCGCCGCTGTCGGCGGCCACCATCTCCCCCAGCACGAAGAACGTGGCCTTGACGTGGCGCTGGCGCAACAGGTCGAGCAGCTTGCCGGTGTAGGGCCCTGGACCGTCGTCGAAGGTCAGGGCCACACACTTGATCTTGCCGCAGTCGAACCGGCGGCTGCGCGGCCAGTCGGCCTGCTGCGCGATCAGCCGCTTGGCCAGGACCTCAGGACTGACCTGTGGCCGGATCATGGCGGAATGTCGGCGCGGCACCGGCTGGACGGCGCAGCCCACGAGAACGATCAGGACGAATGGCAAAGCCCAAATGCGCATGTTTTCCCCCGAAACACCGCACGCGGGGGCCTTACGGATAGTCCTGGACCGGTCTCCCCCGTAGTTCCCTGGCCAGGTCGTCCCACCAGAGTGGGATATCCGCGTGCAGCTCCTTGTAGCGGCGCGCCACGCGCATGGCACATCCAACCGGATCCGTACCCAGATGACGACGTTTAACCGGACCTTCCTGCCAACGGTAAAAACCGTCCCTGTAGTGCACGACGAGACCTATCCAGACCGAGATGGTCGCTCCGTCCCCCACCTCGTACGCGCTGGTGACTCCCAGCCCGTGCAGCTCCGCCTGGAGTTTCTCCGCCGCCGCGCGGGCTTCGGTCACACGCCACCCCCTGCCGACGTTTCCGTACACAACAGATGTACCCAGCAACGGGCATCAGCCGTCCAAGACATGGAGTAATCATCAAACTCCGGTGAGTCACGCGCAGGCCGTTCGACGTTATTGGTCGGCTTCCGCCGTTGCGCGGCCGGGCCGCCCTTGTTACGTTTCGGCCGTGCGCCGTGAGCGGGCACAGTCGCTGAAGCACGTCGCGGTACCGTACGACTCCGATCGGGCCTTCCTCGACCTCGTCGTGCCGCGCGTGCGCACCGCGCTGGACGAAGACCGGCGCGTGCTGGTCGTCAACCGCCCCGACCGGCTGGCGCTGCTGGCCGAGGCCCTCGACGGCGACGCGCGGCGCATCGACAGCCGCCCGGCCGGCGCCTGGTACGGCCACCCCCACCGGATGCTGGCCGCCTACCACGAGTACACGCGCGGCCGGCCCACCCTGGTCGTCGGCGAGCCCGTCTGGACCGATCTCAGCGAGCCGCGGATCCAGGACCTCATCCGCTACGACTCGGTCGTCAACGCCGCCCTGGCCGCGGCCCCGTCCGTCATGTTGTGCCTGTACGACCTGCGCGACGTCCCCGAGCCCGTCCGCGAGCTCACCCCGGTCGTCCATCCCCTGGTGCTGGGGGCGGGGGGTGAGGCGGCCAGCGGGCGGTTCGTGCAGCCCCACGAGCTGGTGCTCGACGGCGACGACGCGCCGTTCCCGGAGCCGGGCCCCGGGGCGTGCCTGGTGCGGTTCACGGCCCGCGAGCTCAAGCGCCTGCGCCAGACCGTCGGCGACTACGCCAGGACGGCCGGCATGGACCGCAATCTCATCTCCTCGCTGGTGCTCAGCGTCTCGGAGATCGCCGCGAACTGCGTCGAGCACGGCGCCGGGTTCGGCACGATCACGATGTGGGTGGAGGAGCGCGACCTCGTCTGCGAGATCGCCGATCCCGGCGGGGCGCTCGACGACCCCCTGCCGGGCTACATACCGCCGGAGCCCGAGTCCCCGCGGGGGTACGGGCTCTGGATCAGCCGGCAGCTCTGCGACCGGGTGCAGCTGCGCGACGAAGGCGGCCTGTTACGCGTCCGCCTTCGCCTGTCCCTGGACTCTCCCTAGGCCGCGGCGCGGGGGGCGGGAAGGCGCACGGCGCCCTCCTCCCGCGCGTAGTCCTCCAGCATGCCGCGGAGCTGGCGGCGGCCACGGTGCAGACGGGACATCACGGTGCCGATGGGCGTCCCCATGCGCTCGGCGATCTCCTTGTACGCGAACCCCTCGACGTCGGCCAGGTAGACGGCCACGCGGAAGTCCTCGGGCAGGGAGCGCAGGGCGTTCATCACGACGCTGTCGGGCAGCCGGTCGAGCGCCTCGGTCTCGGCCGAGCGCAGGCCCGTCGAGGTGTGGGACTCGGCGGCGTGCAGCTGCCAGTCCTCGATGTCCTCGGCGGCCGACAACTTCGGCGAGCGCTGCTTCTTGCGGTAGTCGTTGATGAAGTTGTTGGTGAGGATGCGGTGCAGCCACGCCTTGAGGTTGGTGCCCTCACGGAACTGGTGATAGGACGTGTACGCCTTGGCGACCGTCTCCTGCACCAGGTCCTCGGCATCGGCGGCGTTACGGGTCAGGCGCATGGCGGAAGCGAACAGCTGCGACGTCACGGGCACGACATCGCGCTCGAACCAGTCCTGACGCTGCTCATCGGTCATAGTGATCAATTCATTCCCCCTTGCGCTATCCCCCGTTCGGCACAAGCCGCCTGACAGCATTCCTCATCCTCGCAACTCCCAGGTAAGGGACGCGTTAGGAGAGTCCGCATAGGTCAGAAGGGGTTTGTCGTCCATCTGCTCGCGGCGTGCGTGGTCACGTCCACGGCCGGACAAGTCTCATTATCATAACACTACCCACCCAATTTCGTAGGAATAGTGGTCAGAGTCACAGGGGATAGCGTATGGACATGGAATCTGTGGACCGTCACGACACGGGGACACGTCGGTGGGTGGCGGAGGCCATCCGCAAGGTGGAGGCCGACGCCAACCGAAGTTGTGACACTCACCTGCACGTCTTTCCGCTTCCCTCGCACTGGGGCGTAAACCTCTACCTGAAAGACGAATCGGTGCACCCGACCGGTTCACTCAAGCACCGGCTCGCACGGTCCCTGTTCCTGTACGGCCTCGCCAACGGCTGGATCGGCCCGGCCACCACGATCGTGGAGGCGTCCAGCGGCTCGACCGCGGTCAGCGAGGCGTATTTCGCCCGGTTGCTCGGCCTGCCGTTCATCGCCGTCATGCCCGCGTCCACGTCGCCCGAGAAGTGCCACCTCATCGAGTTCTACGGCGGGAAATGTCACCTCGTCGCCGACCCCGGGGCGATCTATGACGAATCTCACCGGCTGGCCGCCGAGACCGGGGGCCACTTCATGGACCAGTTCACCTACGCCGAACGCGCGACCGACTGGCGTGGCAACAACAACATCGCCGAGTCGATCTATTCCCAGATGTCCATGGAACCGCACCCCGAGCCCGCCTGGATCGTCGTGGGCGCCGGCACCGGAGGCACGTCGTCCACGATCGGCCGCTACATCCGCTACCGCCGCCACCCCACCCGCCTTGCCGTGGTCGACCCGGAGGGCTCGGCGTTCTACCCGGGCTGGGTCTCCGGCGACCCCGCGGTGACGGCCTCGGGGTCGCGGATCGAGGGCATCGGGCGTCCCCGGGTGGAGCCGTCGTTCCTGCCCGGCGTGATCGACCGCATGATCGCCGTCCCCGACGCCCGCTCGATCGCCGCCATGCACTGGACCCGCGAGGTCACCGGCCTGGACGTCGGCGGCTCCACGGGGACGAACATGGCCGCGTGCGTCGAGCTCGTCAGGGAGATGCGCGAATCAGGCGTCCAGGGCAGCGTCGTCACCCTGATCTGCGACCGCGGCGACCGCTACAAGGGCACCTACGACAACCCGGAATGGCTGGCCGGCCAGGGGCTCGACCTCGAACCGCACCTGGCCGACCTGCGGACGTTCCTGCCGCGCTGAGCGCCGGAGCCTAGGCGGCCTTGGCGGGGTCGACCGAGAAGGTCTTGGCCAGGTCGTCCAGGATGGCGTGGGCGCCCTGGACGCCCACGGCGCTCATCCAGGTCAGGTCGCTGACCTCGTGCTTGTCCCCCTTGAGCCGGCCCCACAGCGGGTTGCCGACGAACTTCTCCTTGGGGCCGTCGCTGGCCGGGTCCGGGTAGGTGGCGACGAAGATGTGGTCGGCGTCGAGGTCGGCGATGCGCTCCTGGCTGACGTCCACGGCGATGGCGTCGTCCTTGGTCGGCTGGCCCTCGGGGCGGGGGAAGCCGACGTCCTTCAGCACCACCCCGGAGTACGACTTCTCGACATAGAGCCGGACGGTGGGCTCACCGGCGAAGCGCACGATCGAGACGGTCGGCAGCTTCCCGCCCGCCTTCTCCTTGATCGCGGCCCCGATCGTGGCCGCGCGCTGCTCGAACGCCTTGATCCGGGAGTCGGCCAGGTCCTCCTTGCCCAGGGCGCGGCCCATGAGGCGCAGGTTCTCCTTCCAGATGGCGCCGGTCGTCTCGCTGAAGACCGTCGGCGCGATCTTCGACAGCTTGTCGTACAGGGCCTCGTGCCGGACCTTGGCCGAGACGATCAGGTCGGGCTTGAGCGCGGCGATCTTCTCCAGGCTGGGCTGCTCCAGGGTGCCGACCGGGGTCGCCTCCTTGCCGTACCGGGCGACGAGCGGGCCGAGGTAGTCGGGCAGCTTGGTGTCGATCGACCGGTAGGTGGTGTAGCCGATCACGGGGGTCTCCAGCGTGAGCACCGCGTCCACGAAGCTCTGGTCGAGCGCGACGACCCGCTTGGGCTGCCCGGAGATCTTGGTCGAGCCCATCGCGTGCTCGATCGTCCTGGCCGCCGGGTCGGCCGACGGCTTGGCCGCCGGCTCCGTCGAGCCGCACGCGGCCACCCCCGCCACCAGCAGCACACCGGCCAGCACCCGCCACGCTCTCATCGGAACCCTTTCTTGAAGTAAGGCGAACCTAAATTAGGTTAGCCCTGCCTAACCTGGCATACTTCACCACGATCGGGCAAACAAGGGGAGGAAACTGGTGACCGCGCTCGCGCCCCGCCTCCACGGCATCCGGCGCCGGCGGCTCGTCCTCCTGCTCCTCCTCCTCGCCGCCGTCGCGGCCGGGGTGGTGCTGAGCATCACGGTCGGCTCGAAGTCCGTGCCGCCGGGCGACGCCTGGCAGGCTCTCACCGCGCCCACGGGCAGCGAGAACGACATCATCATCCGCTCGCTGCGCGTGCCGCGTACCGTGCTGGGGGTGCTGGCCGGGATCGCGCTCGGCGTCGCGGGCGCCCTCATGCAGGGCCACACGCGCAACCCGCTGGCCGACCCCGGCCTGCTGGGCGTCACGCAGGGCGCGGCGTTCGCCATGGTGGCCTCGATCATCCTGCTCGGCGCCTCCAGCCTGCTCGCCTACATCTGGTTCGGCCTGGCGGGCGCGCTGGTGGCGAGCGTGGCGGTGTTCGCGCTCGGCATGACGGGCGGCAGGGGCGGCCCCACCCCGGTCACGCTGGCCCTGGCCGGCACCGCGGTCAGCGCCCTGCTGTACGCCATGACCTCGGCCATCGTGCTCCTCGACGAGCAGGCCATGGACGTCTTCCGCTTCTGGCAGTCCGGCTCCATCGCCGCCAGGGGCCCGGACGTGGTCTGGCAGGTGCTCCCGTTCATCCTCGCCGGCCTGCTGCTCGCCCTGGTCAACGCCCCGGGCCTGAACGCCCTGTCGCTCGGCGAGGACGTCGCCCGCTCGCTCGGCCAGAACATCGCCCTGACCAGGACGGTCGGCGTCGCCGCCGTCACCCTGCTGTCAGGCGCGGCGGTGGCGGCCTGCGGCTCGCTGGCGTTCGTGGGCCTGATCGTGCCGCACCTGGCCCGGTCGCTGTCGGGCACCGACCACCGGTGGCTGCTGCCGTACTCGGGGCTGGTCGGGGCGGCGTTGCTGCTGGTCGCCGACGTGATCGGCCGCGTGGTCGCCCCTCCGGGCGAGCTGGAGGTCGGCGTGGTCCTCGCGCTGATCGGCGCGCCCTTCTTCGTCGCCCTGGTCCGCCGCAGAAAGCCGGTACGGCTATGACCGCGCTCCCCCTGCGCCTCGGCGCCCTGTCCTGGCGGCTGCGCCCGCGCGCCGTCGCCGTCGGCGTGACCGGCCTGGCGCTCCTGGTCGTGCTCATGGCGCTGAACATGCGCATCGGCGACCTCCCGATGAGCCTGGCGGAGGTGCTCCAGGGCACCTTCGACGTCAACAGCCCGGCCCACTTCGTCATCATGGAGCTGCGCCTGCCGCGCGCCCTGACCGGCGCCCTGGTCGGCGCCGCGCTCGCGCTGTCCGGCGCGATCATCCAGTCCATCGCCCGCAACCCGCTGGCCAGCCCCGAGATCCTCGGCGTCACGACCGGCGCCTCGGTCACCGTCGTGGCCGGCGTGGTGGCCAGCGGCAGCGTCTACGGCGGCACCAGCGGCCTGCTGGCCGACCTGGGCATCCCCGCGCTCGCCCTGCTCGGCGGCCTGCTCGGCGCGTCCGTCGTCTACGGTCTGGCCTGGCGGCGCGGCCTGGACGGCTACCGCCTGGTCCTGGTCGGCATCGGCGTGGCCGCCGTGTTCACGAACGTGAAGTTCTGGCTGCTGACCGTCGGCGACGTCAACGACACCGGCCGGGCCATGGTCTGGATCAGCGGCTCGCTCAACGGCCGCGGCTGGGAGCACGTCGTGCCCGTGGCGCTCGCGCTGGCGGTGCTCGTCCCGGCCACCCTGCTCGGCACCCGCTCGCTCGACGCGCTGCGCTTCGGCGACGACGTGGTCACCGCCCTCGGCGTGCGCGTGAACGCCGCCCGCGCCCTGCTGATCCTGGCCGCCGTGCTGCTGGCGGCGGTGGCCACCGCCTCGGCCGGGCCGATCGCGTTCGTGGCCCTGGCCGCGCCGCAGATCGCGCTCCGGCTGACCCGCTCGGCCCGGCCGCCGCTGCTGTGCTCGGCGGTCACCGGGGCCGCGCTCACCGCGGGCGCCGACCTGATCGCCCGGACCGTCTTCTCCCCGATCGAGCTGCCCGTCGGCATCGTCACGGCCGTGCTGGGCGCACCGTACCTGATCCACCTGATCTGGAGGGCACGCAAATGAGGCTGCAGGCCGCGGGCGTCAAGCTCGGCTACGGCGACCGGACCATCGTGGACGGCCTCGACCTGGGCGTCGAGGCGGGCACGGTGACCACCATCATCGGCCCGAACGGCTGCGGCAAGTCCACCCTGCTGCGCGCGCTCGGCCGCCTGCTCAAGCCCCAGGGCGGCCAGGTGCTGCTGGACGGCAAGCGCATCGACGCCATCCCCACCCGCGAGGTGGCCAAGATCCTCGGCGTGCTGCCGCAGGCGCCCTCGGCCCCCGAAGGGCTCACCGTGGCCGACCTGGTGGCCCGGGGACGGCATCCGCACCAGACGTGGTACCGGCAGTGGTCCTCCGACGACGAGTCGGCCGTCGCCGCGGCGCTGACCATGACCGGCCTGGCCGACCTCGCCGAACGCCCGCTCGACGAGCTGTCGGGCGGCCAGCGGCAGCGGGCGTGGATCTCCATGGCCCTGGCCCAGGGCACCGACCTGCTGCTGCTCGACGAGCCCACCACGTTCCTCGACCTGGCCCACCAGGTGGAGGTGCTGGAGCTCGTCCGGCACCTGCACGAGCAGGCCGGCCGCACGGTCGTCATGGTCCTGCACGACCTCAACCTGGCCGCGCGCTACGCCGACCGGCTGGTGGCCATGCGCGCCGGCAAGGTCGTGGCCGCCGGCGCCCCGCACGAGGTGCTGACCGAGGAGCTGCTGCGCGAGGTGTTCGAGCTGGACGCGAAGGTCATCGAGGATCCGGTCGCGGGGACCCCTCTCGTGGTGCCGATCGGGCCGCTCGCAGCCGCGCGAGGCTGACCCGGCGCATCGGCGACAGCGCCACGCCCGCCGCGATCGCCAGCCAGCTCACCCCGGCGAAGGCCATCAACGCGTACGCGTTCCGCACCGCCGACTCGAACACCCCCGTGACCAGCGAGGCGATCGGGATGGAGAAGAACGCGATCATCCTGGCCGTGCCGAGCACCCGTCCGAGCAGATGGTCGGGGACGAGCAGCTGGCGGACGGTCATGCTCGCCACGATCGAGGTCCCGGCGGCCGCGAACTGCCCCATCCAGGCCAGCCCGATCAGCACCGGCCCCCTGGCCGGGATCATGGCCAGCATCGACAGGCCCCCGGCCACGATGGCCCAGCAGATCAGCGGGCCCGGCCGGCACCTGGACACCAGCCTGCCGCCCAGCACCGCCCCGAGCACCGCGCCCGCCCCCTGGAAGGCGTAGACGACGCCGATCTCCCCGGGCGTGAACCCGTGGTACGAGCTGAGGTAGTACACCAGCCCCGCCAGCAGCAGCCAGACGCCGAAGTTGCAGGCCGCGGCGGACAGGGCGGTGGTGAGCACCACCCGGTCGCCGCCGGTCAGGAAGCGCAGGCCCTCGCGCATGTCGGCGACCACCGACCGCCCCCGCACCGCCGCAGCGGCCGCGGGCGCGGTCCTGATCAGCGAGATCAGCAGCGCCGACAGCAGGAACGTGCCCGCGTCGGCGTAGACGGCCACCTGGTAGCCGAAGTTCACCACCAGCGCGCCGCCGATCACCGGCCCGGCCATGTTGACCGCGTGCTCGCCGATGTGCAGCCGGGCGTTGGCCTGCGGCAGCCGCGCCACCTCCACCAGCGAGGGCACGATCGACCGGAACGCCGGCTGGTAGAGCGGGTCCACGCAGGTCAGCAGGAACGCCACCACGTAGATCGGCCACAACCGGGACACACCGGCCGTGACCAGGACGGCGAGCACGACGGTGACGGCCCCCGACGCCAGGTCGCCCAGCACCAGCACCCGCCGCCGGTCGAACCGGTCGGCGATCACCCCGCCGAACATCCCCAGCAGCAGGTACGGCAGGTACTCGGTCACGTAGACCAGCCCCGTGCCGAGCGCCGACCCGGTCAGGTCGTAGACGAGCAGCGGCAGGGCCAGCCGGTAGATCCAGGTGCCGAGCGAGGAGGCGAGGAAGGCTCCCAGGAGGAGCCAGTACCGGCCGCCCATCTCCTCACCCCTCGGCCAGCGCCCGCCCGACGTCCGGATCGCCGGGGGCCAGCTCGGCGGCTCTGAGCAGGTCCTGTCTGGCCTCCCTCGCCCGTCCCAGCTCCCGGTGGACCATCGCCCGGTTGAACAGCAGCTCGGCCGTCTCCGTCAGCTTCAGCGCGCGGGTCAGGTCGGACAGCGCGCCGTCGGGGTCGCCGCGTTCGAAGGCGAGCACGGCCCGGCTCCCCCACGCGGCGGCCAGGTCGGGATCGAGCTCCAGCGCGGCGTCGAAGGCCGCGTACGCCTCCGGGTGGCGGCCCTGGGCCGTCTCCACCTGGCCGAGCACGCAGAGCAGGTGGGCGTCGCGCGGCCGGAGCGCGAGGCCGCGCTCCACGTCCCGCCTGGCCTGCTCGTACTCGCCGTGGAGGGCGAGCAGGCCGCACCTGTTCACGTACGCGGGGGCGAAGTCGGGGTCGAGCTCCAGCGTGCGGTCGAGGTCGGCGCGGGCGCCGTCCAGGTCGCCGGCCGCGAACCGCAGCTCCGAGCGGTTGTAGTACGCCTCGGGGAAGGGCGGGCTGAGCCGCATGACGGTCTCGTAGTCGGCCAGGGCCTCCTCCGGTCTGCCCAGCTTGTTCAGCAGGTTGCCCCGGTCGAGGTAGTAGTCCGGATAGCCGGGATCGGCGTCGATCGCCGCCGTGTAGTCGGCCAGCGCCTCCTCGTGCCGGCCGGCCCCGGCCAGCAGCTGCGCCCTGTTGGCGCGCAGCACGAGCCGGTGGACCGGGTGCTCGTCCGCCAGGTGCTCGTCGGCCAGGGCGATGGCCTGCTCGACCAGCCGCAGCGCGGCGTCCGGGCGGCCGGCGCGCAGCTCCACCAGGGCCTTGCCGTTGAGGTCGAAGCCGAGGTGGAAGGCGCGTTCGCGGGGGTCGGGCAGCAACGACGTGATCGTGACGGCCTCGTTGATCCACGCCATCGCCTCGCCGGGGTCGCGGCGGGCGGGGTCGTGGTGGCGTACCAGGATCATCGCGGTGGCGTAGGCGATGGTGGCCCGGTGCTTGGGGTCGGTGCTGAGGCGCCTGGCCCGGTCGTAGAGCTCGCGGGCCTCCTCCTCGCGCTCCACCGCCTCCAGGGCCGCGGCGACGCGCTGCACGAGGGTCCGCCACCCTTCGGGGTCGTCCTCGTACGCCATGCCGCGCAGCGCCTCCGTGCCCGACTCCACCATCGCGTGATGGAAGCCCTCGTCGCGGTAGCGGTCGAAGTCGGCGCACAGCGGGCCCTCGCCGGGCGACGACGGGCCCTCCTCGACGCGCAGCAGCCCCGGGTCGAGCCGGCGGCGCAGCACCTCGACCAGCTCGTGGTCGGTGTGGTCGGCCTCGCCCAGGTTCGACACGACGAGCGTGAGCGGCCCGGTGACGGCCAGCAGCTCGCGGACGAACTCGGCCAGCCCGTTGGCGATCCTGAGGCTGCGCCGCGCCCCCGGGATGAGGATGCGCTGCCCCCTCGGCAGGTCGTCGGCCAGCGAGCGCCTGCGCACCGGCACGAGCGGCCGCAGGCGGGGCGCCGCGACCCGGAGCTCCACGTCGTAGGCGGCGACCAGGTCGGGCCGCCGGTCGAGCGCCTCGGGGACCAGAAGGTCGAGCAGCGCGGCGGCCAGCGTGTACGGCCCGGCTGCCCGGCGGTCGGCGTCCAGGGCGATCGTCCTCACGACCGCCCCTTTCCCAGCGGTCGGCGTTCCCGCGTGGAAACGCCGACCCAGAGACAGGTCAAATGCCGTGTCGCGGTGAGGCGAGCGTGGAGGGCCTGACAGTCCCGGGACGATGGACGACGATCTTCTTCATGGGCATCCCTTACGTGATCGCGGATAACCCGAACATGTCAGCACAAAGCTAACTAGCGACTCAAGACTTTTCTGGTAAGGGCCATTTCGGCATGAATTAGGACATGACCGATAAACGGCGTCAGTCGCCCAGGATCGCGTCCACGAAGACATCCGGGTCGAAAGGCGCCAGATCGTCGGGCCCCTCGCCGAGCCCCACGAGCTTGACCGGCACGCCCAGCTCGCGCTGCACGGAGATCACGATGCCGCCCTTGGCGGTGCCGTCGAGCTTGGTGAGCGCGATGCCGGTGATGTTGACCACCTCGGCGAACACCTGGGCCTGGCGCATGCCGTTCTGGCCGGTGGTGGCGTCGAGGACGAGCAGCACCTCGTCGACCGTGGCCTTCTTCTCGATGACCCGCTTGACCTTGCCCAGCTCGTCCATCAGGCCGGTCTTGGTGTGCAGGCGGCCCGCGGTGTCGACGATGACGACGTCGACCTTGTCCTCGATGCCCTTGGCCGTGGCGTCGAAGGCCACCGAGGCCGGGTCGCCGCCCTCCGGCCCGCGCACGGTCTCGGCGCCGACCCGCTCACCCCACGTCTGGAGCTGGTCGGCCGCCGCCGCGCGGAAGGTGTCGGCCGCGCCGAGCACGACCGTCTTGCCGTCGCCGATGAGCGAGCGGGCGAGCTTGCCGGTGGTGGTGGTCTTGCCCGTGCCGTTGACGCCCACGACCAGCACCACGGCGGGCCGCTCGCCGTGCTTCTGCACGTGCAGGCTACGGTCGAGGTCGGGATTGACCTGGGCGAGAAGCTGCTCGCGCAGCAGGCCCCTGACCTCGGCGGGCGTGCGGCTGCCCAGCACCTTGACCTTGGTGCGCAGCTCCTCGACCATCGCGCGGGTCGGGGCGACGCCCACGTCGGCGGTGATCAGGCTCTCCTCGATCTCGTCCCAGACGTCGTCGTCGAGCCGGTCGCGGGACAGCAGCTCCAGCAGGCCGCGGCCGAGCGCGCTCTGCGAACGCGCCAGACGCGAGCGCAGCCGCACCATCCGCCCAGCGGACGGCGGCGGCACCTCGACCTCGGGGGCGATGACCATCGGCTCGGCCGGCTGGACCGGCGGCGGCACCGTGGTGACCGCGCCGTCGGCCTCCTCGACCGGGCCGGCGGGCCGCTTCTCCTCCTCGGGAAGCGGCGGCGCCTCCGGCGGCGGCACGGGCGGCGCCGCCTTGCCACCCGGCCTGAACAGCAGGAAGAGGCCGCCGGCCGCCAGCAGGGCGACGACGGCCACGATCACTATGACGCCGAGGTAACCATCCACAAGATGTCAGTTTTCCAGATCGACCGGCATGGTCATGCCCAAGGCACACGGATGATGACAGGCCGGATCAGGCGGATTCGCGCTCCCGCAGGCGCTGGCTGACCACCTGCGTCACGCCGTCGCCGCGCATCGACACGCCGTAGAGGGCGTCGGCGATCTCCATCGTGCGCTTGTTGTGGGTGATGACGATGAGCTGGGAACTCTGCCGCAACTCCTCGAACAGGGTCAGCAGCCGCTGGGTGTTGGTGTCGTCGAGGGCGGCCTCGACCTCGTCCATCACGTAGAAGGGCGAGGGCCGCGCCTTGAAGATGGAGATCAGGAACGCCACCGCGGTCAGCGAGCGCTCGCCGCCCGACAGCAGGGACAGCCGCTTGACCTTCTTGCCCGGCGGCCTGGCCTCGACCTCGATGCCCGTGGTGAGCATGTCGGTGGGGTCGGTGAGCACGAGCCGCCCGTCGCCGCCGGGGAAGACCCGGGTGAAGATCTGCTCGAACTCGCGGGCGACGTCCTCGTAGGCCGAGGCGAACATCAGCTCGACGCGGTCGTCGACCTCCTTGACCACGGTCAGCAGGTCGCGCCGGGTCTTCTTGAGGTCTTCCAGCTGCGAGGTCAGGAAGGCGTGGCGCTCCTCCAGCGCGGCGAACTCCTCCAGCGCCAGCGGGTTGACCTTGCCGAGCTGGGTCATCTGCCGCTCGGCGGCCCTGGCCCGCTTCTCCTGCTCCTCCCGGACGTACGGGACCGGCGGGTCGCCCGGCACGGGCGCGTCGGGGCCGTACTCGGAGACCAGCGCCTCGACCTCGACGCCGAACTCCTCCATCGCCCGCTCCTGGAGCTGCTCCAGCCGCAGGCGCTGCTCGGTGCGGGCCACCTCGCTCCCGTGGACCCGGTTGACCAGCTTGTCGAGCTCCTGGCCCAGCTCGCGCACGCGCACGCGGACCTGCTTCAGCTCGGCGTCGACGGCGACGCGGGCGAGGTCGGCGTCGTCGCGCTCGCGGGAGGCGAGCTGGATCGACGAGGCGAGCGCCCCGAGCACCTGCCTGGCGCCCTTGCTGACCGCCTCGGCCAGCACGGCCTGCCGCCTGCGCCTGGCCCGCTGAGCGGCGGCCTGGGCGCGTTCCTGGCGCTCGCGCTGGGCGGCCCGCAGCAGGCCGTCGGCACGGCCCTCGATGCCCTTGACGCGCTCCTCGGCGGTGCGCACCTGCAGCCGGGTGTCCATCTCGCGCTGCCGGGCCGTCTCGCACGTGGCGGCCAGGTCGTCGCGCAGGTCGGTGGTGGGCTCGGTCTCCAGCTCCTGGGCGTACTCGGCCTCGGCCAGCCGGATCTCCAGCTCGGCCAGCTCCTCCAGCCCCTCGGTGCGGGAGTCCTGGGCCGCGGTGACGCTGCGGGCCAGGCGTTCGGCCTCGGCGTGCGCGGCGTGCGCGGCGGCCTCCAGCTGGGCCAGCCGCCTGGCCGCCGCCGCGTTGCGCTGGTCGGCCTCCCGCTGGCGGGCCCTGACCTGGTCGAGCACGCCCTGCGCGGCGCTCACCCCGGCCTGGGCCGCGGTCACCGCGCTCTGGGCCTCGTTGACGTGCGCCTGGGCCGCCTCGACGGCCGTCTGGGCCGCCTGCTCGGCCTCGATCGCCTGGTCGAGCGCCTCGGCCGTCGCCTCCGCCGTGGCCTCGGCCACCCGCAGGTCGTGCACGGCCTCGTCGAGCGCCGCCCGCACCTGCAGGACGGAGGTGCCGCCGGCCGACCCGCCACCGGCCAGATGGGCCCCGAGCACGTCGCCGCCCTCGGTCACCACCCGCAGCTCGGGACGCCGCCCCACCAGCTCGCGGGCCGCTTCGAGGTCGGCGACCACGACGACCTTCGCCAGGACGTGGTCGAGCGCCGGCCGCAGCTCGTCGGGCACGGTGACCAGATCGGCGGCCCACCGCCCGCCGTCCGGCGGGGCGGGCCGGGATCGCGCAACCTGGGAGTGGTGCGCGGTGTCCGAAACTCCGGTCTCGGCCACCAGCAGCGTGACCTGCCCCGCGTCGGTGCTGCGCAGCAGGCCGAGCGCCTCGACGGCGGTGTCGAGCGTCTTGACCGCGACGGACTCGGCGACCGGGCCGAGCACGGCGGCGACGGCCAGCTCAGCGCCCGGCGTGACCTGCATCGAGGCGGCCAGCGGGCCCAGCACCCCGGCCAGGTCGGCGTCGAGCAGCGCGGCGCCGCCGTCGCCCTTGGCCAGGCCCAGCTCCAGGGCGTCGCGGCGGGCCCGCAGCGCGGCCACCGAGCGCTGGGCCTCCTGGTCGGCGGCGCGGGCCGTGGTGACCCCCGCCTTGGCGGCCTGGACGGCGGCCCGCGGCGCGCCGAGCCCGGCCTTGGCCTCGTCGGCGGCCACGCGGGCCGCGTCGGCGGCGGCCCTGGCCTCCTCGACCGCGGCCTGCGCGGTGGCCAGCTCCTCGGCCAGCGCCGGATCGGCCGCCGGCTCCTCGGCCCGCTCGTTCTCCAGGTCGGCCAGGGCCTGCCGTTCGCGCTCGGCGGCGTCGGCCACGGCCTTCTCCAGCCGGCCGATCTCCTCCTCGGCCGCGCGCGCCCTGCTGCGCACGGAGTCGACCTGGCCGCGCAGCCTGGCCAGGCCCTCGCGGCGGTCGGCGGCGGCACGGGCGGCCATCGCCAGGCGCCGCTCCTCCGCGCCCAGCTCTGCCTCGGCCGCGGCCCGCCGCTCGACGGCCTCCGCCAGCAGCTCCTGGGCGTGTTCGAGCTCGGTCCGCAGGATCTGCTCCTGCTCGCGCGCCTCGCCCGCCTCGCGTTCGAGGTCTTCGGGGTCGCGGCCGCGGCGTTCGATGGCGGCGGCGTCGAGGGCGTGGCGGTGGCGTTCGGCGGCGAGCTGTTCCAGGCCGGTGATGCGCTCGCGCAGGGAGGAGAGCCTGAAGAAGGTCTCCTGGGCGGCGCTCAGCCGGGGCTGGGTCTCGGCCTCGGCGGCCTCCAGGGCGGCCTCGCGCTGCTGGCCCTCGGCCAGCTCGGCCTCGACCTGGTTGCGCCGGGCGGTGACGGCGGCCTCGTCGGCGGCCTCGCGTTCGAGCGTGGCGCGCAGGATGCACAGGTCGTCGGCGAGCAGCCGCAGCCGGGCGTCGCGCAGGTCGGCCTGGATGACGGCGGCCTTGCGGGCGATCTCCGCCTGGCGGCCGAGCGGCTTGAGCTGGCGGCGCAGCTCGGTGGCGAGGTCCTGCACCCGGGTGAGGTTGGCCTGCATGGAGTCGAGCTTGCGCAGCGCCTTTTCCTTGCGCTTGCGGTGCTTGAGCACGCCCGCGGCCTCTTCGATGAAGGCCCGGCGGTCTTCGGGCCCGGCGTGCAGAACGGCGTCGAGCTGGCCCTGGCCGACGATGACGTGCATCTCGCGGCCGATGCCCGAGTCGGACAGCAGCTCCTGGATGTCGAGCAGGCGGCAGGTGTCGCCGTTGATGGCGTATTCGCTCTGCCCCGACCGGAACATCAGCCGGCTGATCGTGACCTCGGTGTAGTCGATCGGCAGCGCGCCGTCGGAGTTGTCGATGGTCAGCGTCACCTCGGCCCGGCCGAGTGGCGGCCTGGAGGAGGTGCCGGCGAAGATGACGTCCTCCATCTTGCCGCCGCGCAGCGACTTGGCGCTGTGCTCGCCCATGACCCAGGCCAGGGCGTCGACGACGTTGGACTTGCCCGAGCCGTTGGGGCCGACGACGCACGTGATGCCGGGTTCGAGGCGAAGGGCGGTCGCGGAGGCGAAGGACTTGAAGCCGCGCAGGGTGAGGCTCTTCAGGTACAAACGCCGACCCTCCTCCCCGGCCTCGGCTGAACGGGCTTCGGAAAAGCCTACTGGTCTCGGCCGCCGCTCGTGGGCATGTCGATGACCAGCGCTTTTTCACCAGGGAAAATAACAAGGGACGCCTCTTCGAGACGTCCCTGGGTCTTGCGCTCCGATCACTCTCAGGTGAGTGCCGGCTCGCGCTCCTGCAAGCGACTGAGCGCTTCGTCGCGGGTTTGCGCCGCAAGAGCGTCATTCGTGGCCTGAAGTCGGATGAGTTCTGCCTCCAGATCCCGGATACGCTGCTGCAAGCGGCGCATCTCCGAGACCATCCGAGGGTCAGGACCGCCGACGTGGCCGAGTAGAGCCTTCGCCATGGTAAAGGGTCCTCCACGCTGAGTGACCAGACTGGTTCGCGCACTTCTATTCCGCGGGAGGGGTGCGCGTGGTACTTAACAAGAGTCGCACCGGCAGTGTGGGCGGTCAAGTCGATCCAACCGCAACGCCCTACTGATAGGCACTCCCGACATACAACTATACCCTATTTGGGCCGTTTAGCAAAAGCGACTACCGCTCTACAAAACCGCCCAAACTACCTCGGGGTTCGCTCCATCGTTCCACTACTCCATCGACCCTTCCCGGCGTGTCGCAACCTTTGAGCAGCTCCAACAGCTTGACGCACGCCTCCCGCGGGCCCTCGGCGACGACCTCGACCCGGCCGTCGTCGGTGTTCCGCGCCCAGCCGGTCAGGCCGAGCTCCAACGCCCTCGCGCGCGTCCACCACCGGAAGCCCACCCCCTGGACCCTCCCCCGCACCCAGGCGGTTACTCGGACGTTTTCCGAACCTTTGTCGCCATTACTCTTCGTATCCGTCATGCCGCCACCGTCTCATGCCGCCGTACGACTTCCATGGCCAACTCGTTGAAGGCGAGGATCGAGGCCGTACGTCCGGCGCGCAGCCAGGCCAGGCCCAGGATCGACGGAGGCAGGCCGTCGACCGGCACGAACGCGATGTCGGGACGGCGATGGTGGTCGGCGCTCGGCTTGCAGAAGAGCATGCCGCCGCGGTTCAGCGCGACCTGCGTCAGGCCCTCCTGGGTGGTGGCCACCGAACCGGCCCGCGCGATCGGCCGCCCGGACGGGGTGAGGGTCGGGGCGATGTGCTCCTGCCAGCGGCGCGGCGCGGGGTCGTCGAGGCCGAACAGGGCGACCGAGGCCAGCTCCTCGGCGTCGACGCCGGCGCGGCCGGCCAGCGGATGGCGTACCGACAGCCCCAGCTCGACCGGGCAGTGGTTCAGCTCCGCGCCGCCCTCCAGGTCGGGCTCCTCCAGCGGCAGCAGCGTGAACGTCAGATCCACCCGCCCCTCGCGCAGCTTGCTGAACGGGTCGGAGAGCGGCACCTCGACCAGCTCCACCATGCAACCGGGATACCGCCGCTCGAACGCCGCCACGCTGCCGGTGACGATCTCGGTAGGCGTGGCCAGGAACCCCACCCGCAGCAGGCCCGCCACCTCCCGCGCCGAGGCCGTCGCCCGCGACACGGCCGCCGCCATGCCGTCGTAGGCGGGCCGCAGGTCGGCCAGGAAGCGCCGGCCGAGCGGCGTCAGGCCCACCCGCCTGCTGGTGCGGTCGAACAGGCGGCCGCCGATCCGGGTCTCCAGCGACCCGATGAGCTGGCTCACCCGGCCGGGCGACAGATACAGGCGCTCGGCCGTACGCGCGAAGTGCAGTTCCTCGCTCAGCACGACGAAGCACTCCAGTTCCCTGAACTCCATGCCACTCCCCGGACGCGATCGCTTAGCCTGCCTAAAGCAAGGCTTCGAGCTTCGTCATTGTTCCGTCCCCGGCCGATGAGGAGGCTGAACGGCATGACGACTCTTGAGACCTCCACTGTCGCGCGGGCCCGCTGGCTCGCCGTCCTCGCGGTCGCGGTGGGCACCTTCACCATCGTGACCAGCGAGATGTTGCCCGTCGGCCTGTTGACCTCGATCGCCGCCGGCTTGGGCGTGTCCGACGGCACCGCCGGGCTGATGGTGTCGCTGCCGGGGCTGGTCGCGGCCGTCTCGGCCCCCGTGCTGGCCCTGGCCACCCGGCGGCTGGACCGGCGCGTCCCCTTGCTCGGCCTGATGGCGTTGCTCGCGGTGGCCAACCTGGCGGCGGCGTTCGCGACGAGCTTCCCCGTCATGCTGGGCGCGCGGGTGCTGACCGGGATCAGCATCGGCGGGTTCTGGGCCTTCGCGGCCGGGCTGGGCCTGCGGCTGGTGCCCGAGCGCTCGGTGGGCAGGGCCACGTCGGTGATCCTCGGCGGCGTGTCGGTGGCCTCGGTGCTCGGCGTGCCGGCGGGCACGCTCATCGCCTCGGCGGCAGGGTGGCGCACGTCGTTCGCGGTCATGGGCGGGCTGGCGCTGGTGCTGCTCGGGCTGCTGGCCGCCGTGCTGCCGCCGATGCCGGGCGAGGACGCCTCGGGCGGCTCCCGCGCGCCGCTGCCGGGGGCGCTGCGGGTCGTGCTGGCGGCGACCGTGCTGATCATCACCGGGCACTTCGCGGCCTACACCTACGTCCGGCCGTTCCTGGAGCAGGTCGCGGACGCCGGTCCCGGCCTGGTCAGCGTCGCCCTGCTGGTGTACGGCGCGGCCGGCGTCGTCGGCAACTTCGTCGCGGGCGCCAGGGCGGCCCGCGACCCCAAGCCGGTGCTGATCGTCCTGGCCCTGCTCATCGCCGCCTCCACGGCGGCGCTGGCGCTGGTCGGGCTGCCCCTGGTCATGCTCGTCGTGTGGGGCCTCGGTTACGGCGGCGTCGGCGTGGCGCTGCAGCTGTGGATCATGCGGTCGGGCGGGGGCGAGCTGGGCACCGCGCTGTTCGTGGGGGCGTTCAACGTCTCGATCGCGCTCGGCTCGTTCGTCGGCGGCCGGGTGGTGGACGGCGTGTCGATCTCGTCGGTGATGTGGCTGGGCGCCGCGCTGGCGCTGCTCACCGCGGCTTTCGCTGGCATTTGGGGCAGGAGTACGACGACCGGTTCATGAACGCCTCGCGCCTGATGGGCGTGCCGCAGCGCGAGCACGGCAGGTCGCGGCGGCCGTAGACCTCCAGCGACCGGTCGAAGTAGCCGCTCTCGCCGTTGACGTTGACGTAGAGGCTGTCGAAGGAGGTGCCGCCCTGCTGGAGGGCGGCGCCCATCACCGTGCGCACGCCGGCCAGCAGCTCGGCGACCTTCGGACGGGTCAGCGTCTCGGTGGGACGGGCCCAGTGGAGCCGGGCGATCCACAACGCCTCGTCGGCGTAGATGTTGCCGACGCCGCTGATCAGCGACTGGTCCAGCAGCGCCCGCTTGATCTCGGTGCGCCTGGCCCTGAGCCGGCGGGTGAACTCCGCCTCGTCGAACGACGCCTCGAACGGGTCGGGCGCGATGTGCGCGATCGGCGCGGGCACGCCGCCGACGAGCGGGGTCAGCATGACGTGGCCGAACGTGCGCTGGTCGACGAAGCGCAGGTCGGGGCCGCCGTCCTCGAAGCGGAGGCGGACGCGCAGGTGCTTCTCGGGCGGCGTCTGCGGATCGACGACGAGCAGCTGACCGCTCATGCCCAGATGGGCCAGCAGGGCCTCCTCGCCGCCCGACAGGGGCAGCCACAGGTATTTGCCGCGGCGCTCGGCCGACAACACCGTACGGCCCTTCAGGCGGGCGGTGAACTCGTCGGCCCCGGGGACGTGCCGCCGGATCGCGCGCGGGTGGAGCACCTCCGCGGCGGCGATCTCGCGGCCGACGACCCATTGCGCCAGGCCGCGCCTGACGACCTCGACCTCTGGCAGCTCAGGCACCGTGCACCAACCGTCCTCTCGACTTCCCCGGCCGCAGGGCATGCCGCGACGGGGACGGATCCGCAGTCACAACGCCGGACGCGGGCCGGGGCTTCCCGTGCGCCGGGGTCAGCTGGCGGGCTGGCTCTCGCGCTGCTCGCGGCGGGCCCGGATGCGCGTCCAGGCCGCCTCGGCCGCCTGCTGCTCGGCCTCCTTCTTGCTGCGCCCGCTGCCCGAGCCGTAGGACTCGCCGCCCACGCGCACCATGGCCGTGAACGACTTGGCGTGGTCGGGGCCGCTCTCCTCGACGTGGTACTCGGGCACGCCGAGCGCCTCGGAGGCGGTGAGCTCCTGCAGGGACGTCTTCCAGTCGAGCCCCGCACCCAGCGACGCCGAGCGCACGATCAGCGGGTCGAACAGCAGGTGGACGACCCGGAACGCCTCGTCGAGGCCCTTGTCCACGTAGATCGCGCCGATCAGCGCCTCCAGCGTGTCGGCCAGGATCGAGGACTTGTCGCGCCCGCCGGTGCCCTCCTCGCCCCTGCCGAGCCGCAGGAACCGGCCCAGGCCCAGGTTGCGGGCGACGTCGGCCAGCGCGCGCATGTTCACCACGGCGGCGCGCAGCTTGGCGAGCTGCCCCTCGGGCAGGTCGGGGTGGTTGCGGTAGAGGGTGTCGGTGACCACGAGACCCAGCACCGAGTCGCCGAGGAACTCCAGGCGCTCGTTGGTGGGCAGGCCGCCGTTCTCGTACGCGTAGGAGCGGTGCGTCAGCGCCCGCTCGAGGATGTCGGGGTCGAGGCCGACGACCAGGACCCGCTGCAGCTCTTCCCTGGCGACCTCCACGGCCACCGGCTTAGGACCTGCGCCCACGTGTTTCCTCCTCGGACATCTTCACAAGGCGGCCGCGGAAGATGCCCGAAAACGTGGTGGGCGTCGGGGTAACGGGTAGCCCCGGCGTCCACCACGGCCGCGGGCGAACCGCCGCCGTACGCATCTACAGACGTTAACGCCGACCGAGGCACAATGGCACCCGGTCGGCATCACGTCAACTGCTGACGGTGAAACCCGCTCCGAACACGACGGGCGGGCCTGCTGTCAGTGTGATCAGGCGGACGGCTCGATGACCTGACGACGGTTGTAGGTGCCGCAGGTGGGGCACGCGATGTGCGGCTGCTTGGGCGAACGGCACTGCGGGCAGCTCACCAGGGCGACAGCAGTCGTCTTCCACTGGGAGCGACGGGCGCGGGTGTTGCTCCGCGACATCTTTCGCTTCGGGACGGCCACGTCACTTCTCCTGATCGTTATCGTTCTCGGAAACCAGACCTTGCAACGACGCCCAGCGGGCATCGATCTTCTCGTGCCGGTGATCGTCGCCGGCCTCGGCCAGCTTGATCCCGCACTCCGTGCAGAGCCCCTCGCAGTCCTCGCGGCACACGGGGCTCAGCGGCAGTGCGAGCACCACCGCGTCACGGAACGTCGGCTCGAGGTCGAGCAGCTCTCCGTCGAGCAGCGAGTCGTCCTCCGAGGCGTCCTCGTCGGAGTAGAAGAACAGCTCCTGCAGATCGACCTCGATGTCCGAGGTGATCGGGTCAAGGCACCGCGCGCACTCCCCGGCGAGCGGGGCGTGCGCCGTGCCCGAGACGAGCACGCCTTCCATCACTGCTTCGAGCCGGAGGTCCAGCTCGACTTCGGCGTCTTTGGGGACACCGATCATGTCGACGCCGAGGTTAGCCGGTGCCGGAAGGGACAGGGTCATCTGCCGCATCGTGCCCGGTCGCTTCCCCAGATCATGAGTGGAGAGCACCCAAGGGGAGCGGGGGTCGAGGTGCTGAGTCATCCTGCTCTCGCTAGGCATGGCGAAGACGCTCGCCGTCGTACAAGGCCGAAATGAAAGGATACCAGGTCGCGGTCAGCCCCTGAGACGCTCGATGAGCAGCTTGTGCACCAGGTCAGGGACCAGGCCGGACACGTCGCCACCATACCGCGCGATCTCCTTGACCCGGCTGGAGGACAGGAAGGAGTACTCGGGATTGGTGGGCATGAAGAGCGTCTCGACGCCCGACAGACGGTAGTTGAGCTGGGCCATCTGCAGCTCGTAGTCGAAGTCGCTGACGACCCTGATGCCCTTGACGATGGCGGGGATGTCGTTGTGCTTGCAGAAGTCCACCAGCAGGCCATGGAACTTCTGCACCTTGACGTTGGGGTACTCCTTCGTCACGGTCTGAAGGATCTCGATCCGTTCGTCGACCGTGAACAGGCTGCTCTTCTCGATGTTGATGAGGACCGCCACGACCACCTCGTCGTACAGGCGGGCCGACCGGCCGATGATGTCGAGGTGGCCATTGGTGATGGGGTCGAACGACCCCGGGCAGACAACGCGGCGCAAGACGCCTCCCAGGTCTACGGGTTCCCGGCGGCGCGACCGTACCAAACGGATGCTTCGCCGTATCTACGGACCCTCTCCTCAACATATCCTTCCGGCCATATCAAGGACTTTCCCCTCGTTTCCCGCTCGAATGCCACCAGCCCCTCGTCCATCAGCCAGCCGTTGTCGCGCAGCAGCTCCAGGACCCGCGTGACCTCGCCGTCGCCCAGCGCGTACGGCGGATCGGCGAAGACGATGTCGTACGGCTCCTCCGGCGGTCTGGCCAGGACCCGCTCGACCTTGTCGGCCACCAGCTCGGCGCCTTCCAGGCCGAGCGACCGGATGTTGGCCCTGATCGTCCGGATCGCCTTGGCGTCGGACTCGACGAGCAGCGCGTGGGCCGCGCCCCTGGACAGCGACTCCAGGCCCACGGCGCCCGAACCGGCGTACAGGTCGAGCACGCGGGCCTCGCGCAGGCCGTACAGGGAGTCGAGGGTCAAGAAGATGCCTTCCCTGGCCCTGTCGCTGGTCGGCCTCGTGCCCCGCCCCGGCGGCACGGCCAACCGCCGCCCACCCGCGCTCCCCGCGATGATCCGAGTCATAAGGCCCATTGTTCCGCATGTTCGCCCAGGTCAAGAGTGGACAAGTGTCGGCCTCGACTGCGCAAGGGTGATTCACATCGGCCGGATCGGCCCGCATGATGAGTCTGCGGCCTTCAAGGTGACCCACATGAAGGCCGACCGGCGTGATCGTGAGCCCTTCCGCACGCCGGTTCCCTCGGCACCTGACCCGAGGGTGGGCCCAGCCGGGGACGGCATTCGGGGGGAGGCCGTCCCCGCGGCTGGGCCTTTGACTTCTTCTTTTTTTACGGCTTCGCGTGGTCTTCCCACTCGCCTTACTTCGGCTGATGGCCCTCCATGTAACGGCCTCTGACCCTTCACCGGCTCGCCGCCGTTACGCGAGCCTTCGTTGACCGGCTCCGTGGTTCTCCTGGGCCTTCACGTCTTCTCCAGGTACTCCGCCTTCTCGTCCTCCAGGAGGCGGGCGATCTCGGCGCGCAGGCCCTCGTGGGCCGCCAGGTCCGGATCGGCCGCCAGCAGGGCCGCCGCCTCGTCCCTCGCCGCGCTGATGACGTCCTCGTCGCGCAGCAGTTGCAGGAGCTTCAGCGAGCTGCGCTTGCCCGACTGGGCCGCCCCCAGGACGTCGCCCTCGCGGCGCTGCTCCAGGTCGACGCGGGACAGCTCGAAGCCGTCGAGCGTGGCGGCCACCGCGTCGAGGCGGGCGCGGGCCGGGGTGCCCTCGGGGAAGTCGGAGACCAGCAGGCACAGGCCGGGCAGGCCGCCCCGGCCCACCCGCCCGCGCAGCTGGTGGAGCTGGGAGACGCCGAAGCGGTCGGCGTCCATGATGATCATCACCGAGGAGTTGGGCACGTCGACGCCCACCTCGATGACGGTGGTGGCGATCAGCACGTCGAGCTCGCCCTTGGTGAAGGAGCGCATGATCGCGTCCTTCTCCTCCGGCGGGAGCTTGCCGTGCAGGGTGCCGACCCGCAGGTCCTGGAACGGGCCCTGGGTGAGCAGCTCGGCGACCTCCAGCACGGCCAGCGGCGGACGGCGGTCGTCGTCGCCCCCCGCCGCCGCCAGGTCGCCCTCGTCGCCCTCCAGGTCGCCGATCCGCGGGCACACGATGTACGCCTGCCTGCCCAGCTCCACCTCCTCGCGCACCCGCTGCCAGGTGCGTTCGAGATAGTGGGGCTTCTCGGCGGCCGGCACGACGTGCGTGGTGATGGGCGCGCGCCCCGACGGGAGCTGCGACAGCGTCGAGACCTCAAGGTCGCCGAAGACCGTCATGGCGACCGTGCGCGGGATCGGGGTCGCGGTCATCACCAGCACGTGCGGACGGCCCCCGCCCGCCTTCTCGCGCAACGCGTCACGCTGCTCCACGCCGAAGCGGTGCTGCTCGTCGACCACGACCAGCCCCAGGTCGGCGAACTGCACGTGCTCCTGGAGCAGGGCGTGCGTGCCGACCACGATGCCCGCCGTGCCCGAGGCCGCGTCGAGCAGCGCCGCACGCCGCGCCGCCGCGCCCATCGAGCCCGTCAGCAGCGTGACCGCCGTGCCGCCGAACATGCCGCCCTGGGCCAGCTCGCCCAGCATGTTCGTGATCGAGCGGTGGTGCTGCTGGGCCAGCACCTCCGTCGGGGCCAGCAGCGCGGCCTGGCCGCCCGCGTCGACCACCTGGAGCATCGCGCGCAGTGCCACGACCGTCTTGCCCGCGCCCACCTCGCCCTGCAGCAGCCGGTGCATCGGGTGCTCCAGCGCCAGGTCGGCCGCGATCTCCTCGCCCACCTGCGCCTGCCCCTCGGTGAGCGAGAACGGCAGCCGCCCGTCGAAGTCGGCCAGCATGCCGTCGGAACGCCTCGGACGCGGCCTGGCCGGCCACGCCGTGGCCGCCTGGCGGCGCTGGAGCAGCACCGCCTGCAGCACGAACGCCTCGTCGAACTTCAGCCGCTTGCGCGCCCGGCCCACGTCGGCGAGGTCCTTCGGCCGGTGGATGGCCACCAGCGCCTCGGCGAGCGGCTGGAGGCCGTGCCTGGCCCGCAGGTCGGCGGGCAGCGGGTCGTCGAGCGGGCCCAGCGTGTCGAGCACCACGCCGACCGCCCGGCGGATCGCCCACGGCGTGACGTCCTTGCCCGCCGGGTAGATCGGCACCGGCGCGGACGCGAACTCCTCGGCGCTCGCCTCGGCCTCCTCCTCGAACAGCTCGAACTCGGGGTGCGAGAGCTGCCAGCGCGGCTTGGAGCGCGCCCCGAACAGCCCCACCTTGCCGGCGAACATGCCGCGCCGCCCCGGCTTGAGCCGCGACTCGGCCACGTGCGAGCCCTTGCCGAAGAACGCCAGGTAGATGCGGTTGCCGTTGCCGTCGACGACCTCGGCCTCCAGCCACGTGCCGCCGCGGTTGCGCATGGGCTTGCGCATCAGCCTGGTCACCTCGCCGACCACGGTGACGTGCTCGTCGACCTCCAGCGCGTCGAGCGAGGTCAGCTCGCCGCGCTCGGCGTAGCGGCGCGGGTAGTGGCGCAGCAGGTCGCCGACCGTCTCCAGGCCGAGCACGCTGTGCAGCAGCTTGGCGGTCTTCGGGTCGAGCGCTTTGGTCAGGGGCTCGTCGAAACGGCTCACGGGATCCAGTTCTACCGCCTGCGGCCGACAGGAATCCCGCACCGGGCCCGGGAGTCGCCCGTGGAAGGGCCGCGCCGGGCCTGGGAGTCGCTCGCGGAAGGGGTGCGCGCCGCTACTCGACGCCGATCAGCAGCGGGTAGCCGCCCTGCTCGCCGTCGTAGACGACCAGGTCGACGTCCGGCCGCGTGCGCCGCAGGTGGTCCTCCAGCCGGACGGCCAGCCGTTCGGGCAGGTCGGAGCCCGTGACCAGGGTCACCAGCTCGCCGCCGCCGGCCACCATCCGGTCGATGATCAGCCTCGCCACGCGCTCCAGGTCGCCGCCGATCACCGCCACGTCCCCGTCGATCAGGCCGAGCACGTCGCCCGGCCGGCACACGCCCGCGCTGGTGAACGCCTCCCTGTCCGCCACCGCCAGATGTCCGTACCTGGTGTGGCCGGCGGCGTCCGTCATGGCCACCACGTCGTCGTCGAACCGGCGCAGCGGGTCGTGCACGGCCAGCGCCGACAACCCCTGCACGGTCGCCCTGGTCGGCAGGACGCTGACGGCCACGCCGTCCTCGCGGGCGATCTCCGCCGCCGCGACGGCGACCGCGAGGACGCCCTCGTCGTTCGGCAGCACGGCCACCTCGGCGCCCGCCTGCCTGATCGCGGCCAGCAGCTCCGGCAGCGCGGGCCGGGTGCCGGGCGCCCGGCGCACCACGACCGCGCCGCTCTCCTCGAACAGCGCCGCGATCCCGTCGCCGGCCGCCACCGCCACCACGCCCCTGCCCGCCCTGCCCCGGTGCGTGCGCTCGGCCAGGTACGTGATCCTGACCCGGTGCGGACGTCCGGCCCGCAGCCCCGCCTCCACGGCCGCCCCCGCGTCGGCCACGTGCACGTGCACGTTCCACAGGCCCTCGCCGCCCACCACGACCAGCGACTCGCCCATGGCGTCGAGCTCGTCGCGCAGCGCGGCCACCGCGCGCTCGTCGGCGTCCAGCAGGTACATCACCTCGTAGCCGGCGCCCACCTCGGTCATCGGCGTGACCCGACCGGTCGGCGCCGGCACGTCGTAGTGGTCGCTGTAGGAGTCGGTGAGCACGGCGGCCAGGGTCTCCAGCACGATCGCCGCCCCCGCGCCGCCCGCGTCCACGACCCCGCTGCGGGCCAGCACGTCGAGCTGCCCCGGCGTGCGGCGCACCGCGGCCCGCGCCTCCCGCGCCGCCTGCCGGGCCACCTCGCCCGCGTCGCCGTCGGCGTCCCGGGCGGCCCGGGCGGCCGACTCCAGCACGGTCAGCACCGTGCCCTCGACCGGCCTGGCCACGGCCTCCCTGGCGAGCGTGGCCGCCCTGACCAGGCCGGCGCGCAGGTCGGAGCCGTCCTTGAGCACCTCGGCCAGCCCGCGCAGCGCCTGGCTGACGATGACCCCCGAGTTGCCGTGCGCCCCGACCAGCGCCCCGTAGGCGAGCGTCTGCCACACCACGGCCGCGTCGACGTCGTCGGGCAGGGACTCGACGGCCTCGGCCGCCGACAGCATGGTCAGGTGCAGGTTCGTGCCGGTGTCGCCGTCAGCCACGGGGAACACGTTGAGCGCGTCGATCTCCGGTCTCGCCCGGCCGAGGGCGTCGGCGGCCAGGCGGGCCCAGCGGCGCACCGCGGGCGGGTCGAGGGCCTTCATCTGCGCTCCTTCGACCTCCCCGCATGCGCTACCTTGTTGGAGGAGAATATCCCCGCACCGGCCACCGTCCAGTGCTCTGGTTCGCGCCCAATGGTGTGGATCAGATATTCTCGTCTGGCTGGCCGGTTGTCCCGGCATGCCCTCCGCCCGGAAAGCATCAGCGGACAGGGCTACATCGACTGTTATAAGGAGCGATACCGTGGCTTCCGTCTGCGATGTCTGCCGCAAGGGGCCGACCTTCGGCAACAACGTGTCCCACTCGCACCGCCGTACCCGTCGTCGTTGGAACCCCAACATCCAGACGGTCCGCGCGGTCGTCGGCGGCACGCCGAAGAAGCTGAACGTGTGCACCTCGTGCATCAAGGCGGGCAAGGTCACCCGCTAGTTCTCGTCTTTCGCGAAGCCCGCCGCTCCTGATCACTGGAGCGGCGGGCTTTCGTCGTGCCCGCACCCTGGCCCGCCCCGCCATGGGACGGGCTCAAGGGTCAGCGCCAGCGCCAGGCATGGTCCACCGGGCCGATGCCGGAGCCCAGGGGGAAGCCGCGGGCGATCGCGCCCGTCACGTACTCCTTGGCCCTCCCCACCGCCGTCGGGACGTCGTCGCCGAGCGCGAGCCGGGACGCCAGGGCCGAGGCCAGGGTGCAGCCCGTGCCGTGGGTGTGCCGGTTGTCGAGGCGTTCGGCGGCGAAGCGGTGCTCGGTCGTGCCGTCGGTCAGGAGGTCGACGGGGGCGCCGGGCAGATGGCCGCCCTTGATGAGGGCCCAGGACGGCCCCAGCGCGAGCACGGCGTCGGCGGCCCTGCGCAGGTCTCCCTCGTCCTCGACCTTGACGGAGGTGAGCTGCTCCACCTCCCACAGGTTCGGCGTCACGACCGTGGCCACGGGCAACAGGCGCGTCCTGAGCGTGTCGACGGCCTCGGGGGCGAGCAGGGAGTCGCCGTGCTTGGACACCCCGACGGGATCGACCACCACCGGCGCGTCATAGGCCCCCAGCACCTCGGCCACCGTCTCCACCAGCACCGGCGAGGCCAGCATGCCGGTCTTGACGGCCTGCGCCCCGATGTCGCCCAGCACGGAGTCGAGCTGCGCGCGCACGGCCTCGGGCGGCAGCTCCCAGTAGCCCTGGACGCCCAGCGAGTTCTGGGCCGTGACGGCGGCGATCACGCTCATGCCGTGCACGCCCATCGCCATCATGGTCTTCAGGTCGGCCTGGATGCCCGCGCCGCCTCCGGAATCGGAGCCCGCGACGGTCAGCACACGTGGAGGGGTCGTCATGAACCCCATCCAACCACTCGACCGGCACCAAGCAGGCACTCAGCCGATCGCGCACTCCCCGCCGACCAGCCCGCACGCGCCCGGCTCCTGCGCCTTCCCCGTCGCCGAGTACGTGACGCTCACCGAGTCCCCGGCGGCCAGCGAGCCCGACAGGTCGATGATCAGCAGGTCGCCGTCCTGGGTCCAGGAGCCGCCGTTCACGTCCATGACGCGGCCCTCGACCGGGAGAGAGAAGGTGGCGTTCGCCAGCGGGGCCGGCGACTGGTTGGTGACGCGCAGCGTGGCCGAGTACGAGGTGAGCCGCTGCTTGACCGTCTGCCGCACGTTGACCGAGCCGCCGCTGCCGCCGTACCCGGACGTGGAGGTGGTCGCGGGCGCGGGGCTGCTGCCCACCGTGGGGACGACGCCGGTGTCGGAGTTGCCCAGGGGCGTGCCGTCGTCGGTCGGGGCCTCGGAGATCGTCTCCTCGGCCGGCGGCTCCGGCTCCCGCGTCGGCTTGGCCGAGGCCTTCGTCCGCGTCCTGGTGGGCGTGGGGGTGGGGGCCGTGCTGCGGCGCGGGGCGCGGTTGCCGACCGTGGGGGCGGTGGTCGTCGGGGCGTCGGAGGGCGTGCTCGTCTCCTCGTCCTCCGTCGGCTCCTCGGAGGGCTCTTCCTCCTCCGTGCCGGGGTCGGAGACCGCGGCGGTGGAGGGGCTGGTGCTGGTGTGGACGGCGGCGCAGCTCGCGTCCGCGCACTTGCCGGGGTCGTCCGAGGAGCTCATGAGCTTCACCCCGGCGACCGTGCCGCCGAGCACGACGGCCACGGCGGCGACCGACAGCAGCGCCATGCGGCCCCTGCCCTTGCCGCTGCCGCCGCCGGCAGGCGGGTTCAGACCGTCGTCGTCGCCACCGCCGCCGCCCCTGGGCGACTTGCGCCGGCCGCCGCGGCGACGGCCACGGGACTCGGACTCGTCCAGGTCGTCGAGGTCCTGGTCGGAGGACCAGCCCGAACGCAGGAAGCCGGTCTCGGCCTCCGCCCAGGCGGGCGTGTGCGCGGCGGTCGGCTCCCCGGCCACCTTCACGTCACCGGGCTCCGGCGGCCTGGCATGGAAAGCGGTGTCGGCTCCGGCGGGCACGTCGAACCTGGCCGTGCTTCCGGGCTCCGGCACGTCGAACCTGGCGGTGCCACCGGGTCCAGGCATGTCGAACCTGGCCGTGCCGCCCGGCTCCTGGGCGTCGAAGGGGCCGGTGTTCCCGCCCGGCCTGTCGAAGGGGCCGGTGTTGCCGCCCTGCCTGTCGAAGGGGCCGGTGTTCCCGCGCTGCCTGTCGAACGGGCCGCTGTCAGGGCCCTGGGCGTCGAACGGGCCGGTGTTCCGCCGGGGGGCGTCGAAGGGGCCCGGGGTGCGGCCGGAGGCGTCGAAGCTCGGCGGCGGCCCGAAGGCGGACGTGGCGTCGGGCTGGGAAGAGGGGCCGACGGCGTCCCAGTCGGCCGGGCGGGCGAACGCGCCCGTCACCTCGAACGGCCCGGCCCCGTTCGGCTCGGGGTAGGGGGAGCCGGAGAACTGGGGGCCGTTCGGCGGCGGAAAGGGGCCGGAGGGGGCGTCGGACGGCGGGAACCCTGGGGCGGCGTCGGCGGGCACGGCGAAGGCGCCCGTGGTCTCGAACGGCTCGGGCTGCCTGCCGCTGCGCTGCGGCGGGCCGTCCTCGCGGCGCGGCATCGGGGCCCACTGGCCCGTCACCTCGACCTGGTCCGGCAACGCCGGCCAGCCCGGCGCCTCGGCCGGGTCGTCGGGACCCCAGAAAGCGCTGCCGTTCCCCCGTTCATCCCCATCGTCGGATCCACCGGTGCCGTGGCGGCCCATGGCTGCCCTTTCTCGCGGTTACAGTGGCCGCCAATCTTCATAACACCTTTACTACGTCCTTGTCACAACAATCCCGCTAGTCCTACCCTAAATCCGGAAAATTTCACGTAAATCGGGACAAGTCATCACCGAAAGTGATCCCAGCCACCCTGTCCCACCTGGCGGCCGTGCACCAGGACGCCCTCCCCCTCGACCACCCGGCCCACGACCTGCCACGACGGCGGCAGCCGTACGTCAGGAGGGAAGACCGCGGCGAGCGCGTGATCCTCACCACCCGTGAGCACCCATTCGAGCGGATCCTGCCCCAGCTCCTCGGCCGCCGCCGCCACCGGCTCCCCCACGGCGAACGACCCGGGATCGAGCTCGACGCGTACGCCGCTGGCCGCGGCCACGTGCCCGAGGTCCTGCACCAGGCCGTCGCTGACGTCGAGCATGGCGCTCGCGCCCAGCGCGGCCGCCCGCGGCCCCTCCTCGTACGGCGGGCAGGGCCGCCGGTGGGCGGTCACCGCCTCCGCCAGCACGCCGGAACCCGCGGCGACCCCCGCGGCCAGCAGCGCCAGCCCCGCGGCGGCGTACCCCAGCCGCCCGGCCACGGCCACCACGTGCCCCGGCCGCGCCCCGGACCGCGTCACCGGCGCCCGCCCGCGCAGGTCGCCCAGCGCGGTCACCCCGATGACCACCAGGTCCGACCGGGTGATGTCGCCGCCGACCACGCTCGCGCCGACCACCGCGCACTCCTCGCGGAACCCGTCGGTCAGGGCATCGAGCCAGGCCACCGGCAGCTCGGCGGGGATGCCGAGCCCGACCACGATGGACGTCGGGACGGCCCCCATGGCGGCGATGTCGGCCAGGTTCTGGGCTGCGGCCTTGCGGCCCACGTCGCGCCCGCCGGACCAGTCGAGCCGGAAGTGCCTGCGCTCGACCAGCAGATCGGTCGAGACGACCACCCGCCCGTCGGGCGCGGCGACCATGGCGGCGTCGTCACCCGGGCCGAGCATGACCCCCTCTCCCTGGGGCAGGCGTCCGGCAATACGATTGACGACACCGAACTCGCCGAGATCTCCGACTGTGATGACGCACCTCCTGACGCACACAGGGTACGGTGGCCCTTCGGCGTGATCCAATCGCCCGGGAGGACGTGATGGTGCAGGCCTACATCCTTATTCAGACCGAGGTCGGCAAGGCCGCCGCCGTTGCCGAGGAGATCTCCGGAATTCCGGGGGTCACCCAGGCGGAAGACGTGACGGGGCCCTACGACGTGATCGTCCGCGCTGAGGCGCGCAACGTCGACGAGCTCGGCAAGCTGGTCGTGGCGCAGATTCAGGCGGTGGAGGGGATCACGCGTACTCTTACGTGTCCGATCGTTCATATCTGACGCATTCGAGGTCTGGGTTCCATGCGCGCCGCCGCCGTTCTGTTCCTTCTTCTGGCACTCGCCGGCTGCGGTGGCGTGGTACAGGTCGATCCGCCCAAGCCTTCGGGGGAGGCTGCGGCGGCCTGTGACAGGCTCGCGTCCCTGCTGCCCAGGACGCTCGACGGCGCCGAGCGCGGCACGTCGGAGCCGGCCTCGCCGTACGTGGCGGTCTGGGGGGAGGCGTCCATCGCGGTGCGCTGCGGCGTGCCGCGGCCTGCCCGGATGGCGCCGACCGACCAGCTCCGGGAGATCGACGGGGTGGGCTGGTTCGCCGATCCGGACAAGCCCACCCTGTTCACCGCGGTGGCCGCGCCCACGTACGTGGAGGTCACGGTCGGCGGCGACCACGCGGCGCCCGACGTGCTGGCCGAGCTGTCGGGGCCGATCGGGCGGGCCGTCTCAACGCAGGCCGGGTGAGCGCGACAGCGCGAGCTGGATCAGCCGGTCGACCAGCTGCGGGTACGACAGCCCCGAGGCCGCCCAGAGCTGCGGCGCGACCGACAACGAGGTGAACCCGGGCATCGTGTTGATCTCGTTGAAGATCAGCCGGCCGTCGGGCGTGTAGAAGAAGTCGACCCTGGACAGACCCTCGCAGTCGAGCGCCTCGAAGGCCCGTACGGCCATCGCGCGCAGCTCCTCCGCGGTCTCGGCCGGGATGTCGGCGGGCACGGTGAGCGACATCTGGTCGGGGTAGTACTTGGCCTCGAAGTCGAAGAACTCCTGGCCGCCCTCGACCCTGACCTCGCCCGGGACGGACGCGGCGGCGGGCTCGTCGCCGAGCGACTCCAGCACCGCGCACTCGATCTCGCGGCCCTCGATCGCGGCCTCGATCAGCACCTTGGGGTCGTGCACCCGGGCGGACTCGACGGCCGCCTCCAGCTCGGCGCGGTCGTGGGCCTTGGAGATGCCCTGCGAGGAGCCGGCCCTGGCGGGCTTGACGAATACCGGGAAGCCGAGCTCCTCGGCCTCCTTCAGCACGCACTCGCGGTTGAGCCGCCAGTCGCGGTCGCGGACGACGACGTAACGGCCGATCGGCAGCCCGGCGGCGGCCATCACGGTCTTCATGTGGGCCTTGTCCATGCCGACGGCGCTGGCCAGCACGCCGGAGCCGACGTAGCGGACGCCGGCCATCTCCAGCAGGCCCTGGATGGTGCCGTCCTCGGCGAACGGGCCGTGCATGACGGGGAAGACGACGTCGACCGTGCCGAGCTCGACCGGGATGCTCCCGGGGTCGTAGGCCACCAGCCCGGCGCCGCCGCTGGGCAGCGCGAGCGCGGCTCCGGAGGTGTCGACCGCGGGCAGCTCCCCGGCCTCGATGGCGAACCGCTGGTCGGACGCGGCGAGCACCCACCTGCCGTCCTGGGCGATCCCGACCGGGATCACCTCGTACTTACTCCTGTCGATCACATCCAGCACGCTGCCCGCGCCCATAAGGGACACGGCATGCTCAGAATTGCGACCTCCGAAAACGACGGCGACGCGTGGCTTGCTCATGACGTCCGAATCTACCGGGGTGTCCCCCTGACAGCGAGTCGAGCGCGCGGTGGCGTCCGGATTCACAGACCGTACCGTTCGGGTTTGGGCGAGCGGGACATGAGCAGCATGCCCGCCTCCGACGGCGACATGCCGTCGTGCACGACCCCGACGACCACCTCGGTGATCGGCATCTCGACGTCGTGCTTCCTGGCCAGCTCAAGGACGGACTCGCAGGACTTCACGCCCTCGGCGGTCTGCTTGGTGGCGGCGACGACCTCGGCGAGGGTCATGCCGCGGCCCAGGTTCTCGCCGAAGGTGCGGTTGCGCGACAGCGGCGAGGTGCAGGTGGCCACCAGGTCGCCCATGCCGGCCAGCCCGGCGAAGGTGTGGGGGTCGGCGCCGAGCGCGGCGCCCAGGCGGGAGATCTCGGCCAGGCCCCTGGTGATGAGCATGGCGCTGACGTTGTCGCCCATGCCCATGCCCGCCGAGACGCCCACGGCCAGCGCGATCACGTTCTTCACCGCGCCGCCCAGCTCGACCCCGACCACGTCGGTGTTGGTGTACGGCCGGAACCACGGCGGCAGGTGGCAGGCGGCCTGGAGGCGCTCGGCGACCGACTCGTCGGTGCAGGCGACGACCGTGGCGGCGGGCTGGCGGTGGGCGATCTCCTTGGCCAGGTTGGGCCCGGACACCACCGCGACCCGCTCCTCGGGCACCTCGGCGACCTCGCGGATCACCTCGCTCATGCGCTTGGTCGTGCCCAGCTCGACGCCCTTCATGAGGCTGACCAGGACCGCGTTCGGCGGGATGTGCTCGCGCCAGGCGGTCAGGTTGGGCCGCAACATCTGCGAGGGCACGGCCAACACCACGAAGTCGGCGCCGTCGAGCGCGCGCACGGGGTCGGTGGTGGCGCGCAGCGCCTCGGGCAGCGTCACGCCGGGCAGGTAGTCGGGGTTGGCGTGGTCCTTGTCGATCGCCTCGACCAGCTCCGGCCTGCGCCCCCACAGCGTGACCTCGTTGCCCGCCTCGGCGAGGACCATGGCGAACGTGGTGCCCCACGAGCCCGTGCCGAGAACGGCTGCCTTTGTCATGCCATCACCGCCTGGCGGGATCGTAGGGAGTTTCCGGGGCCTTCTCGCCGCGCAGCTCGGTCAGCTGCTCGGTGATGGCCGCCATGATGTCGGCGGTCGCCTCGCGCAGCACACTGGCGCGCAGGGGCTGCCCCTCGTACTTGGACAGGTCGACCGGCGGGCCGACGGTGACGCGGAAGGTCTTGCGCGGGAACAGCCTGGGCCTCTTGGCGCCGTACGGGAGCAGCTCGTGGGCGCCCCAGTGGGCGATGGGGATGACCTGCGCGCCGCTCTCCAGCGCCAGCCGGGCGGCGCCGGTCTTGCCCACCATGGGCCACAGCTCGGGATCGCGGGTGCAGGTGCCCTCGGGGTAGAACAGGATGGCCGCGCCGTCGCGCAGCCGCTGGGCCGACGAGCTGAGCGACCTGGCCGCCTCGCTGCTGCCCCGCTCGACCGGGATGGCCAGCAGGCCGTTGAGCGCCCGGCCCAGGAAGGGCACCCTGAACAGCGCGGCCTTGGCCAGGATGACCGGCCAGCGGCCGTTGTTGAACAGGAAGTGCGACAGCAGAACGGGATCGCTCCAGGACAGGTGGTTGGCCGCGATGATGATGCCGCCGGTGCGCGGGAGTCGCTCGCCGTTGCGCCAGTCCTTCTTGACCAGGAGCCACGACAGCGGCTTGACCACCGCTACGGCGAATGACTCCCAGAAACGCGAAGGTCGCGTGGGGCGGCTCATGGTCTCCTCCAACCCGTACGGTGTGCGCCCCAAGTCTCCCGGTTGGCCGCGTGGGATGTCGAGGCGAGATGCTTAAGCCTATGAGCAACCGCTGGTCTCTGGTCATTCCGGTGAAGACGCTGGTCGCGGCGAAGACGCGGCTGGCGGCCGCGACGGGTCCCCACCGTACGCGGCTGGCCGTGGCCGTGGCCTGCGACACCGTGGCCGCGGCGCTGGCCTGCCCGGCGGTGGCGCGGGTGATCGTGGTGACCGCCGATCCGGCCGCGGCGGGGCCGCTGGGAGCGCTGGGCGCGGAGGTGGTGCACGACCCCGACCGCGGGCTCAACACCGCGTTGCGCACGGGCGCGGCCCACGCCGTACGCGTCGCGCCCGATGAGGCGGTGGGTGCGCTCCAGGCCGATCTGCCGGCCCTGCGACCGGCCGAGCTGGCGACGGCGCTGGCCGCGGCGGCCGGGTTCGACCAGTCGTTCGTGCCGGACGCCCAGGAGGTCGGCACGACGTTCTACGGCGTGCTGGCCGGGCGGCCGTTCACGCCGCGGTTCGGCGGCGAGTCGCGGGCCAAGCACCTGGCCGGCGGCGCGAAGGAGCTGTGCGTGCCGGGGATCGACTCGCTCCGGCGGGACGTGGACACCCCCGACGACCTGCGCGCGGCCCTCGCCCTGGGCCTGGGCCGGCACACGGCGGCGGTGGTCGCCGACCTGTGGCCGGGGGCGTGACCCTCCGGGCCGCCTCTCGCCCGCCGGACGGCGGTCGGCTTAGGCTGGACGGCGTGCAGGCGACGGTACGCAGCTTCGACGAGGTCACCCGTTCCGGCTCGGTCTTCCTCGACGACGGGACGGTGCTGGAGTTCGGCACGCGCGCCTTCGACGCGGGGCCGCTGCTGCTGCTGCGCACGGGGCAGCGGGTCAACCTGGCGACCGACGGCGGGCAGATCACCTACATCACGCTGTCGACGTTCCCGATTCCCGCGCCCGAATGACGACGCGGCCCCGGAAAAACAGCGAACGCCCGGGCGTGGGCCGCCCGGGCGTGATGTCCGCTGAGACTATTTCTTCTTGCCGATCTGCTTGCCGCCCTCGTTCACCAGGTCCTTGAATTCGGAGCCGGGACGGAACTTGGGCGCCCAGCTCTCGGCGACCTTGATCTCGGCGCCGGTCGACGGGTTCCTGGCAGTGCGGGCGGGCTTGTTCACCATCTCGAACGCGCCGAAGCCCGTGATGGAGACCTTGTCCCCGCTCGCCACGGCCTTCTGGATGGCCTCGATGACCGCGTTGACGGCCTCGGTGGCCGTCCTTTTGTCGCCCACCCGATCGGTGATGGCGTCGACGAGCTCTCGCTTGTTCATGAAAGTCCTGCTCCCCCAGTGACGGCTCGGGGTTCCAGCTCTCGAGTTCGACGTAGAAACCCCTTACGCGCTCGAAAGTAGGCGGGATCGCGGGGGAACTCAATCACCCTGCGTGTTTTCCCCCTCGCGTGGCGTGTCGAGGGCGCCCAGAAAGGCGTCGAGCCGGGCGGCCGCCCTTTCCGGATCGCGCTTGGCGAGATCGCAGATGGACAGGTAACGGCGGGCCGCCCGTTCCTTGTCGGCGGCGGGGAGCATGCGGACGCGGCGGTGCGCCTCGCGCAACCGCCGCGCCAGTTCGTCGTCTTCTAGACGGTCGTCGGCAGCCATGGCTGCCGACCATTCTCGTACGCGGCCACGTCGTCGGCGTGACGCAGGGTCAGGCCGATGTCGTCCAGGCCCTCGGTGAGGCGCCAGCGGGTGTAGTCGTCGATCTCGAACGGCACGACCTCGCCGGCCCAGCGGACCTGGCGTTCCAGCAGGTCGACGGTCACCTGCAGCGTCGGGTCGGCCTCGACGGCGGCCTGCAGGGCCTCGACCTTCTCGGCGGGCAGGACGACCGGCAGCAGCCCCATCTTGGTGGAGTTGTTGCGGAAGATGTCGCCGAACCGGGCGGCGATCACGGCGCGGAAGCCGTACTGCTGCAGGGCCCACACGGCGTGCTCGCGGGAGGAGCCGGTGCCGAAGTCGGGGCCGGAGACCAGGATCGAGCCGCCCTCGTAGGAGGGGTCGTTCAGGACGAACGTCGGGTCCTCGCGCCAGGCGGCGAACAGGCCCTTCTCGAAGCCGGTGCGGCTGACCTGCTTGAGCCAGACGGCCGGGATGATCTGGTCGGTGTCGACGTTGCTGCGGCGCAGCGGCACCGCCGTACCGGTGTGGGTGGTGAAGGCGTCCATCGGTCTGGTTCTCCCTTACAGGTCGGCGGGGGCGGTCAGGCGGCCGGTGACCGCGGTCGCGGCGGCGACCTGCGGCGACACCAGGTGGGTGCGGCCGCCCTTGCCCTGGCGGCCCTCGAAGTTGCGGTTGGAGGTGGAGGCGCTGCGCTCGCCGGGCTTGAGCGTGTCGGGGTTCATGCCGAGGCACATCGAGCAGCCGGCCTCGCGCCACTCGGCGCCGGCGGCCTTGAACACCTCGTGCAGGCCCTCCTGCTCGGCCTGGAGCTTGACCAGCATCGACCCGGGCACGATCAGCGTGCGGGTGCGGACCTGGCGGCCGCGCAGGATCTCGGCGGCCGAGCGCAGGTCCTCGATGCGGCCGTTGGTGCACGAGCCGACGAACACGGTGTCGACCTCGATCTCGCGCAGCGGCGTGCCCGCGGTCAGGCCCATGTACTCCAGCGCGCGCTCGGCGGCCGAGCGCTCGACCGGGTCGGCGAAGCTGTCGGGGCTCGGCACGGACTCGCCCAGCGGCAGGCCCTGGCCGGGGTTGGTGCCCCACGTGACGTACGGGGTCAGCGTCGAGGCGTCGATCTCCACGACCTTGTCGAACACGGCGTCGTCGTCGGTGCGCAGCGACTTCCAGTACTCGACGGCCTGGTCCCACAGCTCGCCCTCGGGGGCGTGCGGGCGGCCCTTGAGGTAGGCGAACGTGGTCTCGTCCGGGGCGATCACGCCGGCGCGGGCGCCCGCCTCGATGGACATGTTGCAGACGGTCATGCGGCCCTCCATGGAGAGCTTGCGCACGGCCTCGCCGCGGTACTCGACGATGTAGCCCTGGCCGCCGCCGGTGCCGATCTTGGCGATGATCGCCAGGATCAGGTCCTTGGCGGTGACGCCGGCGGGCAGCTCGCCCGAGACCTCGATGGCCATCGTCTTCGGCCGGTAGGCGGGCAGCGTCTGGGTGGCCAGCACGTGCTCGACCTCGGAGGTGCCGATGCCGAACGCGATGCCGCCGAAGGCGCCGTGGGTGGAGGTGTGGGAGTCGCCGCAGACGATCGTCATGCCCGGCTGGGTCAGGCCGAACTGCGGGCCGATGATGTGCACCACGCCCTGGCCGGCGTCGCCCATCGGGTGCAGCCTGATGCCGAACTCGGCGGCGTTCTTGCGCAGCGTCTCGACCTGGGCCTTGGAGACGGGGTCGGAGATCGGGCCGAGCACGGTCGGGACGTTGTGGTCCTCGGTGGCGATGGTGAGATCGGGCCTGCGCACCTTCCGGCCGGCGAGACGGAGTCCGTCGAACGCCTGCGGACTGGTCACCTCGTGAATGAGGTGCAGGTCGATGTAGAGCAGGTCGGGTTCGCCCTCCGCACGGCGGACGACGTGCTGCTCCCAGACCTTCTCGGCCAGTGTGCGGCCCATGATCTCCTCCTTGAGATTGCCTCCGACTTGCTTTCTCATATGTCGAGACGGCAGTATCGGTGTATGGACAACTCTAGCGGAGTCGGAGTACTCGACAAGGCCGTTCTTGTACTCAATGCCCTTGAAGCGGGTCCCGCTTCCCTGGCTCAGCTCGTCCAGGCCACCGGCCTGGCCCGCCCCACGGCCCACCGGCTGGCCGTCGCACTTGAGCACCACCGCATCGTGAGCCGCGACACCCAGGGCAGATTCGTGCTCGGGCCGCGGCTCGCGGAGTTGTCCACGGCGGCCGGCGAGGACCGGCTGCTCGCGGTGGCCTCGCCCGTGCTGATGCAGCTGCGCGACCTGACCGGCGAGAGCGCGCAACTCTACCGGCGCCAGGGTGACGAGCGGGTCTGCGTGGCGGCGGCCGAGCGGGCCAGCGGCCTGCGCGACACCGTCCCGGTGGGCTCGGCGCTGCCGATGACGGCCGGCTCGGCGGCCCAGATCCTGCTGGCCTGGGAGGAGCCCGACCGGCTGCACAGGGGCCTGCGCGGCGCCAAGTTCACCGCCGCCACCCTCGCCTCCGTGCGCCGCCGCGGGTGGGCCCACAGCGTCGGCGAGCGCGAGCAGGGGGTGGCCAGCGTGTCCGCCCCCATAAGGGGCAGCGGAGGCAAGGTGATCGCGTCCGTCTCGGTCTCCGGGCCCATCGAGCGGCTCACCCGTGCGCCCGGCCGGTTGCACGCCGTGCCCGTCATGGCGGCCGCCGAACGCATCACCGAGGCCATGCGCCGCACGTCATGATCGGCGAAAGCTCGTATTTCGGGGGCCGACTGCCTCGCGGGCGCACTAGCCTGAGTGCGTGACAGATCGCATCGAGGTAGCCGCCACTGAGCTGCGACCCCTGCTCGAAGAGTTCATCCTGTGGGCGCGTTCCAACGCGCCCGGAAGCGACCCCGAGCTCGTGGGGCCTGCCGCACTCTGGCACCGTCTCGCCTTCTCGCAGGACCTCGGCACGTGGAAGCGTGCCGACCTGCGCAACCTGCTGCTCGACCGCATGCCGAAGGTCGTGGAGGATCCCGACGCCGCCGCCGACGGCATGCTGCCCGCCGTCGACGCGTACCTGACGTTCCTCTCCCAGACCGGCAGGCTCGCCAAGGGCTCCGACTCCCTCGCCGACCTGCAGGCCGAGCTCGACGACGTCGAGGACGAGTTCGTCGAGCTCATGGAAGACCTGCTCGACGACGACGGCGCGGGTGACGACGAGGAGGAGACCGGCGACCTGGGCGACTTCGAGGCGTTCGCCGACGAGCTGGCCGAGCTCGACACGATCAGGCTGCGCCCCGACTCCGAGCTGGCCGCGGCCGCCCGCCGGTCCCCGCTGGTCGCCAAAGCCCGCGACCTGGCGCTGTGGGTCGGCTCCGGCCGCCGCGTCGGCGAGGACACCCTGCTCACCGACACCGAGGTGGAGGAGGCGCTGGCCGCCGTCGGCCTGCCCAGGCCCGAGACCGACGGCCCGGTCGCCGAGGCGGTCCCGCAGCTCTGGAACATCTGGAACCTCGCCGTCGACCTGGAGTTCCTCGAACCGGGCGAGGGCAACACCGTGGCCGTCCAGGACGACACCTCCGAGTGGCCGTTCGACGACGACGAGGACGTCCTCGACGCCTGGATGCTCGGCCTGCACTCGGTCGACTACGGCGACCCCGAGCTCGACGACGACGACCTGACGATGGCGCTGGCCGGCCTGACCCGGGGCCTGCTGGTCAGGCTGCTGCTGGCCGGCGGCTCGCGCGAGCGCGACGACCTGGCCCGAGAGCTGGCCGAGGCCGCCGCCGACCTCGACGAGCTGGGCGGCGACGCCTGGGAGGCGGCCGGCGACCCGCTGGCCCCCGCCATCGACTGGCTGACCGGCTACGGCATGGTCGAGGTCGAGGGCACGACCGTGCGTCTCACCCCGCTGGGCACCGAGGGCGTCGTCCACCTGGTGGACGACGCCGACATCGAGGTCGACGCCCGGCCCGCGATCGAGTCGATGAGCGCCCACGAGCTGCTGGCGCTGAGCGCCGAGCTGCCCGAGGACGAGGCCGACGCCGAGTTCGCCGCCTGGATGCGGCTCAGGGAGCCGGCCAAGGCCGCCGAGGAGCTGCTCGACGCGGCGGCCGAGGACGAGAGCGACGCCCTGATCCGGGTGCAGGCGGCCAGCGTGGTGGGCACGCTGGGCGAGGCCGCCGTCCCGGCCTGGCAGGAGGCGCTCAAGCAGCCGTCCCTGCGGCCGTACGCGGCGACGCACCTGAGCCAGCTCGGGGTCGAGGGGGCGCCCGAGCCCACCCAGGACGACACCCACTGGCTGATCCTCGACATGTGGACGATCTCGGCCGGGCTGGGGCGTTCGGAGTTCGTCAGCAGCCTGCGGGACATCGGGCCCGACATGGTCAACGGTCTTCTCGAGGTGATCTGGAAGATCCCGCACGCGCACGTCGAGGAGCTGCTTGACCTGATGTCCCAGGTCCACCCCGACAAGCAGATCGCCAAGGCGGCCCGCCGCGCCCTGTTCAAGGCCCGCTCCTCGGCCTGATCCACGACGGAACAGGGCCCCGCGCGATCCGCGCGGGGCCCTGTTCCGTCTTCGAGCGTCCCTTGGGTTTTCGAGCGTCCCCGGGAAAACGAAAAACGCCCCGGTGCTTGACGCGCCGGAGCGTTTGGGTGAACGTAGTCCCGACCGGATTCGAACCGGCGCTACCGCCTTGAGAGGGCGGCGTCCTGGGCCACTAGACGACGGGACCTTCGCACAGCTTGTGATCGTGGTAGTCCCGACCGGATTCGAACCGGCGCTACCGCCTTGAGAGGGCGGCGTCCTGGGCCACTAGACGACGGGACCTTGTCCACAAGCTGGTGTGCCGGGTCTCCCCGGCGACGCAGGTAACTCTACCGCACCCCGCAGACCACAACCAAACCGCTTATCGGCGCATGAGATCGGGCCTGTGGCGGCGGACCCAGTCGCCCATCGGCCCCCGTTCCCACAGCGGGTCGATCTCGCCGAGCGGGATGGCGACCTCGGGCCGTCCGGTGACGGGGTCGGCGGGCGCCCGGGCCAGGCGCTCGCGCATCCACCGCGGCGTCCGCGGCGGGAGCGTGCGCTCGCCCCACCCGACCAGCCCCACCGAGCGCAGCGCCGGGACGCGCACGCGGACGCCGCCGGGCCGGCCCAGGGGCCTCGGGGCGGCCGTCCGGGTGTCGACCACGCCGATCGCGGTGATGTCGGGCCAGCGCAGGCGCACCCGGAAGCCGCGGGCGTCGGCCAGCTCCACGCCCTCCGGCGAGAAGCGCACCACCGTGCCCGCGACCAGACGGCGGTGCTTGACGACGAGCACGCCGGTCAGTGCCGCCGTGGCGAGCGCGCCGATCACGACGCCCAGCGCCGAGCTGCCGGTGAGGACGGCCCCGAGCAGCAGGCAGACGGCGAAGAAGAGCGCCAGCGGCGCGGCGAACGGGGCGACGAAACGGGCGAGGCCGCCCTCGCGCATGCGGAATTCGTCCATGAGGCGAGGGAGGCTACCCGCCGAGCAGCCCGCGGCGGAAGGTCTCCGCCGGTGCGGCGACGCGGTCTTCCCCTCGTACCTGGCCCGCACCGCACGTGCCGAGCGGCACACGCCTTCCACCCCGAAGCCCTCAACAGCCTCCTGCGGAACGAAACCGCGCTCCTCGTCACACGGATGTCCAGCATGACGACTTCGTCCGTGTACGACAGGGTCAGGGCCGTCCTGGCGGCATCGGCATGCTCGGCGACGTCGGTCATCGCTGCGGCGCCGCATGATCAGCGAGATTCTGGACGATCCGACGGGCCGCCGACACGAAAAAACGGATGTCTCTCAGGGAGACATCCGTTTCGGAAACTTGCTGGGGTACCAGGACTCGAACCTAGACTAACTGAACCAGAATCAGTCGTGCTGCCAATTACACCATACCCCACCGCTGCGGACTCCTTCTCGGAGCGCGCTTGGCGACGTCCGAAAGAATAGCCCAGCTCGGGGGGTAAGACCAAAACGATTGCCGAAGCGGCGTCCGGCCGCCTGCGGCACAGGCTCCGACGTGCCAAGCTGAAGAGGACAAAACACCACGTGGAGGAGCCAAAGCGTTGGCCGAGAACCCGTTCTTCGCCCCTAGTAGCCTGCCGTACCAGCTGCCGCCGTTCGCGGACGTCCGCGAGGAGCACTACCTGCCCGCGTTCGAGCGCGGCATGGCCGAGCACCTGGCCGAGGTCGACGCGATCGCGAACAACACCGAGCCGCCCACCTTCGACAACACGATCGCGGCCCTGGAGCGTTCGGGGCGGATCCTCGACCGCACGGCCACGGTCTTCTTCAGCATGGCCGCGTCCAACTCCAGCGACGGGATCATGGAGATCGAGAAGGAGATCTCCCCGAAGCTGACCGCGCACAACGACGCGATCCGCCTCAACCGGGCGCTGTGGGCGCGGATCAAGCAGGTCGGCACGTCCGACGCCGAGGAGGCGTGGCTGCTGGAGAAGTACCGGGAGGACTTCGTCCGGGCCGGGGCCGACCTGTCGGAGCCGGAGCAGGACCGGCTGCGCGAGCTCAACGGCGAGCTGTCGAAGCTGTCGACCGAGTTCGCGCAGACCCTGCTCAAGGCGTCCACCGAGGAGGCCCTGGTCCTCACCGACGCCAAGGAGCTCGACGGCTTCGACGAGGCCAGGATCGAGTCGCTGCGCAAGGACGACGGCACGTACGTCCTGCCGCTGCTGAACTTCACCAACCAGCCCGGCCTGGCCCAGCTCACCGACCGCGACGTGCGCCGCCGCCTGTACCAGCGGAGCGTCGGCCGCGCCCCGGCCAACTTCGACCGGGCCGCCAGGATGGCCACGCTGCGGGCCGAGCGGGCCGCGCTGCTCGGCTTCCCCGACCACGCCGCCTACTCGGTGGCCGACCAGACGGCCAAGACCGTCGAGGCGGTCGAGGAGATGCTCGGCCAGCTCGTCGGCCCGGCGGTGCGCAACGCCGGCAAGGAGGCCGAGGCGCTGACCGAGCAGGCCGGGTTCGAGATCGAGCCGTGGGACTGGTCGTACTACTCGGAGAAGGTGCGGCTGGCCCGCTACGACTTCGACGCCGACGCCATGCGCCCCTACTTCGAGCTGAACCGGGTCATCAGGGACGGCGTGTTCTTCGCCGCCACCAAGCTCTACGGCATCACCTTCACCGAACGGCCCGACCTGCGCGGCTACCACCCCGACGTGACCGTCTTCGAGGTGTTCGACGAGGACGGCGGCGCGCTCGGCCTGTTCCTGCTCGACCCCTACGCCAGGGCGAACAAGCGCGGCGGGGCGTGGATGAACAACCTGGTCGACCAGTCGCACCTGTTCGGCGAGCTGCCGGTGGTCATGAACAACCTCAACATCACCAAGCCGGCCTCGGGGCCGACGCTGCTGACGTACGACGAGGTGAACACCGCCTTCCACGAGTTCGGCCACGCGCTGCACGGGCTGTTCTCGCAGGTGCGCTTCCCGCGCGTGTCGGGCACCAGCGTGCCGCGCGACTTCGTCGAGTACCCCTCGCAGGTCAACGAGATGTGGGTGACCTGGCCGGAGGTCCTGGCCAACTACGCCAAGCACCACGAGACGGGCGAGCCGATGCCCGCCGAGCTGGTGGAGAAGCTCAACGCGGCCGAGAAGTTCAACCAGGGCTTCGCGACGGTGGAGTACCTGGCGGCCACGCTGCTCGACTGGGCCTGGCACCGGCTGGCGCCCGGCGAGCAGGTGGCCGACGCGCAGGCGTTCGAGCAGCGGGCCCTGGAGGCGGCCGGGATCGACGTGCGGCTGGTGCGCCCGCGTTACCGGACCAACTACTTCGCCCACATCTTCTCGGGCGGCTACAGCGCCGGCTACTACTCCTACATCTGGAGCGAGGTGCTCGACGCCGAGAGCGTGGAGTGGTTCAAGGAGAACGGCGGCCTGACCAGGGCGAACGGCGACCACTTCCGCCGCGAGCTGCTCTCCAGGGGCGGCAGCCTCGACCCGCTGACCGCCTTCCGCAACTTCCGCGGGCGCGAGGCGGGCATCGGGCCGCTGCTGGCCCGCCGCGGCCTCGACTGACCGCCGCTCCCCCGACTCCCCCGCCTCCCCCGCCTCCCCCGATGAGGCTTTCCCTACGGCTCCGGCAGCTCCTCGATGCGCTGCCGGAGCCATTCCTTCTCCGCCCGGCTCGACGCGCGGGCGATCTCCAGCATCCCCCGCCGGTACGGGTCGGGCTCGTCCTTGATCCGGACCGGCCGGCCGCCCTCGTAGAAGAAGCTCGCCGGGGCCTCCAGGAAGGCCAGCCGGCGGCGCAGCACCCGTGACCGGTCGGCGGGGTCGGGCAGCGCCGACAGGAACGTCAGCAGGGCGAAGAAGCGCGTCTGGTCGCTGACGTCGAGCTCGCTCGGCTCGCGCAGCCGCCGCAGCAGCTCCTCGCGGCCCTTGCCGGTGAGCGTGAGCACCTGCCTGCGGGCCGCCGCCGCGCCCGCCTCCTCGTGCCGCTCGACCAGGCCCTTGCTCTCCAGTCTCGATATGGCGGGGTAGAGGGCGCCGTCGCTGACCGGGCGGAGGTGGCCGGTGAGCGCGGTCAGGCGGGCCTTGAGCTCGTAGCCGTGCATCGGACGTTCGTTCAGGAATCCCAGGATGGTGAGGGACAGATCCCCGCCGCTTGCCATGTCGCGCATCGTAACGCTATACCTCTAAACGAGATACAACGAATCGAGGTACGGATGTTCCGGCTGGCTCTCCCCATCTACGTGGAGCTGCTCACCGCCGTGGTGGCGGTGGGAGTGATCGACCTGCTGTGGGTCTCGGGGCTCGGGGAGGGCGCCATCGCGGCCGTCACCGTGGGCACCACGGTCGAATACCTGGCCTACGGGCTGTTCCTGGCCGTCCCGACGGGGGTGACCGTGCTGATCGGGCGGCGTGACGGGCACGCGCCGATCGGGCCCGTGATCAGGACGGGCTGGGTCTTGTGGGCCGCGTTCTCGGTCGCCGTCGCCATGCCCGGCGTGTTGCTGCGCGAGCCGCTGGCGGCCCTGTTCACCGACGATCCCGGGCCGACGGCCGGCTTCTTCCTCGTCTCCCTGGCCGGGCTGCCGGTGTTCTTCGCCCAGACCGTCGTGGACGGCGTCCTCAAGGGGCTGGGCAACACGAAGACCCCCATGCGGAACGCGCTGATCTGCAACGCCCTGGTGATCGTCCTGGACCCGCTGTTCATCTACGGCCTCGACCTGGGCGTCCAGGGGGCCGCGCTGGCCACCGTGGCGGCGCGGCTGGTCACGCTCGGGGTGGCGCTGACCTCCCTCGTACGGCTCCGCGCCGCCGGCGGCGACGGCCTGCTCGCCGGCGAGGTGCTGCGGACCGGCCTGCCCATGTCGGGCGATTTCCTGGCCCGCTCCCTGGTGGGCATGGCGCTGGTGGAGATCGTGGCCGGGTTCGGCACGGCCGAGGTCGCCGGGTACGGCATCGGCCAGAAGATCATGCTGGCCGGGGTCATGGTCTTCTACGCGCTGCGCCAGGCGGCGATGATCCGTACCGCGCGGTCGGAGCCGGTCGGGTCACCGCTGCGGCTCGGGCTGGTGACGGGGGCGGTGGTCGCGGCGGTGCTCAACCTGGTGGCCGCGCCCGCGGCAGGGCTGTTCACCGACGACCCTGCGGTGGCCGTGGGCTTCCTGCGCTGGATGGCGCTCTACCTGGTGCCGTTCGGCGGGCTGATCGCCGTCGGCGGGGTGCTCCAGGCGAGCGGAAGGGGCAGCCGCCTGCTCGCCGCCACGCTGGCGGGCTTCGCGGTGCAGCTGCCCCTCGCCTATCTGCTGAGCTCGTGGCTCGGCGTCACGGGGGTGTGGCTGTCGATGGCCGTCGGGTCGTCGCTCAGCCTCGCAGGCGCGCTAGCGCCGCTCGGATCCGCTCCATGGAGCGCTCGCGCCCGAGCACCTCGATCGACTCGAACAGCGGCAGGCCCACCGTCCGGCCGGTGATCGCCACGCGCACGGGGGCCTGGGTCTTGCCCAGCTTGAGCCCGAGCGGCGCGCCGACCTCCTCCAGGGCCTCCTTGAGCGAGTCCGGGTCCCAGGCGACCGTCTGGAGGCGGTCGAGATAGCCGTCGAGGATCTCCACCGGGGAGTTCTTCATCGCCTTGTCCCAGGACGGCTGGTCGAAGACGGGCTCGTCGAGGAAGAGGAAGTCGACGTTCTGCCGGATCTCCGACAGCACGCCGATGCGGGTCTGGGCCAGCGCCGCGACCTTGCTGAACAGCTCGCGGTCCCAGGCGGGGTCGAGGTAGGGCGAGCAGCGCTCCTCGAAGGTCTCCAGCGGCAGGGCCCTGATGTACTCGCCGTTGAAGGCCCGCAGCTTCTTCTCGTCGAAGAAGGCGCTGGCGGAGTTGACGTCCTCCAGCCGGAACAGCGGGACCATCTCCGCCCACGGCATGATCTCGCGGTCCTCGCCGGGGCCCCAGCCGAGCAGCATGAGGTAGTTGACCATGGCCTCGGCCAGGTAGCCCTCGTCGCGGTAGTCCTCCAGGGCCACCTTGTCGCGGCGCTTGGACAGCTTCTTGCGCTGCTCGTTGACGATCACCGGCAGGTGGGCCCAGACCGGCGGGGTGGAGCCGAGCGCCGGCCACAGCAGCACCTGCTTGGCGGCGTTGCCCAGGTGCTCCTCGCCGCGCACGACGTGCGTGATGCCCTGGGTGATGTCGTCGACGGCGTTGGCCAGCACGTAGAGCGGCGAGCCGTCGGTGCGGGCGATCACGAAGTCTTCCTGGGCCTCGTTGGGGAACTCGACGTTGCCCCTGATCAGGTCTTCCACGAGGGTGATGCCCTCGTCGGGGGTGCGGAAGCGCACCGCGCCCTCGGTCAGGCCGCGCTCGCGGCAGAACCCGTCGTAGCCCTTGTGCTCGGAGCCGGTGCGGGCCACCAGGGTCTCGCGGGTGCAGTCGCAGTGGTACGCCTTGCCGTCGGCCAGCAGCTTGGCCACGGCCTCGCGGTGCTGCGGCTCGTAGGCCGACTGGAAGTAGGGGCCCTCGAACACCGGGTTGGTGCCGTTGATGCCAATCCAGTCGAGCGCCGAGATGATGCCCTCGGTCCACTCCGGACGGTTGCGCGTGGCGTCGGTGTCCTCGACGCGCAGGACGAAGCGGCCGCCGGACTGTTCGGCGAGGGCCCAGTTGAACAGCGCCGTGCGGGCGCCGCCGACGTGGAACATGCCGGTCGGGGACGGGGCGAAACGCACCCGTAGATCAGTCACGGGAGACCACCTTGTTCGTGAGAGTGCCGATGCCTTCGATGCCGACGCTGACCTCGTCGCCGATCTCCAGCGGGCCGATGCCCGCCGGGGTGCCGGTCAGGATGACGTCGCCGGGGATCAGCGTCATGACGGCGCTGACGTAGGCGACCAGCGCGGGGATGTCGTTGATGAGCTGGCTGGTGCGGCCGCTCTGCCGGATCTCGCCGTTGACCGTGGTGGTCAGCGCGAGGTCGCTCGCGTCGAGATCGGTCTGGATCCAGGGCCCGAGCGGGCAGAACGTGTCGAAGCTCTTGGCCCGGGTGAACTGCACGTCCTTCTTCTGCAGGTCGCGGGCGGTGACGTCGTTGGCGCAGGTGTAGCCGAAGATGACGTCCTTGACCCGGTCGACGGGCACGTCGCGGCAGAGCCTGCCGATCACCACGGCCAGCTCGCCCTCGTAGTCGACCCGGTCGGACAGCGAGGTCGGGTAGGCGATGGCCTCGCCGTGACCGATCACCGACGTGGACGGCTTCATGAAGATGAGCGGCTCGTCGGGCACCTCGTTGCCCATCTCGCGGGCGTGCTCGGCGTAGTTCCTGCCGATGGCGACGACCTTGCTCGGCAGCATCGGGGCCAGCAGCTTCACCTGGGACAGCGGGAAGCGCTCGCCGGTGAACTGCACCTGGCCGAACGGATGGCCGGAGACCGTGGAGACGAACTCCTCTCCAGGGCCGCCTTCGACCACGCCGAACGACACGCCTTCGCCTGTGGAGAACCTCGCTATACGCACCTGACAAGGCTATCGCCGCCGCCGGAGGGGTCCGCCCACCGGCAAAAAAGTCAGGAACTCTCCATAAATGCCCCCCGAGTCCGTTTTGTGGGGCATCGGTGGTGATTAAGCGGATATCTCTGCTTATCAGAGACTTCTAGGGGGTGACGGAACGTGCCGGACACGATGGTCAACCAGACTTCTGCCGTACCGCGGGCCAGAACGCAGGAGGGCGGGCCGGCGACTTCGCTGGTCACCGACAAGGGCACGACGAGCATCGACGACGTCGTCGTCGCCAAGATCGCCGGACTGGCCGCACGCGAGGTATCCGGCGTGCACGCCATGGGCGGCGGCGCCGCCAGGGCGCTCGGCAACGTGCGCGGGATGGTCGGCGGGGAGCGCAGCGTCGCGCAGGGCGTCTCGGTCGAGGTCGGCGAGCGCCAGGCGGCCGTGGACATGGACCTGGTCGCCGAGTACGGCACCGCCATCCCCGACCTGGCCGCGGCCGTGCGCAGGAACGTCATCGCGGCGGTCGAGCGCATGTGCGGCCTGGAGGTGACCGAGGTCAACATCAGGGTGGACGACGTGCACCTGCCCGGCCAGGACCGCGACAGGGACAGGGACAGGGACAGGGGCGACGGTCGCCGCGAGGTCATCGAGCAGCCGGAGCCCCGGGTCCAATGACCGGGCCCGGCGCCACCGCCTATACGCGGGCCGACGCCGACGCCGACGCCAAGGCGGAGGCCGAGACGCTGGCCGAGCTCGTACGGGCCTGCCCGGGAGTGGCGGGGCTCTCCGGCGGCCCGTTCGGGACGGTGGCGACGTACCTGCCCGGGGCGCGGGTCTTGGGCGTCTCGGCCGACGGGGACACGGTGGAGATCGCCATCGTGGCGACCCTGGTACGGCCGCTGCCCGAGACCGCCGAGGACGTCCGCCGGGCGGTGTGGGAGCCGGGCGGCGGACGTCCCGTGAACGTGCACATCGACGACGTGGTGATCGACGTGGTGGAGGAATCATGAGCAACGTCCCTTGGCTGCCGGTCATCGGCATGGCGGTCGGCATCATCCTCGGACTCGCGGGGGCCTTCGGCGGCCTCGGCGCGTTCCTGCTCGTCCTCGTGCTCGGCGCGGTCGGCTTCCTGGTCGGCAAGGTCGCCGAGACCGGCGAGCTGAACCTGTCCGGCCTGACCGCGAGGCGGCGATGACCACCACTGCCCAGGTCACGGTTCCCCGGCAGCGGCTCGCGCCGTCGGCCGAGCCCGAGCGGCGGGGCCGTACCGAGATCTCCGAGCGGGTGGTCACCAAGATCGCCTGCTGCGCGGCGCGGGAGGTGCCCGAGGTGCTCGACGTGCGGCTGGGCGGGGCGCCGTGGACGCACTCGTCCAGCGCCGAGGTGCGCGGCGAGCGGGCCACCCTGAAGCTGGACGTGACCGTCGCCTACCCGGCGCCGCTGCACGCCGTGGCCGCGCGGCTGCGCGAGCACGTGCGCAACCGGGTGGCCATGCAGACCGGCCTGGACGTCACCCGCCTCGACGTGATCATGACCGATCTGGCGGGAGGCCCGGCATGACCCGCCCGCTCCCGTCCGAGGAGCCCGGGGAGACGCCGGGGGCCGTCCCGGCGGGCGGGGCGGGGGCGCATCGGGGCGAGCCGGGAGCGGCGCCGCCGCGGGACAAGGGCGCCGACCGGGCCGCGGTGCGCGCGTTCCGGCCGCAGCGCCGGGTGCCCGCCATCGTGGTCGCCGTCCTGCTCACGCTGCTGGGGCTGCTGGTCGCCGCCGAGACGGTGTCCGCGCTGGCCGGCAGCCCGTTGCGATGGCTGCCCTACGACCGGATGCTGGCGTGGGCGGCCACGACGCCGTGGTCGGATCCGCTGTTCCTGACCGGGGCCGCGATCGTGGCGCTGGCAGGGCTGGCACTGCTGGTCACCGCCCTGGTGCCGGGACGGCCCCGGATGGTCCCCGTGCGGACCGGCGACCCGGACCTGATCATCGGCGTGCGTCCCAAGAGCTTCACCAGGGCCCTGGAGCACGCCGCCGAGGAGGTGCCCGGGGTGCGCTCGGCGCACGCCAGCCTGCGCGGCCATACGGTCGCCGTCACCCCCGCCACGTCCGGCTGGGACGACGAGGGCTTCGACCGGGCCGTGCGCGAAGCCGTCCTCACCAGGCTCGCCGGGCTGGACCCGGTGGAGCCGTACCGGGTGGCGGTCAACGTCAAGGAGCGCCGATGAACAGGAAGACCGGCCGCGGCAACCGGTGGGGGCTGGCCCTGGTCGGGCTGGTGCTGGCCGCGCTCGGCGGGCTGGCGCTGGCCCGCGGGCTGCTGGGGCCGTCCACGCCGATCGTGGACGCCGGCGTGCGCGGGTTCTTCGCCCGCAACAGCCCGCCCGTGTGGTGGGCCGTGGCCGCCGTGTCGGTCCTGGTCGCGCTGCTGGCCCTGCGCTGGCTGGTCGCGCAGGGCCGCAGGGACGCCCACACCCGGCTGCGCCTGGAGGCCGGCCCGGACGGCGTCACCGAGATCGCGGCGGGCGGGATGGCCCACGCGGTCGCCGCCGACGTCGCGGCCAGCCCCGCCGTCCTGAACGCCGACGCCGACCTGGTCGGCCCGCGCGGCCACCCGGAGGTACGGCTGCGCGTGGCCGCCGACGAGGCCGCCCCGATGAGCGAGTTGAGCGAGCACCTGTCCCGGGTCACCCTGCCGAACCTGCGGGACGCGCTGGACAGGGATCACGTACCGGCGGTGGCCCGCGTTAGCCTGGAGCCCTCACCTGCGACGCAGCGGGTCGTGCGCTAAGGCTTCGCCGAGAGGGGTCCTCCGTTGTCCATCGTGAAGATCAACGTCCTGACCGTGCCCGCCGAGATGCGGGAGGAGCTGGAGCGGCGGTTCTCCGGCCGGGCCGGGATGGTGGAGTCGGCCGACGGGTTCGAGTGGTTCGAGCTGCTGCGGCCGGTCGAGGGCACCGACCAGTACCTCGTCTACACGCGCTGGCGCAGCGAGGAGGACTTCCGGACCTGGCAGCAGGGCCAGGCCTTCCAGCGCGGCCACGCCCAGGCCGCCGCGGGGCAGGGCCAGGAGCAGGGCCACGGGCACGGCCAGGGTCACGGGCACGGGCAGGGCCCGGCGGCGACGGACTCCCAGGTGTGGAGCTTCGACGTCGTGCAGAGCGCCGGGCCCAAGGGTTAGGCGTCGAGGGGGTTGGCGGCGATGCGGTCGGCGATCCCGCCGCGCACGAACCGGCCGGCGTAGCTCGACGGCTTGCGCGCGCCCTGGTCGGCGATGCAGGCGGCGAACTCCTTGGCGATCTCCAGCCGCGGGTAGCGCTCCAGCACCTCGCGCCGCACGCCGTCGGGGATGTCCTCGGTGCGCCGGCCGGAGATGTCCATGCCGGTGGACAGCTCCAGCAGGTGGCCCTCCGGGTCCTCCTCCACCGGCACCTCCTCCCACATGTGCCGGATGATCACCTCGGAGGCGCGCAGCCGGCGCTCGGGCGACCAGCCGGCCCCCGCGCAGAAGGCCCAGGCCACGTGGCCGCCGGCCTCCTCGTACGGCACCGTGTGGCTGTCGAACTCGGCGACCAGGCCGATGTCGTGCAGCATGGACGACACGTAGAGCAGCTCGGCGTCGAAGTCGATCGCCCTGCTCCGGGCGTAGGCGGCGGCCCACAGGTACGCGCGTATGGAGTGGTTGAGCAGCGAGGGTGACTGGTAGCGGGTGGCCACCTCCAGCGCGCCGCGGCAGGCGGGCGTGTCGGGCAGCACGATGTCGTCGAATCTCACGGCTCCAGCATGACATCCGCGCTGCAGGAGGCACCGGCGGGCATCGGGCCGTTAACGATCCGGTACGCGACTTGACCGGTTGATCGTGATTCCGAAAGCATGTCCCGCCCTCACTTTCTTGTCCGGAAGGAACCCTGGCGTGCGCCGGCTCGCGATACCTCTTGCCCTCACGCTCGCGCTCGGCGGGCTGACGAGCCCGGCGCAGGCCGCCGACAAGGTCACCCGTACCGCGCAGTGCCAAGGCGACTGGCTGCCGGGCACGCCGACGGCCGAGGACGTCATGAAGGGCGAGATCTCGCTGGTGGGGCTGCCGGCGTACAAGCTGGGCAAGGACATCGACTGGGGGGCGAGCCCGTACCGGAACCGGTCGTGGGAGTTCGTCTTCCAGTCGTTGCGCTGGATGGGCACGCTGGTCGTGGCCTACGAGAACACCGGCGAGCGGCGTTACCTGGATCGTGCCACCGAGATCACCAAGGACTGGGTGGCGAACAACCGGCGCGGGGCCGCCGCCACCAAGCCGTACGTGTGGAAGGACCACCCGGTCTCGCTGCGCACGCAGCCGTTGTTGTGCCTGAGCATGCACGTCAAGGACAGCTGGCTGAAGGACAGCCTGGCCGACCACGCCAGGCTGCTGTCGGACGCGCGGCTGTACAAGAAGGGCCACAACCACGGCATCGACCAGGACATCGCCCTCATGGGCATCGGCTGCCGGTACGGCCGCTCCGACTGGTCGAACCTGGCCTCCAGGCGGCTCACCGGCACGGTCAAGCTCGACGTCGACTCCCAGGGCGCGCTCATGGAGCAGGCCCCCCGCTACGCCGTCTACGTGTACGGCCGCCTCCAGGTCGCCATCACCAACATGAAGGCGTGCGACCGCAAGGTGCCGGCCGAGATCAGCCGGCGGGCCGAGGCGCTGAAGGACTTCATCGCCCATTCCACGATGCCCAACGGCTACATGGTCCCGATCGGCGACGGCAGCGCCGAGACCGAGCCGAAGATGGAGACCGGCACCCCGAAGCAGAAGGTCAAGGTCTACAAGGCCGGTTACGTCTACGGCCGGACGGCCTGGGGCAAGCCGGACTCGTCGTACTACTCGATCAGGTTCGGGCCCGGCATGAAGTTCCACGGGCACGAGGACCACCTGGGCGTGACGTACTACGCGCAGGGCCGCGACATCCTCATGGACGGCGGCTTCCACTCCTACGAGAAGAGCGCCTACCGCTACTGGACGCTCTCCCCCGAGGCGCACAACGTGCCGACGGTCGAGGGGGCCCGGTTCCGGCCGCGCACCTCGTCCAAGCTGACCAAGACCTCCTACGGCAAGGACCGGCAGGCCTTCCGCCTCACGGACCGGGCCTACGGCGTGAGCCGGACGCGTTCGGTGCTGGTGAACCACGGCCAGGACCTGATGGCGGTGCTCGACACGGCCTCCGGGGGCAAGAAGGTCAGGAACCTGTGGCGGTTCGCGCCCTCGTACAAGGTCGTCTCGACCAGCGGCGGCAAGGTGGTGCTGGCCGACGGCGCCTTCAAGGTGACGCTGATGCAGTTCTCCGCGTGCGAGCGGGTCGGCGGCCAGAAGGTGGAGCGCGGCGGCGACCTGGGCTGGGTCTCGCCCACCTACCTGGCCAAGGACGCGACCAACGTGGTGGTGTCGCCGGCGGCGAAGTCGCTGCTGACGGTGATCGTGCCGGGCACCGACTCGCCCAAGGTGTCGTGCTCGGGGGGCAAGCTCAAGGTCGAGGGCGAGACCCTCTCCGCGGGCCTGCTCTAACCGGTCTAGAAGGCGATCCGGCGGTACCACTCGTTGGCGAGCATCTGGGCGCGGGCCCGCTCCGGCAGCCCGGTCAGCATGGTCATCGACGCGCCGCGCTCCACCTCGGACTCGTGGGCGAGCATGGCCGCCCACTTGCGCTCCGACCAGCGCGAGACGTCGATCGCGGCCGACACCTGGTGGTCGGGGACGCCGGGCAGGGCCTGGCCCGGCTCCGGATCGGCGCCGAAGACCGCCCGCCAGTGGGCCGTCACGACCGAGCGCGGGACGGTCGCCAGGTAGAGCGCGTGCGGCCGCCAGGGGTCGCCCGTGCCGGGGTAGAGCTGGTCGTAGCCGGCCGCCTCGACCGCTGCCAGGGTGACCCGGTGCACGTGCACGTGGTCGGGATGGCCGTAGCCGCCGAAGCCGTCGAAGGTGAGCACGACGTCGGGCCGGACGGCTCTGATGTGCTCGACCAGCAGGCCCACCGCCTCGTCGAACGGCACGTCGAGGAAGCGCGGACGGCCGGGGGCGGACTCGGGCTTGCCCGCGTCGGCGAGGCCGAGCAGCCGGGGCTTGCCCGCGCCGAGGATGTCGAGGGCCCGTTCCAGTTCCTGCGCCCGCTGGGTGCCCTCGGCCCAGGTGCAGGTGACGACGGCGGTCGTGGCGCCCTCGTCGGCGTATTTGGCGAGGGTGCCGCCGGTCCAGATCGCCTCGTCGTCCGGGTGGGCGTGCACGCCGAGCACACTGAAGCTCATGGGACCCCATCGTATGGAGGCCGGGCACCGGTCAGGACCCGCGTAGGCTCTACGCGTACCCCCTCCCCCTCGGAAGAGATGAGCCGATGAGCGAGCCCGTGCCCTCTGACCTGCTGGAGATCGCCGACGCGCTCGTGCCCGGCGCTCCCCTCGGCAGTGCGCGGCTCGCCCCCGGCGGGATGCACGACGTCGTGCTGCTCCCCGGGGTGGCGGCCGTGCGGGTAGGCCGGCGGCCGAGCGTGAGCGCGGCGCTGCCGCGGCGGACCGAGCTGCTGCGCGCGATCGCGGCCGCCGGGCTGCCGTTCGCGGTGCCCGAGCCGCTGACGCCGGTGACGACGTTCGGGGAGCGCGCCGCCGTGGCCGTGTCCTGGCTGGACGGCGCCGGTCTCGGCGCGGGCCAGGGCGACCCGGCCCTGATCGGCGAGCTGCTCGGCGCCCTCCGCGAGCTGCCCGTCACCCCGGAGCTGCGCGCCCTGCTGCCCGCCCCGCGCTCGTACGCCGGGCCCGCGAGCTGGAGCACGATCCTGGCCGAAGAGGTCATCCCGCGCTTCCCGGCCAGGTGGCGGGAGGAGGGCCTCCGGCGCCTCGACGACGCCCTGGCCCTGGAACAGGTCCCCGACTCGCTGGTCCACGGCGACCTCGTCGGCGACAACGTCCACTGGGACGCCGACGGCAAGCTGGTCGGCGTCCTCGACTGGGACCGGGCCCACCTGTTCGACCCCGCGATCGACGCGGCCTTCATGGGCTGGCACGGCTGGGAGCACCTGCGCGACGCCGTCGACGCCGGCACCTACCGGCGGGCGGTCACCTGGGAGCGCGCGTTCGGCGTCAACCAGCTCGTCGCCCTCCTCGTGCTGGCCGGCGAACCCCTGACCCTCGTGGACAGCTTCACCACCCACGTCGTGGCCTGGCTGGACGAGGACGGCGGCCCCGACCGCCTCTAGGCCGCCCGCTCCCGCCGCGCCGGCGCGCGGATGATCGACACGCCGACGGTGCCGAACGCGGCCAGCAGGATGACCGGGCCGCCGATCCCGAGGACCAGGTTCCACGCGCTCGCGCCGAACAGCCACACCACGATGCCCGCCAGCACGCCCGCCGGGAACCACCAGCCCGCCAGCCCCGCCCGCGCGTACGCGACGGCGACCAGGACCAGGCCCAGGAAGGACCCGATCATCCCGGGCAGCTGCCAGGCGGCGACGAGGGCGGGCTGCGCCGCGTCCCGCATGAGCTGCTCGGCCTGCGCGGCGGGCAGGGCGTCGAAGAGGACGACGTCGAAGAAGTCGGAGATCATCAGCGACGAGAAGTTGATCAGGCCGAGCACCGCGAGCGCGCCCGCCACGGTGGCCAGCGCCCTGCCCTTGCCCCGGACGAGCAGGACCATGCCGATCACCCCCGGCACGAACAGCACCCAGGCGTAGTGCAGGAGCGTCGCGCTGACGCCCACGGCGCCCGGGTTGTGCGCGTAGACCAGCGGGTCCTCGACCCCGGGCTCGGACGGGTCGGTGATCATGCCGAGGATCAGGCAGACCGGGGCCAGGACGAGGCTGCCGCCGGCCAGGAAGCGGCGGATGGAGAGCGCGTCGGTGAACATGCCGGGCACGGTAGGCGTCGCCCGCCGGGCCCGTCGTCAAGGCAGGCTTGGATCCGACGTCCCCCTTTCGGTGGATTCCGCTGCACATTGCGACAATCCGGGCGGGCTACTCTCGCCTCATGCTCCACCGCCGTTCCCCCTCCCCCGTCGACTGGCTCGTGGCGGCGGTCGTGGCCCTGTTCGCGGTCGCGGAGGAGGTCAGCGTGCGCTCGATGGCCTCTCCCCGCTCCCACGTGCTGCTGTGGATCGCCGCCGGGCTGGTCACCGCCGTCGCGGTGCTGTTCCGGACGCGCGCGCCGTTCGCGATCCTGGCCGTCTACTCGGCCGCGAACATCGCGACGTTCGCGCTGGCGCCCGGGTCCCCCGCGGCCTGGCAGTTCTACACTCAGCTCGTGCTGCTGTGCACGCTGCTGGCCGAGGTGCGCCCCGACAGCGCGCGGGCCGTGGCCGGGCTGACCGCGACGGGCGTGTTCGTGGCCGCCATGCTGTCCAGGACCTCCCCTCCGTCCGGATGGGGGGACGTCGCCGTGGCGCTGGTGATGTGCGCCATCGCCGCCGGAGCCGGTCTGGCCGTACGCCGCCACCGCGTGCTGGCCGTGCAGGCGGCCGAGCGCGGCGCGCTGCTGGCCCGCGAGTCGGTGCAGGAGGAACGTGCCCGCATCGCCCGCGAGCTGCACGACATCGTCGCGCACAGCGTCAGCGTGATGACCATGCACACCGGGACCGTACGGCTGCTCCTGCGCGCGGACCAGGAACCCGAGCGGCAGGCGCTCAGCACGGTGGAGGCGGCCGGCCGGGAGGCCATGGAGGAGCTGCGGCGCATGCTCGGGCTGCTGCGCGGCACGCAGGCCGGCGACCTGCTCCCGCAGGCCGGACTCGACCGGCTGGCGGATCTGCTGGAGCAGTTCAGGGCGGCCGGGCTCGACGTCACGCTGGCGGTGTCGGGCGAGCGGGGGCCGTTGTCCGCCGGGCTGGATCTGTCGGCGTACCGGATCGTCCAGGAGGCGCTGACCAACACCCTCAAGCACGCGGGGCCGACGCGGGCGGCGGTGAGCGTCGCGTACCTGCCGGCGGAGCTCCGGCTGGAGATCACGGACGAGGGGCCGCGCGGCCCCCGGCCGCCGTCGGCCGGGGGCGGCGGCCACGGGCTGATCGGCATGCGCGAGCGAGCCGCCCTCTTCGAGGGCACGCTGACGGCGGCGCCCCTTCCTGGGGGCGGCTTCACGGTACGTGCGGAGCTCCCCCTGTGACGCCCTCCTCCTCGCCGCCCCCGGACGCCCCCGACACCTTCGCTGATCCCGCCCTTGAAGAGCCCGGTCGCGGGATCGGCGTGGTGATCGCCGACGACCAGGGGATGATCAGGGCCGGGCTGCGCCTGATGATCGGCACCCAGCCTGACCTGTCCGTGCTGGGCGAGGCGGCCGACGGCGAGCGAGCCGTGGAGCTGGCCCGCGACCTGCGCCCCGACGTCGTGCTGCTCGACATCGCGATGCCTCGCCTGAACGGCCTGGAGGCCGCCCGCCGCATCCTCGCGACCCCGGCGCCCCCACGGGTGATCATGCTGACCACCTACGACACCGACGAGAACCTCGACCTCGCGCTGCACGCCGGGGTCAGCGGGTTCCTGCTCAAGGTGTCGCCGCCCGAGCACCTGTTCGCCGCCATCCGCAGCGCCGCGCGGGGCGACGTCCTGCTCGACCCGGCGGTCACCGGCCGCGTCGTGGCGGCCTACCGGCGTACGGCCCCCGCCCCGTCGCCGGCGGCCACGGGGGTGACCGCCCGGGAGGAGGAGGTGTTGCGGCTGGTGGCGCAGGGCCTGTCCAACACCGAGATCGCCGGCACGCTGTCCATCACGGAGGCGACCGTCAGCACCCACATCAACCGCCTGCTGACCAAACTCGCCCTCCGCGACCGCGCCCAGATGGTCCGCCACGCCTACGAATCCGGCCTCATCCGCCCCGGCGACCCTCCCGACGGCGTCCCCGCGACCAGGTGACCTGATTCCATGAGGTGATGACCGCCACCGAAGCGCCCAGAAACTCCGCCGCCGTGCCCGACTTCGAAACCGACGTCGCCGCAGCCCGCGAGGCGCTTGACGACGAGATGAGAGACACGCAACCGCGCCTGATCCCGGGCACAGGGCCGCTGGGCGCAACCGAGCACAGCAGGGGGCGACCGCGCGGATCGTGGTCGCCGCCGCCGCATTCGACGATCTCCCCGGCGTACGGGCCGAGGTCCTTCCTCACTGACGCCCGGCAGCGTCCAGCGGCCCGCGCCACCGGATCCGCCCGAGCCCCCACCCGGCAAGCAGACGAACGGGCGGGCCGGGGCGCGGGGTGCGCCGAAGGCGCCAGATCAAGAACGCCTGAGCTCCCCTGGGCGCGCAGTGCCCCCAAAGCGAAGACCGCTCGGGGCGCGCGCCGCCCCCCGGGGTCAGCTGCAGTCGCGGCCGGCGCGCAGCAGGCCGTACGTGACCGCCTGCTCCAGCGCCTGCCAGGAGGCGTCGATGATGTTCTCGGCCACCCCCACCGTCGCCCACTCGGCGGTGTCGTCGCTGGAGGTGATGAGGACGCGGGTGACGGCGTCCGTGCCGTGGGTGCCTTCGAGGATGCGGACCTTGTAGTCCACCAGCTCCAGCCGGGCCAGCTCGGGGTAGAGCTGTTCGAGCCCCTGCCGTACGGCCTTGTCCAGGGCGTTCACGGGGCCGTTGCCCTCGCCGGTGGCGACGATGCGCTCGCCCTTGGCGTGCAGCTTGACGGTGGCCTCGCTGACCAGCTCGCCGCCCTTCGTCCGCTCGACGATCACCCGCCACGACTCCACCTCGAAGTGCCGCCGGCGCGCCCCCTGGACGGTGTCGCGCAGCAGCAGCTCGAACGACGCGTCCGCGGCCTCGAAGGTGAAGCCCTGCGACTCCAGCTCCTTGACGCGCTCGACGAGCGTCTTGGTGTGCTCGGGGGTCAGCTCGTAGCCCAGCTCGCGGCCCTTGAGCTCGACGGAGGCGCGGCCGGCCATGTCGGAGACGAGCATGCGCATGTCGTTGCCCACGGCGGCCGGGTCGATGTGCTGGTACAGGTTGGGGTCGACCTTGATGGCGCTGGCGTGCAGGCCGGCCTTGTGGGCGAAGGCGGACATGCCGACGTAGGGGGCGTGCGAGTTGGGGGTGACGTTGGTGACCTCGGTGATCGCGTGGGCGATGCGGGTCATGTCCGCCAGCGCCTCCCGCGGCACGAGGTCGAAGCCGCGCTTGAGCTGGAGGTTGGCGACGACGGTGAAGAGGTTGGCGTTGCCCGAGCGCTCACCGTAGCCGTTGGCGCAGCCCTGGACGTGCGTGGCGCCCGCCTTGACCGCGGCGAGGGTGTTGGCGACGGCGCAGCCGGTGTCGTCGTGGCAGTGGATGCCGACGCGGGCCCCGGTCTGGACGGCCGCGTGCACGGTCTCGGCCAGCTCGTCGGGCAGCATGCCGCCGTTCGTGTCGCACAGGGCGATGACGTCGGCCCCGGCCTCGGCTGCGGTCCGCAGCACTTCCAGCGCGTAGGCTGGATTGGACGTGTAGCCGTCGAAGAAGTGCTCGGCGTCGAGGAAGACTCGCTGTCCCTCCGCACGAAGGTGAGAAACCGTGTCGCGGATCATCGCGAGGTTCTCCTGGAGAGTCGTGCGGAGGGCCAGCTCCACGTGCCGGTCGTGGCTCTTGGCGACAAGGGTCACGACCGGCGCGCCGGATTCGCGCAATGCGGCTACCAATGGGTCGTCGGCGGCCTTCACACCGGCCCGGCGGGTCGCGCCGAACGCGGCGAGCTGCGCGTGCTTCAGGTCGAGCTCTGTTCGAGCGCGCCTGAAGAACTCTGTGTCCTTGGGGTTGGCGCCCGGCCAGCCCCCCTCGATGAAACCGACGCCCAGGCTGTCCAGCTGCCGTGCGATGGCGAGCTTGTCGACGACGGTGAGGTTGAGTCCTTCCTGCTGCGCGCCGTCGCGCAGGGTCGTGTCGTAGACGTGGAAGCGGTCGTCGGCCATGAAGTCTCTTCTTTCGGATCCGTGTCCTGGAAAACAAAAAGACCCCTCACGGACGTGAGAGGTCTGCGCGCTGGCGGTGTCCCTGTGTCAGCCAGCGCGCCTGCCGATAATGAGCAGACCGTAGAACATGGTGCCTGCCAGTCTGCCACAGGGATTCACCATCTGGCACATCGGTCTCAGCTTGTGGACACGACCTTTACACTTGCACGCCGGCGCCCCCGGTGACGGCGCGTTCGAGCGCCGCCGGGTCGAACACCTCATTGCCGAGCTGCTGCCCGTCGAGCAGGACGGTCGGCGTGCCCTGGATGTGGATCTTCGAGGTCTCCGCCAGGTGGGTCTTGGCGTACGACTGGGAGGTCACGCACTCGTCCACCGAGGCGCCGGCCTTCCTGGCGGCGGCCACCAGCTCCTGCACGGTGAAGCCCGAGGCCGAGCCGTGCGGGGCGGGCTGCATGGCGTAGAGCTCGTCCCTGAAGGCCAGCCAGTTCTCCTCCGGCACGCATCGGGCGGCGGCCGCGGCCCTGATGGAGTTGGAGCGCATGGGCTCGTCCTGGAAGATCGTCACGGGGTGGAAGACGACCTTGAGCCTGCCCTCCCTGGCCAGCTTCTGGATCGTGCCGTCGACCTTGGAGTGCATCTCCTTGCAGATCGGGCAGTCGAAGTCTTCGTAAACGTCGAGCACGGGGGCGTCGCCGGACCTGTCGGCCAGCACCATCGAACCGTCGAGCTGCCTGGTCAGGCGTACCGACCCGGCCGTCTCACCCGGCTCCGAGAAGGCCAGCACACCGAGCATCACCAGCGCCGCACACGCGACCGCGACCGCAACCAACCGCTTCATCATCCGCCCACTTCCAGCTCACCGATCGCGCAGACCCTACCAACGCCGGAACCACTCTCCGGACAGCCGCCCGGGGCGGCTCCCTCATTGGTACCTGATGACGATGAGAGAACGCTGTGAGGGGAGAATGACCTTCATGAAGGCGAACCTCCTCGACCCCGCGGTGGGCCGGTACATCCTCGACCACTCCACCCCGCCCGACCCCCTGCTCGACGAGCTGGCGCGGGAGACCGCCGAGGCGACGGGCGACGCCGCCAGGATGCAGATCTCCGCCGACCAGGGCCGGTTCCTGACCATGCTGACCCAGCTCACGGCCCCGGCCGTGGCGGTCGAGGTGGGCACGTTCACCGGCTACTCGTCGGTGTGCATCGCGCGGGGGTTGTCCGGCGGGCGGCTGCACTGCTTCGACGTGAGCGAGGAGTGGACGTCCATCGCCCGGCGCTACTGGGAGCGGGCGGGCGTGACCGACCGCGTCTCGCTGACGCTCGGGCCCGCCCTGGAGACGCTGGCCGCCTTCGACGAGCCGATCGACCTGGCCTTCCTCGACGCCGACAAGGGCAACTACCCCGGTTACTACGAGTTGCTGGTCGAGCGGCTGCGCCCGGGCGGCCTGCTGCTGGCCGACAACACGCTGCGCAGCGGCCACGTGGCCGACCCGGCGCGCTCGGAGACGACGACGGTGCAGATCCGCGAGTTCAACGACCTGGTGATCGAGGACCCGCGGGTGAGCGTGGTGATGCTGCCGGTCGCCGACGGGATCACGATGATCAGGAAGAACCACTAGATCGCGGGACGCCGCCGCCGTTACTCTGAGTGATCCTTTGGAAACCCCCGGCAAAGCATGAGGACGGCGGCATGGTCAGGCCCCTGGAAGAGCGCTACCGCACCGTGCGCGAACTGTTCCCCGAGTTCCGCATCGAGACGGTCCAGGGCCGGATCGTGGTGAACGAGCCGGGCACCTGGCAGCACAACACGATCCTGTCCCGGACGTTGTTCCAGCTCGCCGCCGCGGCGGCGGTCCGGGGCTGGGAGATCTGGCCGAACATCACCGTCTACCTGGGCCCCGGCCACGATCTCTACGTGCCCGACCTGGCGGTGGTCCCGCGCCGGCCGCGTCTGCACGAGGAGCACGCCGTCCACGGCGCCTCGACGATCCTGCTCGTGGACGTCGTCTCGGTGGCCACGACGTACGACGTGCACTTCGTCAAGACGGGCGGTTACGCGCGCGGCGGGGTGCCGCTCTACCTGGTGATCGACCCGTTCCAGCGGCTGGTGACACTGTTCGGCGGGCCGGGCGGGCCGCGCTACCGCAGCGAGAACGTCGTCTCCCTGGGCGAGCCGGTGTTCCTGCCCGACCCGTGGAACCTCCACGTCGACACCGCGGCCCTGACGGAGGCCGGCGCCTGAGACGCCGGCCGTCCGCGCGGCTCTAGCCGATCTTGTGGATCCAGTTGCGGGTGTCGGGACGGGCGCCGTACTGGATGCCGACGAGCTCCTCGCGCACCCGCATCGTCACCGGGCCGGGGGTGCCGTCGGCGATGGTCCAGGCGCGGTCGTCGCCCCTGACCGAGCCCACCGGCGTCACCACGGCGGCGGTGCCGCAGGCGAACACCTCGGTCAGCTCGCCGGAGGCGCAGGCGGACTCCCACTCGTCCACCGAGACCAGCCGCTCCTCGGCCTCCAGGCCGAGGTCGCCGGCCATCTCCAGGATCGACTCCCGGGTGATGCCGGGCAGCAGGGTGCCGGTGAGCGCCGGGGTGACGAGCTTGTTGCCGAAGACGAAGAACAGGTTCATCCCGCCCATCTCCTCGACGTACTCGTGCTTGTGGGCGTCGAGCCAGACGACCTGGTCGCAGCCGTTGTCGACGGCCTGGCGCTGGGCGACGAAGGCGGCGGCGTAGTTGCCGCCGCACTTGGCGAAGCCGGTGCCGCCGGGCGCGGCGCGCGTGTACTCGGTGGACAGCCAGACCGAGACGGGCTTGATGCCGCCGCTGAAGTACGAGGCCGCCGGCGAGGCGATCACCATGTACTTGTAGGTCTTCGACGGGTAGTTGACGCCGAGCCCGGCCTGCGTGGCGAACATGAACGGGCGCAGGTAGAGGCTGTGGCCCTCGGTGGTCGGCACCCACTCCTTGTCGGCCGAGACCAGCAGCTCCAGCGACTCCACGAACGCCTCCTCCGGCAGTTCGGGCATGGCCATGCGCTCGGCCGAGCGGTTGAAGCGGGCGGCGTTCGCGTACGGCCGGAAGGTCGCGATCGAGCCGGAGATCTGCCGGTACGCCTTCAGGCCCTCGAACAGCTCCTGCGCATAGTGGAAGACCGAGGTCGCGGGGTCGAGCGAGAGCGGCCCGTACGGCATGAGCCGGGCGTCGTGCCAGCCCTCGCCGTCGGTGTAGTCGATCGAGATCATGTGGTCGGTGAAGACCTGCCCGAACCCGGGGTTCGCCAGTACCTGCTCCCGCTCGGCCGCGGTGCGAGCGTGGTCGGAATGCTGCACGTCGAAGCTGAGCTTCTGAGCGATGGTCATGACGGAGGTCCTTCTCTCTACGAATCTGCGACTTCGAAAGCTGATTCTGTTAGCTACTGCCCGCGAGCAGTATTCGTACTTCCTAGTGTCTCGCGATTTGGGATAGCAAGAGGCAGTTGGGGTGGTTAGATCCGGCGAACGCGAAAAAGCGCCTGGCAGTCCGTGTCCGGACCGCCAGGCGCGTGCGGGGCTAGGCGGTCCTAGCCGGCTACTCGCGCGGCGATGTCGTCGCCGATCTCGCTGGTCGTGCGGCCGGCGCGGCCGGTCACCCGCTCGGCGATGTCGGCGGCCACGGCCTGCTCGACCTTGGCGGCCTCGGCGTGCAGGCCGAGGTGGTCGAGGAGCATGCCCACGGACAGGATGGTGGCGGTCGGGTCGGCCTTGCCCTGACCGGCGATGTCGGGCGCGCTGCCGTGCACCGGCTCGAACATGCTCGGCGAGGTGCGCTCGGGGTTGATGTTGCCGCTGGCCGCCAGGCCGATGCCGCCGGCGATCGCGGCGCCGAGGTCGGTGATGATGTCGCCGAACAGGTTGTCGGTGACGATCACGTCGAAGCGCTCGGGCTGGGTGACGAAGAACATCGAGGCCGCGTCGATGTGGCTGTAGTCGGTGGTGACGTCGGGGAACTCCGCGGCCACGCGGTTGACCGTGCGCTGCCAGAGGTCGCCGGCGAAGGTGAGCACGTTCGTCTTGTGGACGAGCGTGAGCTTCTTGCGGGGCCGCGACTGAGCCTTCTGGAAGGCGTACCGCACGACGCGCTCGACGCCGTGGGCGGTGTTCAGCGACTCCTGGGTGGCGATCTCGTGCGGCGTGCCGCGGCGCATGACGCCGCCGGTGCCCGCGTAGAGGCCCTCGGTGCCCTCGCGGACGACGACCATGTCGATGTGCTCGGCGGTGGCGCCGGCCAGCGCGGTCTCGACGCCGGGGAACAGCTTGACCGGCCGCAGGTTGACGTAGTGGTCGAACTCGAACCGGAGCTTGAGCAGCAGGTCGCGCTCCAGGATGCCGGGCGGCACGCTGGGGTCGCCCACGGCGCCGAGCAGGATCGCGTCGTAGCCGCGCAGCTCTTCGAGCACCGCGTCGGGCAAGGTCTCGCCCGTGCGGTGGTAGCGGGCTGCGCCCAGGTCGTAGTGGGTGGGCTCGATCTTCGTGCCCACGGCCTCCAGGACCTTGAGCCCTTCGGCTACGACCTCGGCGCCGATGCCATCCCCGGGGATGACGGCCAGGCGGATGTTACGCGACTCCATGGGCGGTACCTTACCGGCTCGTCTCGGCTGACGAACACATCATCTCAACAACCGGACAATCCGTTTTGGGGGGATTGCGACCTTTTGACCGTTTCGTTAGAGTCCGACGAGCCTAATCCGCGCAGCCGCTGCGTGGAGCCGGGGACCCACCTTTCCCCCCGGGGCGAATCGGCTGCGCCTCCCCCCGAGGAGCCGCCGTAGGGCTACTTCCAGGCCCGAGCCCGTCAGCTAACCCGGTCGGCCACGTGGAAGGACAGTCCCCTGTCTAGCATCGCCATCCTTGTGGCGGTGGCAGCGGGCGCAGCAGGTCTCGTGCCTGCCGCCCCCGCGGCTCCCGCCGCTCCGGCCGCTCCGGCCGCCCCCACCCCCTCCATCACCCTCACCGGCCCCCAGGTGAAACAGGTCCAGGAACGGCACGCGCCGAAACCGGCCTGGAAGGTCGCCCTCGAATACGCCATGGACAAGCGCGGCACCCCGTACGTGTGGGGCGGCGCCAGCGAACGGGGCTACGACTGCTCGGGCCTCATGCTCCGGGCCTACGAGGACGCCGGCATCGAGCTCCCCAGAACCGCCGCGGAGCAGTACGGCGCCTTCTCCAGGAAGATCGCCTGGAAGGATCTCAAGCCAGGCGACCTGGTGTTCTTCAGCGGCCTCGGCCACGTCGGCATGATCTCCAAGCCCGGCTACATGGTCCACTCCCCCCACACCGGCGACGTGGTGAAGGAGGAACGCCTGTCGCAGTGGCGCAGGCAGGCCTTCGTCGGCGCGGTACGCCCCGACCCCAAGGGCGTCAAGCGCTGGGCCGACTACAAGCAGCTCCAGAAGGCCCCCGCCCCGGCCATGCTCACCGCGACCCTGTGACGACGACCTTCCCCGGGGCGTGCCCCTCCTCCTGGTAGCGGACGGCCGCCGGGAGCTCGCCGAAGGGGAAGGTCCGGTCGATGACCGGGGTGACCGCGCCCTGCTCGATCAGCCCGGTCAGCGTCAGCAGGTTCGCCCTGTTGCTCCCGCAGCGGACGACGTCCGCCCTGACGATCCGCTGCGGGACGAAGGGCCCCGACGCGAGCGCGGCGAACATGTGGCCGGCCGGCTGCACCCAGCGGCCGGCCGGCCCGCCGACCAGCACGTACGTGCCCTTCCTGGTCAGCACGCGGCGACAGTCCGCCAGCCGGCGGCCGCCCGCCACGTCGAGCAGCAGGTCGAAGCGCCGGCCCGAGGCCGCGAAGTCCTCCTTGGTGTGGTCGATGACGTCGTCCGCGCCGAGCGAGCGGACCAGGTCCGCGTTCCGCCCGCTGCACACGCCCGTGACGTGCGCCCCCAGCGCCTTGGCGAGCTGCACGGCGAACGTGCCCACGCCGCCGGACGCGCCGTTGACCAGCACCTTCTGGCCCGGCTGGAGGCGTCCCTCGTCGCGCAGCGCGATCAGCGCGGTGTTGGCCGCCATCGGCACCGCCGCCGCCTGCTCGAACGACAGGCCCGCCGGTCTGGGCGCCACCTCGCCCTGCCGCAGGCAGACGTACTCGCCGAAGCCGCCCCCGAGTGACATCGCGTACACCTCGTCGCCGGGACGGAACAGCGTGACGTCCTTGCCGGCCGCCTCGACCTCCCCCGCCACGTCGGCCCCGAGGACGGCGATGCGCGGCCGGCGCAGCCCGACCCCGCCGCCCATGACCCTGGCCAGGTACGGCTCCCCCCGCATGAAGTGCCAGTCGTAGGGCTGCACGGACGTGGCCCGCACCCGGACCAGCACCTCGTCGTCGCGCGGCACGGGCCGCTCGACGTCGGTCAGGACGAGCTGGTCGGGCGAGCCGAACGAGCGCAGGACGTACGCCTTCATCGTTTTCTCCCTCGTGCCGCTGATGTGCCGCCAGTGTGGGCCTGACCTGCGCGGACGCTCAACGGTCGAAAGGCGACGGCTCGATGGCCGAAAGTACGACGGCCCGCCCGCCGATGGTGCGAACCAGGACCGGCCGTCCGCGCGATGACCGGGCACGGGCGTGGGCGGCACGCTCTCAGGCATGAGATGGATCGCACCCGCCGGGCTGCTCGCGCTCAGCGTCGTCCCGCTGGTCGCCGGCGCAATCCGGGTGACCGAACTGGCCGCCGGCGCCCCCGTGACCGCGGACAACGCGCGCTTCTTCGCCATGCCCGTGCCGGTGTTGCTGCACATCCCGGCTTCCCTGGTGTTCTGCGTCCTCGGCACGTTCCAGTTCCAGGCCCGGTTCCGGGCCGGGCGGCCGGGGTGGCACCGCGCGGCGGGGCGGGTGCTGGTGGCGTGCGGGCTGGTCGCGGCGCTGTCGGGGGTGTGGCTGACGCTCTTCTCCGACCTTCCCGCCGGCGACGGGATGTTGCTGGCCGCCTTCCGGCTGCTGTTCGGGACGGCCATGGCCGCCTGCCTCCTGCTCGGCCTGGCCGCGATCCGGCGGCGCGACGTGGCCCGGCATCGCGCCTGGATGACCCGCGGGTACGCGATCGGGCTCGGCGCGGGCACGCAGGCGTTCACCCTGGCGTTCGGGCTGGCCGCCTTCGGGCCGCCCGGCGAGCTCGGCCGGGCGCTGCTCGTCGGCGCGGGCTGGGTGATCAACCTGGCGGTGGCCGAGTGGGCCGTCCGCAGAGCCCGCAGAGTCCGTGGAGGTCGCGGAGGTCGCGGAGGTCGCGGAGGTCAGGTGCGTACGCGGTCGGTCTCGTAGGCCCACATGGCGATCTCGACGCGGTTGCGCACGCCGAGCTTGGTCATCAGGCTCGCGACGTGGCTCTTGACCGTGCTGAGCGAGATGTGCAGCTCGCGGGCGATCTCGCTGTTGGTCCGGCCGCGGGCCACGGCGCGCAGGATCTCCTCCTCGCGGCCGGTGAGCGCCTCGATCGGCTGCGCGGGCGCCTCCGTACGCCCGGCTCCGGCGAACGCGGCCAGCAGGCGCGCGGTCACGCTCGGGGCGATGAGCGCCTCGCCGCCGGCCGCCGCGGTCACCGCCTGGGCGAGCAGCGCCGGGCCGGCGTCCTTGAGCAGGAAACCCCTGGCTCCGGCGCGCAGGGCGGCGTAGACGTACTCGTCGAGGTCGAACGTGGTGATCACGACCACCGCCATGGGGTCGGCGACGTCGGGCCCGGCCAGCTCGCGGGTGGCCGCGATGCCGTCGAGGCCGGGCATGCGGATGTCGAACAGGCACACGTCGGGGCGCAGGCGGCGGGCCAGCTCGACGGCCCGCCTGCCGTCGCCGGCCTCGCCGACGACCTCGATGCCGGGCTGGGCGTCGAGAATCATCCTGAGCCCGGTACGGGCGATCTCCTGGTCGTCGGCCACCAGCACCCGGATGGCCGCCGTGCCCTCCGGGTCGCTTCCCGCGGCCTCCCGCCGGGCGTTCATGCCGCTTTCTTCCGCGCTCACGCGGCCTCCCGCCGGGCGTTCATGCGGTCTCCTTCGGCAGGACGGCGGTGACCGTCCAGCCCCGGTTGGGGTTGGGGCCCGCCTCGCAGGTGCCGCCGAGCAGGGCGGCGCGTTCGATCATGCCGATCAGGCCGTACCCGGGAGCGGCGACCCCGCCGGCGCGGTCACCGTCGTCGCTCACCGTCAGGCGTACGGCGGCGTCGTCGGCGGTGACCCGGACGGTGATGTGGGTGGCGTGACGGGCGTGCCGCCGGGCGTTGGTGATCGACTCCTGGGCGATACGGTAGAGCGCCGCGCCGGCCGAGGGCGGCAGGTCGCCGAGCCCGTCCGCGATCTCCACCTCGACGGCCGGGCCGACGCGCGGGCGTCCGGCGAGCCGCCGCAGGTCGTCGAGGTGGCGGCCCGGGGTCAGCTCCGCCGGCTCGTTCCTGCGCAGCACCCGGACCATGGCCCGCATCTCGGCGAGCGTGCGCGACGCCTCGGCCTCGATCACCCGCAGCGCGTCGGTGGCCGCGCCCGGCTCGGAGGCGGCGGTGGCCAGGCCCGCCTGGGCGCGGATGGCCATGGCCGAGACGTGGTGGGCGACGGTGTCGTGCAGGTCACGGGCGAGCTGTTCGCGTTCGAGCAGTTTGACCTGGTCGAGCTCGCGCAGCCGCGCGCCGGCGCGGTAGCGGAAGGCGCTGCCCAGCCCGACGGTCGCGACCAGCACCCCGAGCGCCGGGACGACGTCGCCGGGCGCCATGCGGCCGGACACCAGCGACAGGCCGACCGCGACCAGCCCGGCCGCCATCCCGATCACGGCCTCGCGCCCCGAGCCCCACCGGAACAGCGCGTAGAGCACGATGGTGACGAACACCAGCGTGTACGTCTCCACCGGCTCGCCGCCGGTCAGCAGCGGGGCCAAGGTCGTGGCGCCGAACACGAGCGCGACCATGAGCAGCGGCCTGGTCCTGCGCCACAGCAGCGTGGGGATCAGTGCGACGGTGACGGCCGTCGAGACCACCGGCCAGCGGAGGTCGGGCCGCAGCACGCCCTCGATCACCGCGGCCGGCACGAGCACCGCGACGAGCGCCCAGTCGCGCCACACCCGCACGGGCGGGCCGGGAGGACGAGGCTCGCGCCACACGGAACGAAGGAGGCCGGCCACCCCCATATCGTAAGCGCGCCCCCATTCCCCCGCATCGCCCCGAACCCCCGTCCCACAGGCGGGGGGCTGGGTGTCGGGACCTCGGGCGCGGAGCCACCGGCCTGCAGAGAAGGCGGGGCTGGGTGTCGGGACCTCGGGCGCGGAGCTACCGGCCTGCAGAGAAGGCGGGGCTGGGGGTCAGTGTTTGCGGGCGTCGAAGATGAGGTCCCAGGCGCGGGACTTGGCGTGGGCGACCGCGCCCAGCAGCACGCCGCTGTCGCCCAGCGCGCTGGCCACCACCCGCGGGCGCAGCGGCCCGAGCTCGGCGATGCGGCGCTCCACGGACGCGCCCAGCAGGTCGAGGTTGCGCCCCACTCCCCCGCTCAGCACGATCACCTCCGGATCGAGCACGGCGGCCACGGCCACCAGCAGCCCGCCGATGCGGCGGCCCTCGGCCTCCACGACCGACCTGGCCGCCGCGTTCCCCTCGGCGGCGGCGGCGAAGACCTCCCTCGCCGTCTCCAGCTCCAGCCCCGCCGCCCGGGCGGCGCGCACCACACCGGGCGCGGAGGTGGCCGCCTCGGTGGCCCCGTGCGTGAAGGGGTCGCCGTCGTGCGCGAAGGAGTCGGCCCCGCTCTTGAGGGAGTCGCCGTCCCCTGCGAAAGGGCCGGTCGGTGGGGCGGAGGCGGGGGGTTCCTCGGCGGCGGGGATGTAGGAGACCTCGCCCGCCGCCCCTCGCGCCCCGACGTACAGCTCGCCGTTGATCACGATGCCCATGCCGACGCCGGTGCCGATGGACACCAGGGCGAAGTTGGCCTTGCCCCGCCCGGCCCCGTGGACGTGCTCGCCGACGGCAGCCAGGTTGATGTCGTTCTGGATGACGAGGTCGACGCCCAGGGCGGCGTGCAACCGGTCGGCCAGGTCAGGTGGGCCGGGCAGGTTGGGGGCGAAGTCGAGGCCGCCGCGCACGGGGTCGTACACACCGGGTGAGCCCACCACCGCGCAGGTGATCGAGCGCCACTCGACCTCGGCCTCGCGGGCCGCCGCCCCGGCCAGCTCGCCGACCAGCTCGGCCAGCTCGGCCGAGGTGCGGGCCGTGTTGCGGCCGTCGGTACGCCCCGCGAACGCGCCGCGCAGGTCGGCCACGGCCACCCTGATCCAGTCGCGGCCGATGTCGATGCCGGCGACGTGGGTCGAGGCGGCGTTCACGTCGTAGAGCGAGGAGACCGGGCCGGGCCGTCCGGACACCTCGCCCACCAGGTGGACCAGGCCGTCCTCGGCCAGCCCCGCCAGGGCGGCCGAGACCGTGGGCTTGGACAGGCCGGTGCTCTTGGCCAGGTCGGCGCGCGAGGCGGGGCCGTGCTCGTGCAGCTGGTCGAGCAGACGGCGCTCGTTGAGCACCCGCAGCAGCCGTGGATTCGCCAGGTCGCGTCGCATGTCCGGCCTCCCTCCGAGGTGCACTCTAGCCAACACGCCTGATAGTAAACTACCTTTCTTACCAAGCGGGGGCGGGCATCTTCTGAGAGGACGAAGTGCGATGCACCGAGCTTGGCGACTCATCCCCGCGGCGGCGGTCCTGCTGGCCGCCGCCTGCGGGAACAGCACCACCACCGGCACGACGGCCACTCAGGCCGACGGGCCGCGGCAGGGCGGGACGATCGCCCTGTTCCTCCCCGAATCCAAGACCACCCGATACGAAGCCTTCGACCGCCCGCTGTTCGAGGCCAAGGTCAAGGCGTTGTGCCCCGCCTGCAAGGTGATCTACGGCAATGCCGAGCAGGACGCGGCCAAACAACAACAACAGGTCGAGGCCGCGCTCACCCAGGACGCCGACGTGCTCGTCCTGGACGCCGTGGACGCCAACGCGGTCGCGCCCCTGGTCAACCAGGCCAGGCAGAAGAAGGTCCCGGTGGTCGCCTACGACCGGCTGATCTCGGGGATCGACTACGCCTACTACGTCTCGTTCAACAACGTACGGGTGGGCGAGATGCAGGGTCAGGCGCTGCTCGACGCCATGAACGCCAAGGGCACCACGGCCAAGGGCCAGATCGTGATGATCCACGGCTCGCCCACCGACCCCAGCTCGGCCGACTACAAGAAGGGCGCCAAGAGCGTCCTGGACGGCAGGGTCAAGGTCGGCAGGGAGTTCGACACCCCCGACTGGAGCCCCGACAAGGCGCAGCAGCAGATGGAGCAGGCGATCACCGCCATCGGCCGGGACCAGATCGTCGGCGTGCTGTCGGCCAACGACGGCATGGCGGGCGGGGCCATCGCGGCCATGAAGCGCGCGGGCTACAAGGAGCTGCCGCCCATCACCGGTCAGGACGCCGAGCTGGCCGCCGTGCAGCGCATCCTCACCGGCGAGCAGTACATGACCATCTACCTGGACATCAGGAGAGAGGCGGAGAAGGCCGCCGAGCTGGCCGTCGCCCTGACCAAGGGCGAGCAGCCCGCCGCCACCTCCAAGGTGAACAACGGCACGGCCGACATCCCGGCCTTCCTCCTCGACCCCATCGCGGTCACCGCCGACAAGATCAAGGACACCATCGTGAAGGACGGGTTCTACAAGGCCGACCAGATCTGCACGGCCGAGGTCAAGGCCGCCTGCGCGAAGGCGGGCATCGAGTAGATGATCGCGGCGACCGGGATCTCCAAACGGTACGGAGCGGTGCGGGCGCTCGACGGGGCAGGGCTGGAGCTGCGTCCCGGCGAGGTCGTGGCGCTCATGGGCGACAACGGCGCGGGCAAGTCGACGCTGGTCAAGACCATCTCCGGCGCGGTCATGCCGGACGAGGGCCAGATCACGGTGGACGGCGCGCCGGTGCGCGTCGCCACCCCGCACGACGCGCAGGCGCTCGGCATCTCGACCGTCTACCAGGACCTCGCGCTCTGCGAGAACCTCGACGTCGTGGCCAACCTGTTCCTCGGCGCCGAACGCCGCCGCTGGTCGGTGCTGCGCCACCTGAGCATGGAACGCGCGACCCGCGACCTGCTCGCCCAGCTCGACGTGCGCATCGGCGACATCAGGGTGCCGGTGTCGACGCTGTCGGGCGGCCAGCGGCAGTCGGTGGCCATCGCCAGGGCGCTGCTCGGCGAACCCCGGCTGGTCATCCTGGACGAGCCGACCGCCGCGCTCGGCGTCGAGCAGACGGCCCAGGTGCTGGCGCTGATCCGGCGGTTGCGCGAGCGCGGGCTCGCGGTGCTGGTCATCTCGCACAACCTCGCCGACGTGCGCGAGGTGAGCGACCGGGTGGTGGTGCTGCGTCTCGGACGCAACGCCGGTGAGTTCCGTACGGCCGAGGCCTCCCGCGAGGAGATCGTGGCCGCGATCACAGGAGCGGGCGAATGACGGCGATGCCGATCACGGTGACCGGACGGCTGCGCCAGGGAGAGGCCGGCGCCTGGCCGGTGGTCGGCGGCCTGGTGGCGATCACGATCGTGTTCAGCACGCTCAACGAGCGTTTCCTGTCACCCGAGAACCTCACCAACCTGGCACTCCAGATGGCCGCCACGGGCACGATCGCGCTCGGCGTCATCATGGTGCTGCTGCTCGGCGAGATCGACCTGTCGGCCGGCTCGGTCAGCGGCCTGTGCGCCACGATCATGACGATCGCGCACGTCAAGCAGGGGTGGAACGCCCTGCTGGCCATCCTGCTGGCGCTGGCGGCCGGTGCGGCGATCGGGCTGCTGCACGGGCTCATGCTGACCAAGCTGCGGATGCCGTCGTTCGTGGTCACGCTGGCCGGGCTGATGGGCTGGCTCGGGCTGCTGCTCTACCTGCTGCGCCAGGGCGGGACGATCAACCTGCCGTTCAACGGGTTCATCTCGGGGCTGAGCGACACCTGGCTGCCGGGGTGGTTGTCCTGGGCGCTGGTGATCGGGCTGGCCGGCGGCCACGCCGGGATCGCCACGCTGGCCAGGCGGGCACGGCTGGCCGCCGGGCTGCCCGTGGCGCCGGCCTGGCAGGTCCCCGTGACGGCGGGCGGGCTGGCGGTCGTGCTCGGCGCGGCGGTGGCGGTCATGTCGGCCGACCGCGGCGTGCCGCTGCTGCTGGTGCTCTTCGGCGCGCTGGTGGTGCTGCTCGACCTGGTCCTGCGGCACACCGCGTTCGGCCGCCACCTGTACGCCGTCGGCGGCAACGCCGAGGCCGCCAGGCGCGCGGGCATCAACGTGACCAGGATCAGGATCCTGGCGTTCGTGCTGGCCTCGACGCTGGCGGCGGCGGGCGGCGTGCTGGCCGCCAGCCGGCTGTCGGCGGTCAACCAGGGGTCGGGCGGCAGCGACATCCTGCTCATGGCCATCGCCACGGCGGTCATCGGCGGCACGTCCCTGTTCGGCGGACGGGGACGGGCCTACGCCGCGCTGCTCGGGGTGCTGGTCATCCAGTCGATCACCAACGGCATGTACCTGCTGAGCGTGGACTCCTCCGTCCGGTTCATGGTGACGGCCGGCGTGCTGGCCCTGGCGGTGGCGATCGACTCGCTGGCCCGCAGGGGCGCCGCGCGGTGAGCCGGGTCCTGGGCATCGACGTCGGCGGGACCAAGGTCGCGATCGGGGTCTCGGGCTCCGACGGGCCCGTGGTCGCCGGCCGCACCCGGCTGGAGACCGGCCCGGACACGCTCGTCCGGGCCCTGGCCGCGGCCCGCGCCCTGGACGGGCGGCCGGCCGCGGTCGGCTTCTCCACCTGCGGGGTGATCAGGGACGGCGTGGTGCGCCTGGCGCCGAACGTGCCCGGCTGGGAGGGGCTGGAGCTGCCCAGGCTGCTGCGCGAGGAGTTCGGCGCGACGCCGGTGGCCATCGACAACGACGTGAACGCGGCGGCGGCGGCCGAGCTGCGGTGGGGCGCGCTGCGCGGCGTCTCCACGGGCGTCTATCTCAACCTCGGCACCGGCCTGGCGGCGGCCCTGGTGGTCGGCGGCCGGGTGGTGCCCGGCGCGCACGGCGCGGCGGGCGAGATCGGCTACCTCCAGGTCACGCCGGGGCAGGCGGCCTTCGCCGACGGGCGGGTGCCGCTGGAGGAACTGGTCTCCGGCGCCGGGCTGGCGGCCAGGGGCGGCGCGCTGCTCGGCCGCGCGACCACGGCGGAGGAGGTGCTCGCCGCGCGTTCCGGGCCGCTGGCGGAGCTGGTGGCGCAGGCGTTGTCGGTGCTGACCATGACCGTGGCGAACCTGTGCGTCACCCTCGACCCCGAGGTGCTGGTCGTGGGCGGCGGCATGATGGGCGCGGCCGGGCTGATCGTGCCCAGGCTGGCCGGGGAGGTGCGGCGCGCCGTGCCGTTCCCGCCGGAGATCCGGCCCGGCCGGTTCACGGACGACGCGCCGCTGCTCGGCGCGCTCGCCCTGGCCCACGCCGCGGCGCGGGCCTGAGGGCGGCGCTACCGGGCGGAGTTCTGGGGGGCGCCGCCGTTGTCCCTGCGGTCGAGGGCGGTCTGCAGGGCCTCGGCGGCCTCGTTCTCGTTCTCTTCGGTACGGTTCCAGGCGTACATCTCGTACATGTCGCTCATCTCGTTTCGCTGGCGCGTTCCAGAAAAGGGGGCGTCGGACCCCGGTCGCGAATCCGACCGGGCCTGCTCTCGCGGGTCCGGGTCACGGACCGGGCGAAGGGAAGGGACTGACCGGCCGACGGCATCACCACTCACCGCGGCGGGTCGTCGGCCTGCCCTAACAGGCCCCGCCGCGGCAGGTAATGAGTACGAGAACCTGGCGCATTTCCATCCACGGTACCCGGCGGCTGTTTCGCTGTCTCGTTGGATGTCCTACTATCTCGCATTCTGAGACAAGAAAAGGCCGCCACCCGGAACGGTCCAGGTGACGGCCTTCCCCGCGATCGGGGGCTCAGTCCTCAGGTCGCGAGGTCAGTCCTCCAGGTCGACCGAACGGCCGCTCTCGGCGCCGATCTCGGCCGCGATCTGGTCGATCACGGCGGCCGGGATGGCCGAGTCGACGGTCAGCGCGATGAGCGCCTTGCCGCCCTTGACGTCGCGGGCCACCTGCATCGAGGCGATGTTCACGCCGGCCTCGCCGAGCAGCCGGCCGACCACGCCGACGACGCCGGGACGGTCGGTGTAGGCGAAGAACGACAGGTGGGCCGTCGGCTCGATCTCCATCTCGTAGCCGTTGACCTCGACGATCTTCGTGATCTGCCGGGGGCCGGACAGCGTGCCGGAGACCGAGATCTGGCGGCCGTCGGCGAGCACGCCCCGCACGGTCACCACGTTGCGCCAGTCGGGGCTCTCGGAGCTGGTCACCAGCTCCACGCTGATGCCCCGCTCCTTGGCCAGCAGCGGCGCGTTGACGTACGTGACCTGCTCCTCGATCACGTCGGCGAACACGCCCTTGAGCGCGGCCAGCTCGATGACCCGCACGTCCTGGGAGGCGATCTCGCCGCGGACCTCGACGTCGAGCTTGGTGGCGACCTCGCCGGCCAGGGCGGTGAACACCCGGCCCAGCTTCTCGGCCAGCGGCAGGCCCGGCTTGACGTCCTCGGCCACCGCGCCGCCCTGGACGTTGACCGCGTCGGGCACGAACTCGCCCGCCAGCGCCAGCTTCACGCTCCGCGCGACCTGCGTGCCGGCCTTCTCCTGGGCCTCGTGCGTGGAGGCGCCGAGGTGCGGCGTGGCGACGACCTGGTCCAGCTCGAACAGGGGGCTGTCGGTGCACGGCTCCTTGGCGAACACGTCGAGGCCGGCGCCCGCGACGCGGCCCTCCTTGATCGCCGAGTAGAGCGCGGCCTCGTCCACGATGCCGCCGCGGGCCACGTTGATGATCCGCACGGACGGCTTGACCTCGTGCAGCTCCTTGTCGCCGATGAGCCCGAGGGTCTCCTTGGACTTCGGCAGGTGCACGGTGATGAAGTCGGCCTGCTTGAGCACCTCTTCGAGGCTGAGCAGCTTGACGCCCATCTGCGCGGCGCGGGCCGGCGGCAGGTAGGGGTCGTAGGCGATCAGCTCGACGCCGAACGGCTGGAGCCGCTGGGCCACGAGCTGGCCGATCTTGCCGAGGCCGAGGATGCCGACGACCTTCTCGTCCAGCTCGACGCCGGTGTACTTGGAGCGCTTCCACTCGCCGTTCTTCAGCGCGGCGTGGGCCTGGGCGGTGTTGCGGGCGCTGGCCAGGATGAGCGCGATGGTCTGCTCGGCGGCGCTGGTGATGTTGGAGGTCGGCGCGTTGACGACCATGACACCGGCCTTGGTGGCGGCCTCGACGTCGACGTTGTCGAGGCCGACGCCGGCGCGGGCGACCACGCGCAGCTTCGGCGCGGCGGCGATGGCCTCGGCGTCGACCTGCGTGGCGGAGCGCACGATCAGGGCGTCCACGTCGGCGAGGGCGGGCAGAAGCTGGGAACGGTCCGCTCCGTCGGTGTGGCGGACCTCGAAATCGGCGCCGAGCACGGCGAGGCCGGCCTCGGACAGCTCCTCTGCGACCAGAACGACGGGCTTGTTCACAGGCGTGGATCCTTAGGGGCATGCGGCGGGCTGGAGGGACACGTCGCTGGGCCCCTCGGATCCCTCAGAGTCTATCCGCGCTTGTGAACGCGTTCACGAGGGACCCACGATTTGAGACGGCCGCGCTCGGCGTCGCGACGCCCTGGACGCGGCTCCGGTACCCAGGCGGCAGCAAAGTCATCCACTCTGCACACATCTTTGTCTTGATCGGGGGATTTATTGGCCATTAGCCTGATAAGCCGTGGCCGACTACCTATGGTTCGTCATATGAGCATCGGGAATCCTGCGCTTGCCGACGTGCTCGCACAGCATGGCACGCCCCATCGCCTGCTGGCGGCCCTCGCCGACGGTGGAGTCCTGGTGGCAGTGCGACCAGATCGATCGGTCGTCCTTGGGACGACCCAGGCGGGTGACCGGGTTCTGCTCGGGTACACCAGCCCTGCTACCTACGCCAGGCACCGCGGCAGCCATTCCCTGTCGGTGTGCGACGCCGACACCATCCTGGACATCCAGCGCGTCACCGGCGTGCCGGAGATCGTGATCGACGCCGCGGGCCCCGCAGCCGCGGCCGTGCCCATCGACGATCTCCAGCGCTTCCTCACCGGCACGCGCTCGGGGCCCACACCCGTGCTGTCGGGGGCGGCGCCCGCCGCCTACGCGACCGGCGCCATGGCCACCGTCTCGCGCGTGCCCTCGCTGGCGCAGGTGGCCCCGCCCACCCCGCAGGCGCCCGCGCTGCCGTGGGTCCCCGCGCCCCGGCCCCACCTGTCGGGGCCGATGCAGCAGGTGGACCCCGGCTACCGCCGGTGCACGCACCCGATCCTGCCGGCGCTGCGGCAGGCCATCGCGCAACTGCTGGGCGACTTCCCGCTCGTGCACCACGTGTGGATCTCCGAGGCCGGCACCGCGTCCGGGGCGACCGGGATCATGCTGCACGTCAAGGTGCACATGTCGGCCGCCGAGGACGTCGTCCGCGACCTGCACCGCCTGGTACGCGCCCGCCTGCCGCAGTTCGCGGCCAGCGGCGCGCCGATCCTCATGGCCCGGGTCGCCGACGCGCGCAGCGAGCGCCGGATGATAGAGATCGGCGCGCACGTGGTCTGCGCCAACGTGCGCGAGTAGCCGACGCGGGCGAGTAGCCCGGCATGGGCGACGAGCCCGGCGTGCGGGAGTGATCCGGTGGGGGCCCGGGAAACTGGGCCCTACCGAACAAGCCCTCGCTCGGCTTGAATGGGCCTCATGATCACATCGCCGGTGAGCGCGCCCACGGTCTCCAGGGGCGTGCGCCTCGGCTACGGCGTGGGCTCGTTCTGCACGGCCACGGTCAGCGCCGTGCCCGGCCTGCTCCTGCTGTACTACATGACCAACTTCCTGGCCGTGCCCGCGTGGCTGGCCGGCGTGGTGGTCACCGCGCCCAAGGTCTGGGACCTGATCATCAACCCGCTGGTCGGCCGCTGGTCGGACCGGACCGTCTCGCGGATGGGGCCGCGCCGCCCCTGGCTGCTGGCCGGGTCGCTGACGCTGCCCGTCGCGTTCTTCCTCGTCTTCGCCGGGCCGCCGCTGACCGGGGTCCCGGCCGCCCTGTACGTCGGGCTCTGCTTCATGGCGACGGCGACCGCGTACGCGCTGTACGAGGTGCCGTACAAGGCCATGCCCGGCGAGATGACCGACGACTACCACGAGCGCACCTCGCTGCTGCAGTGGCGGATGGTCTTCATCGGCGCGGCCACCGCGATCAGCGGCGTGCTGGCCCCGATGATCGCCACCGGTCAGGGCGAGGAGGGCACGCTCGGCAGCTACCGGCTGATGGGCCTGACGATCGCCCTCATCCTGCTGGCCTCGATGCTCGGCTCGTTCTTCGGCACCGCCCGCGCCCCCATGACCGGCGCGCCGGAGGCCGACCACGGCGGGTGGCGCGAGCAGCTCGCGGCGATCAGGGGCAACCGGGCGTTCCTGTGGCTGACCGTCATGGCCTGCCTGCAGATGCTCGCCGTCAGCATGATGCTGGCCGCGGCGCCGTACTTCGCGTCGTACACGCTGGGGTCGCCGAAGAGCACGCAGACGCTCTTCGCCGCCCTGGTCGGGCCGATGCTGCTGACCATGCCGCTGTGGGTGTGGCTGGCCCGGCGCTTCGACAAGCGCGGCGCGATGATCCTGGCCGCGCTGCTGTTCGGCGGCGGCACGGCGGCGGCCATGGCGACCCCGCTGTTCGGCCCCCTGTACGCCCACCTGACCATCCTGCTCGTCGGCATCGGCATCGCCGGGGTCGAGCTCATGCTGTTCTCGATGCTGGCCGACGTGGTCGCCGCCGACGCCGCCGAGTCGGGCAAACGGCGGGCCGGCGTGCTGACCGGGCTGTGGACGGCCATCGAGAGCGGCGTCAGCTCGTTCGGGGCGCTGATCTTCGGGGTCATCCTGTCGATCGGCGGGTTCGTCGAGTCCGACGCGAGCACGCCCGTGCAGCAGCCGGACAGCGCCGTGACCGCGGTCCTCATCGGGCAGACCGCGGTCCCGGCGCTGATCATCTTCCTGTCCGTGCTGGTGACGCTGCGGTACCGGCTCAGGCCACCCGACGGGCCAGCACCAGGCGTGTCCGGGTGAACAGCCCGGCCACCAGGGCCGCGACCAGCGGCAGGCCCAGCACGACCGCGGCCAGGAACGACCAGGGGACGTCGATCGTGCCCGGCCCCTCCAGCAGCGCGTGCATGCCGCCTGAGCCCATCCTGGTCATCGGCCAGGTCAGCGCGACACCGGCCACCGCGCCGGCGACGAGGCCGACCGCCGCGCCCAGGCCCGCGATGTAGGCGGCCTGGGCGGCCACCACCAGCCTGCGCACCCGAGGCGCCGCGCCGACCGCCGACAGATTGTTCAGGTCAGGACGCATGTCCGCCGCCGCCAGCCCGGTGGCCGCGAACGTGCCCCCGAGCACCAGGACCAGCGCCGCGCCGAGCAGCACCAGCAGGGCGACGGCGCGGTCCTCCGCCTTCCCCCGCTCGACGTTCAGGTACAGGTTGCCGTTCACCTCACCCCGCAGGTCGGCCTCCATGCGCCGTTCGTCCTGCGGCGGGGACGCGGTGTAGAGCAGCCGCTCGACCGTGCCGAGCCCGGCCTTGGCCAGCGCCTGCGGCGGGATCACGGCGCCCGCCTGCCGGGGGTCGGCGCCGCTCGACACCACGGCCGGGATCCGGATCCGCTTCCGCTCCTTGATGGTGTCGGAGCTCCAGTCGCTCACGGTCAGCTCGATCGTGCCGTCGCTCACCACGTCCGTGCTGAACGCCACGGCCTTGCCCGCCGCCAGCGCGGCGGCCGCCTGCGGGTCCCGGCGCTTCTGGAGGAAGGCGAGCAGGTCCGCCCCGCCGATCGGCGGCTGGTCGTAGAACCGCTGCGCGCATGCCGGCTCGCACGTCCGCGGCACGGTCAACCAGAGGTCCCTGCCCTTGGCATCCGTCGCCTCGTGCCCGGTGACGACGTCGGTGCCGGGGAAGCGGACGCGGACGGCGTCCTTCAGCCGGGCCCACGTCGGGCCGTCCATCTCCGTGGCGCCGCCGATCACCGTGGTGCCCAGCGGGAACACCGTGACGCTCTGCTCCTCCTGCTGGGCGTACGCGCTGCTGCTGCCGATGCCGATCGCGACCGCCCCCATGGTCGCCGCCATGACCGCGGCGGTGGCCGAGGCCGTACGGACGCGGTGGCGCGCGGCGTCGCGCACGGACAGGCGCAGCGGGAGCGGCAGCCGGGCGGCGATCCGCGAGGTGGCCTGGACCAGCCACGGCATCAACGCCACCATGCCGAACACGAACGGCACGAAGGCCGCGATCATCGTCACCTGACCCCTGGTCATGGCGTATCCGATCGCGCCCAGCCCGGCCGTCACCAGCACGACCCCGAGCAGAGGGCGCCGGGCGCGCCCGCGGACCTCGGCGGCCCGGCCGGCCAGGACCTGCGCGGTGTTCTGCCGGCTCGCCTGCACCGCGGGCACGATCGCCGCGATCAGCCCGCTGACCAGGCCGAGCGCCGCCACGCCGAGCACCGGCAGCCACGGCACGTCGGCCGGCCCGTGCGACCAGTCCAGCTCCCTGGCCGCGATCGACTCGCCGAGGAGGCCGGGGCCGATGCCCAGGACGACCCCGAGCACGGCCGCCGCACCGCCCAGCACCAGGCCGTCGGCCAGCACGATCATGCGCAGGTGCCGGGGCGACCCGCCCTGTGCGGAGATCACCGCCAGCTCCCTGCGCCGCCGCCGCAGCCCCACCGCGAACGCCGGCCCGGCCAGCAGCACGGTCTCCATGACGACGAACACGATCACCACGCCGAGCTGGACCAGGTCGCGGGTGTCATTCGGGTTCCCGCGGGAGCCGTCGTCCTTGTGGGCGTCGAGCACCGCGCGGGAGGTGACGCCGAGGCCCGCGTCATTGAGCTGCGACACCTTCGACCGCATGACCGGACCGGCGGTGTCGACCAGCCAGCCGCTGCTGTTGCCGTCGTTCTGGTGGACGAGCACCCCTTCGGGCAGGGCCAGCAGTTCCAGGATGCCGGGCCGGTTGGGGTTCTCGGCGACGCCGACCACCTTCACGGTGCGGTCCGGCCGCCGCACGGTGAGCGTGTCGCCCACCCGGACGCCCAGGTCGGCCATCTTCGGCGAGATCGCCACCTCGCCGGGCGCGGCGGCGTAGCGGCCCTGCTTCAGGGTGCGCATCCCGGCCGTCATGGGGTCGCGCAGATCGATCTCCACGACGTCCGCCATGTTGAAGCCATCGGGCAGCCGGACGTTGGTCGGGCTCGTCTGGAAGCGCAGCAGGCGGCCGGGGAGCAGCGTGTTGATCTCCGCGGGCGTCCACGGCCGCTGTGAGGTGCCGCTCTTCGGCTGGTACGCGGAGTCGCCGCTGTAGTCCTGCCGGACCGGGGTGCGATACGGGAAGGTGAGCAGGCGGGCGTCGGCCGCCCCTAAGCTCGTGACCGCCCGCTCCTTCGGGGTGACGCTGGTCGTGGCGGCGCCGGTGAGCACCGCCGTGATCACCAGGACGGGCAGGCCGATCATCACCATGATCAGGGCGCTGCGGCCCTTGAAGCGCGACGCGTCCCTGCGGGAAATCCGCAGGGCGGCGAGGAAGGCGCTCATCGCGAGCTCTCCATCCGCACCGCCGACGCCTCGGCGATCAGGCCGTCCCGCAGGTAGACCACCCGGTCCGCCCAGGCCGCGTAGCGCGGCTCGTGGGTGACCAGCAGCACCGCCGCGCCCTCGTCGCAGCGGTTGCGCAGCAGGTGCAGGATCTCGTCGCCGGTGGCCGTGTCGAGCGCGCCGGTCGGCTCGTCGGCCAGCAGCAGCCGCCGTTCGCCGACCAGCGCCCTGGCGATGGCCACGCGCTGACGCTGGCCGCCGGACAGCTCCTCGGGAAACCGGTCGGCGATCGGGTCGACGCCCACGTCGGCCAGGACGGCCAGCGCCTCCCGGCGGGCCTGGCCGGCGCGCACGCCGTCCAGTTCCCTGGGCAGCATCACGTTCTCGGCGGCCGTCAGGGACGGGATCAGGTTGAGGTCCTGGAAGACGTACCCGACGCTGCCGCGTCGCAGCGCGGCCAGGTCGCGGACCCCGGCCAGGTCGCGGCCCTCGATCAGGACCGTGCCCGACGTGGGCCGGTCGAGGCCGCCGGCCAGGTTGAGCAGCGTCGACTTCCCCGAGCCCGACGGGCCCATGACCGCGACGAGCTCCCCTTGTGCCACCTCCAGGCTCACGCCGCGCAGGGCGTGCACCTGGCCGTGCTCGCGGGTCACGTCCCGCAGCTCCACCACAGTCATTGGTTCTTCTCCTTGACAACGGCCTCGCAGTGGTCGAGCCAGCGCTGCTCGGCCTCGGCCTTGAAGATCATCGATTCCAGGACGAGCCGCTGGGCGAGGCCGTCACCGGCGGCCCTCTTGGCCCTGGTCAGGTCCTGGAGCGTGCGCATGGTCGCCATTCGCTGGGCCAGGATGACCGCGCCCACGTCCACGTCGGTGGCGGCGACGGCCATCGCGATCTTGATGGCGAGTTCGTCCCGAGGCCGGTCGGAGTGGTCGACGGGGGTGCTGAACCATCGCTCCAGTTCCTCCCGACCGGCCTCGGTGATCGTGTAGACGGCCCTGCCCTGCTCGTCGGCTCCACCCGGCGCCACCAGGCCGTCACGTTCCAGGCGGGCGAGCGTCGTGTAGACCTGGCCGATGTTGAGCGGCCAGGTCGCCCCCGTCGACGCCTCGAACTCCATCCGGAGCTGATAGCCGTAACGCGGTGCGCTGCTCAGCAGGGCGAGCAGTCCGTGTCTGATCGACATGGATACTGAGTATGCATACTGAGTATGGCCATCGCAACTGATCCGCGTATTCTGGACACGGAACGCCGTTCAGGCCGATACTCGGGACATGAGCTCCACCCAACCGCCGTTCCGCGCCTCCGACGGGGAACGCGACCGCGCGATCGACGAGCTCAAGCACCGGGCCGTGGAGGGCCGGATCTCCCACGACACCTTCGTCGGCCGGGTCGACCAGGCGCTGCGGGCGCGCAACCAGCACGAGCTCGACGAACTGGTCGCCGACCTGCCGCGCCGGCCCACGATCAGGCAGCGGCTGACGGACGCGGTCTCGTCGGTGTCGGAACTCACCACCCGGCTGCAGGCGGCCTGGCGGCGGCCGCGGCTGCCCCGGCTGGCATTGCCGGACGACGACCGGCTGCGTTACGTCGTGGGCCGGGGGTCGGCCTGCGACCTCGTCCTGTCGGACCTGACGGTGTCGCGCGTGCACGCCGAGCTGCGGCGGGAGGGCGACGGCGGCTGGCTGCTGGTCGATCTCGGCTCGCTCAACGGCACCCGGCTCAACGGGTGGCGGCTGGTGGGGCCCGTCCGGGTCAAGTCGGGCGACGAGATCTCCTTCGGCGACTGCGGCTTCCTCCTCGCCTCCGGCCAACCTTCCGCCTGACCCCCGCCCCTTCTCCGGGCCCCGCGCCGAGCCGGCTTCAGAAATACGGATATTTGCGGATTACACGGCGACTGCGCTGATTCATGCTCACATGCGATCCCCCCAGTCCCTTGGAGACCACATGCGGCGCACCTCAGCCTCCCTCCTCGCGGGCACGCTCGTCGCGGCACTCGCGTGGGCGTCCGGCCCCTCCACACCGGCGGTCGCCCTCGACCCCTCGCCCGGCGTGGCCGACCTGACCCAGGACATCAACCAGATCCTCGGCGACTCCCGGCTCACGATCGCCAGGGCGGGCGTCGTCGTGAAGAGCGCCGCGAACGGCGAGCAGCTCTACGCCACCGACGCCGGCAAGCTGCTGACCCCGGCGTCCAACACCAAGCTGTTCACCTCGGCGGCGGCGGTGGAGACGCTCGGCCTGGACTACCGCTTCCCGACCACCGTGCTGAACGCCGGCCGCAAGGTCGGCTCGGTGCTCACCGGCGACCTCGTGCTGCGCGGCACCGGCGACCCGACCATGCTCGCCGAGGACTACGACGCGCTGGCGGCCAAGGTCGCGGCGGCCGGCGTCAAGGTCGTCACGGGCAAGCTGATCGCCGACGACACCTGGTTCGACGGCCAGCGGCTCGGCACCGACTGGGCCTGGGACGACGAGACCGCCTACTACGCGGCGCCGATCTCCGCGCTGACCGCCTCCCCCGACCGCGACTACGACGCCGGCTCGGTGATCGTCTCGGTCGAGGCCGACGCGGGCCAGGTCAAGGTCTCGACGACCCCGGCGACCGACTACCTGAAGATCGTCAACAAGGCCACCGTGGGCGCCGAGACCGACGTCCTCATCGAGCGGCAGCACGGCACGCGGACGGTCGTGATCACCGGCACGGTCGCCGACCCGTACCAGGAGTGGGTCGCGGTGGACGACCCCACGGCCTACGTGTCCTCGCTGTTCCGCAAGGCGCTGGCCGCGCACGGCGTACGGGTGCTCGGCCCGACGGCGACGGGCGCGGCTCCCGCCGGGGCGGCCGAGCTGGCCAGGCACGACTCGATGCCTCTGAGCGAGCTGCTGGTGCCGTTCCTGAAGCTGAGCAACAACATGCACGCCGAGATCCTCACCAAGGCCATGGGCCGCAAGGCCGCGAACCAGGGCACCTGGTCGGCCGGGCTGAAGGTCGCCACGGACTTCGCGAAGGCCAACGGCGTCCAGGTGATCAACATGCGGGACGGCTCGGGCCTGTCGCGCCGCGACGGCTTCTCGCCGGGCTCGATCGTCCAGCTCCTGACCGCCGTACGGACCAAGCCGTGGTTCAGCACCTGGTACGAGGCCCTGCCCATCGCCGGCAACGCCGACCGTCTCACCGGCGGCACGCTGCGCAGCCGGATGCGGAACACCCCCGCGGCGAACAACGTGCACGCCAAGACGGGCTCGCTGACCGGCGTGACCTCGCTGTCCGGCTACGTGACCAGCGCCGAGGGCGAGCCGCTGATCTTCTCGATCATGCTGAACCAGTACCTGTCCGGCTCGCCGAAGGACATCGAGGACAAGATCGCCGTACGGCTCGCGCAGTTCTCGCGGGCGACGGCGACCGACGTCACCGCCCAGCTCAAGGCCGCCGACCAGGGCACGGCGGGCGACCTGGAGTGCTCGTGGCTGAAGCCGGCCCAGTGCTGACGAACCAATGAACGCCCCGGCGGCCTCCGGATGCCCGGTGGGCCGCCGCGGTGCACCCGGCTCGACAGGCTGGTCATCACGCTCCGATCACCTGGAGCTCCAGATATAGTCCGCATTTTCACTACATAGCCGACATAGGCGCGCCAGAATGCGGATTCAACGCCGTGGCGAACCCCTGACCCCGAGAGCGCCGGGCCGTCGCCGGCCCCCACCCCCAAGCCGGTCGTCCCACCGCATGCCCGGCACGCTCCCCTCCCGGCGGGCCCGCGCCGCACGTCCCCCCGCACACCGGACCGCGGCCGGGCCCGCCCCCCTCCGGCAGAGCGCGGCCCTTCGGCCTTCGCGCTGGACCCGGAAAAGGACACGACAAAGGGGCCTGCCCCGGTGGACAGGCCCCTTAGTCGTGCAGTTCAGCCGCTGAGGAATTACTTCAGCTGACGGCGCACTTCGTGTCTTTGCTCTTGATGCCGAGGATCTGGCTCAGGATGTCGCCGGTCTCGAGGACGAGCACGCCGCTGGTGCTGTTGTCGACCTCGCCACGGGCGAAGATGTTCTCGTCACCGCAGACGAAGAGAACCCGGCCCGGGTCCTCGTCGGAGTGAGGGACGAAGGCCATGTGAGGGGTCGCCGCTAGAGCGGAGCCGCCGACCATGACCATCCCGCCGACGAGCCCGGCCAGGATGAGCCCTTGTCTGAACATATCGATTCTCCTTGATACCTATCGACTACTCTCCGTAGCTATCGGGAGGAGATTTGCCCTAGGCCCTCTTTCAACAAACGCCGCTATTTCTGTCTTTACCTGCACAAATACGCGGCTTGGGGGAAGGGGTGCCACAGCTCGCCCTTCTTGACCGATCGGTGTACGCAGCAGAGGAATATCCGGTCCGGCCGTGACCGCGCGCTGACGGGAGGCGTCAGGGGAGGGTGAGAACCACCGGGCCGTCCGCGGTGATGGCCACCGTGTGCTCGACGTGGGCGCTCCTGCTGCCGTCGCCGGAGCACACCGACCACCCGTCCTCGGCCATGACGTACTCGTCGTCGCCGCCCGCCATCAGGCTCGGCTCGATGGCGATCACCAGTCCGGGGCGCAGCCGCAGGCCGCGTCCGGGGCGGGCCTCGTTGGGCACGAAGGGCGATTCGTGCATGGCCCGGCCGATGCCGTGGCCGCCGAAGTCGTTCTGCATGCCGTAGCCGGCGCCGCGGCCGACCAGCGACATCGCGTGCCCAATGTCGCCCATCCGGCCGCCCGGCACGGCGGCCGCGATGCCCGCCGCCAGCGTCTCCTCGGCCACCCGGATGAGCTTGAGGTCCTCGGCGCGGCCGGGCCCGACGGTGAAGGTGACCGCACCGTCGGCGTGCCAGCCGTCGACGTGCGCGCCGAAGTCCACGCTCAGCACGTCGCCCTCGCGCAGCCGGTACGGCGTGGGCAACCCGTGCAGCATGACCCCGTTCACGGACGTGCACACCACCCCCGGGTACGGCATGGCCCCGAACGACGGGTGGTAGCCGAGGAACGACGACCGCGCCCCGGCCGCGTGCATGACCTCGCGGGCCACCTCGTCGAGCTGCAGCAGCGACACCCCGGCGGCGGCCCGCTCCTTGACGGCGGCGTGCACGTTGGCCACGACACGGCCCGCCTCCCGCATGGCGTCGATCTCCCCGGCGGTCTTGAGCGTGATCACAGCGGCCTCCCAGCCCTCGGCGCGATAACTATACCGGTATTATTATCACGCTTCCCGGAAGCTCGCAGCTGTCCCGCCACCCTGTTGACTAATCACCCAGAGTAATCGTTATAGTGCTCAGAGTATGCGTTTCGGACGGTTCTCCATGCTCGCTCTGGCGCTCGCGGCAGGGGCCGTCGACGCGCTGAGCTTTCTCGCGCTCGGACAGGTGTTCACCGCGAACATGACCGGCAACGTCGTCCTGCTCGGCCTGGCGCTCGGCACCGGCGACACCTCGCACGTCATCCGCTCGGGAATCGCCCTGACCACGTTCTGCCTGGGTTTGACGATCGGCTTCACCCTGCTGGGCGGCACCACCCCCGCAGGACGCGCTCCCCCGCCCCCACGGACCACCACCCCACCCGCCCGCGCCCCGACAGAGGCACAGGCCCAGCAGCCCGCGACGGCGCCGGACAGGGAACCGGCAGAGGCGCAGGCTCACGAGCCCGCGGCGGCCCGGGGCGGGGAACCGGCAGAGGCGCAGGCTCACGAGCCCGCGGCGGCCCGGGGCGGGGAACCGGCGGAGGCGCAGGCTCACGAGCCCGCGGCGGCCCGGGGCGGGGAACCGGCGGCGAGGCCGGACCGGGAACGCGTGGAGGTGCAGGTCCAGGAGCCTGTGGAGGGGCCGGTGGGGGTGCCGATCGGGATGCCCGTGCGGCCGCTGGTGGTGCTGCTCGCGGAGCTGGCGCTGCTGGTGGTGGTGGCGGCCGGATGGGCGGCGCGCGTGCTGCCGCATCCGGCGCTGATCGCCGCCTCGGGGACGGCGATGGGCCTGCAGAGCGCGGTCACGCGCTGGGCGGGCGGCCCCGGGCTGTCCACGACCTACGTCACGGGCACGTTGACCAGCCTGGCGGGCCGGGCGGTCCGCCCGCGCTCGGGGGTGCTGCGCCCGCTGGGCGTGGTGCTCTGCGTGGTCTCGGGCGCCGTCGTGGCGGCCTCGGCGCTGCGCGTGCACGCCGCCGTCACCCCGTTCATCGCCCCGGCCACGGTCGCGGCGGCCACCGCCGCCTGGGCCCTCACCGCGACCCATCGCGCAAGACCGCGCCCACGCGGCCGGTCAGCCCTGTAGCGGGAAGCCGGGCGCTTTGCGGCAGGTGAGCGCCACCCCGGAGGGGGGCGCGCCTGGCGATAGGTCAGCCCGGAAACCCCAGACGGTACGCCTTGCGGCAGGTCAGCCGGAACCCCCAGGCGGCACCCTCTGCAACGAGTCAAGCCCGGAAGCCCCGAGACGACAGGTTGCGGCAGGTCAGACCGGAAGCCCCGAGGCGGCAGGTCAGACCGGTAGCCCTGAGGTGGCGGGTTCGCGGTGGGTCAGACCGGATGCCCAAAGGTGGCGGGTTTGCGGTAGGTCAGGAGGTAGCGCCAGAAGAGGAGCCGGCGCAGGGAGAAGCCGGGCAGCAGGGACGCCGCTTCCCGCCGTACCTCAGCGAAGGACATGTCCGGCGGCCGCACCGGCGCGGGCACGGACCCGGCACGCGCCCCGCCCACGCGCTCCCCCGCCGCCACCACCACCCGGGCCGCCGCGTTCACCGGTATGGCGGCCAGGCTCCACGCGAAGTCGGCGGCCGTCCGCTCCGCGTAGCACCCGAGGACGGCCAGCACCCCGCCGGGCGCCAGCGCGTCCCGGAAGGCGGCCACGGTCCCGAACGGCATGTGGTGCAGGCTGGCCAGGCAGGAGATGTAGTCGTAGCGCCCCGCGGGCAGCTCCATGCGCGTGACGTCGGCGCACAGGAACCGCACCCCGCTCACCGGCGCCGACGAGGCGGCCTCGATCACCTCGGGCGCCGGGTCCACCGCGTCGACCTCGATCCCGAGACCCGCCAGCCGCCGCGCGAACCGCCCGGTGCCGAAGCCGACGTCGAGCGCCCTCCGGGCCCCCTCGGGCACGAGCCGCGCCATCGCCGGGTGGTAGTGATCGTTGTGATCGAAAGGCATCCCGGCATCATGCCATCGCCTCGCCAGGGAACCCCCGAAAACGGGCGAAAAGCATCGCCCGCCCGCTGACCGTGCAGCAGGCGGGCGACGTACGGCGAAAGGTCAGCCCTTCAGCCAGCTCATCATCGGACGCAGCTTCGCGCCCGTCTTCTCGATCGGGTTCTCGGCCAGCTCCTCGCGGTGACGCGTGAACTCCTTCTGGCCGCCGTCGAACTCCTCGACGAGCTGCCGGGCGAAGGTGCCGTCCTGGATCTCGCCGAGGATGCGGCGCATCTCCTGGCGGGTCTCGTCGGTGATGACGCGCGGGCCGCGGGTGTAGCCGCCGTACTCGGCGGTGTCGGAGACCGACCAGTACATCTTGGAGATGCCGCCCTCGTACATGAGGTCGACGATGAGCTTCATCTCGTGGAGGCACTCGAAGTAGGCGACCTCGGGCTGGTAGCCGGCCTCGATGAGGGTCTCGAAGCCCGCCTTGATCAGCTCGGAGACGCCGCCGCACAGCACGGCCTGCTCGCCGAACAGGTCGGTCTCGGTCTCCTCGGTGAAGGTGGTGCGCAGCGCGCCGGCGCGGGTGCCGCCGATGCCCTTGGCGTACGACAGCGCCAGGTCGAGGGCCTTGCCGGAGGCGTCCTTCTCGACCGCGACGAGACACGGGACGCCGCGGCCGGCCTCGAACTGGCGGCGGACCAGGTGGCCCGGGCCCTTCGGGGCGACCATGCAGACGTCGACGCCCTCGGGCGCCTCGATGAGGCCGTAGCGGATGTTGAGGCCGTGGCCGAAGAAGAGCGCGTCGCCCTCGACGAGGTTGGGGGCGACGTGCTCGGCGTACAGGTGGCGCTGGATGTGGTCCGGCGCGAGGATCATGGTGAGGTTGGCCTCCTCCACCGCCTCGGCCGGGGTGACGACCCGCAGCCCGTCGTTCTCCGCCTTCTCGCGGCTCTTGGAGCCCTCGGGAAGGCCGACGCGTACGTCGACGCCGGAGTCACGCAGGGAGAGCGCGTGGGCGTGGCCCTGGCTGCCGTACCCCAGCACGGCCACGTGACGCCCCTGGATGATCGACAGGTCGGCCTGGTCGTCGTAGTAGATCTCGGTCACTTGAATAAAACCTTTCAGGCGGTACGGTCCAGTGCCCTGAGGGACCGGTCTGTGATGGAACGGGCGCCGCGGCCGATGGCCACCATGCCCGACTGAACGAGTTCTTTGATCCCGAACGGCTCAAGGACCTTGACGAAGGCCTCAAGCTTGTCGGGAGTGCCGGTGACCTCTATGGTCACCGCGTCGGCCGCGACGTCCACGCAGCGGGCACGGAAGAGGTTGACGAGTTCGAGGACGTGCGACCGGTTCTCGGCGTCCGCCTTGACCTTGATCAGCATGAGTTCGCGCTGGACCGACTGTGACGGGTCCAGTTCGACGATCTTCAGGACGTTGACCAGCTTGTTGAGCTGCTTGGTGACCTGTTCAAGGGGCAGCTCCTCCACGCTCACCACGATCGTGATGCGCGAGATGTCGTCGTGCTCGGTGGGCCCGACGGCGAGCGAGTCGATGTTGAACCCCCGCCTGCTGAACAGCGCGGAGACCCGAGCGAGAACACCCGGCTTGTTCTCGACAAGCACCGACAGCGTGTGTCTACTCATCCTCGTTCTCCCACTTCGGCGCCATGTCACGGGCGATCTTGATGTCGTCGTTGCTGGTGCCGGCCGCGACCATGGGCCAGACCATGGCGTCCTGGTGGACGACGAAGTCGATCACGACCGGCACGTCGTTGATCTCCATGGCCTTCCTGATGGTCGCGTCGACGTCCTCGGCGCGCTCGCACCTGAGGCCCACACAACCATAGGCCTCCGCCAGCTTGACGAAGTCGGGGATGCGACGCGCGGTCTGGAGGTTGGTGTTGGAGTACCGCTCCTCGTAGAAGAGCGTCTGCCACTGGCGGACCATGCCGAGGTTGCCGTTGTTGATGACGGCGATCTTGACCGGCACGCCCTCCAGGGCGCAGGTGGCCAGCTCCTGGTTGGTCATCTGGAAGCAGCCGTCGCCGTCGATGGCCCACACCGTGGCCTCCGGCCGGCCCATCTTCGCGCCCATGGCGGCCGGGACGGCGAAGCCCATCGTGCCGAGGCCGCCGGAGTTGATGAACGTCCCGGGGTTCTCGTAGTCGATGAACTGCGCGGCCCACATCTGGTGCTGGCCGACCCCGGACACGTAGTAGGCGTCGGGCCCGGCGATGGCGCTCAGCCGCTCCATCACGTACTGGGGGGCCAGCGTGCCGTCCTCGAAGGTCTCGTAGCCCAGCGGGTAGGTCTCCTTGTAGCCGTTCAGGACGGTCCACCAGTCGGTGTAGTCGCCCTTCTGGCCGGAGGCCTGGATCGCGCCGACGAGGTCGCTGATGACCTCCTTGCAGTCGCCCACGATGGGGACGTCGGCGTGCCGGTTCTTGGAGATCTCGGCGGGGTCGATGTCGGCGTGCACGACCTTGGCCTGCGGCGCGAACGAGGCCAGGTTGCCGGTCACGCGGTCGTCGAAGCGCACGCCCAGCCCGATGATCAGATCGGATCTCTGCAGCGCGCCCACGGCCGAGACGCTACCGTGCATGCCCGGCATGCCCATGTGCTGGGGGTGGCTGTCCGGGAACGTGCCACGGGCCATCAGGGTGGTGACGACCGGGATGCCGGTCAGCTCGGCGAGCTGCAGCAGCTCGGCCGACGCGCCGGCCTTGTGCACGCCGCCGCCGACGTACAGAACCGGCCGCTGGGACTCGGCGATCAGCTTGGCGGCCTCGCGGATCTGCTTGGAGTGCGGCCTGGTGACCGGGCGGTAGCCCGGCAGCTGCATGACAGGCGGCCAGCTGAAGGTGGTCTGGGCCTGCAACGCGTCCTTGGAGATGTCCACCAGCACCGGCCCCGGACGGCCGGTCGAGGCGATGTGGAAGGCCTCCATGATCGTGCGCGGGATGTCCGCGGGATCGGTGATCAAGAAGTTGTGCTTCGTGATCGGCATGGTGATGCCGGAGATGTCGGCTTCCTGGAACGCGTCCGTGCCGATCATCGGGGCGGCGACCTGGCCGGTGATCGCCACGATCGGCACGGAGTCCATGAAGGCGTCGGCGATCGGCGTCACCAGGTTGGTGGCCCCCGGGCCGCTGGTCGCCATGCAGACCCCGACCTTGCCGGTGGCCTGCGCGTAACCCTCGGCCGCGTGGCCGGCGCCCTGCTCGTGCCGTACAAGCACGTGCCGGACCTTGGTCGAGTCGTAAAGGGGATCGTAGGCGGGCAGAATCGCGCCGCCCGGGATCCCGAACACGGTGTCGACTCCCACGTGCTCCAGCGCCCTCACCAGGGCCTGTGCACCTGTCATCCGTTCGGTCATCGGCTCGTTCCTTGCGTGGCTACTCACTTAAGGACATAAAAAATGCCCCTTCCCACCGGCGGGGGTGGGACTGGGGCGGCGCGCAGGTCGGAGTGCTTCGCTATCGGCCTGCGCGCCGGCGAAGTACTACGAGAATCTCACTGCGAAGCATGCCTTACACCATAGCCGCTCAGAACGCCCCGATGTCAACTTGGCGGGACGCGAGTCTCACACGGTGAGACTCGTCCGCATGAGACTGTCCACGCCGCGGGCCGCCATGGGACGCGCCACCAGGAATCCCTGCCCTCTGGTGCAGCCCATCTCGCGCAGCAGCTCCAGCTGCTCGGGCCGTTCGATGCCCTCGGCCACCACGGTGAGCCCGAGGTCGTGGCCGAGCCGCACGATCGTGCGGGTGAGCAGGGTCAGCGTGTCGTCCCTGCCGAGCCCGGACACGAACGACGGGTCGATCTTGATCATGTCGACCGGGAGCTGCCGGAGGAAGGCCAGCGAGGCGTAACCGGTGCCGAAGTCGTCGATCGCCAGCCGCACGCCCAGCGCGCGCAGCTCCGACAGCCGCCTGATGGTCTCCTCGGCGTCCTCGACGAGCATCTCCTCGATCACCTCAAGGGTGAGCGCGGAGGCGGGCAGGCCGCTCTCGGCCAGCGCCTGCTCGACGGTCTCGACGAAGCGGGGCGCGGTGATCTGCCGCGCCGACAGGTTGAGCGACAGCCCGATGTCCCAGGACGAGGCCCGCCAGGACGCCACCTCGCGGCACGCCTCGCGCAGGATCCACTCGCTCAGCGGCACGATCAGCCCGGTGTCCTCGGCCGGGCCGAGGAACTGCTCCGGCGGCACGAACACCGAGCCGCGCCACCACCGCACCAGCGCCTCGACCGCGGTCACCCGGGACGTGGCCAGGTCGACCACGGGCTGGTACTCGATGGCGAACTGCTGCTCGATGAGCGCCCGCTGCAGGTCGGCGGCCAGCTCCAGGCGGCGCACCACGTCGGCGTGCATCTGCGCGGCGAACACCTCGACCCGCCGCCCGCCCAGCTCCTTGGAACGCGCCATCGCCACATCGGCGTTGCGCATGAGGTCGCCGGCGGGCAGGCCGTCCTCGGTGAAGGCCACGCCCACGCTCGCGGTCAGCGCCACGTCGCGGTCGGCGACCCGGAACGGCTCCTGGGAGACCGCGCGTACCAGGCGCTCGGCCATGTCCACGGCCATCTGCGCGTCGCCGCCGGTCTCCACGAGCACGGCGAACTCGTCGCCGCCCCACCGGGCCAGCGTGTCGTCGGCGCGTACGGCCCCGCGCAGCCGGCGGGCGGCCTGGCCGAGCAGGTAGTCGCCGCTGGCGTGCCCCACCGAGTCGTTGACCGAGGTGAACCCGTCGAGGTCGAGGAAGATCACCGCGACGTTGCCGGACGTGCGGCCGGCCAGCACCTCGCGGGTGCGCTCCTCGAAGTAGGCGCGGTTGGGCAGCCCGGTGACGCCGTCGTGGAAGGTCAGGTGGGCGACCTGGTTGCGCAGGGCCTCCTCGTCGCTGACGTCGCGGGTGGTGACGAGCATGAGGTCGTCGCCGCCGATGTGGCGGGTGGCGACCGACTCGGTGGGCCGCCAGGTGCCGTCGGCGGCCCGCACCCGGCAGGCGATCATGCAGGCGCCCGGCGCGGCGCCCTCCTCGTCGGTGGTCATGGCGCGCATCGCGGCCTGGATGCCCGGGACGTCCTCGGGGTGGATGTAGTCGAAGATCGAGCCGCCGACCAGTTCCTCGGGCGGGTAGCCGTAGGTGACCTCGACGCCGGCGCCGATCTCGTGGACGACGCCCTCGTAGTCGCACAGCAGCACCACGTCGCCGGTGCTCTCGGCCAGCTCCCTGAGCTGCCGCTCGCCCAGCGAGACCAGGCCGCGCAGCCGGATGGACGCCGCCGAGAGCACGAACAGGCGTACCAGCAGGAGCAGCACCACGGAGACCGCGACCACCACGACGCCGGTCACCGGCTGCGCGGCCCGGGCTCCGGCCAGGTGGGCGAGCAGCGTGCAGGCGGCCACGGCGACGAGCGCGAGCGGCATCATCGCGACCACGTTGCGCACGACGGGACCGCCGACCGGCCGCGCCCGCGGCCCCCAGGGCACGGCGGCCAGCAGGAGCAGCGCGACGGGCACGAGCATGACGGTCCACATGGGCGGCGGGTCGCCGGCCAGGCGGGCCATGGCGGCCGACAGGCCGCCGACGGTCATGGTGGCCAGCACGCCCACCCCGGCCAGGCCGAGCAGCCAGGAACCGGCCCGGCTGGTGAGCACCGAGGGGATCACCCCGCAGGTGACGAGCAACGCGATCATCGGCGGCACCATGGCGAACGTGAACGTGGGCGCGTCGCCCGCGTCCTCGTAGTAGTGGCGCAGCGCCACCACCCAGCCGATGAGGAAGAGCGAGGCCGCGCACAGGTACGCGTCCGTGAGATGCCGTAACACGACCTTGGCCGGGAACCTGCGGTCGGCGGCGATCAGCGCGCCGCCCGCGATGATCACGGTGCCGAGCAGGACGAACAGATCGGCGAAGCTGACGACGAAGCTGGTGGCGACCGCGCGGAGCGCCACGCCGGCGAGCCACACGACGGCTCCGCCGCCCATCCAGCGCGCGGCCATCGCCATCGAGCGATGTTCGGCCGACCTGACCGAGGCCACCAGCAGCGAGGCGGCGGCGACCAGGGCCGCCACGCCTCCCGCCACGGCACCGGTCAGCACGGCCGGCCCGCCCGCGAGGAGCGCGGCGGCGAACGCCACCACTCCGGCCGCCCCTGCGGCGGCCAGCGGCGCCCGTGGATCACGCCAGCGGATCACAGTCGTTGCCCATCCTGTCTTGAACCCTGCACCAGTGACCGCCGAAGCCCGGCGCTCACATCGCCAGTGTGTGCGGTCGCGGATGCGCGGGTGGTGACAACGCCGATGTCGTCACCGATCTGATAACCACACAGACCAATTTCCGCCAAGAGTTCCTTGACAGCGAGTCAGGAACTCCCTGCAGACGCCACCGTACGCACGAAAGGTCACGGACCAGCCACGTTCCGGGATCCTCTCAATACGAGTCGGTAATGACGTTGATCAACTCTTCACCTGCGAGGTAGCGCCCGAGCTGCTCGCGGATCAGCCGGAGCGTGCGCCGCACGGAGGCGGGGGTGCTGCCCGCGATGTGCGGCGTGATCAGCACGCCCGGAGCGCTCCAAAGGGGGTGGCCCTGCGGCAGCGGCTCGGGCGCGGTGACGTCGAGCGCGGCGCGTAGCCTACCGGTTTTGAGCTCGGCGATCAGGGCTTCGGTGTCGACCACGCCGCCCCTGGCGGCGTTGACCAGGACGGCGCCGTCCTTCATGCGGGCCAGGAAGGCGGCGTCGACCATGCCGGCGGTGTCGGGCGTGGCGGGCACGAGCAGGACCACGACGTCGGCCGACGGCAGCAGCGCGGGCAGCTCCTCCATCGCGTGCACGCCCTCGCGCGCGCTCCTGGCCACCCGGACGACCTCGACCTCGAAGCCGCTCAGCCGCCGCTCGACCGCCGCGCCGATGGACCCGTGGCCGACGATGAGCACGGTGGAGTCGGCCAGCACGCCGGTGTGGTGGTAGGTCCACTCGCCGCGGCGCTGGGCGTCGGTGAATCCGGGGAACTCCCTGAGCACCGCGATCATCGCGCCGACCGCCCACTCGGCGGTGCCGGCGTCGTGCACGCCGCGGGCGTTGCACAGCACCACCCCTTCGGGCAGGTGCGGCCGGTACGGCTCCACCCCCGCGGTGACGGTCTGCACCAGCCGCAGCGAGCGCATCCGCGCCAGCGTCCCCGGCACGTCGGGCACCACGACCAGCGGCGGGATCCAGACCTCGACGTCCTCGATGCCGTCCGGCATGGCCGAACCATCGTAGACAGTGCATTCGACGCCTGGAATGTCAGACAGGACATCCGCCGCCGCTTCGGACGGAACCCAGATCTTCATGCCGAGAACCTTACGACCCGCGGGGAAGTATGGAACACATGAGGAAGCTCTGGACGATCGTGCTCCTGGCCGCGCTCCCCGCCTGCTCGGCCGGCGGCGAGGCGCCGACGGCCGAGGACCCGGCGGCCCCCACCCCCACGGCCTCCACCCCGACGACCGGGGCCCCTACGGCCAAGGCTCCGACGGCCAGGGCGCCCCGCGCCCCCAAGGACGTGGCGACCGGTCTGGCCGTGCCGTGGGCGATCGCGTTCCTGCCCGGCGGGGACGCCCTGGTCACCGAGCGGGACACGGCCAGGCTGCTGCGCGTCACCCCCGCGGGCAAGGTCACCGAGGTCGCCCGGATCGGCGACACGCGGCCCGGCGGCGAGGGCGGCCTGCTGGGCGTGGCGGTCAAGGACCGGCAGGTCTTCCTCTACTACACCGCCGAGCAGGACAACCGGATCGTCCGCTACCAGCTCGGCGACGACGGCCTCGGCGACGAGCGGCTCCTCGTGCAGGGCATCCCCAAGGGCGGCATCCACAACGGCGGCCGGCTCGCCTTCGGCCCCGACGGCTACCTGTACGCCACCACCGGCGAGACCGGCGACCGCGGCCTGGCCCAGCGGCGCGACTCGCTCGGCGGCAAGATCCTGCGCATGACCGTGGACGGCGCCCCGGCCCCCGGCAACCCGTTCGGCACGCTCGTCTACAGCTACGGCCACCGCAACGTCCAGGGCCTGGCCTGGGACACCGCGGGCCGCCTGTACGCCTCCGAGTTCGGCGCCGACACCTACGACGAGATCAACCTGGTCCGGCCAGGCGCCAACTACGGCTGGCCGGTGGTCGAGGGCAAGGGGAAGGACGCCCGGTTCGTCAACCCCATCGTCACCTGGTCCACCGGCGAGGCGTCGCCGTCCGGCATGGCGTACGCGGACGGCGCGCTGTGGGTGGGCACGCTGCGCGGCCAGCGGCTGTGGCAGGTGCCGCTGGCCCGGGACGGCTCGCCGGGCGCGCCCGTGGCCCACTACACCGGCCGCTACGGCAGGCTGCGCGCGGTCGCCGCGGCGCCCGGCGGCGGCCTGTGGGTGAGCACCAGCAACAAGGACGGCCGGGGCTCACCGCGTCCGGGCGACGACCGCATCCTGGCGGTCGCCACGTCCTAGCCGGCCGCGACGCAGGTGAGCGCGGTCTGCGGCCGGTACTTGGTGACCAGCTTCTTGTCCTTCTTCACGATCTCGCCGTCCTTGTGGAACACGCGGGTGACGTCGATCGTGAAGCCCTGCTGGCCGGTGGCCGGCACGCAGCCCGGCTCGCTGCTGGTCGCCCGGCCGAACGGCTTGAAGTCGCGCCGCTCGGACTCGACCGCCTCGACCTTGTCGTACCGCTTGGTGCTCCACAGGGTGACGCTGACCGTCGTGGCGGTGGTGGCGGTCTTGATCAGCACGCCGTACTCGGAGTCGTTGCGCCACTTGAGGTCGCGGTCGGGGTAGAGCAGCGCCACGTCGCGCCCGGCCGGGTAGGAGGGCGCGTAGTAGTCCATGGGCTCGTGCTCGACCAGGTCGAAGCCGCCGAGGAAGGCCGCGTTGTACATGGTGGTGGCGAACTGGGAGACGCCGCCGCCGACGATGTCGACCATCCGGCCGCCGACGATCTGGCCCGCCCGGACGTAGCCGTCCTCGACCGTGCGCTCGCCGGTCGCCTCGTTGAGCGAGAGCGTCTCGCCCGGCTTGACCAGCCTGCCGTCCAGTTCCTGGGCCATGCGGCGGATGTTGGTGACGCGCGGCGGGCAGCAGTCGAAGGACGTGCTGAACGTGCCGACGTTCTCCTTGATGCCGAGGCCGCGGATCTGGCTCGTGGTGACCTCCGGGGTGACCACGCCGAGCTTGACCTCCACGGTCCGCGGGCCCGCCGAGGCGAGCAGCTTCTCGACGTCGCGGGCCAGCAGCTTGGCGTTCACGCCCCGGCCCTTGCGGGCGGGCACCAGCACCGGCTTGTCGCCGACGATCTGGTACGTCGCGTCGCGCGGCTGCTGGGTGGCGTCCACGAGGCTGTTCTCCACCGGCGCGAGCGCGGCCTCCGCGTCGAACTGGGGGACGAGCGCGCCGTCGCCGCCCGGCACGTAGGTCAGGTGGGCGGCGATCATGGCGGGGGTGAGCTGGGCCTGCTTGCCGGCGAGGGTCAGCGTGACGGGCGCGGAGACGGCCTTCCTGGCCGCGGCCAGGGCCGACTCGACGCTCTCGGCCGAGGTGGCGGGCTTGGCCGGGCGCATGGAGAGCACCACGGCGCCGCCGCCGCGCAGGAACGCCTCGCCGATCCGGCGCACGGCGTCGTCGCGGTCGAGGAGCACGCCGTCCTCGGGCATGCGGGCCTTGGGCTCCAGCCCCGAGAAGGTCACCCTGCCCTCGCGGGCCTGCTTGTCCACGCCTTCGGCCAGGCCCTCGACGGTCCTGGTGAGCTGGGAGGAGTCGATGGTGATCTTCGGCGGGACGTCGGTCGTGCCGGTCAGGCCGCGCCAGACCTCGACCGGGCCGGGGAAGCCGCTGGGGGCCTGCCCGATGGTGCCGACCACGTCGAGTTCGAGACCGGCGTCGTCGGGCTGGACGGTGTCCTTCTTGCCGTTGATGTTCACCGTGACCGGCCGGCTGAGCCTGGGGCCCAGCTCGGTGCGCAGCTTGTCGGCCGCCTGGGTGACGGTCAGGCCGCCGATCTCCACGCCGCCCACCCGGGTGCCGCGCAGCACGGCCCCCGACATCATCACGGCCGGCACCACGTACGCCAGCGTGGCCAGGACGAGCACCAGCACCAGCACCCCGGGCAGCAGGCGACGCCGGCGGACGGGCTCCGGCTCGAAGGCGGCCGGCCGGTCGCCGCTCCCCCCGAACACGGGGGCGGGCCCGGCGGGGTCCTTGTCCTTCATCGGCCACGGTTGCGCGGGAGGCGCCTTCGGTGGCAGCGCGCCGCCGGTCTGACCGCCGGGCGCGCTCGGTCCTGGGGCCGGCCGGGGCTCCTGCTGGTCCTGCGGGCCGAAGATGTCACGGGACACGCCCGGAGGTAATCCTTCGATCCGCGGCTTCTTGGAGACACCCGACGTGGGCATCGGCACCGAGGCGAACGGGTCCGTCGGTGATTCGATCGGTCCGGCGTTTCGCACGCCTCAATCTCCTCCCGGTCCGCAGCCAAGTCTCAGGCAACAGTAAGGCACGAGTATCCGACTATGTCACCAGAAACGAATACGGAAGTGTGTCAACCTAGCCACCGGTAGCGATGTTCCGGCCGTCCGGCGGTGCCGTACCTGGGGTGGAGCTCGGCCCGGCCGGACGCGCACAGGTGCTCCAGGTACCGCCGCGCGCTCACCCTCGACAGGCCCGTGAGCTCGGCCGTCTCGGCCGCCGACAGGTCGCGCCCGGCCTCGCGCAGCGCCTGCGCCACCAGCGCGCAGGTGGCCGCCGACAGGCCCTTGGGCACCGGGACGGGCTGCTTGGGCGCGCCGAACAGCCGGTCCACGTCGTCCTGGCGGGCCTGGGGGCCGATGGCGGTGAGCCGCCTGCGGGTGTCGGCGTACTGGCGCAGGCGTTCGGTGAGCGCGGCGGCGGTGAACGGCTTGATCAGGTAGTTGACCGCCCCGCCGCGCATGGCCTCCCTGACCGTGGCGACGTCGCGGGCCGCGCTGATCATCAGGACGTCCACGTCGTCGATGGCCTTGAGCACCTCCAGGCCGGACATGTCGGGCAGGTAGATGTCGAGCAGCACCAGGTCGGGCCGGAGCTCGGCCACGGCGGCGAGCGCGTCTGCCCCGGTGTGCGCCACGGCGACGACCTCGAAGCCGGGCACGCGCGAGACGTAGCCGCCGTGGATCCGGGCGACCATGAAGTCGTCGTCCACCACCAGGACCCGTACGTCGTTCACGCGTGGACCTCGGCGGGCAGCAGGGCGGTGAAGACGGCGCCGCCGGCGTTGCGCACCCGGACCCAGCCGCCGCGGCGCAGGCACGCCTGCCGGGTCAGCGCCAGCCCCAGGCCACGCGGCCCCGACAGGGCGGCCTTCGTCGTGAACCCCTCCCTGAAGACCTCCTCCACCAGCTCGGGGGTGATGCCGGGCCCTGAGTCGCCGACGCGGACGTGCAGCCCCTCGGCGTCGGCCACGACCGAGACCTCGATCGTGCCGCCCGCGCCGTCGAGCGCGTCGATCGCGTTGGCCACCAGGTTCCCGACCACCAGGACGGCGTCCTGCGGGTCGCCGAGCGCGCCCTCCGGCACGGCGGAGTCCTCGGCCAGCACCAGCCGCGCCCCGCGCTCGGCCGCCTCCGCCGACTTGGCCAGCAGCAGCGCGGCCAGCGTGGGGTCCTGGACGCGTTCGCGCAGGCCGGTGGCGTACGCGCCGGCCGTGGTGCGGGTGATGAAGCCGATCGCGGCCTCGTGCTCGCCGAGCTCCAGCAGGCCGACGACGGTGTGCATGCGGTTGGCGAACTCGTGGGCCTGGGCCCGCAGGGCCTCGGTCGCGCTGCTGGTGTCGTCCAGCTCGCGGGCCAGGCGGACCAGCTCGGTGCGGTCGCGCAGGGTGACGACCCAGCCGCGGTGCCGGCCGCGTACCGCGACCGGGGTCCTGTTGAGCACCAGCACGCGCTCGCCGTGCAGCACCACGCGGTCCTCGCCCGGGTCGGCGCCGGTCAGCACGTCGCGCATGCGCTCGGAGACCGGCATGCGGGTCACGTCGGTCCCGAGGTCGCCGAGCAGGTCGCGGGCGGCGTCGTTGACCAGCGTGACCCGCCCGGCCAGGTCGAGGGCCAGCACGCCCTCCTTCACGCCGTGCAGCACGCCCTCGCGCTGCTCCAGCAGCGCGGCGATCTCGCGCGGCTCCAGCCCGAACGTCTGCCTGCGCACCCGGGCGGTGATCAGCGCGGCCAGCGCCAGGCCGGCCAGCAGCACGGCCAGCGCGGTCCAGATCAGCGGCGGCAGCGCGCCGCCGAGCTGGCCGGTGACCGTGGTCTGGAGCACGCCGACCGACACCAGGCCGATGACGTTGCCGTATTCGTCGCGGATGGGGGTCTTGCCCCTGACCGTGGTGCCGATCGTGCCCGTCTCGGTGCCGACCCAGCTGCGGCCCGTACGCAGGACCGCGGTGCCGTCGGTGGACAGCCGCTTGCCGATCAGGGCGGCGTTGGGATGGGCGTAGCGCTTCTGCTCGGCGTTGGCGATGGCCACGTAGTCGGCTCCGGTCTCGTGCTGGACGCTGAGCGCCAGCGGTTGCAGCACCGACTCCGGCCTCTCCAGCCTGAAGGCGTCGCGCACCTGCGGAAGGGCGGCCACCGACTGGGCGATGGCCAGGGCGCGCTGCTGGTGCAGCGCGTCGAGCTGCTCCCTCGTGTGCCCCGCCCACACGCCTGCCGTGCCGCCGACGGCGAGCAGCACGATCACCATCTGGAGCACGAACAACTGGGTGCCGAGGGGGGCGTCGGTAACCCTGCGCACGCCCACATGGAAACAAAGCCAGGTCACGGCCAGGTCGCGACCAATACGACCACTATGACGGCAACCGCCCAAAGCCTCGACCGGGCGGGGAACGGGCATCACCATCGCAGGCCAACGACTGTGCGAATCCCCCTTGGAGTGATCATGCGCTTGCGCGTTTTCGCCGCCGCCCTGGCGGCACTCTCCGTCGCCGCCCTGTCCGGCTGCGGCGAGACCGGCGCCTCCGGCGGCGACGGCTCTCTGCGGATCATGGCCCCCGCGGCGGCCGGCGGCGGCTGGGACCAGACCGCCCGCACGGCCGAGCAGGCGCTCAAGACGGCCGACCCCAAGCGCAAGGTCGAGGTCTACAACGTGCCGGGCGCGGGCGGCACGATCGGCCTGGCCCAGCTCGCCGGCGAGAAGGGCAACGGCAACCTGCTGATGACCATGGGCCTGGTCATGGTGGGCGCGATCGAGCAGAACAAGTCGAAGGTCACCCTGGCCGAGACCACCCCCATCGCCAAGCTGACCGAGGAGTACGAGATCGTCGTGGTCCCGGCCGACTCCCCGTTCAAGACGCTGGCCGACATGGTCGCCGCGTGGAAGGCCGACCCGGCGAAGGTCTCCGTCGCGGGCGGCTCGGCGGGCGGCACCGACCACATCGTGGCCGGGCTGATGGCCAAGGCCGCGGGCGTGGACCCCAAGCAGGTCAACTACATCGCCCACTCCGGCGGCGGCGAGGCGCTCAACGCGCTGCTGGGCAGCAAGGTCAGCGCGGGCATCTCGGGCGTCGGCGAGTTCGCCGAGCACGTGAAGTCCGGCAAGCTGCGGGCGCTGGCCGTCAGCAGCGGCTCGCGCGTCGCCGGCCTCGACGCGCCGACGCTGAAGGAGGGCGGCCTGGACGTCGAGCTGGCCAACTGGCGCGGCTTCGTCGCCCCCGGCGGCCTGGACGACGCCGCCAAGAAGTCCCTCACCGACCTGGTCACCAAGATGCACGACTCCCAGCCCTGGAAGGACGCCGTCGCCAAGAACGGCTGGATCGACTCCTTCCAGACCGGGCAGCAGTTCGCCGACTACCTGAAGTCCGAGGAGACCAAGGTCAAGGGCATCATCGCCGAAATGGGGCTCGTGTCCTGATGGCTCGCCGGTGGCGGCCCGAACTCGGGCTGGCGGTCGTGGTGCTCGGGCTGGGCGTGCTCGTGATGGTCGGCACGCTCGACGTCTCGGCCGCGGCCTCCCAGCTCGGCCTCGGGCCGCGCTTCTTCCCCATGCTGGTCGGCGCGGCCATGGTGCTGATCGGCCTGTTCTACGTGATCGACGTGCTGCGCGGCGGCGCCGGCGACCCCGAGGAGAGCGAGGACGTGGACGCGGACGCGCCCACCGACTGGCGCAGCGTCGGCCTGGTCAGCGGCGTCTTCCTGGCCTTCGCCGCGCTCCTCGACGTGCTCGGCTGGGTCATCGGCGCGAGCCTGCTGTTCTTCGGCCTGTCGGTCGTGCTCGGGGCCGAGCACAAGGTGCGGGCCGCCGTGGTGGCCGTGGTGCTCGGCGTGACGACGTACCTGCTGTTCGTCAAGGGCCTCGGCGTCTCGCTGCCGGCCGGCCCGCTCGGCGGGGTGATCTGAGATGGGCTCGTTCCAGCTCCTCATGGACGGCTTCGCCGCCGCCCTCACCCCCGTCAACCTGCTGTACGCCCTGATCGGCGTCACCCTCGGCACCCTGGTCGGCGTGCTGCCCGGCATCGGGCCGGCGATGACCGTGGCGCTGCTGCTGCCGATCACCTTCACCGTGCCGCCGGCCAGCGCGTTCATCATGTTCGCCGGCATCTACTACGGCGGCATGTACGGCGGCTCGACCACCTCCATCCTGCTCAACACGCCCGGCGAGTCGTCCTCCATGATCACCGCCCTGGAGGGCAACAAGATGGCCAGGCGCGGTCGGGCGGCGCAGGCCCTGGCCACGGCGGCCGTCGGGTCGTTCGTGGCGGGCACGATCGCCACCGCGCTGCTGGTGGTGGCCGCGCCCGCCGTGGTGAGCTTCGCGATCTCGTTCGGCCCCGAGGACTACTTCGCGCTGGCGATCCTGGCCTTCACCGCCGTGTCGTCGGTGTTGTCGCGCTCGGTCGTGCGCGGGCTGGCCTCCCTGGGGCTGGGGCTGGTGATCGGGCTGATCGGCATCGACCAGCAGACCGGTCAGGCGCGGCTCACGCTGGGCGTCCCGCAGCTGCTCGACGGCATCGACGTGGTGATCGTCGCGGTCGGCCTGTTCGCGGTCGGCGAGGCCCTCTACGTGGCCTCCCGGCTGCGGCACGCCGCGCCCGAGGTGGTCCCCGTGGGCCGGGCCTGGATGGGCCGCGCCGACTGGCGGCGCTCGTGGCTGCCGTGGCTGCGCGGGACCGCGCTCGGGTTCCCGTTCGGCGCCCTGCCCGGCGGCGGCGCGGAGATCCCCACGTTCCTGTCGTACGCGGCCGAGAAGCGCCTGGCCAAGGGCGTGGCCAAGGAGGAGTACGGCAAGGGCGCCATCGAGGGCGTCGCGGGCCCGGAGGCGGCCAACAACGCCTCGGCCGCCGGGACCCTGGTCCCGCTGCTCACGCTGGGCCTGCCCACGTCGGCCACGGCCGCCATCCTGCTGGCCGCCTTCCAGCAGTACGGCCTGCAGCCCGGCCCGCAGCTCTTCGACCACAACCCGGCCCTGGTGTGGGCGATGATCGCCTCGCTGTTCGTCGGCAACACGATGCTGCTGGTGCTGAACCTGCCGCTGGCTCCCCTGTGGGCCCGCGTCCTGCGCATCCCCCGGCCGTACCTGTACGCCGGGATCGTGCTGTTCGCCGCGCTCGGCGTCTACGCCCTGAACGGCACCGTCGTGGACCTGTTCGTCCTGTACGTCCTCGGCCTGCTCGGGTTCTCCATGCGCCGCTTCGGCCTGCCCGTCGCGCCCGCGGTGATCGGCATGATCCTCGGGCCGATGGCCGAGATCCAGCTCCGCCGCGCGCTCGCCATCGGCGCGGGCGACGTCAGCGTGCTGGTACGCAGCCCGATCGCGGCCGTGCTCCTCGTCCTGGCCCTGCTCGCGCTGCTCACGCCGGTGTTTCGGCGGCTGATGGCACGCCGGGGCGTCGATGCGGTCACACCCGTGTCACGCGAGGACTGACCGGCCCGCCCGCCGGGAACGTCGCCCGGTGGTTCTTGGGACCCGCCTTCCGACGGCTGCACGCGCGGAAGGCACGGCGCCCGCGAGCGCACCCCTCGGTGGCCCCGCCGATATGTCCGGATCGGCGGGCCCACCAGGGGCCCCGCGGATGTGAACGGATCCGCGGGGCCACCGAGGGCCCCGCGGATGTGCCGGACTACTCCGAGACGCCCAGCTTCTCCAGGATGAGCTGCCGGGCGCGGGCCGCGTCGGCCTTGCCGCGGCTGGCCTTCATCACGCCGCCCACCAGCGCACCGGCGGCGGCGACCTTCCCGGACCGCACCTTCTCGGCCGCGTCCGCGTTGTCGGCCAGCACCTGGTCGATGATCGCCGACAGCTCGCCCTCGTCGTTGACGATCTGCAGGCCGCGCGCCTCGACCACCTCGTCGGGCGTGCCCTCACCGGCCAGCACGCCTTCGAGCACCTCCCGGGCGAGCTTGTCGTTGAGCGCGCCCGAGGCCACCAGCTCGGTGACCCTGGCGATCTGGGCCGGCGTGATGGGCAGCTCGGCCAGCGCGACGCCGCTCTCGTTGGCGCGCCGCGCCAGCTCGCCCATCCACCACTTGCGCGCGTCGGCCGCCGGGGCGCCGGCCGCGACCGTGGCCTCGACCAGGTCGATCGCGTCGGCGTTGTGCATGGCCTGCATGTCGAGGTCGGACAGACCCCACTCGGCCTGCAGCCGCTTGCGCTTGACCGACGGCAGCTCGGGCAGCGCCGCCTTCAGCTCGGCCACCCATGCCGGGTCGGGCTCGATCGGCACCAGGTCGGGCTCCGGGAAGTACCGGTAGTCCTGGGCCTCCTCCTTGGACCGCCCGGACGTGGTGGTGCCGGTGTCCTCGTGGAAGTGCCGCGTCTCCTGGATGATCTTGCCGCCCTCGGCGAGGACCCCCGCCTGACGCTCGATCTCGCTGCGCACCGCCCGCTCGACGCTGCGCAGCGAGTTGACGTTCTTGGTCTCGGTGCGGGTGCCCCACTCCGACGACCCGCGCGGCATGAGCGAGACGTTGACGTCGCAGCGCAGCGAGCCCTCCTCCATGCGCACGTCGGACACGCCGAGCGAACGCATGATCTCGCGCAGCTCGGTGACGTACGCCTTGGCCACCTCCGGCGCGAGCCGGTCGGTGCCCGGGATGGGCTTGGTGACGATCTCCACCAGCGGGATGCCCGCGCGGTTGTAGTCGACGATCGAGTAGTCGGCCCCGTGGATGCGACCGGTCGCGCCGCCCATGTGGGTGGACTTGCCGGTGTCCTCCTCCAGGTGCACGCGCTCGATCTCGATGCGCACGGTCTCGCCGTTGACCTCGACGTCGACGTAGCCGTCGAAGCAGAGCGGCTCGTCGTACTGGGAGATCTGGTAGTTCTTCGGCATGTCCGGATAGAAGTAGTTCTTCCGGGCGAAGCGGCACCATTCGGCGATCGAGCAGTTCAGCGCCAGGCCGATGCGGATCGTCGACTCGATGGCCATGGCGTTGGCCACGGGCAGCGAGCCGGGCAGCGCCAGGCAGGTCGGGCAGACCTGGGTGTTGGCCGGGGCGCCGAAGGCGGTCTTGCAGCCGCAGAACATCTTCGACTTGGTGCCGAGCTCGACGTGCGTCTCCAGCCCGAGCACCGGCTCGAACCTGTCGAGCGCTTCGTCATAGACCATGGTCATAGCGACGGGGCCTCCTTCAGCAGCGGGCCGCCCCAGCGGCTCTCCAGGGCCTTCTCGACGGCGGCGCCGACGCGGTAACAACGGTCGTCGGCCAGAACCGGGGCCATGATCTGCAGGCCGACCGGCAGGTTGTCCTCGTCGGCCAGACCGCACGGCACCGAGATGGCCGCGTTGCCGGCGAGGTTGGACGGGATGGTGCACAGGTCGGCGAGGTACATCGCCATCGGGTCGTCGGTGCGCTCGCCCAGCCGGAACGCCGTGGTCGGCGTGGTCGGCGAGACCAGCACGTCGACCTGCTCGTAGGCCGCCTCGAACTCGCGCGAGATGACCGTGCGCACCTTCTGCGCCTGGCCGTAGTAGGCGTCGTAGTAGCCGCTGGACAGCGCGTACGTGCCCAGCATGATGCGCCGCTTGACCTCGGGGCCGAACCCGGCCGCCCTGGTCAGCGCCATGACCTCCTCGGCGCTGCGGGTGCCGTCATCGCCGACGCGCAGGCCGTAACGCATGGCGTCGAAGCGGGCCAGGTTGGACGAGCACTCCGACGGCGCGATCAGGTAGTACGCCGGCAGCGCGGTCGTGAACGACGGGCAGGACACCTCGACGACCGTGGCGCCCAGCGACTCCAGCAGCTTGACGACCTCGTGGTAGCGGGCCAGCACGCCCGGCTGGTAGCCCTCGCCGGCGAACTCCTTGACCACGCCGATGCGCATGCCGGACACGTCGGGGTTCCTGGCCGCCTCGACGACGCTCGGGACCGGCGCGTCGACCGACGTGGAGTCCATCGGGTCGTGCCCGGAGAACGCCTCCTGCAGCAGCGCCGCGTCGAGCACGTTCCGCGCGAACGGCCCCGGCGTGTCGAGCGAGCTCGCGAACGCGATCAGCCCGTACCGGGACGAACCGCCATAGGTGGGCTTCATGCCCACGATGCCGGTGACGGCGGCGGGCTGCCGGATCGAGCCGCCGGTGTCGGTGCCCGTGGACAGCGGCGCCTCGTACGCGGCGACGGCCGCGCTGGACCCGCCGGACGAGCCGCCCGGGATCCTGTCCAGGTCCCACGGGTTGCGGGTGGGGTGGTAGGCGGAGTTCTCCGTGGAGGAGCCCATGGCGAACTCGTCGAGGTTCGTCTTGCCGAGGATGACCAGCCCGGCCTCGCGCAGGCGCGCGGTCACGGTCGCGTCGTACGGCGGCCGCCACCCTTCGAGGATCTTGGACCCGGCCGTGGTCGGCATGTCGCGGGTGGCGAAGATGTCCTTGTGCGCGACCGGCACCCCGGCCAGCGGCCCGAGCTTCTCGCCCGCCCGCAGCCGGGCGTCGACCGCCCGCGCCTGCTCAAGGGTGGTCTCCCGGTCGACGTGCAGGAACGCCTGGACCTTGGGCTCCACCTCGGCCATGCGGTCGAGGTGCGCCTCGGCCACCTCGGCGGCCGACACCTCGCCCGCGGCGATCATCGCGCCCAGTTCGGCGGCGGTCTTGCGGATCAGACTCATGCCTCCTCCCCGAGGATGCGCGGCACACGGAAGCGGTCGTCCTCGACGGCGGGAGCGCCGGAAAGGGCCTGCTCCGGAGTCAGGGACTGTCGCACCTCGTCGGCACGGAAGACATTGGTCAGCGGAAGCGCGTGCGACGAAGGCGGCACGTCCTCGGCGGCGACCTCGGCCACCTTCGCGACCGACTCGATGATGGCATCGAGCTGGGTGGCGTAGTGGTCGAGCTCGTCGTCGGTGAGCGCCAGCCTGGACAACCGGGCCAGGTGCGCGACCTCGTCGCGGGTTATGGCGGACATGAGTCGTTGAACCCGTTTCGTGGATGGAGTTTGGGACACTGCCATCCTAGGGGGCTTGACGCCGCAGGCCCGAACCCTTAACCCGGCGGAAACACACTCATCCGTAGAGCTGGTCCAGGCCGATCGCCAGCACGTCGCTCTCCTGGGCCACCCCGGCCTCGAATCCCGCTCCGCTGTAGCAGACCAGTTTGGCGTCCCGCACGTCGAATCCCTTGGCGTCGAGCAGGTCTCGTGCCCTCCTGAGCCGGGCGACGTGCCGGGGCCCCATGACCTTGCCCCATTTCACCTCGCCCAGCGACAACACTCGCTTGCGCTCGCCGCGCATCGCGGGTGCGAAGACCGCGACGTCGATCTGGATCTGCTCGTGTCGTACGGGATCGACGACGATCCCGGCCCCGATCTCGCCCGGCGACTTCCCCAGGACCTCGAGTTCCAGCAGGTGGAACTGACGGCACATCTCCTCGAAGTGCGGGCCGAGCACCTGGTCGCTGAAACTCGCCTTGGCGTTCTCCCAGGCGTTGGTGGCCAGGCCGCTCTCCAGCAAGCCCCACTGCGGCCGCATGACGACCTCGTAGAAATGGATGAGCGGCTCGCACACGCGGTACACCGATCGCGAGGGACGGAAGACGTCCGGCTCTCTCCGCAGCAGGCTGCTGTCCTCCAGCACGTTGAGGTGATGACCGATATCGGCCGCCTTGCGCCCCACGTAGTTCGCGATCCCGCCTCGTGTGCTGTTCCCCGTGGCCACCGCCGCCAGGACGGACTTGTACATGGAGTCCCGCGTCTCCGTCTCCTCTTCGAGGACATAGCGCGCTTCCTTGAAGAGCGGGGTCGTGGACCGGAGCACCGTCCGCCGCACCCAATCGTCGAAGTCACCGAGGTCTTCCGGCCTGTCGTTGTTGACCAAGGGCAGGTAGGCGGGCGTTCCTCCGGTCACCGCATGCAGCTGGACGGCCAGCCGCGGGTCGGTGATCTCCCAGTACCGGGCGGCGAGACGGTAGTCGAACGGCCGGACCACAAGCTCCATGGAAGCCCGCCCTCTCAACGGCGCGTTGCCCGCCAGGAGCCGGCCCATCACGGACATCGCCGAGCCGCACAACAGCAGCGACACGGGCAGCTCGTCGAAGACGGCGCGATCGATCTCCCGCTGAATGATCGAGGGCAGTGCCGGCGATGCCCTGCTGAGGTAGGGGAACTCGTCGATCACCATGAGCTGGCGTCGCTCCGCGCTGATGGCGAAGAGGTGTTGAATCGCATCGTCCCAGGTCGCGAAGTGGATCGGCGGCGCCCCGATGTGGCGGCTCAGCGCGTCCGCGAACAGGTTCAGCGACTCCCTCTCCGTGGCCTCCGACGCCCCGAAATAGAATCCGCCCGTTTCCCGGGCCAGCGAGGCGACCAGGAGGGTCTTGCCCTGGCGGCGCCTTCCGCTGACGACGCCCAGCTGCGGACGAGAGGTGCGACGCTCGACGAAATCGGACAGCGCCTGCCACTCGAAGTCTCGCGCGAAGATCCGCTTCGGCTTCGGGATCACTGAGCCCCCAGGACATCGAAGTCAACTTCGACGAAGTGTACTTCGACGAAGTACAGTCCTGTAATCGGTCAGGCCGTCTGGGTGACCTCGGACTGGTACCCGAACTCGATGGCCGGCGCCACCTCGCAGCGGCCCCTGAGCCAGGCGGTGGCTTCGGCGGCCGGCATGGGCTGGCAGAACAGCCAGCCCTGGCCCAGGTCGCAGCCCATCTCGGCCAGCCGCAGCGCGACGTCGTCGGACTCCACGCCCTCGGCGACCGAGCGCAGGCCGAGCGAGCGCACCAGGTCGACGATCGAGCGGACGATGCGGTCGTCGTCATCGGACTCGGCGATGCGGCGGACGAACGAGGCGTCGATCTTGACCTCGGAGACCGCCAGGCGCTGGAGCCTGATCAGCGAGGAGTAGCCGGTGCCGAAGTCGTCGAGGGACAGCGGGACGCCGAGCGTGGCCAGCGCCTTGATGGTCTCCTGGGTGTAGGCCTGGTCGCCGGTCAGGATGCGCTCGGTGACCTCCAGCTGGATGGCGGCGGGCGGCAGGCCGTACCGGGTCAGGCCGACCTCCAGCTGCTCGGGCAGCGCCGCGTCGAGCAGGTCGCGGGCGGAGATGTTGACCGAGATCTGCACCTGCAGGCCGGTGTGCCACCAGCGGGCGGCCTGCTCCAGCGCGGCCTCGATGACGTATTCGGTGAGCTGGCGCATCAGGTACGTCTGCTCGGCCAGCGGGACGAAGTCGGACGGCGGGATCGGCCCGTGCACCGGATGGCACCAGCGCAACAGGGCCTCCACCCCGGTCACCGCGCCGCCGGCCAGGCTGACCTTGGGCTGGTAGTGCAGCTGCAGCTCGCGGTTGTCGATGGCGCGGCGCAGATCGCCCAGCAGGTTGAGCCGTTCAGGCGAGTTGCGGTCTTTGTCGGGCTGGTAGAGCTCTACCCCGGTACGCCCTTCCTTGGCCAGGTACATGGCCACGTCGGCGCGTTGCAGCAGCAGCTCGAAGTCGGGGGCGTGGTCGGGGAAGAGCGCGATGCCGACCGAGCCGTCGAGGTCGAAGCTCATGCCCTCCAGGCGTACGGGCTCGGTCAGGGCGGCCCGCAGCCTGGCGGCCACCTCCCTGGCGGCGTTGGCGTCCCGGATCGAGGGCAGCAGGACGGCGAACTCGTCGCCGCCGAGCCTGGCCACCACGTCGCCCGGACGCACGGAGTGGGTCAGCCGGTGGGCCACCATCTGCAGCAGGCGGTCGCCCACCGGATGGCCCATCGTGTCGTTGACCTCCTTGAACCGGTCGAGGTCGAGGAGGAACAGCCCGACCCGCTCGTCCTGGCGGGACTCGGCCAGCGCCTCCTCCGTGCTGACGATGAGCATCTTGCGGTTGGGCAGGCCGGTCAGCTCGTCGTGCAGGGCCTGGTGGTCGCGGCGCATGGACAGCGTGGCGGTGAAGTAGACGGCGGCGAGGGGGGCGACGAAGAGCGGCACGAGGCCGGGCGAATGGTCCATCACCACGACGACCAGCGGCGCGAGGCCCAGCAGCGCGGTGTAGACCAGCCCCTGCGGCCCGGCGGTGACCCGCAGCACGCGGACGATCGAACGCCGCTCGTGCAGGGCGACCGCCCCGGACACGAGCGCGGCCCTGGTGGCGAAGTAGGCCACCCCGGCCAGCGCGATCGCCGGCAGGTCGGCCCCGCTGGGCGTCCACGGCACGGCCGGGCCCGGCACGACGCCGAACAGCCCGAGCACCACGGCCGCGGCGGTGAGCGCGAGGGTGGACTGGGCGACGTTGAACATGACCCGGTGCCACGCCTTGCGCGTCACGACGCCGTTCATGGCGATCGCGACGGCCTGCATGAGCACGGCGGTGGACAGACCGAAGTGCAGCAGCACCGCGAAGGTGAACATGGTCGACGGATACGTGCCGCCGACCGCGGTCGCCGAGGACACCATGACGGGCCGCAGCTCGCCCAGCATCACCAGCACCGCCAGCATCCAGAACAGCGGGGTACGGGCGAGCTCCGCCAGCGCGACCGGATCCAGCCTGAGCATGGCCACGACCAGCGCGGTGAAGCCGATCACGGTGATGCCCGCGAGGAACGCCCAGAGCGGCGTGCCGACGCGTGGACCGGTGTCACGGGTGTCGGTTGGGTCAGTCATCGGTAACAGAACCCCCATTAGGTCACTATGGGAGGGTACGACCTTCACCCCACTTCGCGAAACCAAGCGCGTACGTTCCGTCACTTCTCCTTTCCGACATATACCCAAAAACCACTATGGGTAGCGCGGTCATCGACAATCCGTACACGACTCTGATCCCCAGCTCGCCGGGCGCGCATCCACGGGGCCACCGAACACCAGCCCCGCCGCAAGGGCGAGCCGGGCTCCCGCTACGTCTCCTCGACGACCGCCACGCGCGCCGCGGCCTCCGGGCCCTCCTTCAGCAGCAGCTCGAACCCCTGCTCGTCGAGGATCGGCACCTTCAGGCTGACCGCCTTGTCATACTTCGACCCGGCGTTCTCCCCCGCCACCAGGAACGACGTCTTCTTCGACACCGATCCGGCCACCTTCCCGCCCCGGCTGGTCAGCGCCTCGGACGCGGTGTCACGCGTGTACGCCTCCAGCGTTCCGGTGACCACGAACGTCAGCCCCTCCAGGATCTGGGGCTCCGTCTTCTCCGGAGCGGGGCCGTCGTCCATCCGCACCCCGGCCCGCCGCCACCGCTCGACGATCTCCCGGTGCCAGTCGACCTCGAACCACTCCCGGATCGTCGCCGCCACCCGCGGCCCGATGCCCTTGACCGAGGCCAGCTCCTCCTCGGAGGCGTTCATGATGGCGTCGATCGACCGCATGGAGTCGGCGAGGTCGCGCGCCGTCGGGGGCCCGACGTGCCGGATCGACAGCGCGACCAGCACCTGCGCGAGCGGCGCGGACTTGGCGCGGGCGAGCTCGTCGACCAGTGTGCGGGCGGCCTGGCTGGGCCCGCCGTCGAGGTTGGAGAACAGGGAGACGACCTTCTGCTCGCCGGTCTCGGGGTCGAGCTTGGGCAGGCCGGTGTCCTGGTCGCGGACGACCGACCGGATGGGCATGAGCTGCTCGATCGTCAGGTCGAACAGGTCGGCCTCGGTGCGCAGGACGGGCTCCTGCGGCGGCACCGGCTGGGTGAGCGCGGTCGCCGCCACGTAACCCAGCCCGTCGATGTCGAGCGCGCGCCGGCCGGCCGCGAAGTAGAGGCGCTCGCGGATCTGGGCGGGGCAGCTGCGGGCGTTGGGGCAGCGCAGGTCGGCGTCGCCCTCCTTCTCGTAGGCCAGCTCGGTGCCGCACTCGGGGCAGTGGGTCGGCATGACGAACTCCCGCTCGGAGCCGTCGCGCAACGCCGTGACCGCCCCGACGATCTCGGGGATGACGTCGCCCGCCTTGCGCAGCACCACGGTGTCGCCGATCAGCACGCCCTTCTTGATCACCGTGGCCGCGTTGTGCAGGGTGGCCCGCTCGACGGTCGAGCCCGCGACCACGATGGGCTCCATCACCGCGTACGGCGTGACCCGGCCGGTGCGGCCCACCCCCACCTGGATGTCGAGCAGCTTGGTGTTGACCTCCTCCGGCGGGTATTTGTAGGCGATCGCCCAGCGCGGGGCCCGTGAGGTGGACCCGAGCTCCCGCTGCGTGCGGAAGTCGTCGACCTTGACCACGACCCCGTCGATCTCGTACGCCGGATCGTGCCGGTGCACCCGGTAGTGCTCGATGAACTCGTCGACCTCGGTGAGGCCGGGCACCACCTGGAACAGGTCGCTGACCGGCAGCCCGAACTCCCGCAGCCGCTCGTAGACCTCCGACTGGGCGCGCGGCACGGCCGAGCCCTCCCAGACGCCGATGCCGTGGACGAGCATGCGCAGCGGGCGCTGGGCGGTGACGCGCGCGTCCTTCTGCCGCAGCGTGCCCGCCGCCGAGTTGCGCGGGTTGGCGAACGGCGGCTTGCCCTGCTCCACGAGCTGCTCGTTGAGCTGCTTGAAGCCCTCGACCGGGATGTAGACCTCGCCGCGCACCTCGACCAGGCTCGGGACGCCCTCGCCCTTGAGCCGGTGGGGCACCCCCTTGATCGTGCGCACGTTGGCCGTGACGTCGTCGCCGACCCGGCCGTCGCCGCGGGTCGCGCCGCGCTCCAGTTTGCCGTCGCGGTAGACGAGCGCGATGGCCAGCCCGTCGATCTTCAGCTCGCACAGGTAGGGCCCCGGGTCGCGCTCGGCCAGCCGCTCGACGCGGGCCATCCACGCGGCCATGTCGGCCTGGTTGAAGGCGTTGTCGAGGCTCTCCATGCGGTTGAGGTGGCTGACCTTGGCGAAGTCGCCCGAGACCGGCGCGCCCACCTTCTGGGTGGGCGAGTCGGGCGTCTGCAGCTCGGGATGGGCCTGCTCCAGCGTGAGCAGCTCGCGGAACCACTCGTCGAACTGCGCGTCGCTGGCCGTGGGCTGGTCGAGCACGTAGTAGCGCCAGCGCGCGTCCTCGACCAGCTCGCTCAGCTCCGCATGCCGCTTGAGCGCGGCCACGGGCACGCCCCCGACCTCGGTGTCACGCTCGCTCACGCTGGGTCTCCTTCCACGTCGGACACGCTGAGGAAACGCTACCGCCGGGCCCCGACAGGAACGACTCCGCCGGTCATCCGCCCTGGGCCCAGACGCCTTCCCAGACCGAGCAGTTACCGGTGATCTTCCTTGCCGTGCCCCGGCAGACCCTGCCCTCGACGGAGAGCATGTAGCCGGTCTTGAGCGAGAACTCCAGCGGCTTGGTGCCCGAGCAGTTGCGGTACGTCTTGCGCCCCTCGCCGCCGCCGTCCTTGACCCAGCGCAGTTGCAGCCACGAGCACCCGGTACGGCCGGGGAAGTCGTACAGCCCGCCGCTGACCACGAACCCCGGCCGGTCGAGCAGGACCCTGCCCTTGGCCTTCCCGGCCCGGTCGGCGGAGTAGATCGGCCCCCAGCTCCAGATCTCCGGGTTGGCCGAGGCCCCGGCGGGGACGGCGATCGAGGCGGACGCGATCAGCATGGCGGCACCGACGGCCAGAGCGCGAGCAATCATGGCAAGGACGCTACTCAGCCGCCTTGCATCCCGCTTGCCGGATCGTCCTTGAGCACCTGGGCGGCCTTCCTGCATGCCGCCAGGGCCGCCCGCGCGTAGCGGGGCGAGGCTCCGGCCAGGCCGCAGGCGGGCGTCAGGGTGACCTTGGCGGCCAGCCCGTCGGGGGCGAACCCGAGCCGCCGCCACAGCTCCACCGCGGGCCTGGCGACCACCCCGGTGTCCGGCAGCGCGACGTCCCTGCCCGGCACGACGCCGAGCAGCAGGCCGGCCCCGGCCTCGAAGAGCTCGCCGAGCTGGTCGTCGTCCCTGCGGCGCAGCAGGGACGCGTCGACCGACACCGCGCGCACGCCGGCCCGCCGCAGCAGCGCGTAGGGCACTTCGGGCGCGCAGCAGTGGACCACCGCGCCGGGGAACAGCCGCAGCGACTCCTCCACCCGCCACTCCTCGACCGCCGCCAGCCGCCCGAACCCGGACGCGGTCGGGACCGTGCCCGCCAGCACACCCGGCAGCCCCGGCTCGTCGAGCTGCAGCACGATCTCGGTGACCCCCGGCAGCCGCCGCCGCACCTCGGCGCAGTGGTCGGCGACCCCCTGGGCCAGCGACGCGACCAGGTCGCGCACGGCGCCCGCGTCGGAGAGCATCTTGTCGCCGTACTTCAGCTCAAGGGACCCGGCCAGCGTCCACGGCCCGCACACCTGCAGCTTGAGCGGCCCGGAGTAGTCGTGCGCGACCTCCTCCAGCCCGTCGAGGTCGCGGCGCAGGTGATCGACGGCCCGCTGATGGTCGCGGCCCGGCCGGTCGGCCAGCCGCCACCCCGACGGCTGCACCTCGACCGGCAGGTCGATCAGCAGCCCGGCCGTCCTGCCGACCATGTCGGCGCCGACCCCGCGGGCCGGCAGCTCCGGCAGGTACGGCAGGCCGGGCAACTCGCCGAACACGACACGGATCGCCTCAAGATGATCCTCACCCGGATGTGACCCGACCCCGGTGGCTTCCCACGTAGACATGGGCACAAGCGTAGGCTCTGCCGAATGGAGCTCACCAAACTCACGCACGCCTGCGTACGCCTTGAGAAGAACGGCAAGGTCCTGGTCATCGATCCGGGCACCTTCTCGCAGGAGCCGGTTCTCGACGGCGTCGACGCGGTCCTGATCACCCACCAGCACTTCGACCACTTCGACATCGAGAAGCTGAAGGCCGCTCCCGCCGGGGTCGAGGTCTGGACGTGCGAGGGCGTCGCGGCCCAGCTGACCGACGTGCCGGTCAAGGTCCAGGTGGTCCGACACGGCGACGCCTTCGACGCGGCGGGTTTCCGGGTGAAGGCGTTCGGCGAGTGGCACAGCAAGAACCACCCTGATGCGCCCGTCGTGCAGAATGTCGGTTTCATGCTCGACGACGAGGTGTTCTACCCCGGCGACGCGCTCACCTTGCCCGGCGTCGAGGTGCCCACCCTCCTCGCGCCGACCAACGCCCCTTGGATGAAGCTCAGCGAGATGGTCGAGTACCTGCGCACGGTGCGCCCGGCCCGCGCGTTCTCCACGCACGACGGCCTGCTCAACGACATCGGCCTGTCGCTGGTGGACACCTACCTGGAGCTGGAGTCGGACAAGCAGGGCGCCGACATGCGCCGGCTCAAGGTCGGCGAGTCGGTGACGCTGCCCTAGGCGGCCGAGACGATGGTGGCCGAGCCGATGACCGTGTCGCCGGAGTAGAGCACGGCCGCCTGGCCCGCCGCGACGCCGGTGGCCGGGCGGTCGAGGTCGATGCGCAGGCCGCCGCCCGCCTCCTCCTCGAAGCGGCAGCCGTAGACCTCGCCGTGGGCCCTGAGCTGCACGGTCAGGTCGTCGAGGCGGGACGGGCCGTTCCAGACCGGGCGGACGCACGAGATCGAGGTGACCTCCAGCGCCGAGCGCGGGCCGACCGTGACCGTGTTGGAGACCGGCTCGATCGACAACACGTAGCGCGGCCTGCCGTCGGCGGCCGGACGGTCGATGCGCAGGCCCTTGCGCTGGCCCACCGTGAAGCCGTGGGCGCCCTGGTGGGTGCCCACCACCGCGCCCTCCTGGTCGACGATCGGGCCTTCCTCGGCGCCGAGCCGGCCGGCCAGGAAACCGCGGGTGTCTCCGTCGGCGATGAAGCAGATGTCGTGGCTGTCGGGCTTGTCGGCGACGGTCAGGCCGCGCCGGGCGGCCTCCTCGCGCACCTCGGCCTTGGTGGAGCCGCCGAGCGGGAAGATCGCGTGGCTGAGCTGCTCACGGGTGAGCACCCCCAGCACGTACGACTGGTCCTTGCCCTGGTCGACGCTCCTGGACAGCACGCCGTCGGACAGCTTGGCGTGGTGGCCGGTGGCGACGGCGTCGAAACCGAGGGCGAGCGCCCGGTCGAGCACCGCCTCGAACTTGATCTTCTCGTTGCACCGCAGGCACGGATTGGGGGTGCGGCCCGCGGCGTACTCGGCCACGAAGTCCTCCACCACGTCGCGCTGGAACCTCTCGGCCATGTCCCAGATGTAGAACGGGATGCCGATCACGTCGGCGGCCCGCCGCGCGTCGCGGGAGTCCTCGATCGTGCAGCAACCCCGCGCGCCCGTGCGGTGGGATTGAGGGTTGGCCGACAGGGCCAGATGCACACCAGTGACGTCGTGACCGGCCTCGGCGATCCGGGCGGCGGCCACGGCGGAATCGACGCCGCCCGACATGGCGGCAAGCACACGCAGTCCCATGACCGTTCCAGCGTACTGTCCGGCGGGGAGTGCGCGGCCATCGGCTCCGTCTGGGAGGATTCAGCGCATGCGACTGTTCGGGCGCAAGGACGAAGACGAAGAGGCCGGCCGGCCCGGCGACGGCGTGGCCGCGTTCTGGGCGTGGTGGCAGGAGGCCAGGCCGCGGCTCGACCCGCTGGTGGCGGCGGGCACCGCCGACGGCATCGAGGAGCTGGTCGCCCCCGCCGTGGCCGCGATCGACCCCGGCCTGGTCTGGGAGGTGGCGCCCGGCAGGAACGCCGCGCACGCCCTGGTGGTGACCGCGGCCGGCGACGCCGAGCTGCGCTCGCTCGCCCACCGCTGGGCCAGGGCCGCGCCGCCGGCCGACCTGCTGTGGGAGTTCCATCCGTCCCGGCAGGCCAACCCGCAGGCGCTGGAGCTGACGCTCGACGTGGGCGGCTTCGAGTTCGCGCTCGACAAGCTGGTCTTCGGGCTGCGCGTGCCGCGCAACCAGCCGCGCGTCGACGTGACCGCCCACCACCCGATCTTCGGCGAGCTCGACGAGGAGACCCGCCTGGAGGCGACGCTGCTCGCCCTCGACTGGCTGCTGGGCGAGGACGACGTCGCCAGGTGGGTGGGCGAGATCACGCCCGCCACGTTCCAGCCGATCGACGCGGTCGCCGCCGTCCACCTGCCCGCCGTGGTCGCCGACCTGGCCTCGGGTTATGAGGGCGAGGAGTGGCTGCTGCTCGAAGGGCAGACCGGCGAGGGCGCGCCGCTGGTGGCCACCGCGCGCTTCCCGCTGCGGCCCGTCGACCACCCGCTGCTCGACCAGCACATCGAGATCACGCTTCCGTACGCCCACCGCGACGCCGACGGCCTGCCCGCCGGCGATTCGCTGAAGGCGTTGAGCGACTTCGAGGAGCGCCTGACCGCCCGCCTGCTCCAACTGCGCGACGACGCCCTGCTGGCCGCGCACCTGAGCGCCGCCGGCCATCGGGTCGTCCACGTCTACGCCGACCCGGCCTCCGACGCGGCGATCCACGCCAAGGAGCTGATCGCGAGCTGGCAGGAGGGCGAGCCGCGGGTCGACGTGGGCCACGACCCCGCCTGGGCCGCGGTCTCCCCCTTCCTCAGCTGAGCCCGGCCCTGCGGGCCCGCTCGACGGCCGCGGGCAGCACCTCGATCAGGCGGTCGACGTCGGCGGCGGTCGAGGTGTGGCCCAGGGTGAACCTGAGCGAGCCGCGCGCGGCCGCCGCGTCGGCGCCCATCGCGAGCAGCACGTGCGAGGGCTGCGCCACGCCCGCCGAGCAGGCAGAGCCGGTCGAGCACTCCACGCCCTTGGCGTCGAGCAGCATGAGCAGCGCGTCGCCCTCGCAGCCTGGGAAGGAGAAGTGGGCGTTGCCGGGCAGCCGGCCGGTCGGGTCGCCGTTGAGCACGACGTCGGGGACGGCTTGGCGGACGCGCTGGATGAGCTCGTCGCGCAGCGCCGTCAGGCGGCGGCCCAGGGCCTCCTGCTCCTTCACGGCGGTCCGCACGGCGGCGGCCAGGCCCGCGATGGCGGGCGCGTCGAGGGTGCCGGAGCGCACGTCGCGCTCCTGACCTCCGCCGTGCTGCACCGACACCGGGGTCAGCCCCCTGGTCAGCAGCAGCGCCCCCACGCCCATCGGGCCGCCGACCTTGTGGCCGGTCAGCGTGAGCGCGTCGGCGCCGGAGTCGGCGAACGACACCGGGAGCTGCCCGATCGCCTGCACCGCGTCGGTGTGGAACGGGACGCCGTGGTCGTGGGCGACGGCCGCCAGCACGTGGACCGGCTGCACCGTGCCCACCTCGTTGTTGGCCCACATGACGCTGATCATGGCGACGTCGTCGGGGTCGCGCTCGATGGCGGCGCGCAACGTGTCGGGATGGACCCGGCCGTGTTCGTCGACGTCGAGCAGCTCGACCTCGGCGCCCTGGCTCTCGGCCAGCCACGCGGCCGGGTCGAGCGCGGCGTGGTGCTCGACGGAGCTGAGCAGGATGCGGCGCCGGGGCCTGCGCGCCCAGTAGAGGCCCTTGATGGCGAGGTTGTCGGCCTCGGTGCCGCCCGAGGTGAACACGACCTCGCTCGGCCGGGCCCCCAGGGCGTCGGCGATGCTCTCGCGGGACTCCTCGACGACCCTGCGCACCTGACGGCCCGCGGCGTGCAGCGACGAGGCGTTGCCGACGCGTTTGAGTTGCTCCGTCATGGCCTCGATCGCTTCGGGCAGCATGGGCGTGGTCGCCGCATGATCAAGATAGGCCGACGGTCGTGTCACCAGATCAGGGTATCTCGTTTGCCACTGTACCGTCCGGACGGTACAGTTGAGGCATGCGAAGGGACGAGCTGTTGGACGCGGCGGAAGACCTCCTGTGCGACCAGGGGTCGGCCGCGCTGACGCTGTCCGCCGTGGCTGACCGGGCCGGGGTGAGCAAAGGCGGTCTTCTTTACCACTTCGGCACCAAAGAGGCCCTGATCAAGGGCATGGTCGAACGGCTGATCGAAGAGTTCGACGACCTGATGGCCGCGCAGCCGGACGGCACGTACACCGAGCGGTACCTCGGCGCCACGCTGATCGCCGTGCGCTCGGGGCGGCTGCGACGATGGGCGGTCGTGACGGGCGCGTCGGGGAACCTCTTCCTGCTCGCGCCGCTGCGAGAGGCGATGTCGCGATGGCACCGGGAGGGGCTGGGCGACGAGCCCGACCCGCTGGCCGCGCAGATCGTGCGGCTGGCGTGCGAAGGGTTGTGGGACGTGGCCAGCCATGACCCGCAGCTCAACTCGGAGGCGGACCTGCGTGCCCTCGAAGCCCGGCTGAGAGCGCTGCTCAAACCCGGCTGAACCGTCGGGCTCCGCTGTGTCGGGAGTCACCGTGGTCCCGGGAATGTGCCGGGGTCACTCGCGGTTCAGGTGTCGGAGCTTCGATCACGGAGCTTTCCGCGGTTCCCCGCGGCTTCCTGTGATGGACCGGAACGGATGGGAGGGCGGTCTCGCGATGACGATCCCGTGCTCCCACGACCCCTGTCCCGCGGCCTTCGCCCGCTTCCCGTCCAGACCGAGCGCCCCGGCGGCGCCCGCCGTCCCCGTCAGACCGGCCCGTACGGGCTGGGCAGGCCGGACGCGCAGGCCCCCGTCAGGCAGACGGTAGGCCGGAGGACGCGGGCGGCGGCCGAGCGGCGAGAGCCGACCGGCCTGGCCGTCAGCCCGGCAGGGCCGGCCGTCCGGTCATGACGCGGGCCACGATCGAGCGCCCGGGTCGCCCACCGAGCAGCACGAGCTGACCCCGACCGGCTCCGGTCGGCCGCACGCTCACCGACACCACCGCTCGACACCCACCCGCGCCCTCAACCGCGCCTCAGCCCGTCCAAGGGCCCCGACCGCCTCAACCCACCCAAGGCCGAGCCCGGTCGGCCGACCTCGGCCAGCAGCCCGTCAACAGCTTGAGTCGCCCTGCCCCCGCACAGCCGGGCACTCGGCAGGCGCGCCGGATGGGCCGCGGCGGCGGGCCGGACGCGTGGCGGTTGGTGGTTCTGTCCCTTCGAGTGTTCCTCCCCCCGGATTTCCTGGGCGCTCCCCCTTGGGAGCGCCTGATTTGTGGCGAAATAACGAGTTTCTGAGAGGTGTGCCTTATGACCCGCGACCTGAGGACGGCCCGCTACGGGGCGATCCTCACCTTCGTCCTCGGCGGCCTGATGGTGGGCACGATGACCGTGCGCATCCCCGCCCTGACCGACAAACTCGGCCTGTCCGAGTCCACGGTCGGCGCGGTGCTCCTCGCATGGGGCCTCGGGGCCCTCGTGACCATGCAGTCCATGCGACGGATCATGGCCCGCGCGGGCAGCAGGGCGGTTCTGCGGATCGGCGCCCCACTCACCGCGGTCGGCCTGCTGGCCGTCGCCTTCGCCCCGAACCTGCCCCTCCTGATCGTGGCCGCCACGTTCTTCGGCATGGCCTTCGGCACCGTGGACGTCGCCATGAACGCCCAGGGCTCCACCGTCGAGCAGGCGTACGGCCGCCCGCTGATGAACGGCATGCACGCCGGCTGGTGCGTGGGCGCCATCTCGGCGGGCGCGCTGGGCAGCCTGTCGATCGCCGCCGGCCTGTCGTTCACCGCCAACCTGGCGCTGGTCGCCCTGGTCTCGCTGCCGGTCGCGCTGCTGATCGGCCGTACGTACCTGCCGGAGGCCCCGGCCACGGAGGCGGCGCGCACGGCCCGGCACCGCATGCCGGCGATCGTCTACCTGCTCGGCGCGATCATGTTCTTCGCCTTCATGGTCGAGGGCGTGGTCGCCGACTGGAACGGCCTGTACATGCGCAACGAGCTCGGCGCGCCCGAGGCGCTGGCCGCGCTCGGCTACCCGGTGTTCGAGGCCGGCATGCTGCTGGCCAGGCTCACCGGTGACCGGCTGCGCTCCCGGTTCGGGGTGCGCGGCATGCTGGGCGTGTCCGGCGTGGCCACGGCCGGGTTCTTCACGGTCGTGCTGATGGCTCCGGCGGCGCTGGTGGCGGTGCTGGCGATGTTCTTCGTCGGACTCGGCGTGGCGACGATCGCGCCGCTGACGCTGTCCCTGGCGGGCACCGCGACCGACGCACCCGGACCGGCCATCGCCCAGGCGGGCGCCATGGGCTACGCGGGCCTGCTGCTCGGCCCGGTGGTGATCGGCTTCCTGTCGGACGCCACCTCGCTGCGCGGCGCGCTCGGCATCGCGGTCCTCCTGGGCGTGCTGATCGCCGTGGCGTCGCGGTTCCTGCCCAGGCGGGAGGCGCCGGTGTTCGCAGCCGTTCCGGTGCGGGAGCCGGTGAAGGTCGCCGCGTAGGACATTTGTCATGCCAAGCCTCGTACATCCGTCCATGTCCGATTCATGGAGGGCGTGCGAGGCTTAGGCGGTGTTCAAGCCATATGTCACCGCCGTCGTCCTCGTCGGCACGGCGGTTCCGAGCCTGCTGCAGTTCGCCGTCCCGGGGCTGGAGGCCGGGTGGATGCGCGATCCGGCGGCGATCTCCGGCGGCGAGTGGTGGCGGCTGGGGACGGCGCTCGTCGTCCAGGACGGCGGCGTGTTCGGCACCCTGTTCAACCTGGCGTTCCTCGCGGTGCTCGGCTACGTCGCCGAGCGCGCGCTCGGCCCCGCGCGCTGGCTCCTGCTGTACGCCGCGGGCGCGGTCGCGGGCGAGGCCGCCGGCTACCTCATGAACGACCCCGGCGCCGGCAACTCGGTCGCCCTCTGCGGCCTGGCCGGCGGCCTCGCCGTGGCCGCCGCCGGGCCCCTGGAACGCTCGCTGGGCGCGTTCTACGCGGTCCTGTCGGGCGCCTGGACCCTGTCGGCGTCCGGGACGGTCGGCGTGGTGCTCATGGTCGTCCTGGCCGGGGCCGGCTTCCAGCTCGTGGCGCAGCGCGACCGGGTCCCCGCGCCGCTGTTCCCCGCGGTCGCCGCGGCGGCCGCCGTCGTCCTGTGCGCGCTGCTGGACCTGCACGGCTTCGCCCTGCTGGCCGGCGTCCTGGCCGGATGGGCGCTGAAGGCGGCCGGCGCCCGGACCGCGCCCGCCGCGTCCGCCTGAGACGGCGGAGGCGGCGCCGCACGTCGTGCGGCGCCGCCTCCGACCGGCGCTGTGCGCGCCGATGATCCCTGACGCTACTTGCGCTTGCTGATCTCTTCGGTGAGCTGCGGGACGACCTGGTGCAGGTCACCCACGACCCCGTAGTCGGCGAGCTCGAAGATCGGCGCCTCGGGGTCCTTGTTGATCGCGACGATGGTCTTCGCGGTCTGCATGCCGGCCCGGTGCTGGATGGCGCCGGAGATCCCGGCCGCGATGTAGAGCTGCGGCGAGACCGTCTTGCCCGTCTGGCCCACCTGGAACTGGTGGGGGTACCAGCCGGCGTCCGTGGCGGCGCGCGAGGCGCCGACGGCCGCGCCCAGCGTGTCGGCCAGGCCCTCGATGACGGAGAAGTTCTCGGCGGAGCCCACGCCCCGGCCGCCGGAGACCACGATCGCGGCCTCGGTCAGCTCGGGCCTGGCGCCCTTCTCCTGCTTGACGCGCTCGACGATGCGGGCGGCCTTGGCCGCCTCGCTCAGCGCGACCGACACCTCCTCGACGGCGCCGGCGCCCGCGGCGGCCTGCGGGGCCGTCGAGTTCGGGCGTACGGCGACGATCGGGGTGCCCCTGCGCACCTTGGAGTGCACGTTGACGCCGCCACCGAAGATCGACTGGTCGGCCACGAAGCCCTCGGACAGGCCCACGGCGTCGGTGATGACGCCGGAGTCGGTCTTGACGGCCAGCCGACCGGCGACCTCCTTGCCCTCGGCCGTGGCGGCCACGAGCACCGCGGCGGGCGACTTCTCGGCGACGAGCTGGGCCAGCAGCTCGGCCTTGGGCGCCACCACGTGGTCGACGATGTCGGCGGAGCCGGCGTTGTAGATCGTCTCGGCGCCGTACTCGGCCAGCTTGGCCTTGGCGGCGTCGCCGAGACCGGGGCCGGCCCAGACGGCGGCGGGCGTGCCGAGCGAGCGGGCCAGGGTCAGCAGTTCGAGCGTGACCTTCTTGACCTCGCCGTCGACCTGCTCCACGAGAACGAGAATCTCCGACATATCAGTAAAACCCCCGTTCTCAGATGAACTTCTTGGAGGCGAGGAAGTCGGCGGCCTTCGAGCCTCCGTCGCCCTCGTCCTTGACGATCGTGCCGGCGGCGCGCGGCGGCGCGGCGGCGAAGTCGACCACCTCGGACCAGGCCGCGCCCAGGCCCACCTGGGCGGCGTCGATCTCGGCGTCGGCGATGGCCAGCGTCTCGACCGGCTTCTTCTTGGCCGCCATGATGCCCTTGAAGGACGGGTAACGCGGCTCGTTGATCTTCTCGACCACGGACACGACGGCCGGCAGCGAGGCCTGGACCTTGTCGAAGCCGTAGTCGGTGATGCGCTGGACGCTGATCGAGGAGCCCTCGATCTCGACCTTGTTGGCCAGGGTGAGCTGGGCCGTGCCCAGGCGCTCGGCCAGCATCGCGGCCAGCACGCCGGTGCGGGCGTCGGTCGACTCCGAGCCCAGGACGACCAGGTCGAACCCGATCTTCTTGAGCACCTGGGCCATCGCGTACGAGGTGGACAGCGCGTCGGAACCGTGCAGCGCGTCGTCGCTCAGGTGGACCGCCTTGTCGGCGCCCATCGCCAGGGCCTTGCGGATGGTCTCGGTGGCCTTGCCCGGGCCCATGGTGAGCACGGTGACCTCGCCACCATGCGCCTCCTTGAGCTTCAGCGCCTCCTCGACCGCGTACTCGTCAAGCTCGTTGACCACGCCGTCGACGGCGTCACGATCGAGCGTGTTGTCATCGGACCGCAGCTTGCGCTCGGTCGCCGTATCGGGGACCTGCTTCACGCAGACGACGATGTTCATGGCCGGTGGCCGACCTCCCGTGTTCGCGTGCGCCCACCGCGTCGCTGCGATAGGCGCCGAATGCAATGCTGACCAGACTGCCAGGTTCCCGACGGGCTCCTGACACGGGGTGGGTCAGAGTCGTGCCCTGGCTCCCGCGGTCATGTTACCCGTGGGTAGCTTACGCGCAAACCGGCGGTTCCCGCGTCAAGCCCCTACCCTTCCCACCATACCGAACTTTATTCGGTACGTTCCGATCGCCCCCCAGGGGAAATCAGGCGGACAACAGGAACACGATGCCCACCACCAGGGCCGTACCCGCGAACAGGGCCAGGGTGAACGTGCTGAACACCGCGGCGAGCCCGAAGCACAGCCCCACCGCCCCCGCCACGCTCACCAGGTCGGCCACCATCCGGCCGCGCCGGTACGGCCCGCGCGAGAGCAGCGCCACCCCCGCGTCGCTCACCACCGCCAGCACGTAGGCGGCCAGCAGGAACAGCGCCACCTCGGGCAGCGGCTCGCGGGCAGCCGCCGCCAGCAGCGACACGAACAGGCCCGAGCCGATCAGCCACCGCCTGCGCACCTTCTCCCGGTGCCGCGCCCTGGACTCCTCGACCGGCCTGCGACGGCCGTCGCCCGGCCGCCACTCTCTCGTGCTCATGTCGTCGGCCGGCCGGGGACGGGCCACCGGGGCCGAGGGACGGGGGCCGGTCTGCCGTACGTGCGGGACGGGGGCGACGCCCAGCCGGGCGCAGATCTGCGCGGCCGTGGGCCGGGCGGCGGGGTCGGTGGACAGGCACTCGCGTAACAGCGGCGCCAGCCAGTCAGGCACGCCCTCCAGGTCGGGCGGGTGGTGCACGACCCGGTAGGCCACCGCCGAGGCCGGCCCCTGCCCGTACGGCTGCCGCCCGGTCGCGGCGTAGGCGAGCGTCGCGCCGAAGGAGAACACGTCGGCCTCGACGCCCGCGCTGCCGCCTTCGAGGATCTCCGGCGCCAGGTAGCCGGGCGTGCCGACCACGGCGCCCGACGCGGTGACCGACAACGAGTCGAGCGCGCTGGCGATGCCGAAGTCGATGACGACCGGGCCGTCCTCGCTCATCATCACGTTGGCCGGCTTCAGGTCGCGGTGGACCACCCCGGACTCGTGCATGGCCAGCAGCGCGTCGGCCAGCCCCGAGGCCAGGGGGCCCAGCTCGGCGACGGGCACCGGCACGGCGCTGAGCGGGCGGCCCTGGACGTAACGGGTCACCAGGTAGGGTCTGGGGCCCTCCAGCGAGGCGTCGAGCACCTCGGCGACGTGCGGCCCGCCGACCCGGCGCATCGTCTCCACCTCGCGGTCGAGCCTGCCGAGCGCGAGGGCGTCGGCCGCGACGTGCGGATGCAGCACCTTGACCGCGACCGTGCGCCCCTGGACGTCGAGCGCCAGATGGACCTCGCCGAAGCCGCCCGCGCCGAGCCTGGAGAGAAGCTCATAAGGGCCGAGGCGCTCGCTCATACCTCATCTCTCCCCCGCCGGGCCGAGGGGGACACTCACGACCACGGAGTCAGGAAGCCCAACCCCAGCCCGTCGAGCAGACTTTCGATCAGGCCGGTGATCAGCCCGATGGTGCTCTGCCTGGCGTCGCTCGCCAGGTCGTCGATCACGCTCTGCGGGGCCCGCCAGGGCGTCCAGACCGGGTCCTGGCCGAGCGCGAACATCGCCGCGAACAGCGCCGCCGTGCCCACCGCGACGACCGCGACGAGCGCGGCTCCGGGGCTGCGCAGCACGCCGGTGAGCGTCCGGGTCACGGCCTTGCGCGGCGCGCCGCCGCCCGGCAGTACGAACAGGCCCCCGGCGAACGCGCCGGCCGCGAAGGCGGCGGCCTGGTTGGTGCCCATGCCGCCGGCCCAGTGGAGCGCCCCCCACACGCACGCGCCGAACAGCAGCGCGAGCGGCACGTGCACCAGCGTCACCAGGGCGGCCTTGACCAGCGCCCACGGCGTGCCGACCAGCGCGAGCAGTGGGTCGGCCGAGCTGCTGCCGCGGATCTGGCGCCGCTTGACCATGTCGCCGAAGAGGTATTCGCCCACGCGTAGCACCACCGCGAGCGCGACGGCCACCGCCCCCATGACGACGGGCATCATGACGGTCAGCGCCACCAGCGTGACCAGCAGCAGCAACCCGGTCACCTGGGCGCCGAACAGGTACCTCTTCCGCTCCGCCGGCGGCACGTGGCCGCGCGGCTGGGGCGGCGGCGTGTAGGGGCGTGGTTGCGGCGGCGGCGCCGGGTAGCCGGCCACCCGCTGGTCGGTGCGCGGCACCGGGCGCGCCGAGGTCGGCGCGGGCACGTAGGGCGGCGGCCGCTCCTCCCGGCGCGCGGGCGGCGGCGGGGGCGGGGGCGGGGGCGCGGGCTTGCGGTAGTCGACCGGCGGCAGCAGGTCGGAGAACGTGTCCATGGCGCGCGTGCCGCTGCCGATGCGCTTGGTGCCGGTCGGGCCCTCGATCTCGTTGAACGTCGTCACCGACGGGTCGAGCTCCCTGGCCATCCGCAGCAGCTCCTGCGCGCCTGGCCGGGCGGCGGGATCGACCCGCAGCGCGCGCGACAACCAGCCGCGCAGCCACGCGGGCGCCCGGTCGAGCTGGGCCCGCCCCTCCATGATGTTGAAGCAGACGGCCTCGAACGTCCCGGTGCCGAACGGCGGCGCGCCCGTGGCGGCGAAGAACACCGTCGAGGCCAGCGCGTGCACGTCGGCCGCCTGGGTGATGTCGGAGTCGCGGATGATCTCGGGCGCCAGGTAGCCGGGCGTGCCGACGAACATGCCGGTCTGGGTCAGCCGGGTCGCGTTCACCAGGTGGGCGATGCCGAAGTCGATGACCAGCGGCTCGCCGTCGACCAGCATGACGTTGGACGGCTTGAAGTCGCGGTGGATCACGTCGGCCGCGTGGATGGCGACCAGCGCCTGGCACAGCCCCTGGGCCAGCCTGATGACCTGCCGCGCCTCCAGGGCGCCCTCGGTCAGCACGGTCTCCTCCAGCGTGCGCCCCGGGGCGAAGCGGGTCACGACGTAGGGCTGGCCCCCCACCAGCTCGGCGTCGATGACCTCGGCGACGTACGGGCTGCGCACCCGGCGCATGGTCTCGACCTCGCGGGTGAGCCGGTCGCGGGCCTTGAGGTCGGCGGCCACGTGCGGGTGGAGCACCTTGATGGCGACCTCGCGGCCCTCACCGTCGAGACCCAGGTGGACGACCCCCATGCCGCCCTCGCCGATCTTCCTGACGATGCGGTAGGGGCCGAGGCGTTCCGGCGCTTGGATGCTCATCGCCACCTTCCTCGGCTCAGCCGCCGCCCTTCAGGCTGCTGAGTTGCTCTGTCACGGGTGTGACGTCCAGTGGACTCCATACACTCCCCCTTGGCGTGTCCCCGAACGTGCCGTAGGCGAGGATCAGCGAGAGCGCGGCGCCCGCCGCCAGGACTCCCGCCATCGCCATGGCCGCTGTCCTAGAGGGTACGAGCGATGAGAGCGTTCTGCGCATCTGCCGCCCCGGGCCCTCGACGCCCGGCCCCGCGCAGAGGGTCCAGAGCGCGACCGCGGCCCCCCATGCGAGGGCGTTGGCCGAGTTCATCTTGACCACCACGCTGAGCAGCAGCGTCACCGGCAGGCCGAGGATCAGGGCGTACAGGACGAGCGCGACCGTGATGCCCACGGACTTGGCCAGCGCCTGCGGATGGGCGAAGACCCTGAGCACGTCGAGGGCGGCGGACCCGGCGGGCCTGCGCCCGCTGAGCGCCGGCTGGGCGAGGTCGGCGGCGCGCAGCAGCACGGCGATCGGGATCGCCACCACCGCCACCAGGACGGGGGCCGTCACCGCCGCCACGATCATGAGGATGAGCAGCATGGCGCTCGCCACCCCGTACGCCTTCGAGCGCTGCAGCGGCTGCGCCGGACGCCCGCCCTGGTGGTACGGCTCGCGAGCGGCCTGCGGCTCCTGCGGCGGGTACTGCGGCTGCGCCGGGATGTAGGGCGGCGGCTGCACGGGCACCGGGCCGTAGTTGGCCGCTTCCTGGCCGGAGTTGAACCGGCCGTGGTCCACCGGCTGCGCGCCGGACCCGAGCCGGCCGTGGTCGACCGGCTGGGGGCCGGAGCTGAGCCGGCCGAACTCGGCCGAGTCCGGGCGCACGCGCCGGGTGGGCACGTCGGCCTCGTGCGGGTTGACCTGCGGCAGCGACTGCGACTGGGGCAGCGGCTGGGGCTGTGACTGCGGCTGGGGGTGGAGCGGGGGCTGCTGCTGCGGCCAGGGCTGGCTGGGCCCGGCCTCGCGCTGGATCTGGCGCAGCTCCTCCGGCGAGACCCGGCGGGTCGGCCACGGGTCGCCCGCGCCCTGGTCCGCCGGCGCCGCGCCCTGTTCGGGCAGCACGGCGCCGGGCAGCACGGAGCCAGGCAGCCCGGCGCCGGGCAGCGGAGCCGCCTGGCTGGGCAGCCCGGCCGCCTGGTTGGGCAGCAGCGAGACGAAGTGCGGGTCGGCGGGCGGCGCGACCGGCTGCTCCTGGCCGTCGATCAGCCGGCGCGGCGTCATCGGCGGCGTGGAGACGTCGTAGGACGGCTTCTCCCCCACGAACGGCGGCCGCCTGGTCGGGTAGTCGTCGGGCGCGTCGGGCCGGGGGACGGTGGAGATCTCGTCGGGCACGCCGCGCGGCGGCCTCGGCAACATCCGGGCCGTCTGCTCGGCCAGGTCGGCGGCCTTGGGCCGCTTGGCCGGGTTGCGCTGGAAGCCCGCCTTGAGCAGCGGCTGCAGCTCGGCCGGCACGCCGCTGATGTCGGCCTTGCCGGCGGTGATGTTGTAGAAGATCATCTCCAGCGTGCCCTTGCCGAAGGGCGGCTGGCCGGTGGCGGCGTAGAGCAGCGTGCCCGCCCAGGCGTGGATGTCGACCTCGGGGCCGGCCTCCTGGCCCTCGATGATCTCGGGCGCGAGGTAGCCGGGGGTGCCGATGAACATGCCGGTCTGGGTCAGCCTGGTCGCGTCGACCGCCTGGGCGATGCCGAAGTCGATCAGGACGGGCTCGCCGTCGAGGATCAGCACGTTGCCCGGCTTGAGGTCGCGGTGGATCACGCCGACGGAGTGGACGACGGCCAGCGCGGAGGCCACCCCGTGGGCGAGCCGGACCAGCGCGGGCAGGTCGAGCGGCCCGTCGTCCTTGACGATCTCGTCGAGAGGACGGCCGGGCACGTAACGCGTGACGATGTAGGGACGATGACCGGTTACGTCCGCATCGACCACTTCTGCGATGAATTTGCTGCGGACCCGGCGCATGGTCTCGACCTCACGCGAAAGCCGTCGCCTGGCGACCTCGTCACCGGCGACCTCTCCGCGCAGGACCTTGACCGCCACCTGTCGCCCCTGGGGGTCGACAGCGAGGTGGACAACGCCCATCCCGCCTTCACCGAGCCGCCTGAGCAGCCGGTAAGGGCCTAGTCGGTCATCGTTCATGGCATGAAGCACCATACCGGCTTAATCCCCGCCCACGAGATGAACCATGAGGCCACATTCCCACTCGTACAACGTCCGATACAGCCTCATCGGTTTCCCATCCAACGGTCTCGAATTGGCTTCAGTTCGGCTTCGGGGCCTTCAGGTCGTCAGGGACAGGACCTCGGCGCCCTTCAGCCCGGCCAGCGCGGCGCCCGGCACGGCGAGCTTCGACCTGCGCAGGCCGCTGCCGATCACCACTCTGGGATGTTCGGCGACGTGCACGTCGACCAGGACGGGCCAGTCGCCGGGCAGCCCGAGCGGGGTGATGCCGCCGTACTCCATGCCGGTCAGCTCGACCGCGTCGGCCATCGGCGCGAAGCTCGCCTTGCGGGCGTCGAGATGTCTGCGCACCACGCCGTTGACGTCGACGCGCATCGTCGCGAGCACCATGCAGGCGGCGTAACGCGTCTCGCCGCCGCGCCTGGCGGCCACGACCACGCAGTTGGCCGACTCGTCGAGCCGTACGCCGTAGCGCTCGCAGAACGCGGCCGTGTCGGCCAGGTCGGGGTCGATCTCCGTCACCTCGGCGCCCTCGACGCCCGGCACGGCGAACGCCACCGGATCGGCCAGCAGGTCGGCGCGGCCGGTCGCGGGCACCCAGTGCAACGTCATCCTCGTCTCCTCGATCGCTCTTCCTTGACCGACCCTATGCCGGTCGAGGAAGTGGCGTGCGACGTCACGTGGACTGCAGCACCCGCCGGTGCAGCAGGGTGACGGCGCTGCGGGCCGACTCCATGGCGCCTGCCTGCCAGGCGATCAAGTGGGTGAGCCAGTCACCCGCGAAGTAGACCCTTCCGGCGGGGCGTTGCAGAAGAGTGAAGGACGAATCAAAGGACGGCCAGTACATCCAGCCTCCCTGGATGTGCTCCTGGCGGTGCCAGGCGATCGAGACGCTGGACAGCAGGTTCTGGCGGTACTTGTCGCCGTGGATCTTCCTGCCCTGGGTGAGGGCCTTCCGCCTTCTGTCCTCGGGGGTGAGGGAGCCGTACAGCTCGGCGTTCTGCTCGGTGTTGTAGTAGCCGACGATCAGGCCGCGTTCGGAGTGGTAGCCGTGGGAGGGGTACCAGATGTGGGTGATGTCCAGGTCGGTCTCGGTGACGCCGCCGTAGATGCGGTCCTCCAGCTCCCACCAGCGCCTGCCGTACTCCAGGCCGATCTTGCCGGCGGAGACCGGGATGGGGGTGGCCAGGGCGCTGGTGACCTGCGCTCCGAGGTTGTGCGGGATCTTGGCGAGGAGGTGCGGGGGGAGGGTGGCGATGCAGTAGTCGGCCTTGACGCTGCCGCCGTCGTACGTCACCTCGACGCCGTCGTCCAGGGTCGTGATCCTGGTGACCTTGGCGCCGGTCCTGATCCGGTCGGCCCCTACGGCCTCGGTCAGCTTGGTGACGATCGCGTCCATGCCGCCGACCGGCTGGAACATGGGGGTGGCCATGTCGTAGCCGAAGTCGTTGGTGATGGCGCGGCCGGTGGCGGCGGCCAGCACGTCGTGGAGGGTGCCGGGGGGCGGGACGGGGGTGCCGCCGTCGAGCGCCGGGTACTTGGTGAAGCCGCGCCGGGGTGAGCCCTCGTAGTCGAGCTTGGGGCCCAGGTCGCCGAACCGGCGGAGGAACTCCAGCAGGCGCTGCCGGTCGTCGGCGGTGATCGCCTTGTCGAGCGCGCCGATATTTGTGGCCTTGGCCAGCAATTCCGCGACATATCCGTACATGTCGGCTCGGGCGGTGCGGGCCCGCACGGTCTTACCGTTGGTGTGGACGTACGCCGAGGCGTTGTTGTTGACGAACGTCTCGATCGGGACGCCCAGCTCCCTGCAGTAGTCGAGGGTGACCATCCAGGGGGCGATGCGGCCGGGCCCGGCGTTGAAGTAGACGCCCTCGCCCAGCTTGACGTCCTGGGCCGGGCCGTTCAGCTCGGTCAGGCGGTCGCCGCCGCGCAGCGTCAGGTTCCGGCCGCCGGCCCTGCCCCTGGCTTCGAGCAGGGTGCAGTCGTAGCCGGCCTTGCCCAGCTCGTACGCGGCGGTCAGCCCCGCCACGCCCGCGCCGAGGATCACCACCTTGGCCGCGCCCTTGCCGCGCAGGGAGAAGTCGCCGGGGCGCGGCGCGGCGAACTCCTTGTCCTGCTCCGAGGGGGCGAGCCCGAGCGCGCCCATGGCGGCGTACATGGCGCCCGCGCCACCCACCGCTCCGATCCCGACGAGCAGCCCCCGCCGGGTCAGCGCCGCGCCTTCCACCGTCACCCGCTCCCTGAGTCAGCAGTTACCGACATCTCAGCCGTACGGTCCGCTGCCGCAGGCCACCTGGCCGCCGATGGTGGCGAAGATCCCGAGCAGCGCCATGATCTGGCGGAAGTCGTCGGTGGTGAACTCGGTGTGCCGCGAGCCGGCCGTCTTCACGCCGGGCACCAGCGCCACCGCCGCCGCGATGGCGGTCGAGTTCCACTCCACCCCCAGCGTGTACGGCGCCTCCACCCGATAAGGCGTGAAGTCGCTCAACCGGGACAGCGCGCGAGCGGCGGCCTCACGGATCTTCGCCTGGGCGACGCTCGGCGGCAGCAACTCGGCCGAGAACTTGTCGATGCCCTTCTTCACCGCGACCGTCTCGACGTCGCCGAGCAGCTCGCGCGCCTCCTCGCCGACGGCCTCGTCCCCGGTCACCAGCACGACCGGCACGCCGTGGAAGCCCGCGCACGCCGCGACCAGCCGGGTCTCGCCGCACAGCTCGCCGTTGAGATAGACGTTCTGGATCTCCTTGCCCATCCACGTGTGGTTGAGCACGCCGTGCTGGACGCCGGCCCTGGCGTGGTAGCCCACGAAGCACGCGGCCTGGAACGTGCCGTCGAGCCCCTGGGCCATGCGCTGGGCCTTGCCCGGCCCCCGGATCAGGGTCGCCCGCGGGTCCAGGAGGTCGATCCGCAGGTTCTTGGTGGACCCGTGGGCGTCGTTCACCAGCACCGAGCCGGCCCCCGCGGCGAACGCGCCCTCGACGGCGGCGTTGGCGTCGGCGGTCATCAGCTCGCAGCCGCGGTCGTAGCCGCGTTTGCCGGCGTGCATCTCCTCGGGGTCGGTCAGCCCCGTCACGCCCTCCATGTCCACCGACAGGTAAACCTTCACGCAGTCAACTCCTCGCACTTCGCCGGATCCGTCCCGCGGACGGTCACACGCCCCACGTCTCCACCCGCCGTACCTCGGCCTCGGTCATGAGGCCGACCTGGGAGGTCAGGAAGGCGGCCGCCTCCGCCCGCCACGGCTCGGGGATCTCCTCGATCGCCGGCGGGTAGCAGTGGTCGAGCCAGCTCGTGGACTCCTCGGTGGCCTCGAAGTGGTCGAGGGCCTTGGCGAACAGGGACCGTTCGACGCCAGGGATCCGGGCGAGGCCGTACTCGATCATCTCCTGGCCCCCGAAGGGGGGCGGCCGCAGCCACTTGCGGGCCACGGGACGGTCGGCGGTGAGGGGCGTGTCCAGGGGACGGCGCTCGACGGCGGCCTGGATGAGCTCCTTGTACAGGCACTTGCCGCAGGTCCGGCAGGGGCCGTCGGTGCCGCGCAGGCACCAGCGCACCTGGTCCTTGAGCTCGGAGTTCAGGGCCAGCCGCATGGTGACGGCCTCACTCACCCCGCCGACCGGGAGCACGATGTGCACGCCTGCGGCGGCGAACAACCGGCCCCACGCGCCGTGCGGCGCCCACATGGGGTTGTCAGGCGTGAACCGCAACAAGTAACGGTCACCGCCGAGCCAGCGTGAACCGAGTTCATAGCCGAAGCCCAGGCCACCGAGGTTCATCCGGTCGGCCAGCAGGAGCGCCCCCACCGCGACGGCGTGGTGCTCCGGATAGCCCGGACGCGGCTCGGCGAGGGTGAACTCCAGGTCGGAGGTGACGGTGGTGAGCTCGCGGCCGGTCCGCTCGGCCAGCTTGGCCAGCACGTCGGAGCGGTAGTGCGGCCACCGGTTGGGCACCCGCGGATGCGGCACCCGCCGGAAGTGCACGAACGGCGCCGACGGATGGATGGCCGCCGCGGCCACGGAGTCCGCGCCGCCGCTGTAGGAGAGGGCGAGCCGGTCCCCGGCCCGGCGCGGCTCGGCCCCGACCGGCCCGGCCTCGACGCCCCACCCGTCGTGCAGGGCCGCGGCCACCTCGGCGGAGACGGCCCGGTCGAACGTGATCCGCCGCCTGGTCCAGGGCGCCACGATCGTCCAGGCGGCCACGGCGAACAGGTCGGGGTGGGCGTCGGCGGGCACGCCGCCGATCGAGCAGGAGTTGGTGGCCAGCTTGACGGGATGGTCGTCGGCCGCCCTGCCGGTGATCTCGTCCTCGGGGTCGAGACGGAAGGTCAGCTCGGTGCCGGACCAGATCACGCGCACGGCCGGCCCCCCTCGGGGACGCGGGCCCGCAGGTCGTCGATGGCCTGCCAGACGAGCACCTCGTTCTGGAGCACGCCGTCGAGGGCCTGCGCGGTCTCCTGCGCCAGCCGGTACGTGTCGTCGACCCTGGCCTTGTCGATCACCGGCCCGGCCGGCGGGCGGGCGTTCCGCAGCCGCTCGACCTCGCCCTGCAAAGTGGCCATCTCCCTGCGCAGGGTCTGGACCTCCCAGAGCGCGTCCCGGATGTCCTGCCGGTGGTCGGCGACGGAGATGTAACGGGAGTCGAACCACGAACGCACGGCTTTACGCAGCCGGGCGGGGACCGGGACGCGCATCATGAAACGCCACCATACTGGCAAACCCGCTTCCCCTTGGACGGCCTACTCCAAAGGGTCGCATTCGTATGGCGGCCAGGCGGTCACCGTCCGGTGAACTTGGCCTTGGCCTTCTCCGCGAAGGCCCGCATGCCGATCCTGGCGTCGTCGGTGGCGAACAGGCCGGAGAAGTGCAGGCGCTCGATCTCCAGGCCGGAGTCGAGGTCGACCTCGGCGCCCTGGTCGACGGCCTGCTTGGCGGCGCGCAGCGCCACGGCCGGGCCGCCGACGAACGTGGCCGCCCACTCCAGGGCCGCCGTGTAGACCTGCTCGTCCGGCACCACCCGGTCGACCAGCCCGATGGCCAGGGCCTCGGCGGCGGGGACGTGCCGGCCGGTGAAGATCAGATCCTTGGCGCGGGACGGGCCGACGAGCCGGGGCAGGCGCTGCGTGCCGCCCGCGCCCGGAATGAGCCCGAGCAGGATCTCCGGCTGGCCGAGCCGGGCCGACTCGCCGGCCACCCGGAAGTCGGCGCACAGGGCCAGCTCGCAGCCGCCGCCCAGGGCGTAGCCGGTGACGGCGGCGATGACCGGCTTGCCGATGCGGGCCACCGTGGTGAAGCACGCCTGGAGCGTGCGGGAGTGGGCGGACATGTCGGCATAGGACATGTCGGCCATCTCCTTGACGTCCACGCCGGCGGCGAAGACCCGCTCGCCGCCGTAGAGGATCGCCGCCTGCACCTGGTCGTCGGCATCGACCTGAAGCGCCGCCTCGACGAGCTCCCGCTGCGTCTGAACGTCGATCGCGTTCATCTTCGGACGGTCAAGACGGATCGTGGCGATCTGGTCGGCCACCTCGACGCTCACAAACTCACCCATGAGCCGAACCTAACAGAGCGTCCCCCCTCACCCCGCTGCGGCCGACCTCACCTCGTCGGCGGCCTTCTTGCTGGTCGACACGCGGACCAGCGCCGCCGACAGGCGGGCCAGCTCGTCGCCGGAGCCGGCCAGGCGGGCCAGGCCGCGTTCCTGGCGGGGCAGGCCGAGCCGGGCCGCGCCGTCCAGGACCCGGCCGTCCAGGTGCGGCGCGACCTGCGGCCACACGCCCTGGACCTCGCGCAGGAAGATGTCGGCGCCGGTCGGGCCGATGCCGGGGAACTCCCGCAACAGCTCGCCGATGCGCCCGGGGTCGCCCCCGGCCTCGTCGCGCAACCTGCGCAGGTCGCCCTTCCAGCGGTCGAGCAGCAGCTCGGCGCCCCTGCCGAGCATGGTCGAGGTGCGTTCGTCGTAACGCCGGTAGTGGCCGCGGCCGAGGGCGTCCACGCGGTCCTGCCAGCTCGCCCGCGCCATGTCCCGCGGCGTGCGGTACCCGGCGGCGAACAGCTCGCGCGCCGCCGCCACCGCCACCCCGGACGAGATGCGCGCGCTGAGCAGCGTGGCCAGCACGAGGAGCTGGTACAGCGGCCGCGGCCGGTCGGCGAGCCGGATGCCCGCCTCCGCGGCGAACGTCTGGCCGCACTGTTCGAGCAGGGCGTCCAGCACGCCCTTGTCCTTGTCGGCGTCCTTGTCGGCGTCCTTGTCAGCCATGACGCTCCGCTACCCCCATGGCGGGCGCTCATCCCGGCCCGGCGCGTTTGCCGCCCTGGTCGCGGGGGAGGCGGGGGGTCTCCAGCGAGAAGGAGCGCATCGTGCTGACTCTGACTGACAACGCCGTGGTCGCGATCCGTGACCTGATGGTCGGCGAGGACGTGCCCGCGCACGCCGGCCTGCGGATCGCCGCCAAGCCGGACGAGGCGGGCGCCTTGGAGGTGTCGCTGGCGAGCACGCCGTACGCCGGGGACCAGGTCATCGAGCAGGGTGACGTGCGCGTCTTCGTGGCCGAGGACGCCGCGCCCATCCTCGACGACAAGTCGCTGGACGCCCAGCCGGGCACGCCGGGGCATCCGACGTTCCGGCTGGACCGCCGGACCTGACCGGCCCTGCCGGGCCTCCGGCGGCCCGCCCGTCACCTCGGGGCCGCCGGGAGGCCGTCAGCCGGCGGCGCGGCCGGCGCGCACGGCGTCGGCCAGCTCGGCCAGCAGGCGCTCGGTCTCCTCCCAGCCCACGCAGGCGTCGGTGATGCTCTGCCCGTACGTCAGGCCCTCGGCCGGGCCGGGCTCCTGCCGTCCCGGCACCAGGAAGCTCTCCACCATCAGCCCCGCGATGCCCTTCTCCCCCGCCGCCAGGCGGCCGGCCACCTCGCGCACCACGGCCGCCTGCCGTACGTGGTCCTTGCCGCTGTTGCCGTGGCTGGCGTCGATGATCAGCCGCTCCGGCAGCCCGGCCTTGGCCAGCAGCGCGAGCGCGTCGCCGATGGACTGGGGGTCGTAGTTGGGGCCCGTGCGCCCGCCGCGCAGGATGACGTGGCAGTCGGGGTTGCCGGTGGTCGAGACGACCGCGGCCCGGCCCTCGTCGTCGATGCCGAAGAACACCTGCGGGTGCGCGGCGGCCTTCACGCCGTCGATGGCCACCTGCACGTCGCCGTCGGTGGCGTTCTTGAAGCCGACCGGCATGGACAGGCCGGAGGTGAGCTGGCGGTGCACCTGGCTCTCGGGCGTGCGCGCGCCGATCGCGCCCCAGGTGACGGCGTCGGCGATGTACTGCGGGCTGGTGGGCTCAAGGAACTCGCAGCCCACCGGCAGCCCGGTGTCGAGCACGTCGAGCAGCACCGTCCTGGCCAGGCGCAGCCCGCGCTGGACGTCGTGGCCGCCGTCGATGTCCGGGTCGTTGATCAGGCCCTTCCAGCCGATGGTGGTACGCGGCTTCTCGAAGTACACCCGCATGACCACGCACAGGGCGTCGCCGAGGTCGCGGGTGGCGGCGGCCAGGCGGCGGGCGTAGTCGAGCGCGGCCTCCGGGTCGTGCACCGAGCACGGGCCGACGATGAGCAGCAGGCGGTCGTCGTCGCCGGCGAGCACGTCGCGCACGGCGTTCCTGCTCGCCGCCACCAGCGCCTCGCGCTCCGGGCCGAGCGGCTGTTCACCGATGAGCTCGCGGGGCGTGGGCAGGGGTTCGAACGAGGTGATGCGCAGGTCGCTGGTCGTGGTCATGGGCTGGTCCTCCGCTTTCGATGGAAGTTCGAAGGCGGTACGGCCCAGATCCGTGGCCCCCGGAGCCGTCCGCCTGAACGACGAAAGGCAGAGACGGGACGTCTCTGCCTTTGGGCTCCGGGTGATCAGTAAGTCAGCGCATGTGACCTTCGGCTCCACCCGGAGCCGCCACATAGCGCCAAAATCGGCTGATCACTGACATGCTGTTGACGCTAGCAGACGCCGGGTGACCGCTCCAAATCCCGTCCGCTATCCGAGATCGGATTCCCAGCCGGGTTCGCGCAGGTCGCCGAGCCCGTAGAGGCCGACCAGGGTGCCGTCGGCACGGGTGACGACGACATGGTCGACGTTCGCGCCCTCCATGCGGGTGGCCAGGGCGTCGAGCTGCTCGCTGGGCCGTACGGTGGTGACGCCGGTGTTCATCGCGGCCTCGGCGGTGCCGGTCAGGTCGGCGCCCTTGAGCTCGCGCGACCCGATGACGCCCTGCACCACCTCGTCCCGGTCCACCACGACCGCGAGGCCGGCCGGATCGGCGACGATGCGCTCGCTGAGCTCCTCCAGCGGGTCCTCCAGGTCGGCCGTGACCGGGTCGCGCCGGGCGCCGGAGCCCACCAGGACGGCCTCCCCCTCGTACGGCAGGTCGGCCGACAACCAGTCCATCTTGCCCAGGCCGTAGTCGTGCACGTCGGCGAAGCCCAGCCGGGCCAGCCGGTGGGCGGCGCGCGGGCTCAGGTCGCAGAGCCAGTCGTGGCAGTAGACGACGACCGGACGCGACCGGTCCAGCAGGTCGTCGGCCAGCCGGTCGAGCGAGCCGAGCGGCAGGTGCGCGGCGCCGGGCAGGTGCGCCCAGGCGTACTCGCGCTCGGGCAGCACCTCGGCGAGCTGGGCGTCGCGCGTGGCGAGCAGGTCCTGGACGCCGACGCGGTCGATGATGCCGATCATCAGGGCCTCAGCGCTCCCCCCGGCGGGGCCGTTCGGACTTGGGTCCTTCGGCGCGGTCGCCGCCCACCTTGCGCGGGCTCTTGTCCGGGTCCGACTGGAGTTTCCTGGCCACGCGCTTCTTGAGCTCCTGCTCGCTCATCCCCTGCCGGTCCAGTTGCTTGCGCAGCCGGCGGCGCTCGTTGTCGTAGGAGTGACTTCCGGGTCGAGGCATGACAACTCCCCCTCTCCTCCGAGGCCCGCCTACCCAGCCCGTCACCTGCTAGTCCTCGGGAACGGGCCGCCGGAGCCGGTCCGGCGGCCCGTTAAGGGATGAAAAATATCTTCGCAAAGTTCTCGCCAGAGAAGGAAAATGTTGAGACGCTGAACGCGCACCACGCCCCCCAGTCAAGGAGCGGTTCATGCGCAGAGCGCTGGCGATCGCCGTCGTCGCCTTGTTGCCCTTAACCCACGTGCCCTCGGCCAACGCCGAAGAGCCCGCCGACCGGCAGCAGGCGTTCGCCGCGGCGGCCGACGAGTTCAAGGTCCCCCAGAGCGTGCTGCTCGGCGTCTCGTACCTGGAGTCGCGCTGGGACGCCCACGCGGGCCAGCCGTCGAGCGACGCCGGGTTCGGCCCGATGCACCTGACCGACGCGGCCGCGTACACCGGCTCGAACCACCACGGAGAGGGCGAGGAGGACGCCCGCGGCGACGAGAGCAGGCCGCTCGCGCCCACGGCGACGCCCGCCCCGGCGGAGATCCCCGCCTCGCTGCGCACGATGGAACGCGCCGCGCAGCTCACCGGCGAGAGCCACGAGCGGCTGCGCACCGACGACGCGGCCAACATCCGCGGCGGCGCGGCGCTGCTGGCCGACTACCAGAAGAGCCTCGGCGCGCCCCTGAGCGCCAACCCCGGCGAATGGTACGGAGCCGTCGCCAAGTACTCCGGCGCCGACGAGGCCGACGCGGCCAAGTTCTTCGCCGACGAGGTCTACGCCACCATCCAGGAGGGCGCCGAGCGCACCACGGACGACGGGCAGAAGGTCACCCTGCCCAAGGTCCCGGACCTGGAGAAGATCGAGAAGTGGCTGGAGAAGCTCGGCCTGCGGCCCGCGCGGCGCGACGGCGTCGAGTGCCCGGCCTCGATCTCCTGCGAGTGGATCCCCTCGGCCTACCAGGAGCTCCCGCCGGACGACTACGGCCACTACGACCTGGCCAACCGGCCGGTCAGCCAGAAGGTCGACTACATCATCATCCACGACATGGAGGGCTACTTCCTCCCGTCGATCAAGCTCAACCAGGACCCGAACTACGGCGCGAGCTGGCACTACTCGGTCCGTTCCAGTGACGGGCACATCGCCCAGCACATCAAGACCAAGGACGTCGGCTGGCAGGCCGGCAACTGGTACATCAACGCCAAGTCCATCGGCATCGAGCACGAAGGCTTCCTGGCCGAGGGCAGCACCTGGTACACCGAGGCGATGTACCGCTCGTCGGCCCGGCTCGTCCGCTACCTGGCGCTCAAGCACGGCGTGCCGCTCGACCGCGCCCACATCCTGGGCCACGACAACGTCCCCGGCACGATCCCGAGCACGGTCCGCGGCATGCACGAGGACCCGGGGCCGTTCTGGGACTGGGCGCACTACTTCCAGCTCATGGGCGCGCCGCTGCACCAGTTCGGCGGGCCGCAGGCCGGCTCGGTCATGATCAAGCCGGACTTCGCCACCAACAAGCCCTACTTCTACGGCTGCGACCGCAAGAACCCCGAGGCGGCCTGCCCGCCGCTCAGCGCCGGCACCGTGTGGCTGCGCACCGAGCCGCGCGACGACGCCCCGCTGATCAAGGACATCGGCAAGCACCCGACCGGCGGCTCGCTCTACAGCGTGTACGACCACAGCGCCAGGGCCAGCACCGGCCAGCGCTTCGCCGTCGCCGACCGCCAGGGCGACTGGACGGCGATCTGGTACCTCGGCCAGAAGGCGTGGTTCCACAACCCGGCGAGCGCCCCGACCGCGATCCCGTCGATGGGGCTCGTCGTCACGCCGAAGCCGGGCAGGGCGACCGTGCCGGTGTTCGGGCGGGCCTACCCGGAGCAGGAGGCGTACCCGGCCGGCATTCCGTACCAGGCGGTGACGCCGCTGCAGTACACGTTCTCGGCGGGCGAGAAGTACACGCTGGCCGGGCCGGCCGCCACCGAGTACTACCGGGCGGTCACGTTCGACCTGGCCGACCACACGGTGGTCAAGGGCAAGACGAAGTACCTGGAGATCCAGTTCGGGCACCGCGTGATGTACGTCAAGGCTGACGACGTGCAGGTGTCGTTCTCCGGGTGAACTCCTTGACGGCGCGCCTGGTGCTCGCGAGCGCCTCCTGAGAGGAGTCGAACGTGCGCTGGGCGACGCCGACGAACACGCAGTCGACGACGAGGAGCTGGCTGATCCTGCTGGCCAGGGCGCCGGGGCGGAACTCCGTCTCGCGCCCGGCCGAGATCAGCACGTGCTCGGCCAGCTCCGCGATCGTCGAGCGCGGGTTGTTGGTGACGGCCACCGTGGTGGCCCCCGCCTCGCCCGCCCGGCGCAGCGGCTCGATCACGTCGGGGGTCTCCCCCGAGGTGCTGATGCCGATCGCCACGTCGCCCGCCTTCAGCAGGACGGCGCTGGTCAGGGCCAGGTGGGCGTCCTGGAAGGCGTGGCTGGACAGGCCGATGCGCAGCAGCTTCTGGGCGACGTCCTCGGCGACTAATCCCGAGGCGCCCACGCCGTAGGCGTCGATGCGCCTGGCCCCCACGATCGCGTCGACGACCAGGCCCAGGCGCTCGCTCGTGAGCTGGGCGACGGTGTCGTTGATGGCCTCCGACTCGGCCCTGGCCACCTTCTGGATGACCTCCGACAGCGGGTCGTCGGGCGCCAGGTCGCCGGGCACGAGCCGGTCGGGCTGCGCGGCCGCCGCCGCCAGAGCCAGCCTGAGCTGGGGGTATCCGGCGAAGCCGAGCAGCCGCGCGGTGCGCACGATGGTGGCCTCGCTGGTGCCGGAGGCGGCCGACAGCTCCGTGATGGTGCTGCGCGCGACCGTCGCCGGATCCTCCAGGATGAGCCGGGCGACGGTCTGCGCGGCAGGCGTCAGGGACGGCAGGACACCGCGGACCGTGGCCACCAGATTGTCAGCCCGCAGGCCGTTCCCGCTGTCGTCCACGGTCCTGATTATGCACCGCCCGACCACCGGGCCGACCTCGTCCGGATATATCAGCGCAAGGTACCGTTCGTCATTCCCACCGGCTCCTCCGGGACGGCGATCAGCCCCAGTTCCGCCGGAGTGGCAGCGAACGGGTGATGCGGGACGACCCGGACGGTGTATCCGAAGGCCCCCGTACGGTCGAGCGGCACCCGGCCCGTGAAGTGGGCGTGGCCGTCGTCCTCCAGCGACTCCAGGGCCAGCCGCGCGTACCGGGGCCGGACCAGCTCGTCGTGCGGCCCGACCTTGCCGTACGCGGCCTCGACCAGCACGTCCCCCGGCTCCAGGTCGCCGAGCGCGATCGTGGCCCGCAGCTCGACCGAGGCGCCCACCTCCGGGGCGTCGCCCACGCCGGACGCCTCGACGTGCTCGACCCGCACGCCCGGCCAGGCCCGCGTGACGCGCACCCGCCAGGCCGCGAACGCCCTGGCCGCGGCGTAGTTGTCGGCCGACAGCGCGCGGGCCGACTTGGCGGCCGGGGTGTAGAGGTCGACGACGTAGTCGCGCAGCATGCGTCCGGCCAGCACCTTGGGCCCGAGCGAGGCCAGGGTGTGCTTGACCATCTCCATCCACCTGCGCGGCAGCTCGTCGAACGGCCGGTCGTAGAAGCGGTCGGACACCTCGTGCTCGATCAGGTCGTACAGGGCGCCGGCCTCCAGCTCGTCGCGCCGGTCGGGGTCGCTGACGCCGTCGGCGGTGGGGATGGCCCAGCCGTTGGTGCCGTCGTACCACTCGTCCCACCAGCCGTCGCGGATCGACAGGTTGAGCCCGCCGTTCAGCGCCGACTTCATGCCCGAGGTGCCGGACGCCTCCAGCGGCCGCAGCGGGTTGTTCAGCCACACGTCGCAGCCCTGGACCATGAGCTGGCCGAGCGTCATGTCGTAGTCGGGCAGGAAGACGATGCGATGGCGCACGTTGTGCTGGTCGGCGAACTTGACGATCTGCTGGATCAGCTTCTTGCCGCCCTCGTCGGCCGGATGCGCCTTGCCGGCGATCACGATCTGCACCGGCTTGTCCGGGTCGAGCAGCAGCCGGGCCAGCCTCCTGGGATCGCGCAGCATGAGCGTGAGCCGCTTGTACGACGGCACCCGCCGGGCGAAGCCGATCGTCAGCACGTCGGGGTCGAGCGCCTCGTCGATCCAGCCCAGCTCGGCCACCGAGGCGCCGCGCTCGCGCCACGACCTGCGCAGCCGCTCGCGCGCGCCCTCGACCAGCCGCCTGCGCAGCTTGCCGCGGATCTCCCAGATCTCCCGGTCGGAGATCTTCTGGATGCCCTCCCAGCCGCGGGCTCGCTCGATCAGCGAGGGCAGCTCGCGGCCCGCCAGCTCCATGAACTCGCGCCCGACCCACGTGGGCGCGTGCACGCCGTTGGTGATCGAGCCGATCGGCACCTCGTCGAGGTCGAAGCCGGGCCACAAATCCTTGAACATCTCCCGGCTGACCGCGCCGTGCAGCTCGGAGACGCCGTTGACGCGCTGGGCCAGGCGCATGCCCATGACGGCCATGTTGAAGCGGCCGGGCTCGGCCTCGGCGCCCAGGGCCAGTATGCGCTCGACGGGCACGGTCGGCCAGGCGGAGTCGCCGCCGAAGTGGCGTTCGATCAGGTCGCAGGGGAAACGGTCGATGCCGGCGGGCACCGGCGTGTGCGTGGTGAACACCGTGCCGGCGCGGACGGCCTCCAGGGCCTCGTCGAACGACAGGCGCGACTCGGTCAGCTCGCGGATGCGCTCCAGGCCGAGGAAGCCGGCGTGGCCCTCGTTGGTGTGGAAGACCTCGGGCTCGGCGTGGCCGGTGATGCGGCAGTAGGCCCTGATGGCGCGTACGCCGCCCACGCCCAGCAGCAGCTCCTGCATGAGCCGGTGGTCGGTGCCGCCGCCGTAGAGGCGGTCGGTGACGTCGCGGGCGGCGGTGTCGTTGTCGGCCACGTCGGAGTCGAGCAGCAGCAGCGGCACCCGGCCCACCTGCGCCACCCAGACCTGGGCGTGCAGGACGCGGCCCTCGGGCAGGCCGAGACGGATCTTGACGGGTTCGTCGCCGTCCTTCAGCAGGGTCAGCGGCAGCCCGCCGGCGTCGAGCGCCGGATAGTGCTCAAGCTGCCAGCCCTCCGGCGACAGGGACTGGGTGAAGTAGCCGTGGCGATAGAGCAGGCCGACCGCGAGGATCGGCACGCCCAGGTCGCTGGCCGCCTTGAGGTGGTCGCCGGCGAGGATGCCGAGACCGCCTGAGTACTGGGGCATCGCGGCGGCGATGCCGTACTCGGGGGAGAAGTAGGCGATGGCGCGTGCGACGTCGGGCAGCGTCTGGTACCAGCGCGGCGATGTCATGTATTCGCGCAGGTCGTCAGCTGCGTCGGCCAGGCGGCGGAGGAAGCGGCGGTCGGCGGCCAGCTCGTTGAGCCGGGCCGGTGTGACGGCGCCGAGCAGGGCCACGGGATCGTGCCCGACCTGTTCCCACAGGGCCGCGTCGACCTCGGCGAAGAGGTCGAGCGTCTCCGGGTGCCAGGACCAGCGGAGATTGTGCACGAGCTCGCCCAGGGCGACCAGCTCCGTGGGCAGGACGGTGCGGACGGTAAACCGGCGGATAGCTCTCACGTTTCTGCACCCTACGGGCTAGGAGGGACCTCTCAGTCCTTCACCCCCAAGAAGCCCCTTCAAACCCCAGCCCGGAACAAGCATGAAGCCGGACGATTGGGGCAACTTTCCTCTTTGTTGGCTCTCCCGGGAACACACTCGGGAGGTCTATCCGCTGCTGTCCAGTATTTACGTGCAAGGATCGTTACTGCCGGGGTAGGCCGTATCCAGCGGTCCCACGCGGTTGCGAAATCTTGCACATACGGAAAGCCTCCGGCGGCGCCGAGCGCGCCGTCGCAAACCCTGCGAATGCGATGATCGGACGAATTCCCATCACGGACATCTCCCCCGTCGTCGACTGCGGGCAGTGGCCCGCCAAGGCGGTCGCCGGCGAGACCTTCCAGGTCTCGGCGACCGTCTTCCGAGAGGGCCACGACGCCGTGGCCGCGGGCGTGGTGCTCACCTCGCCCGACGGACAGCGTGGCCGCCTGAAACCCATGCGCGAGCTGGCCCCCGGCACCGACCGCTGGGGCGTCGACGTGTGCCTGCCGGCCGAGGGCGACTGGATGTTCCGCGTGGAGGCGTGGAGCGATCCGATCGCGACCTGGCTGCACGACGCCGAGATCAAGATCCCGCGTGGGCTCGACACCGACCTCATGTGCGAGGAGGGGGCCCGGCTGTTCGAGCGGGCCGCCAAGGCCGTCCGCACGGCCGAGTGCCCCGCGCCCGGCGGCCAGGGCGGCCCCGGCAACGGGCACCCCAGGAACGGCATGGGCAACAGCAAGGGCAACGGCAACGGCGACAGCGCGTGCGGGCACCGGGCGGCGCTGCTGTCGGTGTCGGCCACGCTGCGGGACGAGGATCTCGACCCGCGCGCCCGGCTGTCCATCGCCCAGCTCCCCGAGACGGCCGCGCTGCTGGCGGCGCATCCGTTCCGCGAGCTGGTGACCAGGGCCAAGCCGTACAAGGTCAGGGTCGACCGGCGCAGGGCGCTCTACGGCTCCTGGTACGAGTTCTTCCCCAGGTCCGAGGGCGCGGTCGTCACCGAGTCCGGCGTCTCCAGGTCGGGCACCTTCGAGACCGCGGCCAAGCGGCTGCCCGCCATCGCCAAGATGGGCTTCGACGTCGTCTACCTGCCGCCGATCCATCCCATCGGCCAGACCTTCCGCAAGGGCCGCAACAACACGCTGAGCCCGGAGCCCGACGAGCCCGGCTCGCCGTGGGCCATCGGCTCGGAGGACGGCGGCCACGACGCCGTCCATCCCGATCTGGGCACCCTTGAGGACTTCGACGAGTTCGTCAGCCGCACCCGCGCCCTGGGCATGGAGGTCGCGCTCGACTTCGCCCTGCAGTGCTCCCCCGACCACCCGTGGGTCAAGGAGCACCCGGAGTGGTTCACCATCCGGGCGGACGGCACGATCGCCTACGCCGAGAACCCGCCGAAGAAGTACCAGGACATCTACCCGATCAACTTCGACAGGGACCCCGAGGGCATCTTCGCCGAGGTCCGGCGGGTGCTGCGGCACTGGATGGACCACGGCGTGCGGATCTTCCGGGTGGACAACCCGCACACCAAGCCGGTGGCGTTCTGGGAGCGCCTGCTGGCCGACATCCACGCGACCGACCCGGACGTGGTGTTCCTGGCCGAGGCGTTCACCCGGCCCGCGATGCTCCAGACGCTCGCCAAGGCCGGGTTCCACCAGTCGTACACGTATTACACGTGGAAGAACTCCAAGTTCGACGTGGAGACCTACCTCTCCGAGCTCGCGCACGAGACGTCCGTGTTCCTGCGGCCGAACCTGTTCGTCAACACCCCGGACATCCTGCACGAGTACCTGCAGCACGGCGGCGTGCCGGCGTTCCGGATCAGGGCCGTGCTGGCCGCTCTCACGTCGCCGACCTGGGGGGTGTACTCCGGGTACGAGCTCGCCGAGAACGTTCCGGTGCGCCCAGGTAGTGAGGAATACCTTGATAGTGAGAAATATCAGTACAAGCCACGCGACTGGGCGGCAGCCGAACGCGAAGGAAGGACCCTCGCCCCGCTCATCACCCATCTGAATTTGTTCCGAAGAGCGCATCCGGCGCTGCAGGAATTGCGTAACCTACGGTTCCACAGGGTCGACCATCCGGACATCGTCTGCTTCTCCAAACGGCTTCCGGGCGCCTATGACACGGCCACACGAAGGCACGGGCTGGGCGACGTCGTTCTGGCGGTTGTCAATCTGGATCCTCACCACACCCACGAGGCGACGGTAGATCTCGACCTGCCCGCCATCGGTCTCGACTGGAACGCCGAGTTCGTCGTGGACGACGAGCTGTCGGGCGAGTCCTACCGCTGGAGGCAGAGCAACTATGTGCGTCTCGACCCTCACATCCAGCCTGCCCACATTCTCACCGTACGAGCCGCGCCACGGTAGAACAGAATTCAGCGGGGAGTCTTCAACGTGTGTGAAAGCGCCCTCCTCATGAGCCCCCTCTGGGGGAGCCCATGAGCTCCACACCCATTCCCAACACCTTCGACGAGGAGAAGCCGCGCGATCCTTACTGGTACAAGCGCGCCGTCTTCTACGAGGTTCTGATCAGGGGATTCGCCGACTCCAACGGCGACGGGACCGGGGACATCAAAGGCCTGATCAGCAAGCTCGACTACCTGCAGTGGCTGGGCGTCGACTGCCTCTGGCTGCTGCCCCTGTACGAGTCGCCGCTGCGTGACGGCGGCTACGACATCGCCGACTTCATGAAGATCCTGCCCGAGTTCGGGGATCTGGGAGACTTCGTGAAGCTGGTCGACGAGGCGCACAAACGCGGCATGCGGGTGATCGCCGACCTCGTCATGAACCACACCAGCGACGCCCATCCCTGGTTCCAGGCCTCCAGGCACGACCCGGAAGGCCCGTTCGGCGACTTCTACGTCTGGTCGGACACCGATGAGAAGTACCAGGACGCCCGGATCATCTTCATCGACACCGAGACGTCCAACTGGACCTACGACCCGGTGCGCGGCCAGTACTACTGGCACCGCTTCTTCCACCACCAGCCCGACCTCAACTACGAGAACCCGGACGTGCAGGAGGCCATGCTGGAGGTGCTGCGGTTCTGGCTGGACCTCGGCATCGACGGCTTCCGCCTGGACGCGGTGCCCTACCTCTTCGAGGAGGAGGGGACCAACTGCGAGAACCTGCCCAGGACGCACGAATACCTCAAGAGCATCAGGCGCGAGGTCGACCGGCTCTTCCCGGACCGGGTGCTGCTCGCCGAGGCGAATCAGTGGCCTTCGGACGTGGTGGAATATTTCGGCGATCCGGTAGGCGGCGGGGACGAATGCCACATGGCCTTCCATTTCCCGCTCATGCCCCGCATTTTCATGGCGGTCCGCCGAGAGTCCCGCTACCCAATTTCCGAAATTTTGGCACAAACGCCGAAAATTCCGGAACATTGCCAGTGGGGGATTTTCCTGCGGAACCATGATGAGCTGACGCTCGAAATGGTGACCGACGAAGAACGCGACTACATGTACACGGAGTACGCCAAAGATCCGCGTATGCGGGCGAATGTCGGCATCCGCCGGCGGCTGGCTCCCCTGCTGGAGAACGACCGCAACCAGATCGAGCTGTTCACCGCGCTGCTCCTGTCGCTGCCGGGCTCTCCCGTGCTCTACTACGGCGACGAGATCGGCATGGGCGACAACATCTGGCTCGGCGACCGCGACGGCGTCCGTACCCCGATGCAGTGGGACCCCGACCGCAACGCCGGGTTCTCCGACTGCGACCCCGGGCGGCTCTACCTGCCCGTGATCATGGACCCGATCTACGGCTACCAGGCGATCAACGTCGAGGCCCACCAGAAGAACGCGGGCTCGCTGCTCCACTGGACCAAGCGGATGATCGAGATCCGCAAACGTCACCCCGTCTTCGGGCTCGGCGAGTTCGCCGAGCTCAACTCCTCCAACCCCAGCGTGCTCGCGTTCGTCCGGGAGCTGGGCGACGACCGGATGTTGTGCGTCAACAACCTGTCGCGCTTCCCGCAACCGGTCGAGCTTGACCTGCGCAGATTCGTCGGCGTCTCCCCCGTGGAAACCATGGGAGGGGTCCCATTCCCGGCAATTGGCGAACTACCGTATCTTTTGACGCTTCCCGGGCATGGGTTCTATTGGTTCACACTCCCACCGGCACACACCCAGGAGGAGTAGGGCGTGATAGAGGAGCTCCTTGCCGCATGGATCGGCCGCCAACGATGGTTCGGCGGCAAGGGGCGCCCGATCGACGATCTGTCGATCGAGTCGGACGTCCTGCTGAGGCCAGGGCTCCGGCACCTGATCGTGGCCGTCTGGCAGGAAGGCGCGCGGGACCGGTACCAGATCTTCCTGGGCGAGCGGCACGACCTGCCCGACCGGCTCAACCACGCCCTCGTCGGCAGCCTCGGCGACGCCTACTTCTATGACGCCGTCCATGACGCCGACGCCATGAGCTGGCTGCTGGAGGGCATGGCGGGCGACGAGACCCGCAGCGGGCTGCGCATGCGGCACGCGCCCGGCGTCGTCATCGACACCTCCCAGCGCAGCCTGGTGCTGGGGGCCGAGCAGTCGAACACCTCGCTCGTGTACGGCGACTCCTACATCTGCAAGCTGTTCCGCCGGCTCGTCCCTGGCGTCAATCCGGAGCTGGAGATCATCAGCGCCCTGGCCGTCCGGAGCGCGCCGAACATCGCCCAGCCGTACGGGTGGATCGAGGCCGACGTGGACGGCACGGACACCACGCTCGCCTTCATGCAGGAGTACCTGTCCAACGCCAACGACGGCTGGGACCTCGCCTTGACCAGCGTCCGCGACCTGTACGCCTCGCTGCCGGGGGTCACCGCCGCCGAGGCGGGCGGCGACTTCGCGGCCGAGTCCGTACGGCTGGGCATCGCCACCGCCCGCGTCCACCAGGAGCTGGCCGCGGCGTTCCCCACGGACCTGGTCGAGATTCCCGAGGTCAAACGCATGGCCGAGGGGTTCCGGCGACAGCTCGGACGGGCCATGGCCGAGGTGCCCGAGCTGCGGCGGCACGTGGCGGCCCTGGAGGACGCCTACCACCAGGTGGAACTGCTCACCAGGGAAGTGCCCGTGCAGCGTGTTCACGGGGATTACCACCTGGGCCAGGTGATGCGCACGCCCACCGACTGGGTGGTGCTCGACTTCGAGGGCGAGCCGGGGCAACCGCTGGCCGAGCGCCGGGCGCTGTCGTCGCCGCTGCGGGACGTGGCCGGGATGCTGCGCTCGTTCGACTACGCGGCCAGGCACCTGCTGGCCGACCACCCGCAGGCCGCCGAGCTCCAGCCCCGGGCCGAGGCCTGGGCCGACCGCAACCGCACCGCCTTCCTGGACGGCTACCGCGAGGGCGGCGGCATGATCACGGTCGGGGACGCGGCGCTGCTGCGGGCGTTCGAGCTGTCCAAGGCGGTGTACGAGGTGGTCTACGAGGCCCGCAACCGCCCGTCGTGGGTCTCCATCCCGCTGGCCGCCTTCCACCCCCGCCCCGCCTGACCGGCGGACCCCGCCGCGGGCGGCCCGAGAGTCAGCGCAGCTCTTCGACCAGGCCGGGCAGGCCCTCGGCGCCGTGGCCGCGGGCGACGCGCTGGTCGATGATCGCCTTCAGCGGCAGCAGGAGGTCGGGCTTGACCTGCTGCTCCCGGAAGGCGCGCACCAGGTTCTCCAGGCCGGACCTGTTGATCTCCAGGTTCGACACCGAGGTCGTGTAGTCGCGCGACTCGACGGACTTGACCCACTCCGGTTGCAGGGCGGCCATCGCGTTGAGCCACGGGACCAGGAGGGTGCTGGTGAAGTCGGTCAACGAGTAGCCGGCCGAGTCGACGAGCGCGGCCGCCTCCAGGAAGCCGGCGATCTGGCCGTACATGCCGGTGAGCATGGCCAGGTCGAGGAGCGGGGCCATCCCGGGGTCGGAGCCGACGAAACGCGGCTCGGCCATCGCGCGGAACGCGTCCTCGAAGCGCTCGAAGGCCGCCTGCGAACCGCTGTAGAGCACGAGCGCGCCGGGCCGGCCGATCATCTGGGGCACGGCCATGATGCCGCCGTCCACGTAGTCGCCGCCGCGGGCGGCCACCCATTCAGCCGCCTCGCGGGCCTCGGCGGGCCGGCCCGTGGTCAGGTTCGCCACGACGCGGCCCGTCAGCGGGACGTCGGCCAGCAGCTCGTACACGGCCGGGTAGTCGAGCACGCAGACGATCACCAGCGGGCTGGCCGCGACCGCCTCCGCCACCGTCCCGGCGCGGGTGGCGCCCCTGGCGACCAGGGGCTCGGCCTTGTCCGCCGAACGGTTCCACACGGTGACGCGGTGTCCGGCGTCCAGCAGGCTGCCGGCGAGCGCCGCGCCCATGAGGCCGAGACCGATGATGGAAATTTCTTCTGACATTTCGGGATTCCTTAGGTTCTGACGGATGTCTTCACCCTGCCCGCAGGGGGTTATGGTCTGATTCGGAGTTGCTTATGGGGGGTGGAGTGCGGTTCGGGGTGCTGGGGGCGCTCGCCGTGTGGGGGCCCGGCGGCGAGCCCGTCCAGGTGCTGGAGGTCAAGGTCCGGGCGCTGCTGGCCGACCTGCTGATCCACGCCGGGCGGCCGGTCTCCGCCGACCGGCTGATCGAGGACCTGTGGGGCGGCAGGCCGCCGGCGAACGCCCTGGCCGCGCTCCGGGTGAAGGTGTCGCAGCTGCGCCGGGTGCTGGGCGACCGGGAGCTGGTGGCGTACCGGGCGCCGGGGTACGTGCTGCGGGTCGAGCCCGAGGACGTGGACGCCGGACGGTTCGCCGTCCTCGTCGGGCAGGCGCAGCGCAGCGCCGACCCGCGGACCCGCGCCGGGCTGCTGCGGCAGGCGCTCGACCTGTGGCGGGGGGCCGCCTTCGCGGAGTTCGCCGACAAGGAGTTCGCCAGGGCGGCCGTGGCCAGGCTCGACGAGCAGCGGCTGGTGGCCGTGGAGGAGCTGGCCGAGGCGCGGCTCGGGCTGGGCGAGCACGGGCTGCTGGCGGCCGAGCTGGCCGACCTGGTGGCCGAGCACCCGTTCCGCGAGCGGCTGCGGGCCGCGCACGTACGGGCCCTGTACCGGGCCGGGCGGCAGGGCGAGGCGCTGGCCAGCTACGCCGACCTGCGGACGCGGCTGGCCGACGAGCTCGGGCTCGACCCCGGTCCCGAGCTGGTCGCGCTGCACCAGGCGATCCTTGAGCAGGACCCGGCGCTCGACGGGCCGGAGCGGCGGCGGACGAACCTGCCCGCGCCGCTCACCGGCCTCGTGGGCCGGGAGGAGGCGGTGGCGGAGGTGCGCGCCCTGCTGCGCGCGAACCGGCTGGTCACGCTGACGGGACCCGGCGGCGTCGGCAAGACCCGCCTCGCGCTCGCCGCGGCCGACTCCCCCGGTCCGCCCGGCTTCGGCGGCGGGGTGTGGCTGGTGGAGCTGGCGGGGCTGCGCGCCGGGGCGCCGGCGGTCGAGGTGGCCGAGGCGGTCGCGGCGGTGCTCGGCCTGCGCGACGACGTGGGCGGCGCGGCGCAGGACCTGACCGCCCGGCTGGCCGACGTCCTGGAGGGCACCCGGACGCTGCTCGTCCTGGACAACTGCGAACACGTCGTCGAGCAGGTCGCCGCGCTGGCCGGACGGCTGCTGCGGGCCGCGCCCGGGCTGCGCGTCCTGGCCACCAGCCAGGAGTCGCTGCGCGTCGAGGGCGAGGCGCTGTGGAGCGTGCCGCCCCTGGGACCCCAAGCGGCGGCGGAGCTGTTCGCCGCGCGCGCGGGCATCGAGCCGGACGCCGACGTCGCCGAGATCTGCGCCCGCCTGGACGGCATCCCGCTGGCCCTGGAGCTGGCCGCGACCCGGATGCGCACGCTCACCCCGCGCCAGCTCGCCGAACGGCTGGACGACCGGTTCCGGGTGCTCGCCTCCGGCCGGCGCGGCGCGCCCGCCCGGCAGCAGACGTTGCGCGCGGTGATCGACTGGAGCTGGGAGCTGCTGGGCGAGGACGAGCGCGTCGTGCTGCGGCGGCTGGCGGTGCACGCCGACGGGTGCACGCTGGAGGCGGCCGAGGAGGTCTGCGCCGAGCCGGGCGTGGACGTCCTGGACGCGGTGGCCAGGCTGGTGGACCGCTCGCTGGTGGTGCGGGCGTGGGGTGACGGGGAGCCGCGGTTCCGGCTGCTGGAGTCGGTGGCGGCGTACTGCGTGGAGCGGCTGGAGGCGGCCGGCGAGCCGGCGGAGGTGCGGCTCCGGCACGTGCGCCACTACACGGACCTGGCCGAGCGGGCGGAGCCGTACCTGCGGGGGCACGGGCAGCGGCGCGCGCTCGCCCGGCTCGACGCCGAGGGCGGCAACCTGCGCGCGGCGCTGGAGACGGCGGTGCGGCTCGGCGCGGCGGCCGAGGCGCTGCGGCTGGTGAACGCCCTGGCCTGGTACTGGGTGCTGCGCGGCCGGCTGGGCGAGGGCAAGCGGGCGCTGGAGGCGGCGCTGTCGATCGCGGCGGACGACGATCCGGGCGCCCCCCAGGCCAGGGCGTGGCTGGCGGGCCTGCGGCTGCTGGTGGGCCAGCCGCCGGACCCTGACGTGACGGAACTGTTCACAGCGGTCGAGGACGCCCGGGAGCGGGCCAGGGCGCGATGGTTCGTCGGCTTCGCCCTGTTCGGGTACGACGATCTGTCGATCAGCGCCGGAATGATCGAGACGGCATTGTCGGAGTTCGCCGAACTGGACGACGAGTGGGGCATGGCCGCCACCCTGACCGTCCGGGCCAGATGGGCGGGGATGCGCGGCGATCTGGCGGGCATGCGGCGCGACGGCGAGCGCGGCCTGGCGCTGTTCCGGCGGACCGGCGACCGCTGGGGCGAGCTGCGGGCGGCGGAGTGCCTGGGCAGCCACGCCGAGATCATCGGCGACTACGACCGCGCCGCGGAGCTGCGCGCGGAGGGCCTGCGCATGGCCGAGGAGCTGGGCCTGTGGAGCTCGGTCTCCGACGCGCTGTCCCGCCTGGGCCGGATCGCCATGCTGCGGGGCGACCACGCGGCGGCCGACGACCACCACGAGCGGGCCAGGCGGCTGGCGGTGTCGCAGTCGAACCGTCCGGCCGAGGAGTTCGCCGAGATCGGGCTGGCGCTCGGCGCGCGCCGCCAGGGACGGCTCGACGAGGCCGAGCGGCTGCTGCTGAGCTGGCTGGACTGGGTGCTGGACGTCTCCGGCGAGCCGGGCGCGGCGCTGATCCTGGCGGAGCTGGGGTTCGTGGCCGAGCTGCGCGGGGACGCGGCGGGCGCGCTGGAGTTCCAGCTTCGCGGGCTGGCCGCCGCCCGCAACGTGGGCGACCCGCGCGCGACCGCGCTCGGGCTGGAGGGGCTGGCGGGGGCGCGGGCGCTCGGCGGCCGACACGCGGAGGCGGCGCGGCTGCTCGGGAAGGCCGCCGCCCTCAGGGCGTCCGTCGGCGCGCCGCTGCCGGCGGGCGAGCGAGGGGACGTGGACCGGATCACGGCGGCCGTGACGGCGGGGCTGGGGGCGGCGGGACTGGCGGCCGGCCTGGCCGAGGGGGCCGGCATGCCGGTGGACGACCTGCTGCCGGACACATCGGGCGCCTGATCGCCTTGTACAGGGCGGATCCGGCCACGACACGGCCAAGGATCATCCATGATGATCCCGCATACTTCTGCGATCATCCCGGGATTTTGCACATTCGGTGATTGTCGCCGTGAAAGCGGGCAGTGCCTGAGATGGACGGTCATCATAAGGCAGGGTTGGGAGCATGCCCATGAGGACAGAGCTCGACCGCCTCGCTGGCGGGGCGCACCACGATCCGCACTCCGTGCTCGGAGCACACCCGGTCCCGGGCGGCGTGGTGTTCCGCGCGCTGCGCCCGCTGGCCGAGCGGGTGCAGGTGGTGCTCGACGACGGCACGGCCCACGACATGAGACACCAGGCCCACGGCGTGTTCGAGGCCACGGTCGCCGGGCTGGACAAGGTGCCCGACTACACCCTGCGCGTCCGGTACGCCGGTGGGGAGCCGTACGAGGTCAAGGACCCGTACCGGCATTGGCCCACGCTGGGCGAGGTGGACCTGCACCTCATCGGCGAGGGGCGGCACGAGCGGCTGTGGGAGGTCCTGGGCGCCCGCGTGATGGAGCACCAGGACGTCCGGGGCACCGCGTTCGCCGTCTGGGCGCCGAACGCGCGCGGCATCAGGGTCGTCGGCGACTTCAACCACTGGGACGGCACCGCCTACCCGATGCGCTCGCTCGGCCGGTCGGGCGTGTGGGAGCTGTTCGTCCCGGGGCTGGAGGCCGGTGAGCGGTACAAGTTCCAGATCCTCGGCGCCGACGGGCTCTGGCGCGACAAGGCCGACCCCATGGCCCGGCGCACCGAGGTGCCCCCGATGACCGCGTCCGTGATCGACGAGTCCGCCTACACCTGGGCCGACGACGACTGGATGGCCGCGCGGCGCGAGCGGCCGGCGCAGCTCGGGCCGATGAGCGTCTACGAGGTGCACCTGGGCTCGTGGCGGCCGGGGCTGTCCTACCTGGAGCTGGCCGACCAGCTCTCCGAGTACGCGGCCGACATGGGGTTCACGCACGTCGAGCTGCTGCCGGTGGCCGAGCACCCGTTCGGCGGCTCGTGGGGCTACCAGGTGACCTCCTACTACGCGCCGACGGCCCGGTTCGGCACGCCCGACGAGTTCCGGCACTTCGTGGACCGCATGCACCAGCGCGGCATCGGCGTGCTGCTGGACTGGGTGCCGGCGCACTTCCCCATGGACGAGTGGGCCCTGGCCCGCTTCGACGGCACCCCCCTGTACGAGCACGCCGACCCGGCCAGGGGCGAGCACCCCGACTGGGGCACCTACGTCTTCGACTTCGGCCGCAGGGAGGTCAAGAACTTCCTGGTCGCGAACGCCCTCTACTGGCTGAAGGAGTTCCACGTGGACGGCCTGCGCGTGGACGCGGTCGCCTCGATGCTCTACCTCGACTACTCGCGCCGCGAGGGCGAGTGGACCCCCAACGTCTACGGCGGCCGGGAGAACCTCGACGCGGTCGAGTTCCTCAAGGAGATGAACTCCGTCTGCTACCGGGAGGCTCCGGGCATCTCGACCGTCGCCGAGGAGTCGACGGCCTGGCCGGGCGTCTCGCGGCCGGTGCACCTGGGCGGGCTCGGCTTCGGGTTCAAGTGGAACATGGGCTGGATGCACGACACGCTCGAATACCTGCGCCGCGAGCCGATCTTCCGCCAGTACCACCACCATCAGATGACGTTCTCCCTCATCTACGCCTATTCCGAGAACTACGTGCTGCCGCTGTCCCATGACGAGGTGGTGCACGGCAAGGGCTCGCTGCTCGGCAAGATGCCGGGGGACGAATGGCAGCGGTTCGCCCAGCTCAGGGCGTTGCTGGCGTTCATGTGGGCGCATCCGGGCAAGCAGTTGCTGTTCATGGGCGGCGAGTTCGGCCAGGGCTCGGAGTGGTCGGAGGAGCGCGGGCTCGACTGGTGGGTGCTGGAGTTCGACGGGCACAAGGGCGTGCAGCGGCTCGTCCGCGACCTCAACAGGCTCTACAAGGAGACCCCGGCGCTGTGGGAGCAGGACGCCAGGCCGGAGGGGTTCCGCTGGATCGACGCCGACGACGCGTCGGGGAACACGTTCTCGTTCGTCCGGTACGCGGCCGACGGGTCCGCGGCGGCCTGCGTGGTCAACTTCAGCGGCGGGGCGCACGAGAGCTACCGGCTCGGACTGCCCTACGGCGGCCACTGGGCGGAGGTCGTCAACACCGACGCCTACGACTACTGGGGCAGCGGCGTGGGCAACATGGGCGGGGTCGAGGCCGAGGCCGAGCCGTGGCACGGGCTGCCGTTCTCCACGACGTTGCGGGTGCCGCCGCTCGGCGCGGTGTGGCTGACCAAGGAGGCGCCGACGGAGGCTTCGGAGTCTGCGGGGCCGGCGGGGTCGTTGAACGTTTGAGGTGCGTGCGCTGAAAGTTCGGTGAGAAACAGGGCCAGGCTCTGTGCTGGCGGGATAAATCGCCCTAAACTCCGAGATCATCCCCCTCGGAGGACGCGTGCGATTTCGCCCCCTGATCGTGTGCTCGATCGTGCTGGCCCTGTCATCGGCCTCCGTCCCGGCGTTCGCCGACGACCCCGCGGCGACGCCGACGCCGGCGCCCTCCCAGAGCAAGCTGGAGGAGGGCCTCGCGCTCGACGGCGACACCACCCGCGCCATCGTGGAGCTGACCGACGCCGCGCAGCACGAGCCGGTGGCCGGCGTGGCGGCGGCCCAGAGCGTCGACGTGCTGCTGCAGCCGCAGAGCCAGTCGTTCATGGTGGTGGAGGGCACCGCCGAGGAGCTGGCGAAGCTGGCCGAGGACCCGCGCGTCACCTCCATCCACCGCGACCGGACGTACGCGCCGGCCGAGGTGGGGTCCAACATCACCCAGATCGGCGCGGACAAGGCCCACGAGAAGAACCTCACCGGCGCGGGCCAGAACATCGTCGTCCTGGACACCGGGATCGACCGCGACCACCCGTACTTCGGGGGCAGGCTCGTGGGCGAGGCGTGCTTCTCGGCCGTGGAGAGCGGCGTGGAGTCGCTGTGCCCGAACGGGCAGCCCCAGCAGACCGGCGAGGGCGCGGCCGACGCCACCACCGCCAAGTGCCTGTCCGGCGGCGTGAACCTGTGCGAGCACGGCACGCACGTCGCCGGCATCGCGGCGGGCAGCGGCGGCGTGGCCCCGGGCGCCGGGATCATCGCGGTGCAGGTGTTCAGCCGGGTGAACGACGAGGACATCTGCACGGGCGAGTCGTCGTGCCTGCTGGCCTTCGAGTCGTCGCTGCGGCTGGCCATGGACTACGTGGCCACGCTCACCCAGCCCGTCGCGGCGGTGAACCTGAGCCTGGGCGGCGCGTTGTCGGAGACCGACTGCGACGCCACCGAGGAGGGCGCGGTCTTCAAGCCGAAGATCGACGCCCTGCTGGCCAAGGGCATCGCGACCGTGGTCGCCGCCGGGAACGAGTTCTTCGAGGGCGCCTCCTACCCCGCGTGCGTCTCCTCGGCGGTCGCGGTCGGCGCGAACGACGGCGCCGACGCCATCGCCGACTTCTCCAACCGGGGCTCGCTGGTCGACTTCTTCGCCCCCGGCGTGGACATCCAGTCCTCGGTGCCGGACGACCAGATGGCCACGCACAGCGGCACCTCGATGGCGACGCCGCACGTCGCCGGCGCGCTGGCGCTGATGAAGGCCGCCGCGCCGCAGACGCCCGTCGCCGACCTGATCAACACGCTGAAGACCACGGGCCGGCCCTACCAGTACGAGGCCAACGGCGCCCAGGTCACCACCCCCCGCCTGGACGTGGGCGCCGCCCTGGCCGGCACCGGCACCCAGCCGCCGATCACGCAGTCGCCGACGACCGGCCCGACGGACGACCCCGGGCCCGGCCCCACGGATGGCAGCGGCCCGACGCCCCAGCCCGACCCCGACGACGGGCAGCCCGCGCCGGGCCCGACGTCCTCGGTCACGCCGGTCCCGCTGCCCACGGTCACGGTGACGGTGACCGTCACGCCGACCCCCGCCCCGTCGGCCGCCGCCGTCTGCACGCGCGGCACGGCCGCCGCCAGGATGACGGCCGGCAAGTGGGCCGTGGAGATCCACCGCAGCAGCGGGACGATCCCCGACAACACGCTGAACTGCTACCTGAAGCTGATCGGCAAGGCCAGCAAGGTGTTCCCCGAGCTGACCAAGGCGTCGTCGCTGGGCAAGGCGTACCGGGTGCTGAAGGGCACGAAGACGTCCCGCGACAAGCTGGACAGCGCGCTGCTGACGGCCTGGCTCAACTGGGCGCACGGCAGGAACGGCACCACCGTGCTGACCGCCGCCGAGAAGGTGCGGCTGAGCGGCGCGGCGTCGAAGGCGGCGCTGAGGAAGGCGACGAAGAACGTGCTCAAGTCGCTCTGAGTCGGCTTCACCGACGGAAGGGCCGGCCGGCCCTTCCGTCTTCCTCCCCGCATGGCAAAAAGCCGCTCAGCTTTCACTGCTTTCACATAGGCCACCGACATCACACTTGTCACACCCGGGGATGGACACCTCACACCGGACGGTCTGACCCTCGGAGGACTAAGTGAGGCTACGGTCCCTGCTCGCCTGCGCTGCCGCGCTGGCCACGACATCCGCCGTGCTCTGCGCGGCGCCAGCGCTGAGCGCCGACGCGCGTGACACCGGCGACCCGGTCATCAGCCCCGCCCTCGTCGCGGAGGTCCAGGCCAAGAGCAAGGTCCGGTCGATCATCCAGCTCAAGCCGGGGCAGAACGTGCAGGCCGTGGCCAAGGATCTCGAACAGGCCTCCGAGGGCAGCCGGGTGCTGGAGGCGGCGCAGTCGCCCCACTTCTTCGTCGCCGAGCTGGACGGCAAGACGCTGGCCCAGCTCAGGAAGGACGACCGCGTCCAGGCCGTCTACAAGGACGAGCTGCGCCCGGCCGTCCTGGACAGGAGCACCCGGATCATCGGCTCCGACCGGGCCAACGCGGCCGGCTGGACGGGCAGGGGCTTCACGGTGGCGATCCTGGACACGGGCATCGACCGCGACCACCCGTTCTTCGCCGGCCGGATCGTGGACGAGGCGTGCTTCTCCTCCTCCGACGCCAGTGACGGCTCGGTCTCGCTCTGCCCGAACAACCAGCCGAGCCAGACCGGCCCGGGGTCCGCGGACGCCGAGACCGCCCAGTGCGTCGTGAACGGCGTCAACGCCTGCTCGCACGGCACGCACGTCGCGGGCATCGCCGCGGGCCGGATGACGACCGGCGCGCCCTCCGACGGCGTCGCGCCCGCCGCCGGCATCCTGCCGATCCAGGTGTTCAGCCGCATCGACAGCGCGATGACGTGCGCGGTCATCGGCACCCAGGCGCCCTGTTTCCTCAGCTACACCTCCGACCAGAAGCTGGCGCTGGAGTACGTCGCGCGGGTGGCCGCGGCCCGGCGCGTCGCGGCGGCGAACCTGAGCCTGGGCGGCGGCGGGCCGTACCGCGAGAACTGCGACTCCGACCCGAGCGCGGCGAGCCTCAAGCCGGACTTCGACACGCTGCTCTCCCTCGGGGTCGCGCCCGTGGTGGCGGCCGGCAACAACGGCTTCCCCGACGGCGTCTCGGCGCCCGCCTGCATCTCCTCCGCCGTCGCGGTGGGCGCCACCGACGACCGGGACGCGCCGGCCGACTTCTCCAACCGGGGCCCGCTGCTCGACCTGCTCGCGCCGGGCGTGGGCATCAGGTCGTCGGTGCCGGACGACAGCTACGCCGACAAGAGCGGCACGTCGATGGCCGCGCCGCACGTGGCGGGGGCGTTCGCGCTGATGCGGCAGGCGTACCCGGACTTCACGGTGGCGCAGAGCCTGCAGCGGTTGCAGGCCACCGGCCGGAGCATCGGCTACGCCGCCGGCGGCGCCCAGGCGCGCACGGCCCGCATCGACGTGTTCAGCGCCACGGCCCCGAGCACTCCCAAAGCCTGACACCAGCACCCAGGACAGGGCCGGATCCGACGATCCGGCCCTTTCGCTTACCAGGACAAGAAGCGATAACAGAACACAAGCGCCTCTCTGACATCTCTTGTCCAATATCTACACTTCTTTACACAAACGCCCCCTGACCCCCCGGAGGATCAGTTGAGACTCATGTCTCTGCTGGCCGGTGCGATCACCCTCGCCGCCACCGCTGCGTCGCTGGTCGCCACCCCCGCCCTGGCCGATCCCGAGTCCAAGATCGACCCGGCCGTCACCTCGACGGGCGAGCACCGCGTCATCGTCCGCGTCCGCCAGCCCGCCCAGGTGCAGTCGGCCCTGGCCGGCGCGGAAGGGGTCAGGCAGGACAGGCGGAACGTCGTGGCCACGCCGCCCGCCGAGCTGGCCGGCAAGCTCGACTTCTTCGTCTACCGCGGCACCCGCGCCGAGCTGGAGAAGGTCGCCGAGCAGGCGGACGTCGTCTCGATCCGCAAGGACCGGCTCAACGAGCCCTCGCTGGCGCAGAGCGTGCCGCTGATCGGCGCCGACCGGGCGCACCGGCAGGGCTTCACCGGCAAGGGCACCGCCGTCGCGATCATCGACTCCGGCATCGACAACGACCACCCGGCCTTCGGCCGCCGCATCGCGGCGCAGGCGTGCTTCTCCGCCACCGACCCGGCCGACGGCTCGACGCCGCTGTGCCCCAACGGCAGCCAGTTCCAGATCGGCGACGGTGCGGCCAGCTCCGAGACCGAGGCGTGCCTGCGCAACGCCCCCCGGCCCGAGTACGGCCTGTGCTACCACGGCACCCACGTCGCGGGCATCACCGCGGGCCAGGCCACCAAGGAGTTCCCGAACCCCGGCGTCGCCCCCAAGGCCAAGATCATCGCGATCCAGGTCTTCAGCCGCTTCGACAACTCCCCCTACTGCGGCGCCGCGGCGTCCTGCGTGCTCGCCTACGACTCCTCGGTCCTGACCGGCATGGCGTACGCGAACGTGCTGGCCGACCAGTACGACATCGCCGCGGTCAACCTGAGCCTGGGCGGCGGCAAGTACGACGCCTACTGCGACGAGGGCGACGGCGCCGACTTCAAGGCCGAGGTGGACCAGCTCCAGGCCAAGGGCGTGGCCACCGTCGTGGCCGCGGGCAACAACGGCTTCGACGCCTCCGTCTCCTGGCCCGCCTGCGTCTCCAACGTCGTGACGGTGGGCGCCACCGACAAGCAGGACGCCGTGGCCTCCTTCTCCAACCGGGGCGCCCTGCTCGACCTGTTCGCGCCCGGCGTCTCGATCACCGCCGCCATCAGCGGCAACGCCTACGCCACGCTGAACGGCACCTCGATGGCCGCCCCGCACGTCGCCGGCTCGTTCGCGCTGCTGCGGCAGAAGCGCGCGCACGCCACCGCCGACCAGCTCCTCGACGCGTTGCGGAGCACCGGCAAGCCGATCACGTACGCCAGCGCGGGCACCCAGCTCACCACCCCCCGCATCAACGTCTACGCCGCCCTGCACCACCACCGCTGACCCGGCATCGGCCCAGGTTCCAGGCGGACGCCCCTACCCGGGCGGCCGCCTGGCCCTCTTCCGGGCCCGACACGAAATGTGTCGCTTAGGGTGGCTATATGGACGCAGGCAGGGCGATCTTCGAAACCGTCGACAAGCTTCGCCAGCGGCGCACCGGCCCGCTGGTCCTGGAGCTCGATCTCACCGAGGGCCTCACGGAAGGACCGCCGTCCGACCCGGTCGCCGCGGTGTTGTCCATGCGCAAGACCCGTCTGTCGGACGTGCTGTCCGGCCTCCGGCGGGCCGGCCGGGACTCCAGGGTCAAGGCGCTGGTGGTCAAGCTCGGCGGCAACCCCATGGGCCTGGCCATGGTCCAGGAGCTGCGCGAGGCCGTCACCCGCTTCCGCGCCTCCGGCAAGCTGACGGTGGCCTACGCCGAGACGTTCGGGGAGTTCAGCGGCGGCACGGTGCCCTACTACCTGGCCACCGCGTTCGAGCGGGTCTACCTCCAGCCCAGCGGCGACGTCGGGCTCACGGGGGTGGCGATGGAGCAGCGCTTCCTCAAGGGCGCGCTGACCAAGCTGGGCGTGGCGGTCGAGGCTGGGCAGCGGCACGAGTACAAGACCGCGGTCAACACCTTCACCCAGGACCACATGACCGAGCCCCACCGCGAGTCGATGACCCGCATCGTGGAGTCGGTCGCCGAGCAGCTCGTCCACGGCATCGCCGAGGGCCGCAGGCTCGACCCCGCCAAGGTGCGCGAACTGATCGACCGCGGCCCCTTCACCGCCTCCGAGGCGCAGGCGACCGGCCTGGTGGACGCCCTCGCCTACCGCGACGAGGTGTACGACGAGGTCCGACGGGCCACGGGCGGCGAGGCCCACCTGCTGTTCGTCTCCCGGTACGCCAGGAGCGCGGCGGTGCGGAAGCTGCCGCACCCCATGGCCGACGGCATCGCGCTCGTGCACGGCAGCGGGCAGATCAGGAGCGGCCGCAGCGGCCGCAGCCCGCTCGGCGGGGGCGGCGCGATGGGCTCCGACACGATCAGCGCGGCACTGCGCGCGGCCCGCCGGGACGAGCACGTCAAGGCCGTGGTCTTCCGGGTGGACAGCCCCGGCGGCTCGTACGTGGCCTCCGACACGGTGTGGCGGGAGGTGACGCTGACCCGCCGGGTGAAGCCGGTGATCGTCTCCATGGGCGACCTGGCCGCGTCCGGCGGATACTTCGTGTCCATGGGCGCCGACGTGATCGTGGCCCAGCCCGGCACCCTGACCGGCTCGATCGGCGTTTATGGCGGCAAGCCCGTCATGACTGACTTGCTCCAAAAAATCGGGATAAATACTGAACTGGTCGCCGACGGGGTCAACGCCGGCATGTTCTCCACCGCCCGCGGCTTCTCCCCCGAGCAGTGGGACCGGGTGAACGGGTGGCTCGACCGCATCTACGACGACTTCGTGGGCAAGGTCGCCGAGAGCCGCGGCCTGACCCGCGAGCGCGCCCACGAGCTGGCCAGAGGCCGGGTCTGGACCGGCGCGGACGCCCACGCCAACGGCCTGGTGGACGAGCTGGGCGGCCTTGAGCACGCCCTCGGCCTGGCCCGCGAGCGCGCCCGGCTGGCCGACGACGCCCCCGTGCGCGTCTATCCCAGGATCAACCCGCTGGAGCGGCTGCGGGGCCCGGAGTCCAGCGAGGACAAGTCCGCCGCCCTGGCCAGGATGCGGCTCGACGCCTGGGGGCCGCTGGCCCGCCTGTCGGCCGAGCTGGGCCTGCCCGCCGCCGGTCCGCTCTCTTTGCCCGGTTGGTACGTCATCAGATAATTTGATCTTGTATGCTCCCTGATCCACGGGGATCGGAGGAGTACACATGATCGTCAACCTCGCCGTCGCGCTGGCTCTGACAGCCGCGCCCGCGCCCGCGCAGCCGCCGACCGGCGCGCTGCCGGGCAGCGGCGCGAGCGTGGTGGCCAAGCTGTCCGGCCGGCCGGTCCAGCTCAGCTCCTACGGCACGGCCGCCCCCGGCGGCCAGTGGGCGTGGAACCCGGCCGAGCGCGCCTGGACCCGGGTGGACGGCGCGGTCAGCGTCTCCCCGGACGAGCGCCGGCAGGTGAAGCTGACCGACCATGCGGGCGGCGCGCCGAAGGTGACCTTCCTGGACCGCCGGTCGGGCAAGGAGAGCGAGGTCGAGCTGCCCGTGCCGGAGGACCCCGAGCGGGCGGGCCAGTACCTGCAGACGCTCTGGCCCACCTGGTCGCCGGACGGCCGCCGCCTGCTGCTCAACGTGTTCGAGCCGGGCGGCGAGCCGCGTTCGGCGGGCATCGTGCTGATCGACGTGCCCTCGCTGGAGGCCCGGTTCGTCCGGATCGAGAAGGCGCTCATCACCGTGGGCGGCTTCCAGTGGACGCACGACGGCAAGGGCGTGGTCGTGCGCTGGGGCAAGAACGGCTCCTCCGCGGTCCGCCGCTACGACCTCACCGGCGCCGTCACCCGGACCTGGCACGTGCGGGGACGTCCGGCCGCCTCCGGGCTCGGCGCGTTCAGCCCGTCGGGCCGCCGCTTCGTCACCGCCTGCACCTCGCTGGAGAAGGCCGCCTGCGTCTGGGACACCCGGACCGGCAAGGCCGTCACCCGGATCAAGCTGGCCTTCAGCCCGGTGTGGGGCCCGACGCTCGGCTGGTACGACGAGCGGCACCTGCTCGCCCCGGTCAAGGACGGCGTGGGCGTCGTCGACCTCACGGGCCGGGTCGTCGAGACGCTGGTCAAGGCCGGGAAGAAGACGACCCTGTATCCGCGCTTCGAGCGCCGGGGCTGAAGAAGGCCGCGGCCCGCTCCAGGGCGCCGGTGTCGCGCAGGATGTCGCCGGGGCGGTTGGCGTAGCCGATGAGCGCGCCGCCCCACGACCCGAAGTACTCCGCCGACAGGCGCAGCGTGCCGATCAGCGGATCGGCCACCGACTCGTCCTCCTCACTGATCGTGGTGACCGCCCAGACGGTCTTGCCCGCCATGCGCGCCTTGAAGTCGTAGCCGGGGACGCGCATCCAGGCCGACCAGTGGTCGAGGTAGAGCTTGGTGGTGGCAGAGACGCTGTACCAGTAGAGCGGGGAGACGATCACCAGGTCGGTGGCGTCCAGCGTGGCCTCGGCGAGCAGCTTCTCCGCGCCCTCGGGGACGGGGTAGAGGCCGTCGCCGGTGTGGCGGATGTCCCGGAAGGGCGGCAGCGGGTGGTCGTCGAGGCGCAGCCAGCGTTGCCCGACGTCCGGCGGCAGCGCGGCGGCGGCGTGCCTGGCCAGGGTCTCGGTGTTGCCGTCACGGCGGTTGCCGCCCAGGAGGAAGAGGAAACTGCGCATTCAGCATCCCATCGGCCGGTAGCGGGCGCGCAGCCGTACCAGCGGCTGGAGCGCGGGGGTGACATAGGGGACGGCGAGCACCTGGGCGACGAAGAGCGTGTGGTCGCCGGCCGGGACGACCTGGGTCGTCTCGGCCTCCAGGGCCGCCACACCGCCCTCGACCACCAGCGCCTCGGTGTGCGCCCCCCGGTGGTGGGGGGTGCCCGCCAGCAGGAGGCGGGCGCTGGGACGGCCGGCGGTGGCGAAGCGGCTGGCGATCGCGGCCTGGCCGGAGGACAGCAGCGAGGCCGCCCACCGGTCCTGCCGGAGCAGCACCTCGCAGAGGTAGCCGCGGGAGGCCAGACTGATCAGCACGAGCGGCGGCTCGGCCGAGACGGACATCAGCGCCGACACGGTCACGCCCAGGTCGTCACGCCCGTCCCGGACGGTGATCACCGCGACGCCCGCGGCCAGTTGCGCCATCGCCTCCGTGAACTCGCTCACAGCGGAGACCTCCGGCCGGAGGTCCCCGCCGCGGGCGTCAGGCGAGGCCGTTGGAGGTCAGCCATTCCTTGGCCACCGTGGCGGGCTCGTCCTTGTTGACGGAGATCTTCTGCATCATGTCGAGCAGGGACTGGGTGCTCAGCTTGGCCGAGATGCCGTTGAGCGTGGTGCGGATCGTGTCGTTCGCGCCGGACTTGAACAGCAGCGGCGTGACGTTCTGGGCGGGGAAGATGTTCTTGGTGTCCTGGAGCGGCACCAGGTTGTTGGCCAGCATCTTGGGGTCCGTGGTGAACACGTTGCCGACCTGGATCGAGCCGTCCTTCAGGGCGTCGGCCGTGGCCGGGCCCTTCGGCTCCCACTGCTTGAACTCCAGCCCGTAGACCTCCTTGAAGCGCGCCTCCCACCGCTTCTTGAACTCGGGCGGGCCGCCGACGACCATGTTCTTGGAGACCTTGGCCAGGTCCTCGATGGTGTTCAGCGACTGCTTGGTCTGGGTGTCCTTGGTGACCGAGAGGCTGTCCTTGTCCTCGGCAGGGGAGGAGTCGAGCACTTCGAGCTCGGCCGGGAGCTTCTCCTTCAGCGCCGCGTTGACCTCGTCGGTCGTCGAGGCGGTGTTCTTCAGGTCGACGAAGGCCAGCAGGTTGCCGTTGTACTCCGGAACGATGGTCAGGCCGCCGTTCTTGACCTGGTCGTAGACCGCCTCGCGGCTGCCGATGCGCGGCTTCTCCTCGACCTGCACGCCCTTGGCCTCAAGGGCCTGGGCGTAGATCGACGCGAGCAGCACGCTCTCGTCGAAGTCGAAGGAGCCGATGACGGCCTTGCCCCCGGCCGCCGCGGCCGACCCACTGGGCGCCGCGCTCGTGGTGTCGAGCGGGTTGCCCCCACCGCCGCTCCCGCCACCGCAGGCGGCCAGCGCCAGCGTCGCCGACACGAGCACCGCCGCGGTGCCGATCATGCGTCTCATGTGTGAATTTCCCTTCTAAAGCGGCAGGTAATACCGGAGACTATCGAACCTTCAGTCTCTGGCTCACCCCCGGCGAAACGGTCACCCTCTGGATGAGGGCGAACACGATCTGCACGACAAGCGCGAACAGCACAATCAGTACTGAACCCCCCACAACGCTCGCATAATCCTTGGTCGCGAAACCGTCGATCACGAACCGGCCGAGCCCGCCGAGCCCCGTGTACGCCGCGACCGTCGTGGTGGAGACCACCTGGATCGCCGACAGCCTGAGCCCGAGCAGGATCAGCGGCAGCGCCACCGGGACCAGCACCCGGCCGAGCACCTGCCCGCCGCGCAGCCCCATCCCGTACGCCGCGTCGCGCAGCTCCGGATCGACGCCCTTGATCCCCTCGTAGGTGTTGACCAGGATCGGCGGCACCGACAGCAGCACCAGCGGGATGATCACCGGCCAGATCGAGGACGTGCCGAGCAGCAGCACGAACAGCACCAGCAGGCCGAGCGTCGGCAGTGCCCTGGCCAGGTTCGCCGAGATGACGACCACGACCTCGCCCCTGCCGGTGTGGCCGATGGCCAGCCCCAGCGGCACCGCGATCAGCATCGCCAGCACCAGCGCCAGGGCCGAGAACTCCAGGTGCTCCAGCAGCCGCGCCGGGATGCCGTCGGGGCCGGCCCAGTTCGCCCCGGTGCCGAAGAAGTCGGCCAGCCAGCCGAAGAACGAGCCCAACCAGCTCACGACGTCCCCTTCCGCGCGCGCACCCAGGGGGTGAGCAGGCGCTGGGCCAGGACCAGCAGGCCGTCGGCGACCAGCGCCAGCGCGACGATCAGCACGATGCCGGTGACCACCGGCGGCATGAACGGGTTCTGGTAGGCCCGGGTGAACAGCCCGCCGAGCCCGCCCTGGCCGATCAGCGCGCCCACGCTGACCAGGCTGATGCTGGAGACCGCGACCACGCGCAGCCCGGCCAGCACCACCGGCGTGGCGATGGGCAGCTCGACCTGCAGCAGGCGGCGCATGGGCGTGAACCCCATCGCGACGGCCGACTGGCGCACGTGGTCGGGCACCGAGTTGAGCCCGTCGACCACGGCCGGGATGAGCACGGCCATGCCGTAGAAGGTCAGCGGGATGATCACGGTGGTCTGCGACAACCCGGTCACCGAGATCAGCAGCATGAACACCGGCAGCGACGGCAGCGCGTAGACGACGTTCATCAGGCCCGAGGTGGGCTGGTAGAGCCAGCGCCAGCGCACGCAGGCCAGCCCGAGCGGCAACGCCAGCACCAGCGCGGCCAGGATCGGCACCAGGGACATGGTCAGGTGGTCGGTCAGCAGGTTCCTGATGCTGTCGGCGCGGCCGGTGTCCCAGTTGCGGGCGATCCACTCCCAGATGCTGGGCGGACCCTCACGCATCGGCGGCCTCCGCCAGCGCCTCGTCCAGGGCCTCCCTGGTGGCCACGCCGACGACCCTGCCGTCCTCGTCCACGGCGACCGAGCAGCCGGAGGGCGACAGCAGCGCCGCGTCCAGGGCCGAGCGCATCGAGTCGCGGCCGGGCACGAACGTCCCGTACGGCTCCAGCTCCTCGGGCCGCGACCCGGCGAACCAGCCCACGGGCCGGTCGTCGTCGGTCACGACCAGCAGCCACGGCTCGTCACTGGCCGCCCGTTCGCGCACGGTCAGGTCGGTACGCAGCCGCAGCCCCTTCGTGGAGATGAACTGCAGCCGCCGGATCCCCCGGTCGTGGCCCAGGAACTCGCGGACGAAGTCGTCGGCCGGCTCCGACAGCAGCGTCTTGGGGTCGGCGAGCTGGGCCAGCCGCCCGCCCACGCGCAGCACGGCCACCCGGTCGCCGAGCTTGATCGCCTCGTCGATGTCGTGGGTGACGAACACTATGGTCTTGTTCAGCTCCGCCTGGAGCCGCAGCAGCTCGTCCTGGAGGCTGGTGCGGACGATCGGGTCGACCGCGCTGAACGGCTCGTCCATGAGCAGCACGGGCGGGTCGGCGGCCAGTGCCCTGGCCACGCCCACGCGCTGCTGCTGCCCGCCGGAGAGCTGGAAGGGATAGCGGCCGGCGAAGGCCGGGTCGAGGCCGACGCGTTCGAGCAGCTCCATCGCCCGCGCGCGGGCCTTCTTCTTGTCCCAGCCCAGCAGGTACGGGACCGTCGCGATGTTGTCGACGATCTTCCGGTGCGGGAAGAGGCCGGCCTGCTGGATGACGTACCCGATGCCGCGGCGCAGCGTGGGCGGGTCGATGCCGCTCACGGGCACCCCGTCGAGGAGGATCTGTCCCTCGGAAGCGTCGATCATGCGATTGATCATCCGGAGGGACGTCGTCTTCCCGCAGCCCGAGGGGCCCACCAGCACGGTGATCTCGCCGGTGGGCGCCTCAAGGGAGAGGGCGTCCACGGCGGTGGTGCCGTCTGGATAGCGTTTGGTGACAGCGTCGAATGTGATCACGCGTGACCTCTCGCTCGATGGCAGGGCCGCGGCCCCCCTGCCACGACCGCCGCATGATCTCGGTGGCCCACAAGACTACGGCGACCCTCACCCCTGTGTCCCCACGGGGCACGGCTTAAACGTTTCACTGACCAGGGAGATTTACCGGAATTTCCGATCAAGTGGTGCGCCGGGCCTGGGGGAGTTGGCATGATTACCTCCACAAACTCCAGACGCGTACCCCTCACCTCAGCGTCCGCACATTTAGCAAGAGGATCGGCCCCGTGTCCCAGCCGCTCACCGGTCAGCGCCCCCGCACAGAACTGATCGCAGAGCTCTACGACCGCCATGCCGCCGGGCTGTTCGCGTACTGCGCCGACCAGCTCGGCGATCCGGACACCGCGTCCGACGTCCTGGCGTCCGTGTTGTCCGGCGTCCCCGACGTCGCGCCGCCCCGTGCCGCCCTGTACGCCTACGCCCGCCGCCAGATCCACCGGCGGGACGTCGTCTACGCCCCGCCCGTCGTGGACCCGCTCATCGACCCGGCCTCGGCGCTGGTCGAGCGCGTGCTGCGCGAGCTGCGCCCGCAGCAGCGCGAGGTGCTGGTGCTGTGCGCGGTGTGCGGGCTGAGCCGGGCCGAGCTGGCCTGGGTGCTCGACGTCGCCCCCGACACCGCCGACGAGCTCGCCTTCGGGGCGGGCCACCGCTTCCGCGAGGTCCTGGACATGGCCCTGACCGCGCTGGCCGGCGGGCGGGCGCCGAAGCCGGTCGCCGACGTGTACGGCGCGCTCGCGGTCGCGCCGCTGCGCGACGTCCTGGGACGTCTGCCCTGGCCGGAGCCGCCCGCGATCCTGCGGGTGCACTTCGCCGGATCGGTGCCGGCCGAGCCGGGGCCGCTGTTCGTCAAGCCGCTCTGGCCCGCGCCGCCGCAGTGGCCGCTGCCGCTCGCCGCCACCGACCCGGCGACCAGCACCGGGATCTTCCCGGCGGACCTGCTCACGCCGCCGCCCGCCGGACGGCCGTCCGTGCACGAGGCGACGACCGCGCCGATGCCCAAGCTGCGCGACCCGCTCGGGGCGCTGGACTCGATGGGCCCGCTGCGGGACCCGGCCGCGCGGGCGGCGGCCGTCCGGCCGTTCCTGCCCAAGCCCCCACAGCCGGCGCAGCCCCCGCAGCCGCTGCCTGAGTCCGTACGGCCGTTCAGCACGGGCGACTTCACCGCGCCGCCCGCCGCTCCGGCCGAGGGCCGGATGGCGGGGGCCGCCGTTCCCCCGCCCGGTGAGCGGCCCTTCTTCCTGGCCGCGCCCATCCCCGCGGACGTGCTGGACGACGAGCCCATCACCCAGGAGATGCCCGCGATCAGGGACGTCCCGGCGCATCAGGACCCGGGCCGCGCTGCCCGGCGTCCCCTGGCGGCGGAGCAGCCGGTCAAGGAGGCGGCGCCGCTGTTCACCCCGAGGTCCAGGGTCGCCGCCGAACCGGTCTACCGCATGCCCGCCCCCAAGCCGGCCCACGCCCCGGCCCCGTCCGAACCGGCCCTACCCGACCCGGGCCTGTCCGCCTCCGCCCCGTCCGACCCTGCTGTGTCCGACCCTGCTGTGTCCGACCCTGCTGTGTCCGACCCTGCTGTGTCCGACCCTGCTGTGTCCGACTCGGCTGTGTCCGATGCGGCGCCGTCCGGGCGCAGCCGCGCGGCGGACTTCGCCGTCGAGCTCGCCCGCGAGCTGGAAGCCGACCGCGCGCGCTACCCGGACCCCGCGCGCGACCTCCAGAGCCCGTCCCGCCGCAAGGCCGGCGCCGAACCGGCCCGCTCGCCGGGGAGAGGCGGCGCCAAGCCCGGCGCCCGCAAGCAGCCGGCGGGCAAGAAGAAGTCCGCGGCCAGGAAGAAGGCGCTCAAACGACGCCGGGAACGGCACTACGACTGGGCCTGGGAGTTGATCGGGTTCCTGATCTGCGTGGCCATCGCGATGATCGTGTTCTTCTCCGTGCCCATGTTCATGGGCCCGTGAGCGCCTACATGGTGTTGACGATCAGCCCGATGTGGGTGAAGTAGTTCAGCGCGCCGAACAGCAGGAACGCCGCCCCGGCGATCCCCCAGCACACCCCGGTCACGGTCGTGACCGGGCCGCCCCTGGCCCGCAGCGCGAACGGGAACAGCACCGCGCCCACCCCGACCAGCACGTACAGGCCGGAGATGAAGGTGGCCTCCAGCAGCGGCAGGCCGGCGAAGGCCCCCGAGATCGGCTCTTGCGGCGGCGCGGCGAACAGCGTGTACGTCCACCCCGCCGCCGCGATGCCGAAGCAGGCCAGCCCCATGCCGAAGACGAACAGCGAGATCGGCCCGGCCGTGCGCGCCACGAGCTTGCGCCGGTCGGGCGCCACGGTGATCACGCCCCAGCGTTTCCACAGGTAGAGCGCGGCGGCCAGCAGCAGCACGCCGAACGCCAGCGAGGGCTCCCCGAAGATGATGTTGTCGAACGGGAAGCCCTGCCCGGCCAGCGGCCAGGTGAGCGTCATGTGCAGCCCGGTGACCGCCAGGACGGCCCCGACCGCGCCGAACGCCAGCGCCCAGCCGTCCACGTGCTCCAGCGGGTCGCCCCTGAGCAGCCGGCGGCCGAAGGAGACCACGAGCAGCAACCCGACGCCGGCGGCGACCGCCATGATCGTGTTGTAGGTGGGCATCCTGGCCCAGTCGATCTTCAACTCCGGCTGTGCCAGGATCCCCCAGAATCCACTCATACAGGGATGATTACCCTGAGTTGCTTCTCTTAACTGATCGTCACGACGCCGACAGGATCAGGCCGCTCGTCGGCACGCCGGTTCCCGCCGTGACCAGGACGTTCCGCGCCCCGGCGACCTGGTTGGCGGCCGTCCCCCTGATCTGCCGGACGGCCTCGGCGATGCCGTTCATGCCGTGGATGTACGCCTCGCCCAGCTGGCCGCCGTGCGGGTTGACGGGCAGGCGGCCGTCCAGCTCGATGCCGCCGTCCCGCAGGTAGTCAGGAGCCTCGCCGCGTCCGCAGAAGCCCAGCTCCTCAAGCTGGGCCAGGACGAACGGGGTGAAGTGGTCGTACAGGATGGCCGTCTGGATGTCCGCCGGGGACAGCCCGGACATCTTCCACAGTTGCCGGCCGACCACGGACATCTCCGGAAGGCCGCTCATGTCGTCCCGGTAGTAGCTCGTCATCATCATCTGGCCCGCGCCCGCGCCCTGCGCCGCCGCCGTGATCACCGCGGGTGACCTGCGCAGGTCGTGGGCGCGTTCGGCGGACGTCACGACCAGGGCCACCGCGCCGTCGCTCTCCTGGCAGCAGTCGAGCAGGTGCAGCGGCTCCACGATCCACCGGGACGCCTGGTGCTCCGCCAGCGTGATCGGCCGCCCGTGGAACCAGGCGGCCGGGTTGGTGGCGGCGTGCCGGCGCATGGCCACCGCCACCCGCCCGAAGTCCTCCGACGTCGCCCCGAACTCGTGCATGTAGCGCCGCGCGAACATGGCGACCCACGCGGCCGGGGTCATCAGCCCGTACGGCACGTGCCAGCTCATCTCCAGGCCCTGGGAGGTGGGCTCCCCGGTCAGCCGGGCGTTCGGCTGGCCGAAGCGGCGGCCCGAGCGCTCGTTGAAGGCCCGGTAGCAGACCACCGTCCTGGCCATGCCGGTGGCCACGGCCATCGCCGCGTGCGCGACCGTGCCGCAGGCCGCGCCGCCGCCGTACTCGACGCGGGAGAAGAAGGTCAGGTCGCCGACGCCGGTCTCCCGGGCGACGGCGATCTCCTGGTTGGCATCCTGGGTGTAGGTGACCATGCCGTCCACGTCGGACGGCGGCACCCCGGCGTCGTCCAGGGCGGCGAGCACGGCCTCGGCCGCCAGCCGCAGCTCCGACCGGCCGGAGTCCTTGCTGAACTCGGTGGCCCCGATGCCCGCGATCGCGGCCCGCCCGCCCGGCATCACGCGCTCCCGGGCAGGACGAAGGTGACGGTGCCGGTGGCGTGGTCGCCCAGGCTCACCCTGCCGCGCACCTGCGCGGTGTACCGGTCGCCGTCGCGCTCGACGATCACGCCGCTGAAGCTCAGCCGGTCCCCCGCGTACGCCGGGACGCCCAGCTTGACGTTGATGCTGGTGATGACCGCCTCCGGGCCCGTCCAGTCGGTGACGTAGCGTTCCACCAGGCCCATGGTGGTGAGGATGTTGAGGAAGATGTCCTTCGAGCCCTGGGCGCGGGCCTTGGCGGTGTCGTGGTGCACGGGGGTGAAGTCCCTGGTGGCCAGGGCGGTGGCGATCACCGTCGTGGGCGTCAGGTCCACCTCCAGCTCGGGCAGGGCCGTTCCGGCGGCGGGGGTCACGGCTCCTCCGGCGTCCACATCGGCAGGACGAGCTCGTCGTCCATCGACCGGTACGTCACCCGCAGGGCCATCCCGACCTCCACCTTCTCGACCGGGCAGTCCACGACGTTGCCCACGATCCGTACTCCTTCCGGCAGTTCCACCACGCCCACCACGAACGGGACCTCGCGCCCCGGCACCGGCGGATGGTGGTGGACGACGTAGCTGTAGAGGGTGCCGCGGCCGCTCACCACGACGTGCGACCGGTTCCCCGAGCGGCAGTTCGGGCACATCGGACCGGGCGGATGGCGCAGCTCCCCGCAGTCCGCGCAGCTCTGGACGCGCAGCTCGCCGTTCCGCGCCCCCTCCCAGAAGAACGCGGTGTCCGCGTTGGCCGCCGGCCGCAGCGGGTACGGCTCCCGCGCGCGCGGGGCGGGCGCCTTCGGCCGGAACTTCAGCACCCGGAAGAGCATCTCGGCGACCGGCTGGTCGTCGTCGCCGTACCAGGTGACGTTCCAGGTGGCGAAGTAGCCCTCGCCCAGGGCGGTGCGCTTCGGCCCGGCCAGCGACGTGAAGCGGGTCGCGGGGGTCAGCAGCTCGCCGATCCTGGCGTACCGGTGGTAGGTCTGCTCGCAGTTGGTCGCCACGACCCCGGTGAAGCCCGCGGCGTCGAGCGCGGCCAGCAGGTCGTCCACCGGGGAGCGGTCCTTGGCCTGCGAGCCCGGCCCCTGCATGGTCCACACCTGGGCCATCGCGGGCGGCGCCACGCCTTCCTCCAGATAGCGCGGGTTGGCGTCGCCCATGGCCGCCAGCCAGTGGCGGATCATGGGCGCGTTCACCGGGTCGGCGGCCGGGGCGCCGCGCAGCTCCCCCATCGCCATCTGCTTGCCGGCCAGCTCGTGCAGCTCCGCGTCGGTCATCGCGGTGGTCATCGCGTCAGTCGTGCCGGACGTCGCGGCGGTCGTGTCGGTCATCGCGCCAGTTGTCGTGCCGGACGTCGCGGCGGTCGTGTCGGTCATCGCGGCGGCCTCGGCAGGTTCAGGCCGAGCATCGCGATCAGCTCGCGCTGCACTTCATTGACCCCGCCGCCGAACGTCAGCACCACCGCGCCCTTGACGCCGTGGTCCATGCGCTCGGCCAGCTCGGCCGTCTCCGGGTCGGAGGGGTCGCCGTAGCGGGACACGACGTCGCAGACCAGCCGGCCGATCTCCTGCATGCGCTCGGAGCCGTAGATCTTGGTGGCCGAGGCGTCGGGCGCGCCCAGCCAGCCGAGGTCCATGTTCGCCGCCACCTGCCAGTTGAGCAGCTCGTTCGTACGGAAGGCGGCCCACACCCGGGCGAGGGCGCGGCGTACGTCCGGATTGTCGGTCAGCCCGGCGTGCCTGGCCCAGGCGAGGAAGCGGTCGTAGGTCTGGCCGAGGTTGCCGGCCGGGCCGAGGGTGACACGTTCGTGGTTGAGCTGGTTGACGATCAGGTCCCAGCCCCGGTCCACCTCGCCCACCACCATGTCCACCGGGACGCGCACGTCGGAGTAGTAGGTGGAGTTCGTGTGGTGGCGGCCGTCCATGGTGACGATCGGCGTCCAGGAGAAGCCGGGGTCGTCGGTGGCGGCGATCATCATCGTGATGCCCTTGTGCTTCTTGGCCTCGGGGTTCGTCCGGGCGGCCAGCCAGATGTACTGGGCGTAGTGCGCGCCGCTGGTGAAGATCTTCTGGCCGTTGACGACGTAGTGGTCGCCGTCCAGCACCGCCGTGGTGCGCAGGGAGGCCAGGTCGGTGCCGGCCTCGGGCTCGCTGTAGCCGATCGCGAAGTGGCACTCGCCGGCCAGGATGCGCGGCAGGAACCGGTCCTTCTGCTCCTGGGTGCCGTACTGCATCAGCGTCGGGCCCACCGTCTGCACGGTGATGATCGGGTACGGCACCCCGGCGCGGGCGATCTCGTTGGCGAAGATCTGCTGCTCCAGGGGGCCGTAGCCGCCCCCGCCGTACTCCTTGGGCCAGCCCAGCCCGAGCTTGCCGTCGCGGCCGAGCCGGCGGCAGTGCTCCATGTACGCCTCGCCGAACGGGTCGTCGGCGATCTTCGCGCGGTCCTCGGCGGTCAGGCAGCCGCGGAAGTACTCGCGCAGCTCGTCGCGGAGCGCGCGCTGCTCCCGGGTCAGGTCGATCAGCATCAGACGAGGGCTCCGATCAGGTCGAGCTGGGCGTCGGCGCCGCCGAGCAGGTGGGACAGGTGCTTGGCCTGCGCGAAGTGGCGGTGCAGCGGGTAGGTGACGTCGAGCCCGAGGCCGCCGTGCAGGTGCTGGCAGGTGTAGAGCGCCTTGACGGCCTCGCAGACGTGGAACGCGGCCAGCGCCACGTCCTCGTCGGCGGGCAGGCCCTCGGCCAGCCGCCAGGCCGCCGACCACATGGCCACGTCGAGGGCCCGGCCGGCGATGTAGACGTCGGCGATCTGCATGGTCACGGCCTGGAACTCGGCCAGCGCCCGGCCGAACTGCCGTCTCGTCCTGATGTAGGCGGTGGTCAGGTCGAGCGCCCCGGCCAGGACGCCGCTCGCCTGCGCGGCGACGGCCACGGTGAACAGGCGTCCGGCGTCGGCGGCCGCCTCGGGCCCGGCCACCGCCTCGGCGGGCGTGCCGTCCAGCCGGATCGTGGCGGCCGGCTCGCCGGTCGAGGCGAACTCGGGGCTCGCGGGCGGCGACGCCACCAGGAACAGCCCCTCGTCCGCGGTGACCAGGACGTCGTCCGCCGGGTAGGGCACCGCGACCTTGCGCCCGGTCAGCGACCAGCCGTCGCCCTCGCGGCGGGCGGCCGTCGTCGGCGGGTCGGCCGGGGCCCGGCCGGGCTCGCGCCGGGCCAGGGTGCCGCGCGTGACGCGCCGTCGCTGGTCGGGGCTGCCGTGCCGGGCCAGGGCCAGCGTGCTCACCAGGACGGGCAACGCCGGCACGGCCACCGCCCGCACACCCACCTCGCGCAACACGACGGCCATCTCGACGGGGCCGAGCCCGGCGCCGCCCGCCTCCTCGGACGCGCACACGCCCATGAGCCCGGCCTGCCACAGCCCGTCCTCGGCCGCCGAGCCGCCCTGCCCTTGCCCGGCCGCCGGGCCGCCTTCACCCTGCTTGGCCGCCGGGCCGCCCTCTCCTTGCTTGGCCAGCACTTCGGCGGTCAGCTTCTTCAGGTCCTGCTGGGTCTCGTCCAGGTTGAAATCCATCAGCTCTCCAAGAGGTGGTGCCTGCCGTGCTCGACGAACTCGTCCTCGATCGCCTTGACGTCCACGCCGGTCAGGGGGCGCAACCCGGACGGGGAGCGCCACCAGACGGGGTCGCCGGTCCGCCACGCCTCCTTGGCCAGGATCCGCTTGATGACCTTGTGGGAGGGGGTCAGCGGAAGTTCTCGACAAATCCGGATATAGCGGGGTAAGGACTTGGGGCCCAGGTCGGTGCGCCCGGCCAGGAACGCCGCGAACGCCTCCGCGTCGAAGGGGACGTCCATGACCAGCGCCGCCATCACCTGGTCGCCGGCCGCCGCGTCCGGCACCGGATAGACGGCCGCCTCCACCACGCCGCCGAACTCCCGCAGGGCGGCCTCCACGGGGGCGACGGCCAGGTTCTCGCCGTCCACGCGCAGCCGTTCGGTGCCGCGTCCGGCGAAGAAGACGTGGCCGGCGGGGTCGGCGTAGGCCAGGTCGCCGGACCAGAACGCGCCGTTCCTGACGCGTTCGGCGTCCGCGTCCGGGTCGTTGTAGTAGCCCTCGAAGAGGCCGGGGCCGGCGGTGTTGACCAGCTCGCCGACGGCCTCGTCCGGGTTGAGCAGGCGGCCGCCCTCGATGCGGGCGGGCGGGCACGGGCGTCCGGTGGCGGGATCGAGGATCTGCACGCCCGCCCCCAGCCTGCCCAGGCTGCCGGGCGGGGCGCCGGGGTCGGGGCTGAAGGAGATGGCCGTCTCGGTGGAGCCGAACGCGTCGATCACCCGGCAGCCGAACCGCTCGCCGAACCGCCTGGTCGCGACCGCGCTGCCCTCGTTGCCGAAGGCGATCCTGAGAGGGTTGTCGGCGTCGTCCGGGCGTTCGGGGGTGGCCAGGACGTAGGAGAGCGCCTTGCCGACGTAGTGCAGGTAGGTGCAGCCGTGCCGCCGTACGTCCGGCAGCAGGCCGGAGGCCGAGAACCGCCTGCGCACGGCCAGCGCCGCCCCCGAGGCCACGGCCGGGGCGTAGGCGGCCATCAGGGCGCCGGAGTGGAACAGCGGCATCGAGCAGTAGACGACGTCCTCGGGCGTGAGCAGCGCGGCCAGGCTCAGCCCCGGCAGCGCCAGCTTGCGCTGCGTGATCCGGACGGCCCTGGGCCGCCCCGAGGTCCCCGACGTGAAGATCAGCATCACCAGGTCGCCAGGAGCCGCCTCACCGGCCCGCCCGCCGCCCTCCCCCAGGGACGACACCGTTGACGACACCGCGGACGACACCGTGGACAGTGGCATGCTCTCCACGCCCAGCTCCTCGGCGACCGACGCGGCGAGGGCGGCGAAGGGGGCGTCCCAGAGCAGGAGGTCCACGTCGGTTGCGCGGGCGTCGCGGACCAGCTCGTCGGCCGGGCGCGTCGGGTTCAGCGCGACCAGCACGTGCCCGTCGAGCGCCGCCCCGCCGAGCACGAGGAGCAGCTCCGGGACGTTCTCCGCCAGCACGCCCACGTGCAGACCCGCGCCGCGCCCGCTCAGCCAGGCCCCCGCCGCCCGGCAGCGGGCGACGTGCTCGCGCCACGACCACACCGCGCCCTCGAACATCAGCCCAGGTCGGTCGTCCTGCGCCCGGTCGAGGAGCAGGGCCGCCAGCGTCTGCGCGATCATCGAGCCTCCAGCAAGCGCTAGGTAAGCCGAATGGCAAACTAGAACAGATTCTAATATCTGTCCAGTACCGGCCCTCCGCACAATGTTCCGACATAGTCCTGTAACGCCGTAGACATGCGCCGATACGGCCTGTTTGTGACTCGCGAGTAACAAGCCGCGTTGCCGAGAAATCAGATAACGTGTTCTTATGCGTACCTCGCCCGGGTCATTCTCCGCGCCCCCCAGCGACACCGAGGGGGCCGCCGAGGGCCGCGCGGCGGCGGGCGGTCGCAGCGTCCGCACCCGCAGCCAGCACCAACGCCGCAAGCGCATCGTCCAGGCCGCCGCCGCGCTGGCCTCGCGCGGCGGCGTCGAGGCGATGCAGATGCGCACGGTCGCCGAGCGCGCCGGCGTGGCGCTCGGCACGCTCTACCGCTACTTCCCGTCCAAGATGGACCTGGTCGTCGCGGTCGTGGGCGAGGAGATCGACCTGCTGGAGAGCAGCATCGAGCGCCGCCCGCCCGGGGCGTCCACGCCGGCCAGCCGGGCCGTCGACGTGCTCATGCGGGCCACGCGGGGGCTGATGCGCGAGCCGGAGCTGGCCGACGCGCTGATCCGGTCGTTGATCATGGCCGAGGTCCAGACACCGTTCGGCGACCGCATGACGGGGCTGCTGCTGCGGGTCTCCGCCGACGGGCTGACCATCGACCAGGCCGGCGAGGAGCAGCTCGACCTCGCGGGCTCGCTGGCCAGCGTGTGGGTGCAGGAGCTGCTGGAGATGTTGCGCGGGCGGCGCACGTACGACCAGATCCAGCGGCGCATCGAGACCGCCGCGACCCGCCTCCTGGCCGACATCTAACCCCTTCCGGACATCTCCGTCATGCCCTAATCGGCTTTTTGTCGGTGGCGGAAGCTATACAGGGGGCATGAGCGACAAGCCGACGAGCGAAGACTTCCTCCGGCTGGCCGATCCGATGCGGCGCGAGCTGTTCGCACACTGCTACCGCATGCTGGGGTCGGTGCACGACGCCGAGGATCTCGTGCAGGAGACCTATCTGCGCGCCTGGCGCGGTTACGACGGGTTCGAGGGGCGGTCGTCGCTGCGCACGTGGCTCTACCGCATCGCCACCACCGCCTGCCTGACCGCGCTCGACAGCCGCACCCGGCGGCCCCTGCCGACCGGCCTCGGCGCCCCGAGCACCGAGGCGGCCGCGCCCCTGGTCCAGGACGGCGAGGTGCCCTGGCTGGAGCCGGTGCCCGACACGCTGGCCGGGGTCGAGGCGGCCGGCGACCCCGCCTCGATCGTGACCTCGCGCGAGAGCATCCGGCTCGCGCTCGTCGCCGCGCTCCAGCACCTGCCGCCCCGGCAGCGCGCCGTGCTGATCCTGCGCGACGTGCTCAGATGGCGGGCGGCCGAGGTCGCCGAGGCGGTCGGCCTGTCCACGGCGGCCGTCAACAGCATCCTGCAGCGGGCCCGCGCGCAGCTCAGCGAGGTCTCGCCGAGCCTCGACGACCAGGTCGAGCCGCTCTCCGCCGAGCAGCGCCACCTGCTCGACCGCTACGTCGCCGCCTTCGAGAACTACGACGTCGACGAGCTGGTCTCGCTGTTCACCAAAGACGCGATCTGGGAGATGCCCCCCTACGTGGGCTGGTACGAAGGTCCCGACGCGATCGGCGAGCTCGTCTCCACGCAGTGCCCCGCCAGTCGGCCGCACGACCTCAGGCTGCTCCCCGTGGCCGCCAACGGCCAGCCCGCGTTCGCCGTCTACTTCCGCGAGCACGACGTCTACCGCCGCTTCGCCATCATGGTGCTGGCGTTGCGCGAAGAAGGCGTCAACCACGTCGCCATGTTCTTTGACCTGCGGCTTTTCGACACTTTCGGGCTGCGCGCCGAGTTCCCCGCCGGAAGCGAGGCTTCCACCACAAAGTAGAACGCGTTACAGTCGCGGCCAGAGCAACGTTCTGGAGGCGACTGTGGGCACACCTGTGATCGTCGAAGCCGTTCGCACGCCCATCGGCAAGCGGGCGGGATGGTTGTCGGAGCTCAAGCCGCAGCAGGTGCTGGCCGCGGCGCTGAACGGCCTGGTCCAGCGCGCCGGCGTCGATCCGGCCACGATCGGCCAGATGTTCGCCGGGTGCGTCACGCAGGCCGGCGAGCAGGGCGGCCACGTCGGCCGCTACTCGTGGCTCTACGCCGGGCTCCCCTACCAGACGGGCGTCACCACGCTCGACGCCCAGTGCGGCTCCTCGCAGCAGGCCGTGCACCTGGCGGCGGCGATGATCAGGGCGGGCGTCATCGAGGCCGGCGTCGGATGCGGGGTCGAGATGATGAGCAGGGCGCCGCTCGGCAGCAACGTGCGCCCCGCGCGGCCGCGTCCCGACGACTGGAGCATCGACCTGCCCGACCAGTTCACCGCGGCCGAACGCATCGCCCGGCGGCGCGGGCTGACCAGGGAGCGGCTCGACTGGTTCGGCGCGCGGTCGCAGCGCCTGGCGGCCAAGGCGTGGGCCGACGGGCGGTTCGAGCGGGAGATCGTGCCCGTCGGATCCGTCCGCAGGGACCAGGGGTTACGCGAGACCACGGTCGAGAGCCTGGCCGGGCTCAAGCCGGTCGCCGAGGGCGCCCTGCACACCGCCGGCACGTCCTCGCAGATCTCCGACGGCGCGGCCGCCGTGCTGGTGACGAGCGAGCAGGAGGCCCGCCGGCAGGGGCTGCGGCCCAGGGCGCGCATCCTGGCGCAGGCGCTCGTCGGCGCCGAGCCCTACTATCATCTCGACGGTCCCGTGGAGGCGACCGCGAAGGTGCTGACGGCGGCCGGGATGACCATGGGCGACATCGACAGGTTCGAGGTGAACGAGGCGTTCGCGTCCGTGGTGCTCTCGTGGGCCGCGGTGCACGAGCCCGACCTCGACCGGGTCAACGTCAACGGCGGGGCCATCGCGCTCGGCCATCCCGTCGGGGCCACCGGCGCCCGGCTCATCACCACCGCCCTGCACGAGCTCGAACGCTCCGACACCACCACCGCGCTGGTCACGATGTGCGCGGGCGGCGCTCTGGCCACGGCGACGATCCTCGAACGCCTGACCTGATCCACCATTCACACGCACGTGCTCGATCGGGGGAACCGGTGGGGAAGACCAGGCGCAGGCCGTACTCGGAACAGCGGCCGCAGGAGCTCGGCGGCGGGGTGTGGAGCGTGCCGGTGCCCATCCCGGGCAACCCGCTCGGCTACACGCTGGTCTACGCCGTCGAGTCGCCGCGCGGGCCGGTGCTGGTGGACGCCGGGTGGAACCATCCCGACGCCTGGCAGGCGCTCAGCGGCGGCCTGGCCGCGCTCGGGCTCGACGTCGGGGCCGTGAGCGGCGTGGTCGTCACCCACTTCCATCCCGACCACGCCGGGCTGGCCGGGCAGGTCAAGGAGGCGTCCGGGGCCTGGATCGCCATGCACGAGGAGGACGCCGCGCTGGTCCGGCTCATGCACCGGTTCGCCGCGGAGGAGCACGCGAGCTTCCAGTCCGACATGCTCAGGCGGGCCGGCGCCGCCCCCGGCGAGGTGCGCGAGGCGATGGGCACCCGGCCGACGCCGCCCGCGCTGCCCGACCGCGAGCTGCGCGACGGCGACCTGGTGGAGTTGCCCGGCCGCAAGCTGCGCGCCGTGCACACGCCCGGCCACACGCCGGGCCACATCTGCCTGCACCTGGAGGACGCCGACCGGCTGTTCACCGGCGACCACGTCCTGCCCGACATCACCCCGCACATCGGGATCTATCCCTACGACCGCGACGACATCGATCCGCTGGGCGACTTCCTGGACTCGCTCGACCGGGTCGGCGAGCTGGGCCCCCTGGACGCCCTGCCGGCACACGAGTGGATATTTCCCGATGTTGCCGCGCGCGCCGCCGAGATCCGCCACCATCACGAGGAGAAGCTGATCCGGTTGCGCACCCTCATGGCCGAGCGGTCGCGACCGCTGACCATCTGGGAGGTCGCCTCGATGATGACCTGGAACCGGCCCTGGGACGACCTGGCCCCCGTGCTGCGCGGCATGGCGGCCGGCGAGGCCGCGGCCCATCTGCGCACCCTGGAGACCCGGGGCATGGTCCGCCGCGTCCCGGACGTCGATCCCGTACGCTTTCAGGCTCTAGACTCCTAGACATCCGATGTCTAGGGAGAAGAGTGTGGCGGTCACCGACGCGGCCATCGACAAGATCAAGCAGATGATCCTCTCCGGGGAGCTGACCCCGGGCGACCGTCTGCCGAAGGAGGCCGACCTCGCCGAGCGGCTCGGCCTGTCGCGCAACTCGCTGCGCGAGGCCGTGCGCGCGCTCGCCCTGATCAACGTCCTCGACGTGCGCCAGGGCGACGGCACGTACGTCACCAGCCTGGAGCCGCACCTGCTGCTCGACACCATGTCGTTCGTGCTCGACCTGCACCGCGACGACACGGTGATCCAGTTCTTCGAGGTGCGGCGCATCCTCGAACCGGCCGCGACGGCCCTGGCCACCGAGCTGATGCGCGACGAGGACATCGAGGAGCTGCGGCGCATCCTCGACTCGCTGCCCGCGCAGCCGACGGTCGAGGAGCTGGTCGCCAACGACCTGGAGTTCCATCAGCGCATCGCGCGCGGGTCGGGCAACAGCGTGCTCTGCTCGTTCATCGAGAGCCTGTCAGGTCCGACCACTCGGGCCCGGGTGTGGCGCGGCCTCACCCAGGAGGGCGCGATGGAGAAGACCCGCGAGCAGCACACCGCGATCTACGAGGCCATCGCCGCCCGCCAGCCGGACGTGGCGCGGTCGTGGGCCACCGTGCACGTGGCGGGCGTGGAGGCGTGGCTGCGCAAGGCCCTCGACTGATCGGCGCCCGTTCCCCGGGTAGTAACCGTGTCGTGGCCGACAAACTGGAGCGATACCGCAGCAAACGCGACCCCAGCCGGACCCCCGAGCCCGTGCCCGCCACCCCTCCCGAGGACGGTGGCGGCGCCGCGTTCGTCATCCAGGAGCACCACGCCCGGTCCCTGCACTGGGACCTGCGGCTGGAACGCGACGGCGTGCTGGCCTCCTGGGCGGTCCCCAAGGGCCTGCCCGCCGCCCCCGGCACCAACCACCTGGCGGTGCACACCGAGGACCACCCGATGGAGTACCTCACCTTCCACGGCGAGATCCCCAAGGGCGAGTACGGCGGCGGCACCATGACCGTCTGGGACACCGGCACGTACGAGACCGAGAAGTGGTCCGAGCGCGAGGTCAAGTTCGTCCTGCACGGCCGGCGGGCCTCCGGGCGGTTCGTGCTGTTCCGGACGCGGGGCAAGAACTGGATGATCCACCGCATGGACGCCCCCGTCCGCGACCCGTTCCCCGACGTGGAGCCCATGCTGCCCACCGAGCGCGCCCGGCCGCCCAGGGACGCCGCCGCCTACGCCTTCGAGTTCGCCTGGGGCGGACGCCGGCTCCTGGTCCCCGTCGACGGCGGGCGCACGACGGCCGCCCGCGAGCATCCGTGGCTGCGCCCGCTGGCCGAGTCGTTCGGCAGCCGGACGGCGGTGCTGGACGGCGAGGTGGTCACGCTGGCCGGGACCGAGCTCCTGGTCGTCCAGGACCTGCTGTACGACGAGGGCCGCTCCCTGGTGGACGAGCCGTTCGCCGACCGGCGGGCCGCCCTGGAGTCGCTCGGGCTGGCCGGCCCCCGCTGGCAGACCGCGCCCTCGTGGCCCGGCGAGGCCGGCGCGGTCCGGCAGGCGGCGCGCGAGCAGGGCCTGCCCGGCGTGGTGGCCAAACGCCTGGACTCCCGCTACGAGTCCGGCACGTCCGCGTTCTGGCTGTTCATCCCCTCCTGAGGCCGCAAGCCCGCAAAGCACAGCGCGGAGCGGTACTTGGACGCGGTAGGCGTGCCGGATCGCCTGCTGTGATGGCCCCTCATCCAGACATGGGGGGATCCATGCAGAACATCCGCTTACGCCGTACGGTGCTGATCTTGGCGTGCGCCGTCGTGCCCTTCCTGGGCGCCGGAGCCGCCTCGGCGGTCACCGTCTCCGGCCCCGACCTCACCCGGCAGGCAGCCGACGCCGGGGGCAAGCCGCCGGCCAGGGACTCGACCGGCCCGCGCGGCCAGGTCCCCGGCGGCTTCGCGAGCTGGGACGCGCTCTTCACCGAGCAGACCCGGCTGAACGCCGTCGCCGACCGCGTCACGGCCGTGGCCGAGACCTCCGACGGGTACGGCGGCGTGGTCGTCGCGCCCGAGAACCACGAGGTGCGCCTGTACTGGAAGGGCCAGGTGCCCGCGCCCGTGCGGGCCGTGGTCGACGAGGGACGGCTGACCGCCCCGGTCTCCGTGCTCCCGTCCGCCTTCTCCTACGCCGACCTCCTCGCCGAGGCCGACGAGTGGAGCGAGTCCGGACAGGTGACGGGCGCCGCCCCGCAGGCCGACGGGAGCGGCGTGCGACTCTCGGTCCCGGACGAGGACACCGCCCCCGACCAGCTCCAGCGGCCGAGCGGCGCCACCGCGCCGATCACGCTGGAGCGCGGCGAGCGCTTCGACCCGGCCTACAGCAGGCAGGACGACGTCCCGAGCTACTACGCGGGCGGCCGGACCTGGAACGCCAGGACCGGCTCCGGCTGCACCTCGGGGTTCGCCGTCTACGACAAGAACGGCAATCCCGGCTTCCTGACCGCCGCGCACTGCGGCGAGTTCTGGGACTCCTTCTACGACGGCGGCGGCTCGGGCAGCCCGGCGAACCGCATGGGCGATCTGCAGTGGCGGCTGCCCAAGCGGGACGCCGCGATCGTCCTGGCCGACGCCACGGCCGACGTCTTCGACGGCGGTCCGGCGGCCGCCACCAGCAACCGGGTGGTCGCGTTGTGGAAGGCATACGTGGGCAACTTCGTGTGCAACTCGGGGGCGTCGCTGGGCGAGTACTGCCTGATCAAGGTGACCGAGACCGGGTGGAGCGGCACGTACACGAACGGGCAGTACGTCAAGCACATGGTCAGGGCCAAGAGCGTCGTCGGCGGCTGCGCCGTGGCCCACGGCGACAGCGGCGGCCCGGTCTACTCCTACACCAACTGGTTCGACGACGTCGCGGCGCAGGGCATCACGTCGGCCATCAGCAAGCCGGTCGCCTGCGGCGGGCTGGACGGCGGCCGGGTGATCGTCTTCTCCCGGGTGTGGGACGTGGCCCTGGCCTTCGGCGCGTCCGTACAGGTGCACTGAACGAGGACGGCGGCCGGGCGGGGGCCCGGCCGCGGTCAGCCCAGCAGACCCTCGCCGGCCAGTTCCAGCCACAGCTCCTCGGGGACCGGGCGGGCCCACAGGGCGGCGTTGGCCAGGACCTCCTCGGGCGCGCGGGCGCCCAGCACGATCGAGGCGACCGCCGGATGGCGCAGCGGGAAGGCCATGGCCGCCTGCGGCAGCGAGACGCCGTGGCGCTCGCAGACGGCGGCGATCCGGGTGGCCCGGTCCAGCAGCGGCGCCGGCGCGGGCGCGTAGTCGAAGGTGCCCGACGGGGCCGGTGTGGCCAGCAGGCCGCTGTTGAAGACCCCCGCGGCCAGCACCCGGACGCCGCGTTCGGCGCATTCGTCCAGCAGCGGCAGCCCCGACTGGTCGAGCAGCGTGTAGCGCCCGGCGAGCATGACGACGTCGACGCCGGTCTCCCGGACGAAGCGCAGCGGCGCCTGCCACTGGTTCATCCCGACGCCGATCGCCTTGACCACGCCCTGCTCCCGCAGCTCGGCCAGCGCCGGGTACGCCTCGGCCAGCGCCTGCTCCAGGTGGTCGTCGGGGTCGTGGATGAGCGCGATGTCGATCTCCGGCAGGCCGAGCCGGGCCAGGGAGTCCTCCAGGGAGTCGCGCACGCCGTCGGCCGAGAAGTCCCATGCGCGGCCCAGCCCGACCGGGACGTCGAACATCTCGTCGTCGTCGCGCACCCGCGAGGGCACCACCAGCCGGCCCACCTTCGTGGACAGGACGTAGCCCGACCGCTCCGCGAGCGCGGCGCCCAGGCGGCGCTCGGACAGCCCCAGCCCGTAGTGGGGCGCGGTGTCGAAGAGCCGCACGCCGCTGTCCCAGGCCGCGTCGACCGTGGCCCGCGCCTGCTCGCCGGAGACCGCCTGGTAGAGGTTGCCGAGCGGGGCGCCGCCGAGGCCGACGCGGGGCAGGTCGATCACGTCAGCTCCCAGACCTGGCGCAGGCCGCCCGCCGACTGGTCGAAGTCGCCGTCGAGCAGGCGGTTCATCTGGCGCTGCCAAGCCTGGTCGGCGGGGTCGTCCTTGAGCGCGGCCTGCAGCGCGGCGTAGTCCTCGACCTCCACGAAGTGGAACAGGTCGAGGCCGTCGCGGAAGATGCGCCACGAGATCACGCCGTGGGCGCGCAGCGCGGACTCCAGGGCTGCCGGGATCGTGGCGTGCTCCCGTTCGTAGATCTCCTCGCACCCGGGCCGGAGCCTGGTGCGCAGGGCGAGGCGTTCCATCAGTCCTGCGCCTTTCCGCCGGCGATCCTGCTGATGATCAGTGCGATGAGAATGATGCCACCGTAGATGACCGGTTGCCAGAAACCGGAGACCCCGATGAGGGTGAGGATGTTCTGGACCAGGCCGATCACCAGCACACCGGTCAGCGCGCCGAGGACGGTGCCCTTGCCGCCGTCCATGCTGACGCCGCCGATGACGGCCGCGGCGAAGACCATGAAGATCCAGCCGTCGCCCATCTCGTTGCCGATCGCGCCGAGGCGTCCGGTCTCCAGGATGCCGGCCGTGGCGGCCAGGATGCCGCCGAGGACGAACACGCCGAACAGCACGCGGTCCACCCGGATGCCGGCGGCGCGGGCGGCGTCGGCGTTGCCGCCGATGGCGTACAGCGAGCGGCCGAGCCGGAGGTAGGTCAGGCCGAAGATGCCGGCGGCGAACAGCAGCGCGGCGATCCAGATGGCGGCGGGCAGGCCGAGCCAGGTGGCGCTGCCGAGGTAGAGCATCGAGTCGGGGAGCTGGAACAGCGTCTTGCCCTGGGTGAGCCCCTGCTGGAGGCCGTCCACGATGATCAGCATGGCCAGCGTGACGATGAACGCCGACAGCTGGAACCTGATGATCAGGAACCCGTTGAACGCGCCGATGGCCGCGCCCACGAGCAGGGCCAGCGGGATCACCAGCCAGCCGGGCAGCCCGAGGCCGAACCCGCCCGCCGAGGCCGGTACGACCAGCATCACGGCGATGCCGGGCGCGGTGCCGACCGTCGACTCCAGCGACAGGTCGAACTTCCCGGCGATCAGGATCATCGCCTCGGCCAGCACGAGCAGCGAGATCGCCGCCTGCTGCTGCAGGACGTTCGTCAGGTTGCCCGCCGTCAGGAAGGTCGGGTCGAGGAACGCGCCCACGACCAGCAGGAGCAGGATCACCGGCACCAGGGTCAGGTCGCGGAACCTGGCCAGCCTCAGCCGGGGGGCCGGAGCAGTCAAAGTGGTCACTCTTGTATGCCTTCCATCACGGCCACGAGCTCGTGGTCGGTCCAGCCACGCGGCACGTCCTTGACGACCCTGCCGTGGAACATCACCAGCACCCGGTCGCAGATGCGCAGGTCGTCGAGCTCGTCGGAGACCACGACGGCCCCCGCGCCCCGGCCGACGGCGTCCTCGACCGCGCCGAGCAGGGCCTGCTTGGCCTTGACGTCGACGCCCGCGGTCGGGTTGATCACGACCAGCGCCCTCGGGTCGTCCACGAGCGCCCGCGCGAACACGACCTTCTGCGCGTTCCCGCCGGACAGGTCGCCGACGGGCTGGTCGGGCCCCTCGGTCTTGATGTCCAGGCTCTCGATCATCTGGACGGCCCTGGCCCGGCGCCGCGCGGGCGAGACGATGCCGTAGGCGCCCAGCTTGTGGGCGATCGGCAGGGTCGCGTTCTCCCCCACCGACAACATCGGCACGAAACCCTCGTGGTGCCGGTCCTCGGGCACGAACCCGAGCCCGGCGCGCATGGCGGCGGGCACGTCGCCCGGTCTGACCCGGGTGCCGTCGATCGTGACCACGCCCGTGTCCGGCTTGCGCAGCCCGACCAGGGTCTCGGCCAGGCCGACCTTGCCGCTGCTCGCCGAGCCCGCCAGGCCCACGACCTCGCCGGACCTGACCGAGATGTCCACGTCCTGGTAGCGGCCGGTCAGCGACAGGCCCGCGCCCGACAGCACGACCGCCTCGCCGGGCACGCGCTGCCGGGACTCGTAGGCGGCCGTGGCCTCGCCGGTCATCGCGTCCACCAGCTCGTCCTGGGGGAACCCGGCGACCGGCCGGGTCACGATGTGCCGGGCGTCGCGGAAGACCGTGACGCTCTGGCAGATCTCGTACACCTCGTCCAGGTGGTGGGAGATGTACATCATCGTGACGCCCTGCTCGCGCAGTGAGCGCATGCGGGTGAACAGCCGCTCGATGGCCGGGCCGTCGAGCCGGGCGGTGGGCTCGTCGAGGATGATGAACCGGGCGCCGAACGACAGCGCCCGCGCGATCTCCACGAGCTGCCGCTGCTCGACGCCCAGCTCGCCGGCCAGCGCCTGCGGGTCGACGTCCACCTCGTAGGTGTCCAGCAGCTCGCGCGCCTTGGCCCGCAGCGCCCGCCAGTTGATCATCCGGCCGCGGCCGGTCTGGCGGTTGACGAACAGGTTCTCCGCGACCGTCAGCGCCGGGATGATCGTGGACTTCTGGTACACGCACGCGACGCGCTGCCGCCAGGCGTCGCGGTCGGCCAGGGCGGGCGCCGCCTCTCCCGAGAACAGCACCTCGCCCTCGTCCGGCCGCTGGAGCCCGGTGAGGATCGACACGAGGGTGGACTTCCCCGCGCCGTTCCGGCCGACGAGGGCGTGGGTCTGGCCCTCGGCGATGGCGATCTCCGCGCCGTTCAGCGCGGTGGTCGGACCGAAACGCTTGACGACATTTCGGGCTTCAACGTGATATTTCATCACTTGACCTGGTTACCCCAGAGGTTCTGGTCGTCCACGTTGTCCTTCGTCACCAGCGGCGCCGGGAGCTGGTCCTCGAAGCCGTTGGGCAGCTGGATGATGTTGCTGCCGTGGTCGGTCGGGCCCGGCTGGAACGTCTTGCCGTCGACCGCCGCCTTGGCGTAGAAGATCGCGTACCGGGCGTAGAGGTCGGCCGGCTGCGACACCGTGGCGTCGATGTTGCCCTTGCGGATCTCCTCGAACTCCTGCGGGATGCCGTCGTTGGAGACCACGAAGACGTGCTTGGGGTCGGTCGGCGGGACCAGCAGGTTCTTCTGCTTGAGCACCTGCAGCGTCGGAGCCAGGTGCACGCCGCCGGCGTGCATGTAGATGCCCTTGATGTCCGGGTTCTGCTCCAGGCGGGTCTGGAGCATGGACGCCGCCTTGCTGCCCTCCCACTCGGTCGGCTCGCTGAACACCGTGATGCCGGGGAACTTGCTCTTCATGCACTCGTTGAACGCCTCGGACCGGTCGCGGCCGTTGATCGAGCTGAGCGCGCCCTCAAGCTGCACGACCTTGCCCTTGCCGCCGAGCTTCTCGCCGAGGAACTCGCACGCCTTGGTGCCGTACGCGCGGTTGTCGGCGCGTACGACCATATAGACCTTGCCCTTGTCGGGCCGGGTGTCCACGGTGACCACGGGGATCTTCTTGTTCTCCAGCTGCTGGAGCGTGTTGGCGATGGCGCCGGTGTCCTGGGGGGCCATGACGATCGCCTTGGCGCCCTGGCCGACCAGCGCCTGCACGTTGTTGACCAGCTTGGAGACGTCGTTCTGGGAGTTCGTGGCGGGCATCAGGTCGGCCTTGAGCTCGGTCGCCATCTGCGGGACGTACTTCATGTAGGAGTTCCAGAAGTCGGAGTCGGCGCGCGGGTGGTCGATGCCCACCTTGCCGCCGCCTCCCCCTTCCGCCGTGGAGCCGCTGGAGCCGCTGGAGCCGTTCGTGCCGCTGGAACCGCAGGCGGCGACGACCGCCAGCAGGGCCGCGCTCGCGACCACCGGACCGATCTTCATGGGGGGGTTACCTTCCTTGGTTGGTTGGCCGGAGCCGTAGCCCCTGCATGCCGCCGTCGACCGCGAGCGCGGTGCCGGTGGTCGCGGCGGACTCGGGACCTGCCAGATAGGCGATCGCGGCGGCGACCTCCTCGGCGCTGACCAGGCGGCCCATGGGCTGCCTGGCGTTCAGCGCCGCTCGTTCGGCCTCGGGATCGTCGGCCGAGTCGAGCAGCCGCCCCACCCACGGGGTGTCGGCGGTGCCCGGGTTGACGCAGTTGACGCGGATGCCCTCACGGACGTGGTCGGCGGCCATGGCCAGGGTCAGCGACAACACCGCGCCCTTGGTCGCGCTGTAGAGCGCCCGGTGCGGCAGCCCCGCGGTGGCCGCGATCGAGCAGGTGTTGACGATGGCCGCGTGCTCCGACCTGCGCAGGTACGGCAGCGCCGCCCGGCTCACCCGGACGATGCCGAACACGTTGACCTCGAAGACCTTCCGCCACTCCTCGTCCGGGTTGTCCTCGACCGTGCCCTGGGCACCGACGCCCGCGTTGTTGATCACGATGTCGATGCCGCCGAGCCGTTCCGCGGCCTCGGCCACCGCCGCGCGCACGGACGCGTCGTCGGCCACGTCCGCCTTGATCCCCACGAAGGGGTCGCCGGGCGGGGCGAGGTCGAGGCAGGCGACCTGCATGCCGCGCGCCGCGAGCAGGGTGGCGGTGGCCAGGCCGATGCCTGAACCGCCGCCGGTCACGATGGCCTTGAGCGTCATGACGTGGCCCTCCATACCTGGCCGTCGGGGAAGCTGTGGGCGGCGATCGACGCCGCGTGCATCTCGGCGCTGAAACCGGGGGCCATGGGGGCGGTGTAGCGGCCGTGGTCGATGACGACCGGGTGCACGAAGTGCTCGTGCAGGTGGTCGACGTACTCGATCACGCGGCCGTCCATCGTGCCGGTGATCGCCACGTAGTCGAACATCGACAGGTGCTGCACCAGCTCGCACAGCCCGACGCCGCCCGCGTGCGGGCAGACCGGCACGCCGAACTTGGCCGCGAGCAGCAGGATCGCCAGGTTCTCGTTGACCCCGCCGACCCGGGCCGCGTCGATCTGCAGGTAGGAGATCGCGCCGGCCTGGAGAAGCTGCTTGAAGACGATGCGGTTCTGGACGTGCTCGCCGGTGGCGACCGGGACCGGCCTGATGCCCTCGGCGATGGCGGCGTGGCCGAGCACGTCGTCGGGGCTGGTCGGCTCCTCCACCCAGTGCGGCCGGTACGGGCTCAGCGCGCTCACCCATTCGATGGCCGAGGCGACGTCCCAGCGCTGGTTGGCGTCGATCGCGATCGGGTAGTCGGGGCCGCAGACCTCGCGGGCCACGCGGAAGCGGCGCAGGTCGTCGTCGAGGTCGGCGCCGACCTTGAGCTTGATCTGGCCGAAGCCCTGGTCGAGGGCCTCCTTGCAGAGGCGTCGCAGCTTGTCGTCGTCGTAGCCGAGCCAGCCGGGAGAGGTGGTGTAGGCGGGGTAGCCGGTCTCGATGAGCCGCTGGATCCGCTCTTCCTTCCCCTCTTCCGCATTTTTCAGGATCTGGAGGGCTTCGTCCTGGGTGAGCGCGTCGCTCAGGTAGCGGAAGTCGATCAGCCCGACGATCTCCTCGGGCGACATCTCCGACAGCAGCCGCCACACCGGCTTGCCCGCCCGCCTGGCCTTCAGGTCCCACAGGGCGTTGACCACGGCGGAGATCGCCATGTGCATGACGCCCTTCTCCGGGCCCAGCCAGCGCAGCTGCGAGTCGTTGACCAGCTCCTTGTACAGCGCGCCGAGGTCTTCGACGTCCCGGCCGAGCACATACGGCTCAAGCGCCCGGATCGCTCCGGTCTGCACGTCGTTGCCGCGTCCGATGGTGAACGCGAACCCGTGCCCCTCGACCCCGTCGTCGGTCTTCAGCACCACGTAGGCGGCGGAGTAGTCGGGGTCGGGGTTCATCGCGTCCGAGCCGTCCAGCTCTCGCGACGTGGGGAAACGCACGTCGTGCGTCTCCAGCGCGACGATTCTGTACGCCATCAGGCCTGCCCCACCGTCTGCCGCTGGCGGCCGAGCCCGTCGATCTCCAGCTCCATCACGTCGCCTGCCCGCAGGTACGGCTGGCCGGGCATGCCCATCGCGACCCCGGCCGGGGTACCGGTGTTGATCACGTCACCGGGTTCGAGCACCATGAACCGGCTCAGGTACCGCACGATCTCGGCCACATCGAAGATCATGTCCTTGGTTCCGCCGTCCTGGCGCGGCTCGCCGTTCACCCAGAGGCGCAGCCCCAGGCTCTGCGGGTCGCCGACCTCGTCCGCCGTCACCAGCCAGGGACCCAGTGGGTTGAACGTCTCGCACGACTTGCCCTTGTCCCACTGGCCGCCGCGTTCGAGCTGGAACTCCCGCTCGGAGACGTCGTTGGAGATCGCGTATCCGGCGATCACGTCGAGGGCCTCGTCCCGGCTGTCGAGATAGCGGGCCCGCCGGCCGATCACGACCGCCAGCTCCACCTCCCAGTCGGTCTTCACGCTGCCACGCGGCACCAGCACCTCGTCGTACGGGCCGATCACGGTGTTGGCGGCCTTCATGAACACCACGGGCTCGGCGGGCGGCTCCGCGCCGGACTCGGCGGCGTGGTCGCGGTAGTTCAGCCCGATGCAGACCACCTTGCCCGGCCGGGCGATCGGCGCGCCCACCCGCAGCCCGGCGGCGTCGACGACGGGCAGGTCGCCGCGCTCCAGCGCGTCACGCACGCGCGCCACTCCCCCGGAGGCGAGAAAAGCCCCGTCGATCTCGGGCTCCCCGATGTCGCGCAGGGTGCCGGAGGCGTCCATCACCACCGGCCGCTCCTGTCCGACAGGTCCCACTCGCAGCAGCTTCACACCGCACCCTTCACTTATTCATCGGATGTCTGTGCCTCAGATGCTGCTGCGACATGGCGGCGCATGTCAAGGGCGTCCAGCGGGATACCTCCGATCCGTGACCCAGAACGACACCTCGAACCCTAACCAATCACCTCCCTCAGCCCCCATAGCTCCGAAGATTCCCCTCCCTTGCCGATCCGCACCACCTCCAAAAACATCGGAGGTACCTCACCCTTTCTCCCTCACCACTCGCCCACTCCTGACGACTCCGCCCGTTCGGCGCGACGTCCTTGGCGCCGCCCCAGACGACCCTCGCCAATCGGGGCGTCGGCACGGTCGCCGCCAAGAGCCGCGCTGATGCCGGACTTGGGGGCCGGGCTTGGGGTTGGGGGTGGCGTTGGGGGCCGGGCTGGGGTTGGGGGTGGGCTTGGACCCCGGGCTTGGGGGGTTGGACCCCGGGCTTGGGGGTGGGCTTGGGCCCCGGGCTTGGGGGCCGGGCTTGGGGGCCGGGCTTGGGGGCCGGGCTTGGGGGCCGGGCTTGGGGGCCGGGCTTGGGGGCCGGGCTTGGGGGCCGGGCTTGGGGGTGGGGCTTGGGTGGGGTTGGGAGTGGGGCCAAGTCGGTTAGCGGTGGTGAGCACGGGGGCGGCACCGCTGTGGTGCTGGGCTGGGGCATGGGTGAGGAAGCGTCGGCGGGGAGGGGGTTGTCTGCTGTCGGGTTATGGCGGGTGGGGAGGAGGTGTCTGCTCCGGGGTTATGGCGGCGGTGTCTGGAGCGTTGGGAGGGTGGCGGGGTGGGGCTACTTGACGGGCGTACAGTGGCGTAATAGAACACGTTTCAGTACGAGTAAACCAAGCGCTTGATCAAGAGGTGACCGCGCGTGCATATCGACCTCGTAGACAGGGACCGTTACGCGACTTCCGGCCCACCCCACGAACAGCTCGCCTGGCTCCGCGCCAACTCCCCCGTCCACTGGCACGACGGCGAGCCCGGGTTCTGGGCGGTCACCCGCTACGAGGACGTCGTGCACGTGTCCCGCCACTCCGACCTGTTCTCCTCGGCCAAGAAGCTCGCCCTCTTCGACGAGATGCCCGAGGACCAGATCGCCCTCCAGCGGCTGATGATGCTCAACCAGGACCCGCCCGAGCACACCAGGCGGCGTTCCCTGGTCAACCGCGGCTTCACCCCCCGGACGATCGGCGCCCTCGAACAGCACATCCGCGACATCTGCGACGACCTGCTCGACAAGTGCTCCGGCGAGGTGGACTTCGTCACCGAGGTCTCCGCCCCCCTCCCCCTGTACGTGATCTGCGAGCTGCTCGGCGCTCCCGCGACCGACCGCGACAAGCTGTTCTCCTGGTCGAACCGGATGATCGGCGCCCAGGACCCCGACTACGCGGCGACCCCCGAGGAGGGCTCCGGCGCCGCCATGGAGGTGTACGCCTACGCCAACGAGCTCGCGGCGCAGCGCAGAGCCGCCCCCAAGGACGACATCATCACCAAGCTCCTCCAGCCCGACGACAAGGGCGAAACCCTCGGCGAGGACGAATTCGACCTGTTCGTCCTGCTGCTGATCGTCGCGGGCAACGAGACCACCCGCAACGCGGCCTCCGGCGGCATGCTGGCCCTCTTCGAGCACCCCGACCAGTGGGACCGCCTGGTGGCCGACCCCACGCTGGCCAGGACGGCGGCCGACGAGATCGTCCGGTGGGTCTCGCCGGTCAACCTGTTCCGGCGCACGTCGATGGCGGACCAGGTGCTCGGCGGGCAGCCCATCAAGGACGGCGACAAGGTCGTGGTCTTCTACTCCTCCGCCAACCGGGACGCCTCCGTGTTCCCGGACCCCGAGGTCTTCGACATCGGACGCACCCCCAACACGCACATCGGGTTCGGCGGCGGCGGCGCGCACTTCTGCCTCGGCAACCACCTCGCCAAGCTGGAACTGCGTGTCCTGTTCGAGCAGCTGGCCAGGCGCCGGCCGCGCATCCGCCAGGCCGGCCCGGCCCGCCGCCTGCGCTCGAACTTCATCAACGGCATCAAGGAGCTCCCGGTCACGATCGCCTGACCTTGCCGACGCCCTCCGAGCCACCGGGGACGCCCTCACGAGAACCGCCGGCGCCGGGGATGGCGAGCGGTTCCGCGGCGGGCCGCGCGGATCTGGCGGAGGACGCGGACGGTGCCCTCCGGGCCGGGTTGCCAGCCGCGCTCGATCAACGCGTCGGCGACGTGCCGGAGAAGGCCGGCGATCTGGCCGGGGATGACGTCGCGGCGTACGGCGATCACCCGCCAGCCCAGCCGCCGCAGCTCCTCGCGGCGGGCCGCGTCACGCCGCCGGTCCGCCGGGGAGGTGTGGTGCTCCTGGCCGTCGTACTCGACCCCCACCCGGTACGGCTCCCACCCCAGGTCGAGGTAGGCGTGCCGGCCGCCGCCCAGGGGCACGGCGAGCTGCGTGGTGGGCCTGGGGAGGCCGCCGTCGACGAGGACGACCCGCAGCCAGCTCTCCCGGGGCGAGGCGGCGCCGCCGTCGGCCAGGCTCAGCGTGTCGCGCAGCCGCCAGGAGTTGAGCGGACGACGCCACAGCGCCTCCATGTCGACGCCCCGCCGCGCGAACTGGTCGAGCGCCGCCACCGCCTCCGGACGCGGCAACGACCGGGCGCAGTCGAGGGCCGTGCGCGCCATGGTGGTGAGCCGGACGCCCCGGTGGTCAGTGACGTCGTCGGCGGGCGGTTCGCCCACGTACGTGACGCAGCCGGGGATCGCCAGGTGAGCGGGGGCGATCACCTCCACCGGCCAGTCGGCCTCGGGGATGGAGAGCACGCTCAGGCCCCAGACGTGTGCGGCCGTCTGCCGGCAGACGACGGCCTGCCGGCAGGACCGGGTGATGCGCTCGGCACGGCCGAGCAACGAGAGTGCGGCGTTCACGGGGTCCAGGCTGACGCCCTCACCCCGGCCCCCGCAGAGCCGAACCGCGTTCTGTGGACAACCGTCCGGCTACCCACTCAGCGGCTTCGCCGCGTCACCGCAGAGGCCGATCACTCCGGTCGGGGATTCCCCGGCTCATCGCGGTGGCTGGTCGGTCCAGGTGGCGGTCACCCAAACGAAGTCTCGGCCCCACGACAGGCCCCCGTCGCCGCCGTAGAGGTAGTTCGTCCGGATCACCCGTGCGCTCTCGGGATCGACCACCATCCTGATCTCCGGCCCGCCGTCGGGGTTGGGGAAGCGCAGCTCCTGCCCGTCCTCTACCTCGCCGGCGTTCTCGACCCCGGGTGTCGCGGAGAGCGCCCGGAACGCCGCCGACCGGACCTCCGGCGGCGCGGGCAGCTCCGAGATGAGCGCGACCAGGGAGAACAGCGGATCGCCGCGCTGCTCGGAGGAGCTCATGGCGCTGGGAAGCCCGGGCAGCGCGGCGATCCGGGACGTCAGCGCCGCCGGCTCCGTCGGCAGCTCTTCGAGCTCCTCGATGCTCACCTCGGCCCCCTTGAGCCTGAGGGGGTTCGGGTCGGGCACGACGACCCCGGCGGGGGCGTCCGGCCGGCCCCTGGACCAGCGCCGGCCGTCCCGCGTGGTCCAGCTCTCACGGGTGGGGATGTCCACGCCCCGGTACTCCCGGGTGACGTGCCAGTAGCGTCCGGCGCCCTCGGGCGTGCGCTCGGCGCTCGCCGCGGCCATGAGCAGCACCTCCCTGCCCGAGGCCGGCGTGCCGGCGGGCGTGATCGCGCCCGTCGCGAGCACGGTGACGGCCGCCGCGGCGGCCAGGGCGAGCGCGGGCGCGAGCCATCCGGTCCGCCGGCGGTGGGTACGGCCGCGCGCCCTGTCCTGGAGGCGGCTCCTGCTGCGCGCCATCGCCTCGGCGGCCGGTTCCGGCTTGGCCAGCAGGGTGGCGAGCTCCTTCAGGTCATCCACGAGCTGTCTCCTTGTCGACGAGGGCCTGGATCTTCGCGCGCGCCCGGCTGAGCCTGGATCCGACCGTGCCGGGGGCGATGCCGAGCGCCTGGGCCACCTCGTCGTAGCCGAGCTGGCCGAGGGCCACGAGCAGCAGGACGTCGCGCTCGCCCGGCGACAGCGCGGCGAGCGCCCTGGCCAGGTACGGCTGCATGCCCTGGGCCGTGACGGAGGCCACGACCCGGTTCTCATGGCCTTCCATGACGGGTTCGGGGCCCAGCCGGGCCAGCGCCCGGTAGTGGCGGATCTCCTTGCGCCGGTGCCTGGCGATCAGGTTGGTGGCCAGGCCGAACAGCCAGGGCCGTAATCCGCCGCGCTCCGGGTCGAACCGGTCGCGGTGGTCGAAGGCCAGCAGGAACGTCTCGGCCGTGATGTCCTCGGCGATCTGCGTGTCCAGCCGGCCGGCCACGTACAGGTAGATGTCGCGGAAATGGCGGTCGTGCACGAGGGTGAACAGCTCGGGGTCCCGCCGGTACCGGGCGGCCAGCTCGGCGTCGGTCAGCTGTTCGCCCGCTTCGGCGATCACGTTGTCGTCTCCGTCATCAGGCTGCCTTCACGAAGTGGTGGACGGTCACCCATGCTTCGCCGCAGGCCCGGATCGCCTTCCCGGCAGGCCGCCGCCGGTCAGCAGGCCGCCGCGCGCAGCGCGGGCAGGACGTCCTCGGCCAGGCGTTCGGCCTGGGCGCGCGGGCCGGGGCCGAGGGGCGTGAAGTTCATCGACGTGAACCCCAGCTCCACGAACGCCGCCAGACGGTCGGTCACCTCCGCCGCCGAGCCGGCGACCACGCCGTCGACCTCTGCGGGGGACCCGATGCGGAAGGTGACGTTGTAGACGCACTCGACGGCGCGACCGGCCGACAGGATCCGGTCGCGCATGGCCGCCGCCCGCTCCGGCGGCGCGAACCCCAGGGACGGGATCCAGCCGTCCGCCAGCCGGCCGGTGGCGTCGAGGGCGCGCGGCCCGTACGTGCCCAGCCAGATCGGGATGGGGCTGAGGGGCTTGGGCTCGATGGTGGCCCGATCGGTGCGGTAGCGGGAGCCTTCATAGGTGAAGTCCGACTCGGACCACAGGCCGCGGATGATGTGGACGGCCTCCACCATGCCGTCCACCTTCTCGCGGGGCGTCGGCACCCCGAGCCCGAACGCGCGGAACTCCTCGTCGGAGTAGCCGCCGCCGAGGCCGAGGATCAGCCGGCCGCCGGAGAGCCGGTGGAGCGTCTCGGCCATCTTGGCGACCATCGCGGGCGGCCGGTACGGCACCCCCAGCACCCGCGTCGCCACCTTGATCCGCGAGGTGGCGGCGGCCACCCAGGTCAGCATCGTCCACAGCTCGTACGTGGGCTCGACGCCGCACGGGTGGTCCGACGCCGAGACGAAGTCGAAGCCCAGTTCCTCCGCCGCGCGGGCGTCGCCCACGGGATCGGCCCCCGACGCCGCCGACGTCGATATGCCCAGTCCGAACACGACCCGCCTCCTCCACTTTGGTTTACATGTAAACCTAGAGCGGAGGTCGGTTACACGTCAACTAAACTGCCGGGTCATGGAGCCCAACTGGCTGGACGACGCCGAGTTCCGGGCCTGGATCGGCTACCGCAGGATGCGCCTGCTGCTGGACGCCCAGGTCAGCCGCGACCTCGCGAGCGACTCGGGGCTGTCGGCACCCGACTACGACGTCCTGTCGGCGCTGTCCTCCACGCCCGGCCACCGGTGGCGGCTCACCGCGCTGGCCGACCGCATGCTCTGGTCGAAGAGCCGCCTCTCCCGGCACATCTCGCGGATGGAGCAGCGGGGGCTGGTCACCCGCGAGGGGTTCGAGGGGGACGCGCGCGGGGCCGTCGTCGTGCTGACCGACGGCGGGTTGCGGGCCATCCAGGAGGCGGCGCCCGCCCATGTGGCGTCGGTGCGCAGGCACTTCATCGACCTGCTCTCGCGGGAGCAGATCGAGGTGCTCGCCACGATCGCCGAGACCGTCCTCGACCACCTGCCGGACGGCGGTCAGGACACACCGACCCGACCAGGCTGACCCTGTGCGGTCAGGCGACCCACATCGGACGCCAGTCCGGCACCTCGTGGTAACGCCGCAGCTCCGCCACCCCGGACAGCATCCCGCCCCAGGCCGCGTACGGCGGCCGCTCGGCGTCGAAGCCGCTCTGCACGAGCGTCAGCCGCGTCCGGCCGGCGGACCCGGCGAGCTCCCAGGAGCTCACCCCGGCGCCGCCCCAGTCGACGGAGAACCGCCGCTCCGGCTCCAGCTCCAGCACCTTGGCCGGCGACGGGTCGTTCGCGAACCCGCCCATGGCGAACCGGCCGCCGACGTACGGCTCGATCTCGATCGGCATCCCGAACCACTCGCTCACCTTCTCCGAGTCGACCAGCGACTCGAAAACCTGGGCGGGCGGCGCGTCGATGGTGACCTCGGCGCGCAGCTCGCGCGCGGTGAAGTCGGCGCGCGGCGTGAGCGGGCGGCCCTCGACGTGCTCGGCCAGGCCGGCCAGCACCTGGAACCAGTACGTCTGCAGCACGCCCCGGATGCTGGCGCCGGTGACGACGTCCTGGAAGTCGAAGTGCGACTGCGTCACCGAGACGATCGTCGCCGAGTCGCCGTCCTCCTCGACCGCGAGTTCGGCGGTCGTCTCGACGCCGTCCAGCAGCCAGGCGAACCGCACGCCGCGCTCGTCGGCCGACAGGACCCGCTGGTGCGGCGCGTCGCCCTCCGGCGTCGTACGGCCCCAGAACTCGAACCGGTCCGGCAGGTCCACCTCGACGTGCTCGGCCAGCCAGACCCGCGCCTCGGCCGGATCGGTGAGCGCGTGCCACACCTCCTTGACCGGCGCCTGGACGCGGACCTTCGCGATCATCGGCTCACTCATGCTCTTCTCCCTTGGGGTAACAGGCGACGGCGAGCTTGAAGGCGTCCCCCTCAGCGCCGCCGTAACGAGTGAAAAGCTCCTGCAGCATGCCCTGCAGGTCGTTCAGGAACTGCTGGCGGCTCTCCGGACGCACGTGGATCTCTCCGGACAGTCCGATGGACGGCAGCTCGGGCGCGTCCCGGTCGAGCGCGGCGATGTCGGCCTGGACCTCCTCCATGAGGTCGAGCAGGTAGCCCAGGCTCAGCTCGTCGCGCGCCTTGCGCAGCCCGATCCGGCCGACCAGCCGCGGCGACAACCAGTACGACCGCGCGCCGGCCTGGTAGATGCCCTCGTGGACGCCGCGCACCTTGCGTTCGGACACCAGCTCCACGAGACCGGCCTCGACCAGCCGCTTGACGTGGTAGTAGACCCGCTGCGGGGTCTGCCCGAGGCGTTCGGCGACCTCCGAGCACGTACGCGGCTCGGCCAGCTGCCTCAGCACCTCGACCCGTTGCGGCTTGAGCAGCGCCTCGGCCTGCTCGATCTGTTCCAGATACAGGACATCTCTCATCGCAAAAACAATCTTTTACGTAAAAATCCCCTTTGTCAATGGGTCAGGCCAAGAGCAGCCGTAGGCAGAAAAAAGGCCCGCACCGGACCGGGCGGGCCAGGGGGGCGGAACCGGCTCTAGGGCCAGGAGCTGTCCTGGTCGGGGTCGCCGCCGGCGGACAGCAGGCGCAGGTCGCTCTCGACCATCATCGCGACCAGCTCGTCGAACGACACCCGCGGCTCCCACCCGAGCTGCGCCCGCGCCTTCTTCGGGTCGGCGCACAGCAGGTCCACCTCCGCCGGGCGGTGCAGCCCCTGGTCGACCACCACGTGCCGCTCCCAGTCCAGCCCGGCGGCCGTGAAGGCGGCCTCCACCAGCTCCCGCACCGACTTCATCCGCCCGGTGCCGATCACGTAGTCCTCGGGGTTGGCGGCCTGGAGCATGAGGTGCATCGCCTTGACGTAGTCGCCCGCGTAGCCCCAGTCGCGGCGCGCCTCCAGGTTGCCCAGCCGCAGCTCCGTGGCCAGGCCGAGCTTGATCCGGGCCACCCCGAGGGTGACCTTCCTGGTGACGAACTCCGCGCCGCGCCGCGGCGACTCGTGGTTGAACAGGATGCCCGACACCGCGAACATCCCGTACGACTCGCGGTAGTTCTGCGTGAGGAAGTGCCCGTACGCCTTGGCCACCCCGTACGGCGAGCGCGGATGGAAGGCGGTGCGCTCGTTCTGCGGGGTCTCGGTGACCTGCCCGAACATCTCCGAGGACGACGCCTGGTAGAAGCGGATCTGCCCCGGGGACGACGATCCCCCGCCCCGCGACACGCCCGAACACACCCGGATGGCCTCAAGCATCCGCAGGACGCCCATACCGGTCACCTCGGCGGTCAGCTCGGCCTGCTCCCACGACATGGGCACGAACGAGATCGCCCCCAGGTTGTACACCTCGTCGGGCTGAACGCGTTCCACCGCGGAGATCAAGGACCCCTGGTCCAGCAGGTCGCCCCGCACCACCTGGACGTCGGCCAGCAGCTTGCGCATGCGCGAGACGCGCGGGTTCGCCTGCCCGCGGGCCAGCCCCCACACCTCGTAACCCTGGTCGAGCAGGTGCTCGGCCAAGTAGGAACCGTCCTGGCCGGTGATGCCGGTGATCAGAGCGCGCCTGGCCAAGGGGTCCTCCAACTATCACGTAGGTACGGTGGCCCGCACCGCGTCCCTTTGGGACGGGAATGTACAGCTAAGCGCCTGGACGCAGCACCAAAGCCCACTAGAACCTGTTCCACCGAACCACGCTCGGTTACCTTAATGTCGCAGTTCGCACGGCCTGTGGAGACTGTTGTGAACAATTCCAGGTGACCTACCGAATGGTAGCCTTCTCGGACTAAGGTCATCTTTCACGGTACACGCCCGCCTCTTGGGGCCTTACCGCAGAAAACATGGGCCTACCGGCGGAGAAAGGGGTGTCCGTGAGCGAGGCGCTGCGGATCGCGCTGCTGTCCTATCGCAGCAAGCCCACCTGCGGCGGGCAGGGCGTCTACCTCCGGCACCTGAGCCGTGAGCTGGTCGCGCTCGGCCACCACGTCGAGGTGTTCTCCGGACCGCCCTACCCCGAGCTGGACGAGGGCGTCGTCCTGCGCGAGGTGCCCAGCCTCGACCTCTACCGGGACGAGGACCCGTTCAGGACCCCGAAGCTGGCCGAGTACCGCGACTGGATCGACCTCCTGGAGGTCGGCACCATGTGGACGGCCGGCTTCCCCGAGCCGCTCACCTTCACCCTGCGCGCCTACCGCGAGCTGAAGAAGCGCGTCGGCGACTTCGACGTCGTCCAGGACAACCAGACCCTCGGCTACGGCCTGCTCGGCATCCAGAAGCTGTTCCCCGTGGTCGGGACGATCCACCACCCGATCAGCGTCGACCGGCGGATCGAGCTGGAGGCCGCCACGGGCTACAAGAAGCTCACCATGCGCCGCTGGTACGGGTTCGTGAAGATGCAGTCCCGCGTCGCCCCCAGGCTCAGCCCGATCCTCACCGTCAGCGAGTCGTCGCTGGCCGACATCCACCGGGACTTCAACGTCCCGCAGGCCAACATGCGGCTGATCCCGCTCGGCGTGGACACCCGCTACTTCCACCCGCGCCCGGACAAGCCCCGCCGCAAGGGCTCGATCGTCGCGGTGGCCAGCGCGGACTCGCCGATGAAGGGCGTGGCCACGCTGCTGCGCGCGGTCGCCAAGCTCGCCACCGAACGCGACGTGAACCTGACCGTGGTCAGCAAGCCGACCCCCGGCGGCCCGACCGAGCGGCTGGTCCAGGAGCTGTCGCTGCAGGACCGGGTGCGCTTCGTGCACGGCATCTCCGACGACGAGCTGGGCGAGCTGATCGCCACCTCGGAGATCTCCGTGGTCCCCTCGCTGTACGAGGGCTTCTCGCTGCCCGCCGTCGAGCACATGGCCTGCGGCACGCCCCTGGTGGCCAGCCGTACGGGCGCGCTGCCCGAGGTCGTGGGCGACGCGGCCGTCCAGGTCCCGCCGGGCGACGCCGAGGAGCTGGCGGCCGTGCTGCGCCGCCTGCACGACTCCCCCGAGGAGCGCGAGCGGGTGGGCAGGGCCGGCTACGACCGGGTCATGGAGCGCTACACCTGGCACGTCGTCGCCAAGCGGACGGTCGAGGCGTACCGCGAGGCGATGGCGGCGCACAAGGCCCGCCGCTGACCCCCGAACGCAAAGCCCCCAAGAGCTGATCAAGGAGAAGCGACAAAGTGCTGACCGTGGACTTCGACCGGCTCCCCGTGGGCCCCGGCGTGCGCGTGCTCGACCTGGGCTGCGGCGGCGGCAGGCACGCCTTCGAGGTGCTGCGCCAGGGCGCCGACGTCGTCGCCTTCGACATGGACCAGGCCGAGCTGGACAACGTGGCGGCCATGTTCGTGGCGATGGACAAGGCGGGCGAGGTGCCGCTGGGCGCGACCGGCGAGACCGTCCAGGGCACGGCGCTGGACATGCCGTTCGAGGACGGCGGCTTCGACCGGGTCATCGCGGCCGAGGTGCTGGAGCACATCCCCGACGACATGACCGCCATGCGGGAGATCTTCCGCGTGCTCAAGCCGGGCGGCACCGCGGCGATCACCGTGCCGAGCTTCCTGCCCGAGCGCATCTGCTGGGCCCTGGACGAGGACTACCACACCGCCCCCGGCGGCCACGTGCGGATCTACACGCTGGCCGAGCTGTCGGCCAAGCTCAAGTCCGTCGGCTTCGAGATCGGCCCGCACCACCACGCCCACGGCCTGCACGCGCCGTACTGGTGGATCAAGTGCGCGGTGGGCGTCAACAACGACGACCACCCGGTCGCCAAGGCGTACCACGAGCTGCTGGTGTGGGACATCATGAAGCGCCCGGCCGCCACCAGGATCGCCGAGGCGCTGCTCAACCCGCTCATCGGCAAGAGCGTGGTCCTCTACGTCAAGAAGCCATGATCTCCCGCGAGGAGGTCGTCCGCACGGCCCTCAGCATCGCGGCCATCCAGCAGGACGACGGCGGCGTGCCCTGGCCCGAGGGGCACGTGGACGCGTGGAACCACGTCGAGTGCCTGATGGGCATGTCCGTGGCCGGGCTGACCGAGCCGGTGCGGCGCGGCTGGGAGTGGCTGGCCCGCCACCAGCGCCCCGACGGCTCCTGGCCGATGAAGCTGCTGGACGGCGTGGCCACCGAGGCGGGCGGCGAGTCCAACCACGCCGCCTACGTCGCCGCCGGCGTCTGGCACCACCTTCTCGTCACCGGCGACCGCGAGCACGCCGAGCGCCACTGGCCCATGGTCAAGGCCGCGCTCGACTACGTGGTGGGCCTGCAGACCGAGCGGGGCGAGATCGTCTGGGAGCGGGACGCCCACGGCCGCGCGGCGGCGTACGCGCTGCTGACCGGGTGCTCCTCGATCCACCAGGGCCTGCGCTGCGGCGTGCTGCTCGCCGACCACCTGGGCGACCCGCAGCCGCACTGGGAGCTGGCCGCCGACCGGCTGGCCCACGTGTTGTCGGCGCACCCGGAGGCGTTCGCCGACAAGAGCCGGTTCTCGATGGACTGGTACTACCCGGTGCTGGGCGGCGCGGTGCGCGGGCGGCAGGCGTTCGAGCTGCTGGAGCGCGAGTGGTCCACGTTCGTGGTGCCGGGGCTCGGCATCCGGTGCGTGTCCGACCAGCCGTGGGTGACCGGGGCCGAGACGTGCGAGCTGGTGCTGGCCCTGGACGCCATGGGCGACCGTACGCGGGCCGCCGCGCTCTTCGCCGACGTGCAGCACCTGCGCCACGAGGACGGCTCGTACTGGACCGGCTGGCAGTTCGTCAACCGCAAGCACTTCCCGCACGAGCGCTCCGGTTACACCGCGGCCGCGGCCATCCTCGCCGCGGACGCGTTGCAGCGCCTGTCCCCCGGTTCCGGGCTGTTCCGCGACATCGCGGGCACGTCGGTGTCGGATCCGGAGGCGTGCGGGTGCGTGGAGCGTCAGTCGTTCAGGTCGGCGCCTCCCGGCTGATCCCGCGCGGCGTCGGCGCAAGGGCTTTTGCGGGTTCTTTGCCGGGGACATCCGGTGCGCCGCCGGTGAACGGCGCAATGGGGTTACTAGCTTCGTGTCTGGCCGTAGGAGGCGTCTTCGGGGGAAGCGTGGGCGACACGGGCACAACAGCGTTCTTGGACCAGGTCAGGATCGAGCCGACACTGTCCCCGGCGAGGGGGCTGCGGAGGTTTCTGGCCAAGGATCCTTCGGAGTCCGATCTGGGCCGGCGCAGGTTCCGGCTGCGCCCCGGCGCTCCCCGGACGGTCTTCACGGATTCCGAGCAGTCGTACGTGTTCGGCTTCAACGCGGTCATGTCGCGGGAAGTCGAGAAGATCGAAGACCTCTCACCCGAGCAGCGGCCGTTCGGCCACGAGGGCGCGGCGGCCGCCTGCACCGTGCTCGACCTGCTCACCTTGACCCGGGGCCGGCGCCTTCACGAGCTACTGGCCGGCCCCGCCCAGCATCACCGCCACGCCGCGTACGTCGGCGCCGGACGCGGCTACGCGCTGCTGCGGCTGCGTCCGGTCTGGGGCGCGCGGCGGGCGCACCCGCTGATGCGCTGGCTGGCCGTGGACGGGTTCGGCTTCCAGTGGAGCCTGTCGCGCGCGGACCGCATGGTGGGCCGCAGGAGCATGCCCGACCTGCTCACCCGCGCCCACTGCGCGGTCTTCGACCAGGGCCTCGGCCGGCTGCTGTGGTACCACGACTGCGCCTCGCCGGACGACGTCGGCGCGCGCATCGCGGGCTTCCCGGCGAGCCGGCGGGCCGACCTGTGGAGCGGCGTGGGGTTCGCGGCCACGTACACGGGCGGCGCCGACAGCGACGAGCTGTGGTGGCTGACCGAGCACGCCGGCGCCGACGGCTTCCGCGCCCACCTGGCCCAGGGCTGCGCCTTCGCGGTCACGGCGCGGCTGCGGTCGGGGGCGCTGCCGGACCACACGCGGCTGGCCGTGCCGATCCTGGCCGACGCCGCGCCCGACGAGGCGGCCGCCTGGACCGACCAGGCGCTGCTGGCCCTCGGCCACGACGCCCACACCCACGAGGACTTCCAGCGCTGGCAGGCCCACACCCGCCGGTCGTGGAACCGCCGCCACCGGCGCTAGACGCCCCGGCCGACGCGTTCGAGCACGCGCAGCGAGCCCTCGGCCGACACCTCGCGGAAGGCGCCCGACTCAAGGGCCCGCAGGTAGACCCGGTAGGGGGCCTGCCCGCCGTCGGCCGGGTCGGGATAGATGTCGTGGAAGACCAGCGCGCCGCCCTCCATGACGTGCGGCGCCCAGCCCTCGTAGTCGCGGGTCACCGGCTCCTCGGAGTGGCCGCCGTCGATGAAGAGCAGGCCGAGCGGCGTGTTCCACAACGCGGCCACCCGGTCGGACCGCCCGACGACGGCGATCACCTCCTCCTCCAGCCCGGCGGCGGCGATGGCGGCGCGGAAGAAGGGCAGGGAGTCCATCCGCCCGAAGCGCGGGTCCATCAGGGCCGGGTCGTGGTGGGCCCAGCCGGGCTGGATCTCCTCCGAGCCCCGGTGGTGGTCGACGGTGACGACCACCGAGCCGGTGTGCCGGGCCGCCGCGCCGAGGTAGATCGCCGACTTGCCGCAGTAGGTGCCGATCTCGCAGAGCGGCCCCAGGCCGCCGTACCGGCAGGCCGCCTCGAACAGGGCCAGACCCTCCTTCGGCGGCATGAATCCCTTGGCGTGCTCCGCTGCCTGCAGCAGCTCCGGCGGCATCGTCATAGGCATGCACCCTAGCCGAACCGAACAACATTCCAGGGACCTCTTGCCGTGCTTCTTTGCAACCTGTTCTACTTGGCACGTGAATCAGCGCGCTCGCATCGCGATGTCCGACGACGAGGTCACGGCGTTCCTGGAGGGTTCGCGCAAGGTCCAGCTCGCGACCATCAATCCCGACGGGACACCGCACCTGGTGACCATGTTCTACGGGCTGGACGAGGGCCGCATCGCCTTCTGGACGTACGGCAAGGCGCAGAAGGCCCGCAACCTGGCCCGCGACCCGCGGGTGAGCTGCCTGGTCGAGGCGGGCGACGACTACGACCAGCTCCGCGGCGTCCTGGTGTACGGCGTGGCCGAGCAGGTGGACGACCGGGACCGGGTGCTCGCCATCGGCATGATGATCGCGCGCAGGATGACGCCGGGCGTGCCGGACGACCTGCTCACCCCCTACGTCGAGCAGACCGGCAGAAAACGCATCGCCTACGTCGTCGAGCGCACCAAAGTGGTCTCATGGGATCACAGGAGGCTCACATGAAGGTCAAGGTCGATGAACTGGTCTGCGAGGCCAACGCCGTGTGCATGGGGCTCGCCCCCGAGGTCTTCGAGGTGGACGACGACGACCAGTTGCACATCCTGCTCCCCGAACCACCCCCCGAGATGCAGGACCGCGTCCGCAGCGCGGTCAGGTCCTGCCCGAAAGCCGCCCTGTCGCTAGAGGACTAGCCGTAGCCGGAGGAGGAACCCCATGCGCGCCGCGATCCTGCACGCCGTAGGCAACGACAAGCTGGACATCCGCGACGACATCACCCTGGCCCCCGTCGGGCCGACCGATGTCCGCGTACGGATCAGAGCCACGGGCGTGTGCCACTCGGACCTGTCGGCCATGTCCGGCGTGCTCCCGCAGCCGGTGCCGCTGATCCCGGGCCACGAGGGCGCGGGCGAGGTGGTCGAGGTGGGCGAGCACGTCACGTCGGTCGCGCCGGGCGACCACGTCGTGATCAGCTGGCGGCCGGCCTGCCAGTCCTGCGACCTGTGCGTGGGCGGGCAGCCGTACATGTGCATGAAGTACGTCATCGAGTCCTTCAGCAAGGGCAACTTCCGCTTCGGCGGCGACAACGCGACGGCGTTCGGCATGGCGGGCTGCGGCACCTGGGCCGAGGAGGTCATCGTGCCCTGGCAGGGCGCGATCAAGATCGACGACGACGTGTCGTGGGAGGCGGCGGCGCTGATCGGCTGCGGCATCACGACCGGCGTGGGCGCCGCGATCAACACCGCCAAGGTGCGTCCCGGCTCCACGGTCGTGGTGATCGGCTGCGGCGGCGTGGGCCTGTCGGTCATCCAGGGCGCCCGCGTCTCCGGCGCCAGGACGATCCTCGCCGTCGACCCGCTGGAGTCCAAGCACGCCCTGGCCAAGAAGGTCGGCGCGACGCACGCGATCACGCCCGAGCAGGTTCCCGAGGCCCTGAACGAGCTGACCGGCGGCAGCGGCTTCGACTACGGCTTCGAGGTCGTCGGCAAGTCGGCGACCATCCAGAGCGCCTGGCAGCTCACCCGGGCGGGCGGCGACGTCATCGTGGTGGGCGCCGGCGCGGTGGACGACATGGTCTCCATCTCCGCCTTCAGCCTGCTGTTCGAGGGCAAGAGACTGCTGTCCAGCCTGTACGGCGAGGCCGACGTGCGGCACGACTTCCCCTACTTCGCCAAGCTCCACAAGGCGGGACAGCTCGACCTGGAGTCGCTGATCAGCGCCCGCATCCGGCTCGGCGACCTGAACGACGCCGTCGCGGCCCTGCGCGGCGGCGAGGTGCTCCGCCAGATCGTCATCATGGACTGACCCCGGCCCGGGGCCGGAGAACGGGCTTCCGCTCTCCGGCCCCGGGCAGGTCGGGCCGCGATCGGCCGAACCGGTCGCACGCTCTTCGCCAAGGCATTGCTAAGGAAAGTTTCCTAACAGATACTCCGGGTTGAGTGCCCACCACCCCCCAAGGAGTATCCATGCTTCGTCGCGGCCTCGCCCTGCTCTCCCTCGCCGCCGCCGGCCTGCTCGCCCTCGCCGCGCCCGCCCAGGCGGCCGTCGTGGACGTGACCTTCGGGCCGGTCTCGATCGGCGACTACTGTCACGCCAAGGTCAGCTCGTCCTCGTGGATCGGCTTCTACGAGTCCGGCGGCCTGCGCTGCTACACCGGCGGCCCCGGCCCGATGACGTACGCGGGCTCCGGTGACCCGTACCTGGCCTGCAAGTTCCTCACCACGGACGTGGTGATGTCCGCGCTGCGCGGCGCCTCCGACGCCCTGGTCTGCCGCGTCGTGCGCTGACCCTCCTCCGGTGCGGCACGGGACCGACCGTCCCGTGCCGCCTCCGGCGTCAGGAGGGCAGGAGCTGGTCGAGAGGGGTGCCGGGGTCGGCGAGCGCGGCCCGGTCCACGGGCTTGCGGGACCGGATGAGTGCCTGGGTGTGGTCGGTGACGTCCCAGATGTTGACGTTCATCGCGGCCAGCACCCTGTCCTGCTCGTCCAGCCAGAAGGCGATGAACTCGCGGGCGTCCAGGTCGCCGCGGACCACGACGTCGGGCGTGCGACCGGGCGGGACGTGGCCGACGTACTCCATGCCCAGGTCGTACTGGTCGGTAAAGAAATAGGGCAGGTTGTCGTAGTCGCCGGCCCGGCCAAGCATGGCGCGGGCGGCGGTGGCGGGCTGGTTGAGCGCGTTCGCCCAGTGCTCGACCCGGACGTGGTGTCCCAGCAGCGGGTGGTAGGCGTTGGCGATGTCGCCGGCCGCGAAGATGTCGGGGTCGGAGGTGCGCAGGTCGGCCCCCACCTTGACGCCGTCCTCGACGGTCAGCCCGGCGGCCCGCGCGAGGTCGGTGTCCGGTTCGGCGCCGACGCCGGCCACGACGACGTCCGCCTCGACGTGGGCGCCGTCGGCGAGCAGGACCCCGGAGCCGGTGATCTCGGCGGGACGGGCGTCGAAGAGGAAGTTCACGCCGTGCTCGCGGTGCAGCGCGGTGAACACCTGGGCGACGTGCGGCCCCAGCACGCGCAGCAGCGGCGCGGACGCCGTCTCGATCACGGTGACCTCGGCCCCCGCGGCGCGGGCGGCGGCGGCCACCTCCAGGCCGATCCAGCCGGCCCCGAGGATCGCGACGCGGCCGGCGCCGGCCAGGGTGGCGCGCAGGCGTTCGCTGTCGTCGACGGTACGCAGGTACAGCACCTCGGGCCGGTCGGCCCCGGGGAGGTCCGGGCGGCGCGGACGGGAGCCGGTGGCCAGCAGCAGCCGGTCGTAGCCGAGCTGCTCGCCGTCGCTCAGGGTGACCCGGTGGCCGGCCGGGTCGATGCCGGTGACCTCGACGCCCAGCCGCAGCTCGACGTCGTGCTCGTCGTACCAGGAACGGTCGTGGACGAAGATCTTGTCGCGTTCGCCGGCGCCCTGGAGGTAGTCCTTGGACAGCGGCGGCCGCTCGTACGGCAGGTGCGTCTCCCTGCCGACCAGCACGAGCCGGCCGTCGAAGCCCTCGCCGCGCAGGGCCTCTGCGGCCTTGGCGGCGGCGAGGCCGCCGCCGGCGATCACGATGGTCGCGGGTGCAGGCATGGTCGGATCTCCTCTTTCTGTCCGGTTCCTGGGCGAAGGGCGTGGTGATCGCGGCGCACGTCAGCTCCCGCCCACGCCGAGCGCGGTGAGCAGCACCAGGACGACGGTCACGACCGCGAACAGCCCGTGACCCGCCACCACCGCGACGGGGAACTGCCGTTCGGCCGGAACCGGCGAGCCGGCCGCCGCCGGGCCGGAGCCGAGCCGGGCGACGCGCGCGTGATGGACCGGGATCCACCGCGCCAGCATGACGAACCCGAGCAGCGCGACCGGCACGAGCAGCGCGAACGCGAGCCAGGCCAGCCCACGGGCGTCGGCGAACAGGTGGATGATCCACACGACCAGGCCCGCCGCGGCGAGCAGGAAGTGCCCGAAGAGCACCGGGGCGGGCAGCCGGGACTCGCCGGCCTTCTGCTGGGCCACGCCGCCGCGGGCGATCCAGGTGCCGAGCATGTAGAAGCCGCCGACGGCGGTGACGAGCCAGGTGATCAGTGCCGCGATCTCCACGATCTTCCTTCTTTCCAGGATGAGCCGTTCGTATGTCAGATGGCGGGTGTCCGAAGGCGGCGCCTCACGGTGGCGGGGTGGTGGTGAACCCCTCGGCCTGGGTGTCCTCGCCGGCGACCCGTACGCCGTAGCGGAAGGCGAGCTTGCCGCCCAGGTAGCCGGACACCGCGAGCACGGCCAGGCACACCGCCGACAGCACGATCTGCCCCACCGGCACGGGCCCCGGCGGCCCGCCGCCCAGCCGCCAGGCGAACCCGGCCGTGTATCCGGCGGTGACCGCCAGGTTGAGCGCCATGTGCACCAGACCGGTGCGGAAGGCGGGCGTGCGGGGCGGGATGGCGAACAGGTCCAGGAACCCGACGCAGGCGGCGGCCAGCGCGCCGAGGCCGCCGAGGGCGATCAGCCAGACCGACCCCTGCGCCAGGAAGCCGCCCGGCGACACCACGTGGGAGGCGACGTCGAAGACCAGGCTGGCCACCCATGCCCCGATCGGCACCGTGACCAGGATCGGGTGCGCCGGATGCCCGTACGGGCCCGCCAGCGCCGTCACCGGCCGCTTGGCCCGGTCGGTCAGCTCGTCCATGACCCACCTCCTATTTCACCAACAAGTCTTGGACATATTCGGCAGCGGCGTCAACCTCCCCAGCACAAAGCCATGGCTTCAGATGTTTCACAAGTTTTCTAGGCGTTAAGGTGGATGCGTGACGTCCGACTCCACGAGCCTCGCGGCGGTCGCCGCGCTCAGCGACGATCTGCGCCGCAGCATGTACGAGTTCATCCGCCGCGCCGGGCGGGCCGTCACCCGCGACGAGGCGGCCCAGAGCGTCGGGATCTCCCGCAAGCTCGCCGCCTTCCACCTGGACAAACTGGTGGACGCCGGGCTGCTCGCCACCCGCTACGAACAGCCGGGCGGGCTGCGCCGCGTCGGCCGCGCCCCCAAGGTGTACGAACCCTCCGACCTCGACGTCCAGGTCAGCATCCCCCAGCGCGAACCCGTCCTGCTCGCCGACATCCTGCTCGACGCCGTGCTGGCCGAGACGCCCGGCGAGAGCGCCGGTCAGGCGGCCCGCCGCCTGGCCCGCGAGCGCGGCCACGACCTCGGCCACACCGAACGCGCCGGGTTGCGCGGCGCCCGGCTCGGCCCCGAGCGCGCCCTGACCTGCGCCCAGCAGGTCCTGGAACGCCACGGTTTCGAGCCCAGCCGCGACACGCCGACCCTGGTCCGGCTGCGCAACTGCCCCTTCCATCCCCTGGCCGCCAAGGCCCCCGAGCTGGTCTGCGGCATCAACCACGCGTTCCTGGCCGGGTTCCTCGACGGCCTCGACGCCCCGGCCGTCCAGGCCACCCTGATCCCGCGGCCGGGTCACTGCTGCGTCGAGCTGGGCGTCCCGCAGGACCCCGGCGGCGCGGCGGCGGAGGCGCCGGCGTGCGCCAAGGACGGTGACGGCCCGCCACCCGCTCCGCCAGGGTCCTGACCGGTTCCGGCAAGGGTTTCCCATGGGCCCGGCCACGGCCCGCCGGGCGCTCTACCGTGGGACCGCCGGAGCGGTGACGTGGCAGGGGAAGGCGTCCGATGATCGCAGCCATCGCCAGGGTCCAGAAACTGTCGGCGGCGTTCGCGTACGCCGCCGCGGTGCTCACGCTGACCTGGCTGACCCAGGACGGCCGCCTGGGCGACGGCATGTACGGCGACCTGGCCATGGCCGTCCTGGCCTTCCCGCTCTACCTCGCCGCCGGCCCGCTGAACGGCGCGCTCCGCGCCCACGCGCCGGGGCCCGCCCACGTCTGGGACTTCGTCCTCATGGCCTGGCCGGGGATCGTCCTGGCGATCCTGCTGGCGTGGCTGCGCGCCCGGGTGGCCGGGCGGGCACTCGGGTGGCTCGCGGCGGCGGCCGTCACGCTGGTGGGGGTGGCGACCACCTTCGACGGCTGGGCGCCACGACGACCGTACGGCTGGCCGTTCCTCGTCTGCGGGCTGATCATGATCGTCGGGCTGATGACCGCCCGCCGGCCCGCCCCGGACGCCCGGCACGGGCCGGACGCGCGGTCGCCCGGCCCGTGACCAGCGGGCCCTACGTGGTCCTACGTGGTGGAGAAGGCCGCGTCGAAGGCCGTGGCGGGCGGCGTGATGGAGTTCAGCCGCCGGATGTACCCCAGCGCCTCACGGGCGCCGTCCAGCCGGTCCATCCCCGCGTCCTCCCACTCGATCGAGATCGGCCCGTCGTACCCGATCGAGTTGAGCGCCCGGAAGCAGTCCTCCCAGGGCACGTCACCGCGCCCGGTGGAGACGAAGTCCCATCCCCGCCGCATGTCCGCCCACGGCAGGTGCGACGACAGCCGCCCCTTGCGCCCGTCGCCGACCCGGACCCGGGTGTCCTTGCAGTCGACGTGGTAGATCCGGTCCTTGAAGTCGAGGATGAACGCCACCGGGTCGAGGTCCTGCCACACCATGTGCGACGGGTCCCAGTTCAGCCCGAACGCCGGACGATGCCCGATCGCCTCCAGCGTCCGCTGCGTCGTGTAGTAGTCGTAGGCGATCTCGCTCGGGTGGATCTCGTGGGCGAAGCGCACCCCGACCTCGTCGAACACGTCGAGGATCGGGTTCCAGCGGTCGGCGAAGTCCTGGTAGCCGGCCTCCACCATCGACGCCGGCACCGGCGGGAACATGGCCACGGTGTGCCAGATCGACGACCCGGTGAACCCCACCACCGTGTCCACGCCGAGCGCCGCCGCCGCCCGCGCGGTGTCCTTCATGTCCTCGGCCGCGGCCCGCCGCACCGACTCCGGGTCGCCCGAGCCCCAGATGCGCGCCGGCAGGATCGCCTTGTGCCGCTCGTCGATCGGATGGTCGCAGACGGCCTGGCCGACGAGGTGGTTGGAGATCGTCCACACCTTCAGGCCGTGCTTGTCGAGCTGGGCGCGCTTCTGCTCCACGTACGACGGGTCCGCCACCGCCTGCGCCACGTCGAAGTGGTCGCCCGAGCAGGCGATCTCCAGGCCGTCGTAGCCCCATTCGGCCGCCAGCCTGCACACCTCCTCGAACGGCAGGTCCGCCCACTGCCCGGTGAACAGCGTTACTGGTCTCATCAGTCCTCCACAGGGGTGTACCGGCCGCCGTCGGCCGCGCTCGCCTCCACCGCCGCCAGCACGCGCTGCACCCGCAGCCCGTCGGCGAACGACGGCGAAGGGTCGGCGCCGGTCGCGACGGCCTCCAGGAAGTCCTTGATCTCGTGGGTGAAGGTGTGCTCGTAGCCGAGCCCGTGCCCCGGCGGCCACCACGCCCCCACGTAGGGATGGTCGGGCTCGGTCACCAGGATCCGCTCGAACCCGCCCCCGCCCTCGCTGAACCACAGCTCGTTCATGGACTCGAAGTCGAACGCCAGGCTGCCGAGCTGCCCGTTCACCTCGATGCGCATCGCGTTCTTGCGCCCGGTCGCGAACCTGGTGGCCTCGAAGGAGGCCAGCGCGCCGCCCGACATCCGGCCGATGAACAGCGCGGCGTCGTCGACGGTGACCGCCCCCCGCTCCTCCGTACGGGACCCGCCCAGCCCCGCCGACTCCCCCGCCAGCGGACGCTCCTTGACGAACGTCTCCGTCAGCCCCGACACCCCCGCCACGCGCTGGCCGGTGACGAACTCGGCGGCGTCCACGATGTGCGAGCCGATGTCGCCGAGCGCCCCCGCGCCCGCCTTGTCCTTCTGCAACCGCCACACCAGCGGGAACTCCGGATCCACGATCCAGTCCTGGAGGTACTGGGCGCGTACGTGCCGGATCTCGCCGAGCCTGCCCTCCTCGACGTACCGGCGGGCCAGGGCGACCGCCGGGACCCGCCGGTAGTTGAAGGCCACCATGCTCCTGCCCGGCGCCGCGGCCGCCGCCGCGACCATGGCCTCGGCCTCGGCGACGGTGTTGGCCAGCGGTTTCTCACAGATCACGTGCTTGCCGGCGCGCAACGCGGCGATCGCGATCTCGGCGTGCGAGTCGCCCGGCGTGCAGATGTCGACGATCTGCACGTCGTCCCGCCGGACGAGCTCCCGCCAGTCCGTCTCGACGTCGGCCCAGCCGAGCCGGGCCGCCGCGGCGGCGGTCTGCTCCTTCGACCGGCCCGCCAGCACCGCCATGCGCGGCGCGAGCGGCAGGTCGAAGAACGCGCCGACGCTCCGCCATGCCTGGGAGTGGACGCGGCCCATGAACGCGTAGCCGATCATGCCCACGCCGATGGTGGTCTTGTCTGACATGCAACCCCCGATCAGGATTCGAATCCGAGCGCCAGATACTTGTCGACGTTCTCCTTGGTGATCGTCTCGGACGCGAGGGTGATCGACTGGGGAACCTGGTTCTCCACGAGGTCACTCATGCCCTTGCCCTGCGCGATCAACCTGGCGAGCCTGACGGCCGAGGAGGCCATCGTGGGGCTGTAGGTGACGGTGGCCTTGAGCACCGACGTGCCGGCCTGGATCTCCTTCATGGCGTTCAGCGAGCCGGCGCCGCCCACCATGATGAACTCGTCCCGGTTCGCCTCCTTGATGGCGGCCAGCACGCCGACGCCCTGGTCGTCGTCGTGGTTCCACAGGGCGTCGATCTTCTTGTGCGCCTGCAGCAGCGACGTCGCCACCTGGTTGCCGGTCTCGACGGTGAACTTGGCGTCCTGCTTGGCCGTGACGCTGAACCCGTACGTCTTCAGCGCGTCGGCGAAGCCCTTGCTGCGGTCCTGGGTCAGCGGCAGCGTGGCGATGCCCTGGATCTCGACGATCACCGGGTTCGCGACGCCCTTGTCCTTGAGCTGCTTGCCGATGTAGTGCCCGGCCGCGACGCCCATGCCGTAGTTGTCGCCGCCGATCCACGTCCGGTAGGCCAGCTTGTCGGGGAACACCCGGTCGAGGTTGATGACCGGGATGCCCGCCTGCGTCGCCTGCAGCGCGACCTGGTTCAGCTGCTGGCCGTCGTTCGGCAGGATGACCAGGGCGTTCACCTTGGCCGCGATCAGCGACTCGACGGCGGAGATCTGCTGGTTGATGTCGTTGGTCGGCTCGACGGCCTTGAAGTCGACGTCGCCGTACTGCTTGGCCGCGCTCTCGGCGTTCTTGGCGATGGCCGCGATCCAGCCGTGGTCGGCGGCCGGCGCGGAGAAGCCGATCGTCACCTTCTGGCCGGGTTCGTCGTTGCCGCTCGCGGCGGGGGCGGGCGCGGGCGCCGCCGACGAGGGAGCGGCCGCCGGCTCGTTGCTGGTGCAACCCGCCGCTAACAGCACAGCCCCGCCGACGAGGAATCCCCTGCGCGCGACGTTCTCACTCATGTTGCTCTCGCTTTCAGGTTCCGCCGCTGGAGAAGGACGGCGACGACGATGATCAGGCCCTTGGCGATCAGCTGGTCGCTGGTGTTGAGCCCGTTGAGGATGAACAGGTTCGTGATGAGGGTGAAGATCAGCAGGCCCAGGATCGAGCCGATGATCGTGCCCCGGCCTCCGGTGAGCAGGGTGCCGCCGATGATGACGGCGGCGATGGCGTCGAGCTCGTACAGGTCGCCGTGGGTGGACGAGCCTGTCGTCGTACGGGCCATGATGAGGATCGCGGCGACGCCGCAGCAGAAGCCGGACAGGGCGTACAGGAGCATCGTGTGCCTGCGTACGTCGATGCCGGCCAGCCTGGCCGCCTCGGGGTTGCCCCCGACCGCGTACGTGCGGCGGCCGAACGTGGTGCGGTTCAGGACGATCCACCCCAGCACCACGACCAGGGCGAACACGTAGACCAGCAGCGGGATGCCGAGCAGCCGCGTGGTGGACAGCTGCACGATGCCCTCGACCTGGATGAGCTGCGTCTTCCTGTCGGACATGCGCTGGGCCAGGCCGCGGGCGGCCACCAGCATGGCCAGGGTGGCGATGAACGGCACCATCCGCCCATAGGCGATCAGCAGCCCGTTCACCAGCCCGGCCCCGGTGCCGACGAGGATCGCGCAGACGGCCATCACCACCGGCCCGTACGACTGGGTGGCCAGCGTGGTCGCCCAGACGGAGGCGAGGGCCATGACGGCGCCGACGGACAGGTCGATGCCCCCGCCGATGATCACGAACGTGGCTCCGACGGTGATCACGCCGATCGTGGCGGCCAGGGCCAGGATGCTGACCAGGTTGGAGGTGGTGGCGAAGTTGTCGAACCGGGTGACCAGGCCGACGACCACGAGCAGCGCCAGCGCGCCCAGCAGGCCGAGGTGGCGGATCTCGGCGACCCCGTTCAGCAGGGACGGTCTCGGCCGGGTGACCCCGGCGGCGGGTCGTTCGGGCGCCTCTATGGGCTCGCTCATCACGCGGCCCTCCCATCCATGATCATGTCCAGTACGCGGTGCTCGTCCAGGCCGGCCGCCTCGCCCTCGTGGATGACGGCGCCCTCGCGCAGCACGAGCACCCGGTCGGCCAGCCCCAGCACCTCGGGCACCTCGCTGGAGACCAGCAGCACGCCGATGCCCTGGTCGGCCAGGTCGCGGATGACGGCGTACAGCTCGGCGCGGGCGCCGACGTCGACGCCGCGGGTGGGCTCGTCGAGCAGCAGCAGTCTGCGTCCGCCGAGCAGCCAGCGGGCGAGCACGGCCTTCTGCTGGTTGCCGCCCGACAGGGTCCTGATCGGGCGTTCGGGGTCGGGCGGGCGGATGTCGAGGAGCTGGGCCAGGCGGGCGGCCTCGGCCCGCTCGCGGCCGCGGTCGATCCAGCCGAACCTGGCGAACTGCGGCAGGGTGCCGAGCGTGATGTTGGCGGTGACGCTCTGGTCGAGCAGCAGGGCCTGGGCCTTGCGTTCCTCGGGGGCCAGGCCCATGCCCTGCCGGACGGCGCCGGTCACGCGGCGGCGGGCCGGGCGGCCGGCGAGCGTGACGCGGCCGGAGGCGGGCCGGGCTCCGTAGACGGCCTCCAGGATCTCGGAGCGTCCGCTGCCGACGAGCCCGGCCAGTCCGACGATCTCGCCGGCGCGCACGGAGAAGGAGACGTCGGCGAAGACGCCGGGCGCGGTCAGGTTCTCCACGCGCAGCACCTCCTCGCCGGGCGGCCGGGTGGGGCGGGGCGGGAAGACGTACTCGACGTTGCGGCCGGTCATGAGGGAGACGATGCGGGCGGTGGGCGTGTCGCGGGCGGGCAGGCCAACGGCGACGGTGCGCCCGTCCTTGAGCACGGTGACGCGGTCGCCGATCTCGCGGATCTCCTCCAGCCGGTGGGAGATGTAGACGACGGCCACGCCCTGGGCGGTGAGCTCGCGGATGATGCGGAACAGGTTGGCGACCTCGTCGTGGGCCAGGGCGGCCGACGGCTCGTCCATGATGATCAGGCGGGCGTCGTGGGAGAGGGCGCGGGCCATCGAGACGACCTGTTTGGCGGCCGGTGAGAGCCGTCCGACCTCGGTGGAGGGGCGGATCTCGCCGTGGCCGAGGCGTTCCAGCACCGCGCGGGCGGCCCGGCGGCCGGCCTGGCGGTTGACGAACCCGAAGCGGGCGTGCTCGTGGCCGAGGAAGATGTTCTCTGCGACGCTGAGGCCGTCGACCAGGTCGAGTTCCTGGTAGATGGTGGCGAAGCCGAGCCGGATGGCGTCGATGGGGCTGGTGGGCCGGACGGGCGCGTCGTTGAAGACGATCGTGCCCTCGTCGGGCTGGTGGACGCCGGCCAGCACCTTGATCAGGGTGGATTTGCCCGCGCCGTTCTGGCCGAGCAGGCAGTGGACCTCGCCCGCCCGTACGTCGAGATCGACCCCGTCGAGCGCGCGCACGCCGGGGAACTGCTTGACGATGCCCTTCATGACCAGCATCGGGGGTCCCCTTCAGGCGTTGACGATGCGGTTGATGTTGTCCGGTGACAGGTAGTGCTCGATGGCGAGCAGGCCCGCGCCGAGAGCGGCGGCGTTGATCCCGGTGCGGCTCGGGGTGATGGACAGGTGGTGGGTGGCCAGCGGCAGCGACCGGCGGTAGATGGTCTCCCTGACGCCGGCCAGGAGGTGCTCGTGGACGCGGGACAGCGCGCCGCCGATGACGATGACCTCGGGGTTGAAGAAGTTGACCAGGCCGGCCAGCACCTCGCCGATGAGCCGGCCGGCCTCCCTGACCAGCCGCAGCGCCTGGGTGTTGCCCGCCTGGACGAGCGCGACGACGTCGGCGCCGGTCTCGGCGGCCAGCCCCAGCTCGGCGAGCCGGCGGGCGATGGCGGCGCCGCCGGCCACGGCCTCCAGGCAGGCGCTGTTGCCGCAGCGGCAGCCGGCGTCGTCGTGGCCGCTGACGCGGATGTGCCCGATGTCGCCGGCCGAGCCCTGGGCTCCTCTGTGGAGTTTGCCGTCGGCCACGATGCCGCAGCCGATGCCGGTGCCGACCTTGACGAACAGCAGGTGGCTGGTGCCGGCGAAGGCGTTGCGGTGCTCGCCGAGCGCCATGACGTTGACGTCGTTGTCGACCAGCACCTGGATGCCGTCGAAGTATTCGGGGACGGGGTAGTCGTTCCAGCCGGGCATGATCGGCGGGTTGTTGGGGCGGCCGGTGGCGAACTCCACCGGGCCGGGCACGCCGATGCCCATGGCGCGCAGCGCGGCGCGGGGCCGTCCGGCCTCGCCGAGCAGCCGGTCGAGCCGCTGGTCGACGTGGGCGAGCACCTTGTCGGGGCCCTCGCCGATCTCCAGCGGGTCTTCGCACTCGGCCAGCAGGCCGCCGGTCAGGTCCATGAGCGCGACCCGGCAGTGGGTGGCGCCGAGGTCGACGCCGGCGAAGGCGTGCTCCTCGGTGTGCAGGCGGAGCTGGCGCGGGGGACGGCCGCCGGTGGACTCGCCGCTCTCGGTCTCCTCGACGAGGCCGCGCTCGATGAGCGCGTCGACCCGCTGGGAGATCGTGGATCTGGCCAGTCCGGTGAGGCGCGCGAGATCGGAACGGGTGGTCGCCGATCCGGCGCTGATGAGCGTCAGGACGTCGGCAGCCGAGCCCGGCTGGGGGGTCATGCGGGAACAATAAGATCACTCATGCGGCAAATCAAGAGTCTGATTCGACCGAACCTCGCGGACTTATGCCGAAGATCGAACAAAGCCTGGCATGAGACGTTCGCCGGAACCCTCCCGAACGCGCGGAAGCCGGCCACCGCCCCGGCGGGCGATGACCGGCTTCCGGCAGGCTCCGGCGCTAGAGCATGGCCTTCATCGAGTCGCCGGCCGTCAGCACGTACGGCTGCTCGGCCATCACCGAGCCCCAGTTGTCGGCGATCGCCTCGGGGGTGAGGTCGTCGGCCTTCCAGCCGGGCCCCTCGGCCACGAACACGCGGGCCACCCGCCCGCCGCCGACGGTGAACACCTCCCCGCTCGACTCGCACGAGTCGTGCACGAGGTAGGCGACCAGCGCGCTCACCCGCTCGGGCGTGAACTTGGCCTCGAACTCGGCCGGCAGCAGCGCCTCGGTCATCCTGGTCCAGGCGATGGGGGCGATGGCGTTGGCCTTGATGCCGTTGCGCGCGCCCTCGATGGCCAGCGTCTTGGTCAGCCCGACCAGGCCCATCTTGGCGGTGGAGTAGTTGGCCTGGCCGAAGTTGCCGAACAGGCCGGCCGGGCTGGAGGTGTTGACGATGCGGCCGTACCCGGCCTCCTTCATCAGCGGGTAGGCGGCCTGGCTGACCAGGTACGACCCGCGCACGTGCACGGCCAGCACGCCGTCGAAGTCCTCGACGGTCATCTTCCCGAACGACTTGTCCCGCAGGATGCCCGCGTTGTTGACGACGATGTCGACCCGGCCGAACGCGTCGACGGCCGTCTGCACGAGCGCCCTGGCGCCCTCGGGAGTGGCGACGTTGTCGGCGTTGGCGACGGCCTGGCCGCCGTTCTTGGTGATGAGCTCGACCACCTCGGCGGCGGGGCCGGTGGAGGCGCCGGTGCCGTCGAGCGCGCCGCCGAGGTCGTTGACCACGACCTTGGCGCCCCGCTCGGCGAGCAGGAGCGCGTGCGCCCTGCCGAGGCCGTGCCCGGCGCCCGTGATGATCGCGACCCTGTCATCGAACCGAAGCATCGAACCTCCAGAGCAAGAGAACAACATTCTGGTAGGAGTACGATAACCGACCGGCTCAGGCGCGTCTCCAGAGCTCGGGCTCGCCCTCCTCCCGGCGTACCCTGCCCCGTCCGGCCAGCCATACCAGGTGGGCCAGCGTCTCGTTGTTGGCCGCCCGGCGCATGAACGGCGGGATCGTCTCCCAGGGGCGCGACCAGCTCAGCCGGGTGGCGACGTCCCAGCAGGTCACGCCGTCGTCCTCGCCGACGACCCGTTCGATCTCGGCCAGCCGCTCGTCGTGGTGCGCCAGCACGTGGTCGACGCGTCCGGCCAGCTCCAGGAAGCGGTACTCGTGGCCGGGCAGCACCTCGTCCACCTCCAGCTCGCGGACGGCGGCCAGCGAGCCGAGGTAGTCGGCCAGCGGGTCGGGGCCCGACTGGGGGTGCACGGCCACGATCGGGGTGATCTTCGCCAGCACGTGGTCGCCGGAGAGCAGCAGCCTGCGCTCCGGCGAGACGAAGCACAGGTGGCCGGGCGTGTGGCCGGGGGTCCAGACGGCCCGCAGGTCCCAGCCGGGCAGGTCGAGCTTCTCGCCGTCCTCGATCAGCCGGTCGGGACGGGCCATCGTGACCATGTGCCTGATCATCATGGAGGCCCCGGCCAGCTCGTCCAGGCTCAGGTCGGGCACGCCGGAGCGCCGGAGCAGGGCCCGCTCGCGCTGGACGAGCGAGTCGATGGCGTCGTCGTCGTACCGCTCGCGCACGAGGTTCGCGTCGGCCGGGTGCAGCCCGATCCAGGCGCCCGACGCCTCGCGGACGCGTCCGGCCAGGCCGTAGTGGTCGGGGTGCAGGTGGGTGACCAGGACGGCCCTGACGTCGGCGATCCCGTAGCCGGCCACGGCCAGCCCGGCGGCCAGGGCGTCGTAGGCCTCGTCGGTGTTCCATCCGGCGTCCACGATGGCCACGCCGTCGGGCAGTTCGAGGGCGTAGACCAGCACGTACCGCAGCGGGTTGACCGGGATGGGCACCGGGATCGACCACAGCCCCGGCCGGACCCGCTCGACCTCGGGAACCGCCCCGCTCATCCACGCCTCACGCTGGGCCACGCTGGAAGGAGTCACCACGAACTTAGCCATGGCCCCGAATATAGTTCTGGTCCCGAATCATGTTCTACTAGGGGTCATGAAGCTGAGCCGCGAGATCTCAGACGATGGCCGCTTCGTCCGGCAGCCGAACCGCTTCACCGAACGGCTCGGGCCGCCCGAGCCCGGCCGCTACCGGCTCTACGCCTCCTACGCCTGCCCGTGGGCACAGCGCGTGCTGATCGTCCGCGCCCTGCTCCGCCTGGAGGACCTGCTGGACGTCACGATCGTCGACCCCATCCGCGACGAGAAGGGCTGGCGGATCCCCGACGGCGACCCGCCGTACCTGTCGGAGCTCTACCACGCGACCGAACCGGGCTACACGGGCCGCTACACCGTGCCGTGCATCTGGGACAGCCGGGAAGAACGCCTGGTCACCAACGACTTCCCGCAGATCACCCTCGACCTGGAGACGTCGTGGGGCAGCGCGCCCGACCTGTACCCCGAACGCCTGCGCCCGGACATCGACATCATGAACGACCGCCTCTACCACGGCCTCAACAACGCGGTCTACGAGGCCGGCTTCGCCCGCGGGCAGCAGGCGTACGAGGAGGCGGTCGCCCGCGTGTTCACCACGCTCGACCTGCTGGAGGTGCGCCTGGCGGAGTCGGAGTTCCTCTTCGGCACGCTCACCGACAGCGACGTGCGGCTGTTCACCACGCTGGTCAGGTTCGACACGGTCTACCACGGCCACTTCAAGTGCTCGATCAGGCGGCTGACCGACTATCCGGCGTTGTGGGCGTACACCCGCAGGCTCTACGCGATCCCCGCATTCCGCGACACCACGGACTTCGACCACATCAGACGCCACTACTACATGACCCAGACGAACATCAACCCGAGCAGGATCGTTCCGGTAGGACCGGAACTCGACTGGAGCCTGTGACCCCCGGCCTCGGCATCGCGACGAACAGCAGCGCCGAGGCCAGCACCACCCCTGAGGCCACCCACCAGGCGGCCGACGCGCCCGCCTGCGCGGCCAGGACGCCGAGCGTGGAGTTGGCCAGCACCCCGCCCGCCTGGAGCGAGAGCGAGGACGTCGAGGTGACCGTGGTGCGCTCGGCGGCGGAGACCGCGTTGTGCTGCATCTCCAGGCAGAGCAGCCCGGTCACCGACAGCCCGGCGAACATGACCAGGTAGGCCAGCCCGGCCGTCACCAGGCCGGGCACGCCGTCCAGCCCGGCGGTGGCGGCCAGCGAGCCGACCGACAGCGCGCAGAGCACCGCGCCCATGGCCGCGCCGCGGGCCGAGCCGCCCGCCAGGCGCGCCACGCGGGGCGCGATCGCGCTGCCCGTGGCGCTGGCGGCGTATCCCAGGGCCGCCACGACGGCGTAGGCCAGGCTGCCGCGCTCGGACGTGCCGGCCAGCTCGGCCAGGCGGCCGGGGGTCAGCAGCTCGATCGTCATCAGCAGCACGCCGGACGCGGCGGCGGCGAGCATCAGGCGGCGCAGCACCGCTCCCCCGGCGGCCAGCCGGATCCCGCCGACCACCGTCGAGGGCACCTCGCGCAGCACGCTTCCCAGCGACCGCCGCGCGTGGGCCGGCTCGGGCAGCGCGAACACCACCACGACCAGCAGGACGACGGCCGCGACGGCCCCCAGCAGCGGCGGCACGGCCAGCGGCGTGATCGTCCCGGGCGGCACCAGCAGCGGCACGGCGCCGCCGACCAGCACCCCGGCGCACATGGCCACCGACTCCAGCGCGCCGCCGCGCGCCAGGCCCGGCTTGAGGTCGGCGTCCTCGCCTTCGAGCTCGTGCAGGGTGTCGACGTACCAGGAGGTGGCCGGGCCGCTGGACAGCGCCCTGGCCACGCCCTTGATCACGCAGGTGACGAGGAACATCCCGAACGTCGTCGAGACGCTCATCAGCGCGAGCGCCGCCGCGGTGAACACCGCCGAGGCGGCCAGCACCATCCGCCGTCCGATGACGTCGGCCAGGCCGCCCGTGGGCAGCTCCAGGCTGACGGTGACGACCGAGAACACGGTCACCGCCAGGCCGATCTGGGTCAGGCTGAGCCCTCTGTCGGTCATCAGCAGCACCATGACGGCGGCCATCAGGCCCAGCGGCAGCCAGGTCAGGAAGCTGACGAGCATGTAGCGCCGTAACGCGGAACGAGCGGTCATCGGTCCTGCTCCTTGTCGCTGGGAGAACCGTCGGTGGGGGAACCGTCGGCGGGAGAACCGTCGGTGGGAGAACCGTCGCGGGGGAAGCCGTCGCGGGGGAAACCGCCCATCCAGATGTTGACCTGGCGGGCGTCGGGGTCGCCCGAGCAGCGGGCGGCGAGGTCGCGCAGCAGCTCCATGGCCCGGTCGTTGAACTCCCTCAGCCCGGCCGGGGGCAGCTCCACGATGTGGTCGCTCAGCCCGGCCGCGCGGGCCCACTCGGGGGACCAGTCGTGCTCCTCGTGCTCCTGCGCGACCCGGCCGAGGACCTCGACCTGGCGCATCCGCATGATCCGGACCGCCTCGCGGCCCTCCTCGGTGCCGGACAGCTCGCCGCTGTCCCAGGAGGTGTAGCGGTGGCGGGCCCGCCAGCGGCGCTCGCGGCCGTCGCGCCGGTCGGGGTCCTCCTCGATGAATCCGTACTTGAACAGCTCGCGCAGGTGGTAGCTGGTCGAGCCGGAGCTCTCGCCGACCTTGCGGCCCAGCTCGCTGGCGGTGGCCGGGCCGTCGCTGCGCAGCAGCCCGAGCAGCCGCACCCGCAAGGGGTGGGCGACCACTTTGAGCACCTGCGGGTCACTGATCCTGTACTGCTCCTCCATGAGCACGACCCTAGACCGCAAAGGCTTTTTTGCAAAGTGATTTTTGCGAATTCCCCGACCTTCTAAACTGGGCGGATGCTCGACGACATCCGCGTGGACGACGCCGTCCTCGCCCTGCGCCCCGACTTCGCCGTGCTGGTGATGCTGGCCCACGGCCTGCGGAACGGCCCCACCGACGACCGCACCCGCGCCTGGCTGGCCGAGGCGTCGGCGTGCGAGGTCCAGGCCGACAAGATCGACGCCTGGAAGGACGCCTACCGCGCCTTCGGCGCCAAGCCGCAGCGCACCAGGCCCTCGGTCGACGCCCTGACCCGGCGCATGCCGCTGCCGGAGATCAACCGGGTGGTCGACGCGTACAACACGATCAGCGTCAAGCACGCGCTGCCCATCGGCGGCGAGGACCTCGATCGCTACCAGGGCCCGGCCCGGCTGGTGCGGGCGACCGGCGACGAGCACTCCGAGGAGGCGCTCGGGCAGCCCGAGCCCGGCGAGGTGATCTGGCGCGACGACGCCGGCGTGACCTGCCGCCGGTGGAACTGGCGTCAGGTGGCGCGCACCCGGCTCACCGAGGAGACGACCAACGCGATCTTCCTCCTCGAACGGCTGGAGCCCATGTCGATGGAGGAGCTCCAGCAGGCCGGCAAGGAGCTGGCGGAGCTGCTGGAGGAGCTGTCACCCGGGGTGCGGATCACCAGCAGAATCGTGCCCGGAGGGAAATAAACCTGCCGGCCATACGTTGATACCAAACAGTAACAATGGCGGCTCTCCCTGGATTGACTAGGCGGGCGTGACCTCTTCGGCGTGTCCTGAGAGGATCGTTCGAGGCGGCGCGTGCTCTTCGGCGCGCGCTGCCGGTCCGGGCGAGTAGCCTTGGACAGGTTCTCTAACATCAACGCCGATCTGCGGAAGAGGGCGATTTCCGCCGTGTCGTCTGAGTCGTCGCGGACAAACCCGCTGGCAAGCTTTGGTCAGAACGAGTGGCTTGTCGACGAGCTGTACCAGAAGTACCTTCAAGATCCAGAGTCTGTCGACAAGGCCTGGTGGAACTTCTTCGCTGACTACAACCCTGATTACGGACCGGGCCGGACCCCGGTCAGGGAGGCGGCGAACGGCACTGCGACCGCGCCCGCACCTCCCAAGGCGCCCCCGAAGGCGCCTCCGGCAGCCGAGAAGCCGAAGCAGCCGGCCACCCCGGTGCCCAAGGGCGCCGAGGAGGTGAAGCTGCGCGGCGCCGCCGCACGCACGGCCGCCAACATGGACCTGTCCCTGACGGTCCCGACGGCGACCAGCGTCCGGGCCATCCCGGCCAAGCTGCTCATCGACAACCGCATCGTGATCAACAATCACCTCAAGCGGGGGCGTGGCGGCAAGATCTCCTTCACCCACCTGATCGGCTTCGCGATCGTCAAGGCGCTGAAGGCGATGCCGGAGATGAACTACTCCTACACGGAGGTCGACGGCAAGCCCACGCTGGTCAAGCCCGAGCACGTCGGGTTCGGCCTGGCGATCGACGTCCAGAAGAGCAACGGTGAGCGCCAGCTCCTCGTGCCCTCGATCAAGGGCGCCGAGGAGATGGACTTCCGCCAGTTCTGGGTGGCCTACGAAGAGGTCGTCCGCAAGGCCCGCGCGGGCAAGCTGGGCGTCGACGACTTCTCCGGCACCACGATCTCGCTGACCAACCCCGGCACGATCGGCACCGTCCACTCCGTTCCGCGCCTGATGCCCGGCCAGGGCACGATCATCGGCGTCGGCGCGATGGAATACCCGGCCGAGTACCAGGGCGCCTCGCCCGACACGCTGTCGCGCCTGGCCGTCTCCAAGGTCATGACGCTGACCAGCACCTACGACCACCGGATCATCCAGGGCGCCCAGTCGGGCGACTTCCTGCGCCAGATCCACCGGCTGCTGCTCGGCGAGGACGGCTTCTACGACGAGATCTTCGAGGCGCTGCGCATCCCGTACGAGCCGGTGCGCTGGGTCCAGGACATCTCGGCCTCGCACGACGACGACGTGGCCAAGTCGGCCCGGGTCATCGAGCTGATCCACGCCTACCGCGTGCGCGGCCACCTGATGGCCGAGACCGACCCGCTGGAGTACAAGCAGCGCAAGCACCCCGACCTCGACATCCAGTCCCACGGGCTGACCCTGTGGGACCTCGAGCGCGAGTTCGCCACGGGCGGTTTCGGCGGCCGTCCGCTGATGAAGCTCCGCGAGATCCTGGGCGTGCTGCGCGACTCCTACTGCCGCACGGTCGGCATCGAGTACATGCACATCCAGAACCCCGAGGAGCGGGCCTGGATCCAGGCGCGGGTGGAGAAGCCGCACGCCTCGCCCGAGCGCGACGAGCAGCTCAACATCCTGTCCCGGCTCAACACCGCCGAGGCGTTCGAGACGTTCCTGCAGACGAAGTTCGTCGGCCAGAAGCGCTTCTCGCTGGAGGGCGGCGAGTCCCTGATCCCGCTGCTCGACTCGGTGATCAGCGACGCCGCCGACGAGGGCCTCGACGAGGTCGTCATCGGCATGGCCCACCGCGGCCGGCTCAACGTGCTGGCCAACATCGTGGGCAAGTCCTACGCGCAGATCTTCGGCGAGTTCGAGGGCAACATCGACCCGCGCACCGCCCACGGCTCCGGCGACGTCAAGTACCACCTGGGCGCGAGCGGCGAGTTCACCGCCCCGAGCGGCAAGATGATCACGGCGTCCGTGGTGGCCAACCCCTCCCACCTGGAGGCGGTCGACCCGGTGCTGGAGGGCGTCGTCCGCGCCAAGCAGGACCTCCTGGAGCGCGGCGAGGAGGGCTTCACCGTCCTTCCCGTCCTCGTCCACGGCGACGCGGCCTTCGCCGGCCAGGGCGTGGTGGCCGAGACGCTCAACCTGTCGCAGCTGCGCGGCTACCGCACCGGCGGCACCGTGCACGTGGTGGTCAACAACCAGGTGGGCTTCACCACCTCGCCGGCCTCCTCCCGCTCGTCGGTCTACGCGACCGACGTCGCGCGGATGATCCAGGCGCCGATCTTCCACGTCAACGGCGACGACCCCGAGGCCGTGGTGCGCGTGGGCCAGCTGGCCTACGAATACCGCCAGGCGTTCCGCAAGGACGTCGTCATCGACCTCATCTGCTACCGCCGCCGCGGCCACAACGAGGGCGACAACCCCGCCTTCACCCAGCCGCTGATGTACGACCTGATCGACGCCAAGCGCTCCACCCGCAAGCTCTACACCGAGGCGCTGATCGGCCGGGGCGACATCACGGTCGAGGAGGCCGAGTCGGCGCTGCGCGACTACCAGGCCAAGCTGGAGCAGGCGTTCACCGAGACGCGCGAGGCGGCCAAGAAGCCCAAGGAGGCGGCCGCCATGCGGGTGCCCCCGGCCGAGGTCGTCAAGTGGTCCCACGCCGACACGCCGACGGCGATCAGCGACGAGACGCTCAAGCGCATCGTCGACACCCAGCTCAACCTGCCCGAGGGCTTCACGCCGCACCCGCGCCTGGCGCCGGTGCTGCAGCGCCGCGGCCAGATGGTCGAGACCGACTCGATCGACTGGGCGATGGGCGAGACGCTGGCGTTCGGCTCGCTGCTGATCGACGGCCACCCGGTGCGCCTGGTCGGCCAGGACTCCCGGCGCGGCACGTTCACCCAGCGGCACGCGGTGCTGGTCGACCGGATGACCGGCGCCGACCACACGCCGCTGAAGCAGTTCAACGAGGGCACCACGAAGTTCTACGTCTACGACTCGCTGCTCAGCGAGTTCGCGGCGCTCGGCTTCGAGTACGGCTACAGCGTCGTGCGTCCCGATGCCCTGGTGGCCTGGGAGGCGCAGTTCGGCGACTTCGTCAACGGCGCCCAGACGATCATCGACGAGTTCATCTCGTCCGGTGAGCAGAAGTGGGGCCAGCGCTCCTCCGTCGTGCTGCTGCTGCCGCACGGCTACGAGGGCCAGGGCCCCGACCACTCCTCGGCCAGGATCGAACGGTTCCTGCAGGTCTGCGCGCTCGACAACATGACGGTCGCGCAGCCGTCCACGCCGGCCAACTACTTCCACCTGCTGCGCTGGCAGGTGGAGTCCAACCGGCGCAAGCCGATGGTGGTCTTCACGCCCAAGTCGCTGCTGCGGCACAAGGCGGCCACGTCGAAGGCGTCCGACTTCACCACCGGCACCTTCCAGCCGGTCATCGGCGACACCACGGTCGACCCGGCCAAGGTCACCCGGATCGTCCTGGTCTCGGGCAAGCTCTACTACGACCTGGCCGCGCAGCGCGACAAGACGGGCCGCGACGACGTCGCGATCGTCCGTCTTGAGCGGCTCTACCCGTTCCCCACCGAGGAGCTCACCGCCGAGCTGGCCCGCTACGGGCAGCAGGCCGAGCTGGTGTGGGCCCAGGACGAGCCGGTGAACATGGGCCCGTGGCCCTACCTGACGCTGAAGCTGGCCGAAGACCCGCAGACGCTCGGCGGCCGGTCGCTGCGCCGCGTCTCGCGGACCCCGAACAGCTCGCCCGCGACGGGTTCGCACAACTCGCACGACACCGAGCTGGAGGAGATCCTCCACCAGCTCTTCGGCTGAGCAGGCCGCCAGTGAGCCCCCGGCCGTCCGGCCGGGGGCTTCTGCGTTGACCGGCAGGGTGAGGCCCCTGCCTGCACGAAGGAGAGAACCCATGTACTTCACCGATCGAGGGATCGAGGAGCTGGTCGATCGGCGGGGCGAGGAAGAGGTCAGCGTGCTCTGGCTGGGCGAGCGGCTGCGCGAGTTCGTCGATCTCAACCCCGAGTTCGAGACCCCGATCGAGCGGCTGGCCACCTGGCTGGCCCGCCTCGACGACGAGGACGACGACTGACGGGATTCCGCCGCCGAGACGCGATACATCTTGAGTTTTCGAGTAACGCGACATATCGTGTTCTCGTAGGAGACGTACTCGTCAAGGAGGCATACGTTCATGGAGAAGTGGACGCTGGACGCTCCCGAACAGCTCACGTTCGGGCCGGTTGAGTCACTTGACGTGCGGATCGTCGCGGGCAGGCTGGCCGTCCTGGCCAGCGAGGGGCCGCCCACGCTGGAGCTGACCGAGATCGAGTCGGCCGCGCCGCTGCTGGTCAGCTACGACCCGCTGACCAAGGAGCTGGTCGTCACCTACGAGGGCCTGACCCTGGACGGCCTGCTCGGCTGGCTGCGGCGCGACAAGCGCAGGACCAACCTCACGCTCACCGTGCCCAAGGGCTGCCGGGTGAACACGGAGGTGGTCTCGGCGTCCACGGTGCTGGCCGGGTTCGAGCGGTCCACCCGGGTCAAGAGCGTGTCCTCCGAGGTCGTCCTCGACGGCGTGAGCGGCGAGGTGAGCGCCACCACGGTCTCCGGCTCGATCGAGAGCCGGGCCATGGAGGGCGACCTGGCGCTGAAGACCGTCTCGGGCGAGCTGACCCTCGCCGACGGCAGCCCGCGCCGGCTCAAGGCCAGCACGGTGTCCGGCCGCATCACCGCCGACCTGACGCTCCGGCCCACGAGTCATGTGACGCTCAACAGCGTCTCGGGTGCCATCCTGGTGCGGGTGCCGGAGAACGTCGAGTCCGACGTCAGCATGAGGTCCACCTCCGGCAGGCTGAGCTCCACGTTCGACGGACTGTCGGCGAACAACAGCCCCGGCTCCAAGGCGCTGTCCGGACGGCTGGGAGGCGGCATGGCCTCACTGTCGGCGTACACCGTCTCGGGCGAGGTCGCGCTGCTCAAGGGAGAGAAGGAATGAGCCCTGTCTTCGGTCACGGCCGGCTCCGGCTGTACCTGCTCAAGCTGCTGGAGGAGAGCCCGCGGCACGGATACGAGGTCATCCGGCTGCTCCAGGACCGCTTCCTCGGCGTCTACTCGCCCTCGCCCGGCACGATCTACCCGCGGCTGGCCCGCCTGGAGGAGGAGGGCCTGGTCACGCACGAGGTGATCGAGGGCAAGAAGGTGTTCTCCATCACCGACAAGGGCCGCGAGGAGCTCAACGCCCGGCTCGACGAGCTTGACGACCTGGAGCAGGAGATCTCCGCCTCGGTGCGGGACATCGCCCGCGAGGTCAAGGAGGACGTCCGCGACACGGTGAAGTCGCTGCGCGACGAGCTGACCCGGATGGCCAAGGACGTGCGCACCGGCGCCCGCGACGACGCCAAGGCGCGGGCCGAGGAGCTCAAACGGCTCAAGGAGCAGCAGAAGCGGCAGTGGATGGCGCACGCCAACCAGTGGCAGGTGGAGAGCGACCGGCTGGCCGGCGAGTGGCGCCGGATCTGGTCGGACATCTGGACGACGCTCGGCGGCGACACCGTGCGCCGGACCGAGCTCGACAGCGAGCTGGGCGAACTGCTGGCCGACTTCGTGGCCCAGGCCCGCACGGAGGCCGCCGACGCCGCCCTGACCACGCAGAAGCTGCACGAGCTGCACACCGTGCTCGACGAGGCGTCCGCCCGCATCCGCGACATCCTCCGCCGCTGAGCCGCCGCCGAGCCGCCGCTGGGGCGTCGCTGGGCCGTCGCTGGGCCGTCGCTGGGCCGTCGCTGGGCCGTCGTCAGGCCGAGCGCAAGGAGCGTTGCGGGCGTCCGTGGCCGCGGGCCGCTCTGCGGGCGTGGTAGGCGACCGGCATGTAGCGCAGGCGCTCGGGCAGGCGCGCGGTCAGCATCGCCACGGCGTGCCCGAGGTGCCGCAGCCGCCGCTCGTCCCGGGCCGTCCAGCGCAGGCCGAGCTTCCTGCGCGCGGCCGGCGGCAGGGTCCCGACGGTGACGAAGTGGTTGAACTCCCCCGACCCCAGCCCCACCGGCGTCCACAGCCGGCGCAGCGGCCTCGGCAGGCCGGGCGGGGCGGGCGTGCCGCGCATGACGGCGAGCACCTCCAGCGCCGTCGGGTGCGGCTCCAGCCGTTCGGCGATCATCGTGTCGAAGTAGCGCCAGAACGCCTCCAGGTCCGCCGGCATCTCCCGCTCCGGCACGTGCAGGATCGCGCCGAGCTGCCGCGACTCGGCGTACATGCGGCGCTGCTGCTCCTCGGTGTAGGGCGTGCCGAAGTAGCGGTTGAGCGTGATGAACCGCTCGAACAGTGACAGGTGCACCCAGGCCCACGCCTCCCCGTTCAGGGCGTGGTAGGCGCGGCCGTGCTCGTCCACGCCGCTGATGGAGCGGTGCAGCTCGCGCAGCCGCCGCCCCTCGGCCAGACGCCCTCACCGCCGTAGACCCACTTCTGGACGGAGGCGAGCGTGCGGTTGAGCCGCCCCCACGGGTCGTCCTTGTACGTCGAGTGCTCCGCCACGGCCGCGCCGACCGCCGGATGCATGGTCTGGAGGACCAGCGCGCTGCCGGCCACGAGCAGGTTGCGGTATTCGCCCGCGGTGTCCCAGTGCATCGAACCCGGGCCGAACGGCTCAACGTTCATGGTGAACGCCTCCAGGGTGATACGACGTCATTCTTCCTGTATCACCCAGAAGGCGGACAAGTAACCCTTCACTTATTCAGCTGGTAAAGACGATTTTTCCGAAGATCTCCCCCCCGGCCATGGCCGCGAAGCCGTCCCGGGCCTCGGTCATCGGCAGCGTCCGGTCGATCACCGGCCGCACGCCCGTCTGCTCCAGGAACACCGCCAGCCGCTGGAGCTGGTCGCGGGTGCCCATGGTGGTGCCGACCACGGACAGCTGCAGGAAGAAGACGCGGTTGAGGTCGGCGGACGGGACCGCGCCGCTGGTGGCCCCGGAGACCACGATGCGGCCGCCCGGTCTGAGTGACTTGAGCGAATGGTCCCAGGTGGCCTGGCCGACCGTCTCCATGACCGCGTCCACCCGCTCGGGCAGCCGCGCGCCCGTCTCGAAGACCTGGTCGGCGCCCAGCTCGCGGGCCCGCTCGCGCTTGTCCTCCGACCGGCTGGTCGCCCAGACCCGGAAGCCGCCCGCGCGGCCGAGCGCGATCAGCGCGGTCGCGACGCCGCCGCCGGCGCCCTGCACCAGCACGGTCGAGCCCGGTTCGAGCCCGGCCTTGTCGAACAGCATGCGGTACGCGGTCAGCCACGCCGTGGGCAGGCAGGCGGCCTCCTCGAAGCTGAGCGCGGCCGGCTTGGGCACGAGGTTGCGCCGCGGCACGGCGACCCGCTCGGCGAACGTCCCGTCGTGCACCTCCGACAGCAGGGAGCGCCTGGGGTCGAGCGTCTCGTCCGCGCCCGTGCCGATGACGGCGTGCACGATGACGTCGTTGCCGTCCTCGTCCACGCCGGAGGCGTCGCAGCCGAGCACGATCGGCAGGCGGTCCTGCCTGATGCCCACGCCCTTGAGCGTCCACAGGTCGTGGTGGTTGAGGGCGGCGGCGCGTACCGAGACGGTCGTCCAGCCGTCGGGCGCCTTCGGGTCGGGGTGCTCACCGAGCGTCAGCCCGGCGAGCGGATTGTCGGGATCGGTCTGTGTGGCGGTTACGGCGAACATGGCCGCACCCTACTAACCGGCCCGCCGCCACCCACGACACCGCCCCGCCGCTCACCGCCGGACCGTCACCCGGATCCCCGCGAGGGCGCGGCGCCGGAACTCCTCTGGGCCGGCGACGGCGACCTCCACGTCCCCACGGCACGTCCACTCCCCCGGACGCCCGCGTCCCTCGATCACCTTCGGCAGCCGGGCCTTCCTGACGCAGTCGGGCGTGGGCGCCAGCACGACCATCTCCCGCACTCCCCCGCCGAACCAGAGCTGCGGCCCGGCCGGCCCCTCCTGGGTCACGGCCCCCGGACGGGCCAGCCGCACCGACCCCTCGCCCGACAGCACCAGGTAGCCGTCCCTGGTCACCTTGCCGTGCAGATCCCGCGCCAGGGCCGCGCGCTGTTCGAAGGTCAGCCCTTCACCCCTGTCCTGCATGGCCAGCCGCCAGCGTCCGAACGCGAAGAGCAGCACCTGCCCGCTGCCCCCGCCCGGCTGGCGCGGCCACAAGGTGACGCCGGGGCCGTAGCTCCTGATCGGCCGGCCGCCGCCGGTCACCTCGGCGACCCCGTTGTACGGCACGCTGAACTGCCGGAACCGCCCGTCGATCCACGCGCCCTGGAACGGCCGCACCCCCAGCTCGTTGAGGTCGAGGTCGGCCGGGTAGCGCACCTCGGCCTTCAGCCCGTCGGGGAAGACGACGTCGATGATCTCGTCGTGGCCCTTGGTCCTGGCCGGGATCCGCAGCGCGTTGGGGCCGTTCTCGATCGTGGTGAGCGAGCGGATGGGCGTGGTGGCGGACGGCGAGGGCGGCTCCTGCCGCGGGTCGCGGCTGAGCAGCAGGCTGACGGCCGGGATCACCAGCAGAGCCAGCACCACCGCGAGCCCGATCCACCGGCGGCGGCCGCGCCCCCCTGCCTCGATGACGTCGAACTGGTCGGACACGACGTGCCTCGCCGGGTTAGTGCGGGTTGCGCCCTTCACCCCCAGTTCAGTTGAGCGACATCCGCCCGCGCAAGCCCTCGAACCCGGCGAAGTCGCCGTACGAGGTCACAACTTCACAACCTCGGCGGGATCACCAGGTGGCCACGTTGGGTCCGTCGCCCGCGACCAGGTCGACCCGCTGCCCCACGAGCTCCCGGGACATGGCGTCGGCCAGCAGCTCCGGCTCCAGCACGTGCGCGTGCGCCCGCCCGCCGGCCGGCAGGTCGACGACGAGGATGCCCTTGTCCGGCTCGCCGTCCGGGCCGTGCGCGACCGTGTAGCCGGCCACGGTGGCGGGCCCGGCGTACGAGCCCACGACGGGCACCCCGGCCGCCGTGAACACCGGGACGGCGTCCCCGGGCGGCCCGCCGGGCTCGCTGGACCACACCGCGTACGTGTGCTTCGTCAGGTGCATCCCCACGCCGGTCACCAGCCCGTGGCCCGGCTGCGTGCGCAGCAGCCCGGCCATCGTGGCCGTCGAGTGCAGCACGTAGTCGCTGGCCGGGCCGCCGGCGTACGGCAGGCCGCCGGTGACCGTCAGGCCGCGCCGGTCGTACGGGTCGAGCCCGATCGCGTCGCACGCCTGCCGCAACGCGACGGCGAAGCAGCTGTACAGGTCGAGCGCGTCCATGTCGGCGAGGCCGAGCCCGGCGCGCCGGAAGGCGGCCTCGGCGGCGGCCCCGATCGCCTGCGACGAGCCGAGCGCCGGCCGCGCCGCCACCTCCCAGGTGTCCTCGGCGTACGCCCAGCCGCGCAGGTAGACCCGCCGCTCGTCCGGCACCCCCAGCCGGTCGGCCAGCTCCGCGCAGGCCAGGACGACGGCCGCCGCCTGGTCGACCTCCATGACCGCCACGGTGTTCCTGGTGTAAGGCCAGCCGACGAACCGGTTGCCCTTCACCAGCTCCTCGGGCGTGCGCACGGCCCGCCGCCACGCGTACGGGTTGGCCGCGGCCACCTCGGTCATCGGCGCCATCATCCGGCCCCGGTCGAGCATCTCCTCCTCGACCGTCATCCCGGCCGCCGCCCGCCGCGCGGTCTCCATGATCGCGTACGTGTGCACGGGCAGGAACAGGTCGTGCGCCAGCTCGGCGGGGTGCGGGGGCCGTTCCCAGCCGTAGGGCGGCTTGGGATCGGCGGCGTGGCTCCACGGCACGTGCTCGCCCGCCCGCCGGTAGGCCCGCCGGGTGGCCAGCGCCTCGGCCCCGGTGATCAGCGCGCAGTCCAGGTCGCCCGCCGCGATCCGGGCCGCGGCAGCGCCGATGAGGAGCTGCGGAGCCGTGCCGCTGACCTTGGAGTAGGCGGTGTGGCGCGGCGTGGCGCCCAGGCGCTCGGCCAGCCGCCCGGTGGGCGAGTCGTACTGCCAGGAGTCGGTGTGGACGATCTGGATCGAGTCGAGCCGCCCGGCGGGCAGCCGGGCGTCTTCGGCCGCCTCGCGGGCGACCGATTCCCACAGATCGAGGGGTTCCGGGCCGGGCTGTTCGCGCACGGTGCGTTGTGCGATGCCGATGAGACAGGGGGTGCGTGGATCCATACCGACATCTAACCAGAACAACATTCGGTTGATAAGCAGTGGCGTTTGATAATCAGCGTTACCGCTGGTGTCTCAGACTCTTCACTACCCTTCTGACCTGCGGAGATGCTTTTTTTGAATACATGTGATTTCGCTATTTCCATAACAAAACGGAGGCGGAGCCGACCTTTTCGCACCGCTTTCTGGCTGGCGGGTTGCGTCATTCATTAGCGTGCTCAACGTTTTCCTGGCCCACCGGGGCGCAGCACCCCGCTCTGGGCCGCCGAGAACCGAGAGGAGTTCCATGCATTCCCGAGCAAGGCGCATCGCGATCACCCTCGCCGCGCTGGTGGCCGCCGCCCTGGCCGCCGGCACGACCACCGGCGCCACGGCGGAGGCGACCTCGGCGCCCGACGTCGTGTCCAGGAACGCGGCGACCCCCGCCGAGCAGGCCATGCAGTTCTGGACGCCGGACCGCATCAAGCTCGCCACCGACCACGACGGCGCGCTCGACGTGTCGTCCAGAGGTGTCAGGGGCGGCAGGGGCGGCGACCAGACCCCCGACGGGCCGCCCGGATCGGTCCCGCCGATCGGCGGGGAGAAGGCGAAGGCGGGCAAGAGCCGGCAGGTCGACCTGCCCAACACGGTCGGCCGCGTGTTCTTCACTCTGCCCCGGACCGACCCGCGCGACCCGAAGAACTGGCGGTACTGCTCGGCCAGCTCCGTACAGGGCAAGTACCACAATCTGGTGGCGACCTCCGCCCACTGCGTCTACGACCCCCAGAAGAACACCTTCTACGACAACTGGATCTTCATCCCGTCGTACTGGGACGGCGACAACGTGTGGGAGGGCAAGGCGCCGTACGGCATCTACGCCGCCAAGACGTTCAACGCGCACGACGACTTCGTGGTGAAGGAGGACTACGACTTCGACTACGCGTTCGTCAACGTCTACAACGGCATCAAGGTGAGCTGGGAGAAGACCGGCAACCGGTGGCACTGGACCGTCAAGAACGCCGGCCGCCTCGGTGACAACGTCGGCGGCCAGGGCTTCACCTGGAACCGCAGCACGAAGCTGAACGTGTTCTCCTTCGGCTACCCGGCCGGCGGGCACCCCGACGGCGACAAGCCGTACACCGGCCGCACCATGAAGTGGTGCTACGGCAGGACGGCTCCGATGCCCGAGGCCAAGAAGTACGACCTGCAGGAGCAGATCGGCTTCAGGTGCTCCTTCACCGCCGGCGCCGGCGGCGGCCCGTTCATCTACGACTACCGGAACTCCACACGCACCGGCTACCTGGTGGGCGTGAACAGCGTCGCGTGGGACACCGACGGCAACGACCGCTACGACCACATCTCGTCGCCGTACTTCAACACCGACACCTACGACGTCTACAAGGCCGCCGCCAACCGCTGGACCGGCGACATGCCGTGATCCGGCCCGGCAGACGAGGCCCCGGATCCTCCTCGGCGGGATCCGGGGCCTTCCCCGGTCGTCGATCTCCCGGGCGTACGCCTCAGAACCGCGCCTCAGACGCGGAAGACCGGGCCCGTGGCGACGGCGAGGGCGCAGGCGTTGGGGAAGGTCTGCGAGTAGCGGTAGCGGTCGCCGTCCCAGACGCCCTCCGCCCGTACGTCCACCGGCTCGTAGTCGGCGGTGCAGGAGACCCCCGTACGACCGCTCAGACGGGCCGGGTTCCCGCCCACCTGTTCGAGAGCGGAACAGGCCGCGACCTGCCCCGGCGCGACCCGGCCGGGGGTGCACTCCAGCACGCCCTGCCGATCTCCGACGCTGATCCGGAAAAGCCTTTGGTCCTTGTGCGACGTCCGGACATCGGGCGGCCCGGTCGTGGCGTTCGCCACTGGAGCGGCGGCGAATGCGGCGCAGGAAAGCGCGATGATGCAGAGAATTCGGTGCATAGGCGCAGCCTCTATCAGCCCTCTGACCTGGGGCAACGACCGACACGCGTGATCATTTACGCGTATCGGGAGGGATCGGCTGATGGTGTCCTTATCGCACACGGTGCACTCTTGATCAGGTAACGAATCTCTATCCGGGCTGCAATACAGGCAGTTGATCTGGAAAAATCCACCCTTACGACCCCAAGAAAGGCATTTCATGATCTCCCGGGCCAGGCAACTGGCGGCGGCCGCCCTGGGCGGCGCGCTGCTGTTGCTGCCTGCCTTCACGGGGATCGCGAACGCCGCGCCGGCGAGCCGGGTCTTCGGCGTCACGCTGGCCAAGACCGCCGCCGACATGAAGAAGGTCGCCGACTACTGGCGTCCCGACCAGCTCAAGCAGGCCGACAGCTACAGCCCCGCCACGCCGGGCGCGCAGGCCGCCCCGACGTCCTCGGCCGGCGCCGCCTCCGGGCCCGCCTCGCCCGTGACGGCGGTGCGCCGGACGTCCGCGACGCAGGGCATCGCGCCCGTGCAGCCCAAGCAGGGGGGCACCGGCAAGACCATGGGCAAGGTCTTCTTCAAGTTCGGCGCCAAGCAGTACTGGTGCTCGGCCAGCGCAGTCGCCGCCCGCAACCGCAGCGTCGTGGCCACGGCCGGCCACTGCGCGTACGACTCCCGCCAGGCCAAGGCCGCCGAATACTGGATCTTCGTCCCCAACCCCGGGCCCAACGGCGAGACGCCCGACGGGATCTACGTGGGCGCCGCGCTCAGCATGCACGAGGACTGGTCCGGCAAGGGCGACTACGACTTCGACTACGCGTTCGTGACCGTGCACCGCGGGTTCGTCTGGGAGCAGGCCAAGGACGGCACGTACACGATGAAGGACGTCGGCCGCCTCCAGGACAACGTGGGCGGCCAGGGGCTGGAGATCAACAGGAAGCCGGCGGCCGCCACCATGACGGCGTTCGGCTTCCCGGCCGGCGTCCAGCCCGACGGCAGCCGTCCGTTCGACGGCAAGACGCTGCGGACGTGCCAGGGCAGCGTCACGTACTGGACCGTGGCTCCCGCGCTCGACCTGCAGAAGGGCGTCCGGCTCCAGCCGTGCGCCTTCAGCCCCGGCGCCAGCGGCGGTCCCTGGCTGGTCGAGTACGACGCGGCCCGCGGGCTCGGCAACCTGAACGGCGTCAACAGCCTGACCTGGAACAGGGATGCCAAGGGCGCCTACGACGCGGTGTCGTCGCCGTACTTCGACACGACCACCGCGGAGGTCTACCGACGCGCCGCCGCACTCACCACGCCGGGAAATGTGACGTAAGTCACATGCAACCAGGTGATCACAAGACGTGATCAGCCGATCCATTGATCTCGGTACGGTAACGGCGCTGGGTGGGAGCGCTGACTTGATCTACCGAAAATTTCCATTCGCCCTGTCAGCGTTATAGGTTCCGGGTCGTCCGTTTGCTGAATTTCGGGGTGCAAGAGGCGCCTCCTGTCAGCGCAACCTGGAGTTACCTTGAAGCGAATCCTCCTCCCCGTCGGCGGCGCGGTCGTGGCGACCGGCCTTCTGGCCGCCGGGCTCTCCGCCACCGCCCAGGCCGACGGCGGTGTCTCCAACGACCCGATGGCCGGCAGCAACTCCCAGGCCGCCTCGATCGCCTCCTTCTGGATCGCCTCCAACGGCGCCGCCCTCCGCCAGGCCACGCAGTACACCTGGGACTCCAAGGAAGTGCGGAAGGTCGTCTCCAAGGGCGGCTACGACCCCGACGGCCGTCCCGGCATGACCGCGCCGACCGGCGCTCAGAAGGGCGGCGCGTCCCAGAACGTGAACCTGCCCAAGAGCATCGGCAAGGTCTTCTTCGTCGACGGCTCCGGCAAGTTCCGCTGGTGCTCGGCCACCTCCATCCAGTCGGGCAACCGCAACCTGGTCGCCACCGCCGGCCACTGCGTGTACGACACGGACAGCAACAGCGACACGCTGTCCAACTGGGTCTTCGTCCCGGGCTACTACCAGGGCAAGGCCCCCTGGGGCATCTACGTGGGCAAGCAGGCCTTCACCCACTACGACTTCGACAACTACGAGGACTACGACCGCGACTACGCGTTCGTCACCGTCTACAACGGCATCCAGTTCGACGGCGTGAAGCAGGTGGACCGCAAGGACTTCGAGCGCTTCAGCGGCCCGAAGCGCGCCTGGGGCGGCCACTACTACATCCTGCTGTCCAAGGACGCCGGCCGGCTCGGCGACGCCGTGGGCGGCCAGGGCTTCGCCTGGAACCAGCCGACGGGCAAGTTCGTCCGCACCTTCGGCTACCCGGCGGCCCCGCACCCCGACGGCAACAAGCCGTACAGCGGTGTCACGCCGAAGCACTGCTACGGCAAGACGACGGCCAAGACCGTGGGCGCGTCCTGGCTCAAGATCGAGGAGCACGTCGGCCTGAAGTGCGCCGTCACCCCCGGCTACGACGGCGGGCCGTGGCTGCTGAACTACAGCAACGCCAAGCGCCTCGGCTACGTGAACGGTGTCACCAGCACCTTCGCCGACCAGGACGGCAACGACCGCATCGACTACATCACCTCGCCCTACTTCGACGGCGAGACGGCGGCCGTGTACAAGGCGGCCACCAACTTCCCGTCGGGGAAGATCGTGGGGCCTAACGGGGAGCTCTACAAGTAAGCCCTCACCAGGGGAGAGAGGGCCCCGGCGTTGCTCCTTGCCGCCGGGGCCCTCACCTGTCCACCCACCGATTCGCCTCCCCCCAGGAAAGGCGCTCCGCGCCCACAAGGCCCCCATCCGGGTTCCAGCCAGAAAGCCGTGCCCACAGCTCGCTCGGCCCCGTCAATCGACTTCCCAGGAAAGCGCTCCGCGCCCACAAGGGCTCAGACCCTTCCCGATCAGGCGCCTACCGGCGCACCCCACGCGCCTGCGGCGCCATGGAACTCCCGCTCTCACCGCCCACCCCACCGCGGACGGCATGCCCCACCCGCGTTCCTGACACTCCCACTGGAAGCTCGCTGGGCATCCGTCGCCGGCAGGGCTTCTTGGGAGCCCATGTCCGATGAACCCGCCCCGGCCACAACCGTCCTTGTGCTGCCTGTCGAATCCGCAGCGTTTCGGGGCGTGATTCGCCAGCCCTTGTGGCGCAAGATGTCGGTATGACCGAGGATCAGGACGAGCCCGCGACCGCTCCCGCCACGACGGCACCGGAGGTCACGATCACCCTCGACCCCCACGTCAAGGCGTACGTCGACCGAGCGATCGAGGACGGTGAGTTCGCATCCGTGTCCGCGGCCTTCAACGAGGCGATGCTGGAACGCATGCGCCGCCGCCCCCGCGTCCGCAGCTGGTGACCGCGAAGGGCAGAACAAGCGGGCCGGACGCACGGCCGACCCGCTGACTACCGGACGGTGGCGCGATCGCCCGCCGGAGCCGTCACCGGCGAATGAGCGGCCAGACAGCCCGCCAGCGCCCCGGTGTCGTCCGGCCCCCCGGTGTACGTGGGCGCCCCCTCCGCCTTGACGTCGTACCGGTTGACGAGCGCGACCTGCGCACCTGTATCGACTCCAGCTGGGCGTCGCCCGCAGCAACGCCCGGTGGACGATCCGACGCTTGACGGGCACGACCTCCCGGCGCCGACGAGGCGGCTGGCCGTGCCCCCAGAGCGAGCATCCAGCGCCACGCCCACTTACGCGGAACCACGCGACACGAACGTCCCCCGCCCATGGACGACGACCAGCAGGCCGCGTTCCGCCAGATCCTTGACCGCGCGCCGGACCGTCACCCGGGAGACGCCATACTGGCTCGCCAGCTCCAGCTCGGCGGGCAGCTTGGCGCCGGGGGCCAGCAGGCCGGAGGCGATGTCGGCCTCGACGTCCTCGGCCAGTTGCCGCCACACCAGGTTCGGCCCGACATGGTCGATGCGGTCGCTTTTGTCCACCAAGGCCATAGAAAAACGCTAAGGGACGCAGAACCTACGAGGACAAGTGACTACCTCATCCAAGGTATGGAGAGGTCCTATCATGTCTAGTGCTTGTATCTTCCAAGCGATCCCCCCGCGGGCCGCTGACGAGACGAAAGGAAGCACTCATGACAGACCTGTACCGCGGCAACCTCGATGACGTGCCCTTCACCCAACTTCGCGGCGACGGCCCACCGGGCGACCACGTGGAGACCTGCGTCCTGATCGCGCAGATCCCCGGCATCGACGACGCCTACGCACTCCGCGACTCCAAGAACCCCGACGCCGGAACGCTCCGCTTCACCGGCACCGAGCTGCGCGCCGCGGGAATCGCCACCATCTAGCAGAGACCGAGACAGCCGCCCCTGCCCGAAATCAAGGCCCAAGGACCGAAACGAGCAGGGGCGGCCCCGCCGACCACAGGGGAGCACCATGCACTGGCACGCCTACCTGTGGACCGGCAACGGCGCCGAGCGCGGGAGAGAGGCCGAACGCCGCGCCGGCTCCCCCGACTTCCCCACCTCGCCGCTGCCCCCGATGCGTACGGGCGACTGGCTGGCCAAGCCGGCGGCGCGCGTCGTGGCCACGTTCGAGATCCCCGAACCGGCGACCAAGTGGCTGGCGGCCGAGTACGGGAAGACGCGCGACCAGCTCCAACCGCCCGAGGGGATCCCTCTCGGGGAACGACTGGCAACGATCGGCGTGATCTGCTGCCCGAACCGGCACGTCTCCCATTCATGCCCGATCAACCGCCCCCACGGACGAAGGCCCCCTTCAGCCCCATAGCACCCGATGTCTAGCATGGGCCCCATGCTGATCGACGCGGTGACCGAGATCCTTCGCGAGACCGCCGAGATCGCGATCCTCCCCCGGTTCCGCTCCCTCGCCGCCGGTGACGTCTCGGAGAAGACACCGGGCGAAGTGGTCACCGTGGCCGACCGCGAGGCCGAGGAGCTGATCAGCCGCCGCCTCCGCGACCTCCTGGACGCCCCCGTGGTCGGCGAGGAGGCGGCCTCCGCCGACCCCGCGCTCCTGTCCGCCCTGCACGACGCCCCCACCGCCTGGCTGGTCGACCCCCTGGACGGCACGGCCAACTTCGTCGCGGGCCGCCCCGAGTACGCGGTGATGGCAGCCCTGGTCCGGTCGGGCCAGACGGTCGCGTCCTGGATCGTGCGGCCGGCCGAGGACGACGTCTACGTCGCCGAGCTCGGCTCCGGAGCCTGGCGGAACGGCATCCCCGTCCACCGCGCCGCGCCTCCCGCCGACCCCGCCCGGCTGCGCGGCGCCGTCCTCACCCGCTTCCTGGACGACGACGCCAAGGCCCACGTGGCGGCAGCCGAACCCCGCTTCGCCGCCCTCACCCCGGGGACGAAGTGCGCCGGCGTGGACTATCCCCGCCTCCTGAACGGCGACCAGGACTTCCTGCTGTTCCACCGGACGCTCCCCTGGGACCACGCGCCGGGCGTCCTGCTGCTGACGGAGGCCGGCGGCGCCGCCCGCCACCTCGACGCCACCCCGTACAGCCCGTCCGTCCCCAGACCGGGCCTGCTCAACGCAGCCGACGCGGCTTCCTGGCGAACGGTCCGCACCATCCTTCTCCCCTGACACCTGGGGGTCGCGGCTGCCGCCGCCCCCGCTTCGCCATGCCCAAAAACGACAAACACCCCAAACAGCCACATAGCACGCAGGGCGTGTTGGGTCCGAGCCCCCTACGAAATCGGGCAGATTGTCGAAACCTGAGGGATCCTGAGCCGAACCTGAAGATCACCTGTGAGTGGCGGGCCGATTTAGACGGATGGGGCCCCAATCTGGTTCCTGTGATCTGGATCACATTCATGCGATCACACAGCGCGACGACCGGCTAACGGAACTTTCGTCCCGACCGTCAAATCCCCTACAGGTCCAGCGAAAACATCACCTTCCGGTAACGTCACGCCAAAGCCTCTGACAGATAACAGCACGATAACGGCGGAAACGCCCCTTACCGATCCCTCCAGAACGGCTTTCACCTGCGGAGATCACTGGCTATGTTCCTTGCTATCCCTTTACTGACGCATGGGACGCATGTTGCGACCCACGACAGACCAAGGAGCAGTTCCCTTGAAGCGCATCCTCATCCCCGCCGGTGGCGCCATCCTGGCTACCGGCCTCCTGGCCGCCGGCCTCGCCGGTACGGCCTCGGCCGACAGCGACATCTCCACCGACGCGATGGCGGCGAGCGCGGCCAACGCGAAGGCGATCGCCGGTTTCTGGGCCGAGAACAACGGTGCCGCCCTCCGGGCCGCCACCGAGTCCAACGTCTGGGACAAGGCGGACGTCGCCAAGCTGCAGAGCAAGGGCGGCTACAGCGCCGACACCAAGCCGGGCACCACTGCCCCGATTGGTGAGGAGAAGAAGACCACCGCCAAGACGCAGAACGTCAACATGCCGAAGACCATCGGCAAGGTGTTCTTCGTCAACGGCAAGGGCGAGAAGAAGTGGTGCTCCGCCACCTCGCTCCAGTCGAAGTACCGCAACCTGGTCGCCACGGCCGGTCACTGCGTCTACGACACCGGCGCCAACGCCGACGTCATGTCCAAGTGGGTCTTCGTCCCCGGTTACTACCAGGGCAAGGCTCCGTGGGGCATCTACGTGGGCAAGCAGGCCTTCACCCACTACGACTTCGACGTGTACGAGGACTACGACCGCGACTACGCGTTCGTGACCGTGTACAACGGCGTCTCCCTCTCGACCAGCGCGGTCCAGGAGAAGCAGGTCCTCAAGTCGGAGTTCGACAAGTTCGAGGGCAAGAAGGACGTCAAGTCCACCGAGCTCAAGGACATCCCCGGCGGCAAGACCGCCGAGCAGCAGTACAAGGAGGGCCTGGACAAGTACGGCCCCAACGGTGGCTTCCGTGCCGAGACCACCACGACCGAGGAGGCCTCCGGCGGTAACTTCACCGACGCGATCCCCACGGTCGACAAGGTCGAGGTGACCGAGGGCCAGTACAACGCCGCCCCCGCCGCCAACGAGAACCCCCGCCTGTGGAAGAACGGCGACAAGGGTGCCATCAAGAACACCCCGCTCACCGAGGCTCAGTACAAGCAGAAGCTTGACGAGAAGGCTGCGGGCAAGGTTCTCGGCAAGGTCTACAAGGACGCCCAGGGCGACTACTGGCTGACCCAGTACTACGTCGTCCAGTGGTACAAGGTCACCAAGACGACCCGGTACTACCACGACTCGTTCTTCATCTACACCGGTGGAGACGTCGCGGCCAAGGACGCCGGTCGCCTCGGCGACAACGTCGGCGGCCAGGGCTTCGCCTGGAACCAGCCCACGGGCAAGTACGTCCGCGTGTTCGGCTACCCGGCCGCGCCGCACCCCGACGGCCACAAGAACTACACCGGCATCACGCCGAAGTGGTGCTACGGCAAGACCACCAAGAAGCTGGTCGGTTCGGCCGCCAAGAAGATCGAGGAGCACGTGGCGCTCAAGTGCGCCATGACCGAGGGCGCCGACGGTGGTCCTTGGCTCCTCAACTACAGCAACTCCAAGCGCCTCGGTTACGTGAACGGTGTCACCAGCACCTTCAACGACCAGGACGGCAACAACCGCGTGGACTACATCTCCTCGCCGTACTTCGACGGTGAGACGAACGTCGTCTACAAGGCCGCTGCCAACGTTTGGTCCGGCAAGATCGTCTGATTGACGGCTTCCGACGGGCGGTCCTGACCGCTCGTACGAACCGTCAGCAACCGAAGGGCTCGGCATCCGCCGGGCCCTTCGGCCTTTCCGGGCCGGAAAGTGAAGGCGTTTGGACGCATGCGACGCCGAAACGGTGCCATCAGGCCGATGTGATCTGCGTCACACTGCTCTCGCGGACCCGATCAAGACCGAGCGGCGACCCCGCAACCGCCGCCCGCCCCTCGTTCATGTTGATCAGGGCAAACGCCCTCAAGCCCGACTTCCCCTGACTCCTGCGCCACAACGCCCTAAACATCACAGAACGATAACGCCCGGCTTGTCGCATCTTTTCCTCTCAAAGCGGCTACCCGACTTCAAGATCGACACTGTATGTTCCTGGCTATCCCTTTACTGACGCATGGGACGCAAGAGGCGTTCCACGACAGCGCAAGGAGTTACCTTGAAGCGCATCCTCCTCCCCGCCGGTGGCGCCATTCTGGCCACTGGTCTGCTGGCCGCCGGCCTCGCCGGTGCCGCTCAGGCCGACCCGGACGTCGACGCCGCCGCTCTGGCTGCCAGCCAGCAGAAGGCTGCTGAGATCATCAACTTCTGGACCAAGTCCGACAACGCTGCCCTGCGGCAGGCCACGGCCTACTACTGGGACAACAAGGACGTCAAGAAGATCGTGCAGAAGGGCGGGTACGTCGCTGACGGCAAGCCCGGCTCCACCCCGCCGATCGGCGCCGAGAAGACCGTCACGGTCAAGTCCCAGAACGTGAACCTGCCGAAGTCCATCGGCAAGGTCTTCTTCGAGGGTCGCGACGGCAAGCTGTACTGGTGCTCCGGCACCTCCATCCAGTCGAACTACCGCAACCTGGTTGCGACGGCTGGTCACTGCGTGTACGACATCGCCGCCAACGACGAGGTCGTCTCCCGCTGGGTGTTCGTCCCGGGTTACTACCAGGGCAAGACCCCGTGGGGCATCTACGTGGGCAAGCAGGCCTTCACGCACTACGACTTCTCGAACTACGAGGACTTCGACCGCGACTACGCGTTCGTCACCGTTTACAACGGTGTCAACCTCAACTACAGCAAGGTTGAGTCGCACCAGGTCACCAAGGCCGAGTACGACAAGTTCGAGGGCAAGAAGGAAGTCAAGTCCACCGAGCTCAAGGACATCCCCGGTGGGAAGACCGCTGAGCAGCAGTACAAGGAGGGCCTGGACAAGTACGGCCCCAACGGTGGCTTCCGCGCCGAGAACGTGACCTCCAAGGAGCCGGCTGGCGGCAACTTCGAGGACTCCGTTCCCACCGTGGACGAGGTCGAGGTGACGGAGGGCCAGTACGCTGCCGCCCCCGCCGCCAACGAGAACCCCGGCCTGTGGAAGAACGGCGACAAGGGCGCCACCAAGAACACCCCGCTCACCGAGGCTCAGTACAAGCAGAAGCTTGACGAGAAGGCTCAGGGCAAGGTGCTCGGCAAGGTCTGGAAGGACAACCTGGGCGACTACTGGCTGACCCAGTACTACGTCATCCAGTGGTACAAGGTCAGCAGCGCGACCAAGTACTTCCACGACTCGTTCTTCATCTACCCGGGTGGGGACCTGTCCCTGACCGACACGGGTCGCCTCGGCGACAACGTCGGTGGCCAGGGCTTCGCGTGGAACCAGCCCACCGGTAAGTACGTCCGTACCTTCGGCTACCCCTACGCCAAGCACCCCGACGGCTCGAAGCCCTACTCCGGCGTTACGCCGAAGTGGTGCTACGGCAAGACCGGCGCGAAGGCGACCAAGGTCCCGAGCCTGAAGATCGAAGAGCACATCTCGCTGAAGTGCGCCGTCACCGGCGGCTACAACGGCGCCCCGTGGCTCCTCAAGTACAGCAACGCCAAGCGCATGGGCTACGTCAACGGCGTGACCAGCGTTCTGTACGACACGGACAACAACGACCGCTGGGACTACATGTCCTCGCCGTACTTCGACGGTGAGACCAACTCGGTCTACGCCGCCGCGGCGAACGTGTGGTCGGGCACCATCCTTCCGAAGGCCGACAGCTGATCTTCGGACGGATACCGGGCTGAGGGTCCAAACCTCCGCTCAACCTAGCTTCACCCGAAGGGCTCGGCATTTGCCGGGCCCTTCGGCCTTTTCTGGCGAAAACTGAGACGATCCCTTACCAGAGTGACAAGAGGGTCGATAGGGTTTTGACGCCCTTCTTGACAACTTCGTGGAGCCTCCCTTGAAGCGCCTGCTCATCCCCCTCGCCGCCGCCGGCTTGAGCGCCGCACTCCTTGCCCAGCCGTCCAGTGCCGCCCCTGACTGGGTCACCGACAACCTGATGCCCAAGCCCGCCGACGCGTACGGCACCGCCAAGTTCTGGCTGGGCGCGAACGGCGCGGCCCTGCGCAAGGCGACGCAGTACAACTGGGACGCCAAGAACGTCTCCAAGCTGGTCGCCACGCAGAGCAAGGACGGCGCCCCCGACGGCAAGCCCGGCCTGACCGCTCCCACCGGCACGCCGAAGCCCACGGCCAGCAAGAACGTCAACCTGCCCAAGACCATCGGCAAGGTGTTCTTCGTCGACCACGCGGGCCGCTACCGCTGGTGCTCGGCCACCTCCATCCAGGCTCGCAACCGCAACCTCGTGGCGACCGCCGGCCACTGCGTGTACGAGACCGGCAAGGACGTCTACGCCAAGTGGATCTTCGTGCCCGGCTACTACCAGGGCAAGGCTCCTTGGGGCGTCTACGTCGGCGCCTACGCCTTCACGTCCTACGACCTCGACACCTACGACGACTACGACGGCGACTTCGCCTTCGTCGCGGTCCACAACGGCTTCTCCCTGGTCGCCGAACAGGCCGAGGGCAAGCAGGTGCTGAAGTCGGAGTTCGACAAGTTCGACGGCAAGAAGGACGTCAAGTCCACCGAGCTCAAGGACATCCCCGGCGGCAAGACCGCCGAGCAGCAGTACAAGGAGGGCCTGGACAAGTACGGCCCCAACGGCGGCTTCCGCGCCGACAACGTGACCTCCAAGGACGCGGCAGGCGGCAACTTCGAGGACTCGGTCCCCACCGTGGACGAGGTCGAGGTGACCGAGGGCCAGTACAACGCCGCCCCCGCCGCCAACCAGAACCCCGCCCTGTGGAAGAACGGCGACAAGGGCGCCACCAAGAACACCCCGCTCACCGAGGCCCAGTACAAGCAGAAGCTTGACGAGAAGGCTCAGGGCAAGGTGCTCGGCAAGGTCTGGAAGGACAACCTGGGCGACTACTGGCTGACCCAGTACTACGTCGTCCAGTGGTACAAGGTCAGCAGCGCGACCAAGTACTTCCACGACGCGTACTTCATCTTCCCGGACAACGCCAAGGCCAAGGACATGGGCCGCCTCGGCGACGTCGTCGGCGGGCAGGGCTTCGCGTGGAACCAGCCGCGCGGCCAGAAGGTCACCGTCTTCGGCTACCCCGCCGCCCCCCACCCCGACGGCGACAAGCCCTACACCGGCGTGACCCCCAAGTGGTGCTCCGGCACGACCGGCACCAAGACGTACCAGGTCAACACCTTCCGGGTGGAGGAGCACCAGGTGCTCAAGTGCTCCATGACCCCCGGCGCCGACGGCGGCCCCTGGCTCATGAAGTACGACAACGGCAAGCGCACCGGTTACGTCAACGGCGTGACGAGCATGTTCCACGACCAGGACGGCAACGACCGGATCGACTTCATCAGCTCCGCCTACTTCGACGGCGAGGTGGCCGACGTCTACAACAAGGCCAACTACGCCGAGACCAAGAGCATCGTCGGCCCGAACGGCGAACTGCTCGACTAGCGACGCCGAAGCCCCGGGACCGCCGAAGAGACGGCCCGGGGCTTCTCCCGTCCCGGAAACCACCGGAACCGGTCCTGAAGCCGTCACACAGACGTGAGCTCGCGCGTACGCTCCCGCAACGCCATCACGGCCCGCTCGTTCTTGTAGGGCTCCAGCCGCCGCCGCAGGTCCGCCGCGTACGACCGCGACCGCGCCGACTGCAGCTCGCCCGCCAGCGCCAGCGCGTTGCCCGCCGCCTGGCACGCCTCCTCCAGCTCGCCGCACTCCAGCAGCCCGGCCGCCAGCAGGGACAGGTTGAACATGCGCCCCCGCACGTACCGGGTGTCCATGTCGAGGGAGCGCCGCGCCAGGCGCACCGTGCGCTCGCCCTCCCCCAGGTCACGGAAGCAGTGGGCGAACTTGGCCGACAGGTAGGCCTCGTCGAAGTAGCTGAGCCAGCGCGGCTCCTCGGTGGGCCTGCGGGCGTCGAAGGCCAGCTCGGCCTGGTGCAGGGAGGCCCCGCAGGACCTGGGGTCGCCGAGGCCCGCGTGCGCGTGGGCCTCCAGGACCTGCGCGGAGGACAGCAGGGTCTGGACGCCGGCCCGCCGGGCCGCGAGCTGGGCGGCCCTGGCCAGGTCGAGGGCGTGGGCCGGCTGGCCCATGTAGATGGCCTGGTGGGCCATGCCGGCCAGGATCTCGCCGCCCAGGGTGTGGTCGTCGGCGCCCCTGGCCAGGCGGAGGGCCTGGATGAGGTAGCGCTGGGCCAGGCCGTGCTGCTCCATGTCGTAGGCCATCCAGCCGGCCAGGCGGGTCAGCTCGGCGGCCGCGGCGGCCAGCTGCTTGCCGGTGGACTCCCCGTAGCTGCCGTCCTTGAGCAGGGGGGAGACGGCGGTGTCGAGGTACTTCACGACGGACGAGCGGACCCGGCCGCTGCCGAAGCGGTTGTCGAGCTCGCCGAAGGACCGGGTCACCTCGTGGATCGCGGCGATGTCGGCCCTGCCCACCCGGCGCGCCCCGGTGCCGCTGGGACGCCCTTCTGGAGGCGCCGTCAGCCAGCGTATGGCTCCGACGGATCCTGCTCCGATCGCGAAGGTGGAGTCGATCAGAAACCTCCGTCTCTCCACGTCGGCCCGCCACAACGCCGTCACGGTCGCGACCCCCTCCTGCCACGTGTGGGTGAACTCCTGACCGAGATCGAGGGGCGTGATGTTGGTCGGCATGCCCAGGTCCTCCGAGCTCACCGGGCGGCCGAGCCGCAGCGCGAATATCTCCGTGAGCAGGCACGGGACGGGATCCCGTGGCTTCTGACCCCCGATCCACCGCAGCACAGAGCTGTGGTCGTACTTCAGACCCGGGGTGCCGCGCGCGGCTCCCAGGTCGTTGAGGCGCCTGGCCAGTCCCTTGTGGGAGAAACCCGCCTCGGCGATGAGCTGCTGGAGCAGTCGGTTAGGCTCGCGTTCCATCGCTCTCCTCGTCACAGGAGTCGGCGCCCACATCCTTACAGAGAGCTATTTTTATAGCACGTTGCGTAAAGGCTTTTCGGCAGTTCCCAAAGGTCACGCGAACTCCATCGCAATCCCTTCGCCAGTCCTGCTCGGGATCAGGATCTGGATCCGGCTCACCTGGACGGGGAACTCACCTACCCATGCCGCGGGCGGGAAACCGCAATGCCTGCTGACCTGGGCGGAAGCGGGAGAACGAGCGAGCGGGGGCCGATCGGCCCCCGCTCGTGACGGTGGATCAGGCGCGCGCGACGCCGTCGGCGCGGGCCTGGGCGGCCACGGCGGCGGTCACCGCGGGGGCCACCCGCCGGTCGAACGGGCTCGGGATGACGTACGTGGCCGACAGGTCGTCGCCGACGACGGCGGCCAGCGCCTCGGCGGCGGCCACCTTCATGTTCTCGGTGATCGTCGTGGCCCGCACGTCGAGGGCGCCGCGGAAGACCCCCGGGAATGCCAGGACGTTGTTGATCTGGTTGGGAAAGTCGGAGCGCCCGGTGGCGACCACCCTGGCGTGCCTGGCGGCCACCTCGGGATGGACCTCCGGGGTCGGGTTGGACAGCGCGAAGACGATGGCGTCGGGCGCCATGGACGCGATGGCCGCCTCGGAGACGGTCGAGCCGGACAGCCCGAGGAAGACGTCGGCGCCGGCCAGGGCCTCCTCGGTGGAGCCGGTGTGGCCGGCCCGGTTGGTCTCGCGGGCCAGGGCCTCCTTGACCGGGTTGAGCCCTTCGCGGCCCTCGTAGATCATGCCCTTGGAGTCGGCGACCGCGATGTCGCCGATGCCGGCGCCCAGCAGGATGCGGGTGACGGCGACGCCGGACGCGCCCGCGCCGGCCACGACCGCGCGCAGGTCGCCGAGCGCGCGGCCGGTCAGGCGGGCGGCGTTGCGCAGGGCGGCCAGGGCGACGATGGCGGTGCCGTGCTGGTCGTCGTGGAAGACCGGGATGTCGAGCAGGTCGCGCAGCCGGTCCTCGACCTCGAAGCAGCGCGGGGCGCTGATGTCCTCCAGGTTGACGCCGCCGAACGACGGCGCGAGGCGCACGACGGTCTCGACCAGCGCGTCGACGTCGGTGCAGTCGAGGCAGATCGGCACGGCGTCGACGTTGCCGAACTCCTTGAACAGCAGCGCCTTGCCCTCCATGACCGGCATGGCGGCCGACGGCCCGATGTCGCCCAGGCCGAGCACGGCGGTGCCGTCGGTGACGACGGCGACCACGTTGGAGACCCAGGTGTAGTCGTTGACCAGCGAGGGCGTCTCGGCGATGGCGGTGCAGACCCGGGCGACGCCGGGCGTGTAGGCGAGCGACAGGTCGTCGGCGTCGCGGACGGGAATGGTCGAGCGGACCTCCAGCTTGCCCCCGCGGTGGAGCGCGAAGGCCGGATCGAGGTCGAGCGGTTCGACGGAAGCAGAAGCGGGCGTGGCAGACACAGCGACCCCTGTATTCATCGGAGCGGAAGAGACCTTCGGCGTACGAGCGCGAGTGGGCTGGCTTCGGTAGCTGCCAAGCTCCCCCTCGTCGGTCGTCTCTGAGGGGTTACGGGGGTCACCCGTCTCCCCATAGTGCCACATGGTGAGATGGTCGATGGTGTCGGAGCCGACGCCGTTCCGTTGACGCATCGTTAAACGCGGGATGACGGACCGCAGCTAAACCCCATTTAAACTGCACAAAACGCAAGTTACGTGGCATAACTCTTTCGAGGAGGCCGTACATGGCCCTCAGCCCCAAGGGCCGCCGTGGCTACGCTGTCGGCGCGCTCGCCCTGACCGCCGCTCTCGCCCTCAGCGCCTGTGGCAGCGACACCGGAGGCTCCTCCGGCAGCACGACCGGCGCGAGCGCCTCCGCGGCCGGCGGCGTGAAGCTCGTCCAGCCCGGCAAGCTCACGGTCTGCACGAACATCCCGTACGAGCCGTTCCAGTTCAAGGACGACAGCGGCAAGATCGTCGGGTTCGACGTGGACATCGTCGACCTCGCCGCGAAGAAACTCGGCGTGACCCAGAACATCGTGGACATCGACTTCGCGGTGATCAAGAGTGGCGCCGCCATGGCCGCGGGCAAGTGCGACGTGGCCGCCGCCGGTATGACGATCACCGACGAGCGCAAGCAGAACATCGACTTCTCCGAGCCCTACTTCGATGCCACCCAGGCGCTGCTGGCCAAGAAGGGCTCGGGCGCCAAGTCCCTTGAGGACGTCAAGGCCAAGAACCTCAAGCTGGGCGCGCAGGCCAGCACGACCGGCCTCGACTACGTCAAGAAGCAGGGCCTCAACCCCACCGAGTACGCCGACTCGGCCAAGGAGCTGCTGGCCCTGCAGGCCGGGCAGGCCGACGTGATCGTCCAGGACCTTCCCGTGGTGCTGACCTGGCTGAAGAAGCCCGAGATCGCCGAGAAGTTCGAGCTGATCGCCAGCCTGGACACCGGCGAGCAGTACGGCATCGGCCTGAAGAAGGGCGCCGACCCGACCCTGCTCAAGACGATCAACGAAGAGATCACCAAGGCCAAGCAGGACGGGAACTACGAGAAGATCTACGTGAAGTGGTTCGGCAAGAAGCCCGGCGAGCTGGGCTGATCCATGGCCGACCAGCCGAAGACCGCTGAGCCCGGCCGGGCCGGGCTCAGCCCTCGGAAGAAACAGCGGATCACGCGGGCCGTCCAGTACGTCGTGCTGGCCGCCGTGCTCGTCGCTGTCGTCCTGTACGCCGACTGGGCCAGCCTCGCCCAGAACTTCGCCAAGGTCGACGTGGCCAAGCAGGCGCTGCCCGACCTGTTCACGATCGCGCTGCGCAACACGATCATCTACACGGTGGGCGGTTTCGTCTTCGCGTTCGTGCTCGGGCTGCTGCTCGCGCTCATGCGGTTGTCGCAGGTGCGGCCGTACCGGTGGATCGCGACCGTCTACATCGAGATCTTCCGCGGCCTGCCGGCGCTGCTCATCTTCCTGATGATCACCTTCCTGCCGCTCGCGCTGCCCGGGTTCGAGGTGCCGTTCGGCACGTACGGACAGGGCATCCTGGGCCTCGGCCTGGTCGGCGCCGCCTACCAGGCGGAGGTCTTCCGGGCGGGCCTGCAGGCGGTCCCCAAGGGCCAGACGGAGGCCGCCAGGTCGCTCGGCATGTCCGCGACCCGGGCGCAGGTGACGGTGGTCATCCCGCAGGCCATCCGCATGGTGATCCCGCCGACCACCAACCAGTTCGTGTCCCTGCTCAAGGACTCCTCGCTGGTGCTGTTCCTGGGCGTCTCCGGCGAGTACGTCGAGCTGGCCAAGTTCGGCAACGACCTGGCCTCCCAGTACGCCAACGCCACGCCCATCATGGTCGCCGGCGTGACGTACCTGATCGTCACGATCCCGCTGGGCTACCTCGCGTCCCGGCTTGAGGGGCGTAAGCGGAGGAGCCAATGACGCACGCCATCGAGCTACGAGAGCTGCACAAGTACTTCGGCCAGAACGAAGTGCTCAAGGGCATCGACATGACGGTCGAGCCGGGCCAGGTGGTGTGCGTCATCGGGCCGTCCGGCTCGGGCAAGTCCACGCTGCTGCGCTGCGTGAACCTGCTGGAGGAGCCCACCAAGGGCAAGGTCTTCGTGCAGGGCGTGGAGGTGACCGACCCCGACGTGGACATCGACGCCGTACGACGCCGCATCGGGATGGTCTTCCAGCAGTTCAACCTGTTCCCGCACATGACCGCGCTGCAGAACGTCATGATCGCCCAGCAGCGCGTGCTGAAGCGCGGCAGGCGGGAGGCCGAGGTCGTGGCCCGGGAGAACCTGGAGAAGGTGGGCGTCGGCGCCAAGTGCGACTCCTACCCCACCCAGCTCTCCGGCGGTCAGCAGCAGCGGGTGGCCATCGCCAGGGCGCTGGCCATGAACCCCGACCTGATGCTGTTCGACGAGCCCACCTCGGCGCTCGACCCCGAGCTGGTCGGCGACGTGCTCACGGTCATGCGCAAGCTGGCCGAGGAGGGCATGACCATGCTCGTGGTCACCCACGAGATGGGCTTCGCCCGCCAGGTGGCCGACCGGGTGGTCTTCATGGACGGCGGCGTCGTCGTCGAGGACGGCGACCCCGCCCAGGTGATCGGCGACCCGCGGCACGAGCGCACCCGCGCGTTCCTGCACCGGGTGCTGCACCCGGAGGAGTGAGCCGTCCGGGCCCCCGGAGGTGCCGGGGGCCCGGCGACTCGTGTAATACTCCCGCATGGACCTGACCTCTTACGCAGAGTGGGCGGTCCGACTGATCAACGATCCCGCCCCTCCCCCGGAGCTGACCGCCCTGCGCGCCGAGCTGGCCGCCGTGTTCGACGTCGCGGGCGACGCGCGCGCCGTGGCCGAGCGCCTCAACGCCCTGCTCGTGCGCTATCCGGTGCACCCGCGGCTGTCGGACCACGACGGCCAGGGCTGGCACCTCCACCTGGCCGATGACTCCGCCGCCAGCGCGGTGATGGGGCTGGCGGCCGTCGTCGCCGAGGTGGGCGCCGACCGGCTGGGCCGCTGCCACGAGCCGCGCTGCGCCCGCGCCTTCCTCGACACCTCCTCCAACCGCTCCCGCCGCTACTGCTCCCCCCGCTGCGCCACGCGCGCCAACGTGGCGGCCTACCGGCGCCGCAGGAGCGCCCAGGAAGGCTGAGGGGCCTCTGAGGGGTCACCTGCGGCGCACCAGCGGCCAGTAGCGCAGCACGACGCGCCCGACGATCTCCTCGACCGGCCCGAAGTCCCAGCTGTCGCGGCGCCCGCCGGCGCGCTGGTTGTCGCTCTCCAGCCACCAGCCGCCCTCGCCGTGCCACTGGGCGCGTTTCACGATGAGCTGATCGGGGTCCCCGGGCAGCCGGGCCACGACGAGGTCACCCGGACGGACGGCGGCCCCCCGGCGGACGAGGAGCCAGTCCCCAGGGACCAGCGCCGGACGCATCGAATCGCCCTCGACACGCACTCTCATGGGCAGAGACCCCCTACTCCACAGGCGTTGGGACCCGAGTAAGGTCGGTTGTGGACCAAGCTGATTCAGCATCAAGGAAGGACTTTCTGATGCTCGCACGACTGCTACGACCCAAGCATGTCGCTTCCGCCCACTGCGACCTGCCCTGTGGGGTCTACGACCCCGCCCAGGCCCGGATCGAGGCCGAGTCGGTCAAGGCGATCATGGAGAAGTACGAGGCCAGCGACGACCCGGTCTTCCGCACCCGCGCGCTCATCATCAAGGAGCAGCGGGCCGAGCTGGTCAAGCACCACCTGTGGGTGCTCTGGACCGACTACTTCAAGCCGCCGCACCTGGAGCAGTACCCCCAGCTGCACCAGCTCTTCTGGGAGGCCACCAAGCTGGCGGGCGCCGCGGCAGCCAAGGGCACCGTCGACGGCGGCAAGGCCGACGAGCTCCTGGCCAAGATCGACGAGATCTCCAAGATCTTCTGGGAGACCAAGGCCGCCTAAACGGCATAAAAGGCTCTGTGCGGTCCAGACCGCACAGAGCCTTTTCCGTTGATGGCGAGTCTGAATCCGCCAAGGACCTCCCGGGGGCGGTAAGTTGCAGTTGGCGTCGGAAACGCGAGGAGGAACGTGACCGAGGAAACCGAGACGCGTGCGGAGGGTGTAGCGGGCATCCGCGACGTGGTGAGCATCAGGCTCCCCGCCGCGAGTGCTTACCTGTCGGTGCTGCGCACGGCCACCGCCGGCCTGGCCGCCCGGCTTGACTTCACCCTGGACGAGATCGAAGATCTGCGCATCGCGGTCGACGAGGCGTGCGCCATGTTGCTGAGCGAGGCGGTTCCGGGCACCGACCTGACCGCCGAGTTCGAGCTGACCGGCGACGTGATGAAGGTCAGCGTCGAGGTGGCCACCGTCGGCAGCTCCGCCCCCAAGCGCGACGACTTCGCCTGGATGGTGCTGACCGCCCTGGCCGACGACGTCGACGCCGTGACCGACTCCCCCGACCGCATGGCGATCGTCCTGCGTAAGCGCCGAGGCGCAGCGAGGCCGGCGTGACGGAAAGGACTGGAGCCATGGCCACCAGCGAACACGCCGTGCCCGACAGGGTTCGCGCCCGCTTGCTCTTCGCCGAGCTGGCCGAGCTGGGTCCCGAGGAACCGCGACGCCAGCGCATCAGGGACGAGCTGGTCGAGCTTCACCTTCCGCTGGTCGAATACCTGGCCCGCCGCTTCCGCAACCGCGGCGAGTGGCTCGACGACCTCACCCAGGTCGCCACGATCGGCCTGATCAAGTCGATCGACCGGTTCGATCTCAAGCGCGGGGTGGAGTTCTCCACCTACGCCACGCCCACCATCGTCGGCGAGATCAAGCGGCACTTCCGCGACAAGGGCTGGGCGGTCCGGGTGCCGCGCCGCCTGCAGGAGCTGAAGCTCTCGCTGACCAAGGCGATCAGCGACCTGTCGCAGCGCGAGGGCCGCGCGCCCACGGTCGCCGAGCTGGCCGCCTACCTCAAGATGACCGAGGAGGAGGTGCTGGAGGGCCTGGAGTCGGCCAACGCCTACTCCACGGTGTCCCTCGACGCGCCCGACTCCGGCGACGACGACGCCCCCGCGGTGTCCGACTCACTGGGCATCGTGGACGAGTCGCTGGAGGGCGTCGAGTACCGCGAGTCGCTCAAGCCGCTGCTCGAACGGCTGCCGCCGCGCGAGAAGCGCATCCTGCTGCTGCGGTTCTTCGGGAACATGACGCAGTCGCAGATCGCGACCGAGCTCGGCATCTCGCAGATGCACGTGTCCCGGTTGCTGGCCCGTACCCTCGCCCAGTTGCGCGAGGGGCTGACCGCGGAGGACTAACCGTCCCCGTAGAGCGCATGGGTGGTGGGGGGCGCGAACAGCGCCCCCAGCCCGGTCAGGGCCAGCACGACCAGCGGCACGCCGATCAGCGGCTGACCTGACTGGATGAGCGTGCCCCCGACGGGCAGCAGGAAGATCTGCGTCACCACGCCGGGCGACCTCCCCCACCGCTCCGCCCGCAGCAGGCCGCCCCAGGCGACCCAGAGCAGCCCGGCCCCGATCAGCAGCCCGAAGGCCGACTCCGCGATGGCCGTGGTGAGACTGTCAGGGGTGCTCACCACCGTCTCCACCGCGACGTAGATCCCGAGCCCGAGCGCGATGAGCCCCTCCAGGGCCACGACGACGGCGGCGACGAGCAAACTCCACGGACGCTTCGACACAGCCAAACCCTATCCGCCCCCGGGTCCGGTCCCGCCGGGGATGTTCCCCCACCCCGAGCGGTTCGGCGATCAGCGACTACGCTGGCGATATGCGCGCAATGTTGCTGGTCAATCCCAAGGCCACCACCACCAACGCCCGCACGAGGGACGTGTTGATCCGCGCGCTGGGCGCGGCCGTGGAGCTGTCGGTGGAGGAGACCGGCTATCGGGGGCACGCCGCGACGCTGGCGGCCACGGCCCGCGCCAAGGGCTTCGACGTGGTCGCGGTGCTCGGCGGCGACGGCACGATCAATGAGACCGTCAACGGCCTGCTCAACCCGGTCGACGGCCACGACGTCCCGCCGGCCGACGATCCGAGCACCGGCCGCCCCGGCCTCATCGTGATCCCCGGCGGCAGCGCGAACGTGTTCGCCCGTTCCCTCGGGCTGCCGAACGACCCCGTCGAAGCCACCGGCGCGGTCCTGGAGGCGCTGAGAGAGGGCCGGCGCCGGACCGTGGGCCTGGGCCACGCGCTCTGGGAGGGAGAGAGCCGGTACTTCACGTTCTGCGCGGGCATGGGGTACGACGCCGAGGTCGTACGGGCCGTGGAGGGCCTGCGCGGCACCGGGAGGAAGGCCACTCCCGCCCGGTATGTGAACACCGCTCTGCGGCACTATCTGGCCACGGACAAACGGCACGCTCCGATGACCCTGACGGGGCCGGGCATCCCGGCGGCCGACGGCGTGTTCATGGCGATCATCTCCAACACCTCGCCGTGGACGTACCTGGGGGCCAAGCCGGTGACGCCGACGCCGTGGGCGAGCTTCGAGACCGGGCTCGACCTGCTCGGGCTGAGGCGGATGGGGCCCGTCCAGATCGCCGGGCTGATCCGGCAGATCCTCACGGAGAGTGACGCCGTCCCGTCCGGCAAGCACCTCGTCCAGCTGCACGACGAGGCCGAGTTCACCCTCGCCGCCGACCGTCCCGTGGCCTTCCAGCTGGACGGGGACTACCTGGGCGAACGCGAATCCGTAACGTTCCGGTCTACCCCGAACGCGTTACAAGTTCTGGTCTAGCTGGTTACATTCGGTCATTGTGTGACGCATCCGACATCCATAACCGCCAAAACTTCGCCCCAACCCCCTTGCGTGCACTCTGCGTGGCTGGAAGGCTCAAGACTGACGTCGGAACGTAGGACCTTTAACAACCCCAAGGCCCTCCGGCCGTCAGGCGGACAACCCCGGTCCAACACCTGGATCCGGGTAATTGTTCGCGCGAGTTAGTGAAACTCTTCACAAAGTAGTAGCCGCACGGAGCCGACCAAAGGTTCCATCTACTAAGGAGTGGACGCATGGACTGGCGCCACCGAGCTGCCTGCCGTGACGTGGACCCCGAGCTGTTCTTCCCGATCGGCAACACCGGCCCTGCCCTGATGCAGATCGAAGAGGCCAAGCAGGTCTGCCGGTCCTGCCCGGCCGTCGACGCCTGCCTGAAGTGGGCGCTGGAGTCCGGACAGGACGCCGGCGTCTGGGGCGGTCTGAGCGAGGACGAGCGCCGCGCCCTCAAGCGCCGCACCGCCCGCGCCCGCGCCCGCGCCTCGGCCTGATCTGCCCCGCCTGATCTGCTCAGCCTGATCTGCCTCACCTGATCTACCCCGGCCTGATCCACCTCCGATCGACCCTGCCTTCCCCGCAGGATCCGCCCAGCTTGGCGTGATCGACGTTTCCGCCAAGACCCCGTCGCGTCGTGCACGCGGCGGCCAGGCTCGCACGGACCGGGCGCCGCCCTCGACGACGGTCGCCCGGCCCGGCGGACTCTTCAGGCGGACGGCAACGGGATCGACAACCCGACGTGCGTGCCGCCGCCCTCCCGCGGCTCGATCGTCAGCTTGCCCGACAGCTCCCCCTCCACCAGCGTGCGGACGATCTGCAGCCCCAGACTGGTGGACTTGTCGAGGTCGAAGTCCGCGGGAAGGCCGCGCCCGTCGTCCCAGACGGTGACGTTCAGCCGGTCGGGGGCGGGCTCGACCAGCACCTCCATCCGCTTGGGACGCCCGTGCTGCAACGCGTTCTGCAGCAGCTCGGTCAGCGCCATGGCCAGCGGCGTGGCGATGAGCGAGGGCAGCACGCCGAACGCGCCCACCCGGCGCGGCGTGACCGCCGCCTCGGCCGCCGACACCTCGCCCGCCATCGCGATCACCCGGTCGGCGATCTCGTCGAAGTCGACGAACTCCTCCGGCGCGTGCGACAGCGTCTCGTGCACGATGGCGATCGAGCCGACGCGGCGCACGGCCTCCTCCAGCGCCTCACGGCCCTCGGGCACCTGCAGGCGCCGCGCCTGGAGCCGCAGCAGCGCGGCGACCGTCTGGAGGTTGTTCTTCACGCGGTGGTGGATCTCGCGGATCGTGGCGTCCTTGGTCATCAGCTCGCGCTCGCGCCGCCGCAGCTCGGTGACGTCCCTTATGAGGACGAGCGCGCCGATGCGACCGCCGCCGACGATCAGCGGGATGGCTCTGAGCTGCACGATCGTGCCGCCCGACTCGACCTCGGTCTCCTTGGCCGCCCGCCCGCTGGCCACGATCATCAGGTCTTCGTTGATCGGCTCGTCGGAGTAGCACAGCGTCGCCGTCACCCGGCCCAGCTCGGCGCCGACCAGGTCGGCGTGCAGGCCCAGCCGCCGGTAGGCCGACAACGCGTTGGGCGAGGCGTACGTGACCCGCCCGGCCCGGTCGAGCCGCAGCAGGCCGTCGCCGACGCGCGGCGAGCGCACCAGGATCGGCTCCTCCCCCGAGAACGGGAAACGCCCCTCGGCCACCATCTGCGCCAGGTCCGACGCGCTCTGCAGGTAGGTCAGCTCCAGCCGGGACGGGGTGCGCGCCGAGGACAGGTTCGTGGAGCGCTGGATCACCCCGAGGAAGCGGCCCTCGCCGTTGTCGACCGCCCGGCGCACCGGGATCGTCTCCTCGCGCACCGGGACGCCCGTGGACCAGTCGGGATCGCCCTCGCGGCAGATGCGGCGCTCGTTCCAGGCGGTGTCGATGAGGTGGCGCTCGCCCTTGGCGGCCACGCTGCCGACGATGTCGTCGTGGTAGACAGTGGGGCCGGTGGTGGGGCGCATCTGGGCGATGGCGATCCAGCCGTTCCCACCGAGCAGCGGCGCCCACAGGATGAGGTCGGCGAAGGACAGGTCGGCCAGCAGCTGCCAGTCGGAGACCAGCGAGTGCAGCCAGTCGAGGTCCGCCTCGTCGAGTGCGGTGTGGCGGGCGACGAGGTCGCTGAGAGTCGGCACGAGTGCATCATGCGTGCTTTCGCCGCCAACAGCCAAACCGACCCCCTGATCGAATGCGCAGCTCCTGCCCGGTGAGGACGCCGCAGGCGGGCGGCACGGGTGCGTCGCCGTGCACCCGGCGCGACTTTCGGGGAATCTCGTACTGTGAGAACCGTCACACGGCGGGATCGCCCGATCCCCATGACGGGGCTTCGCGGGCATTGCCGGAGGTGATCGACACGGGCGGGTGGCTCCTCGACGACGCGGGCCTGACACCGGCCTCGGTTGCGATCGCGCACGCAGCTGTGGATATCCTTCACAATCAGTCTGAGCTGCCCGGATTCGCGCGTACTTGGCGGTGTGCGCGCTCCGTGCGGATATGCCGTCCTCCCAGGTGGTTGACCGCTCGGGCCGATATGAGTTCCGATGATCTCGCGGTGATCAGACACGCCCTCACCGCCGTGCCAGAAGTGAAGGTGAGAGCGTGACCGACGACGGCCCCCGCGTTCCCAAGTACTACGACGTGAAACGCAGTCTTCTGGAGCTCACCAAGAGCCTGCCCGCGGGCACCGCCCTGCCTCCCGAGCGCACGCTGGCCGTGCGGTTCGAGACCTCGCGCACCACCGTCCGCCAGGCGCTGACCGAGCTGGTCGTGGAGGGCAGGCTGCTGCGCATCCAGGGCAAGGGCACGTTCGTGGCCCAGCCGAAGGTGGCGCAGGTGCTCCAGCTCACCTCCTACATCGGCGACCTGCGCACGGCCGGCCTGGAGCCGGACACGAAAATCCTGGAGATCGGCTACATCACCGCGGACGAGGCCCTGGCGCGGCGGCTGGCCATCAACCCCGGCGGCCGGGTGCTGCGCATCCACCGGCTCCGGCTGGCCAACGGCGAGCCGGTCTCGATCGACACCACCCACCTGTCCGCGCGGCGCTTCCCCCGCCTGCGGCGGGAGCTGGAGGTGCACGCCTCCCTGTACGAGACGCTGCACAACGCCTACAACGTACGGCTCACGGACGCCGAGGAGATCATCGAGACCGTGCTCGCCACCCCGTACGACGCCAAGGCCCTGGGCGTGGACGTCGGCCTGCCGATGCTGCTGCTGACCCGGCACGCCTTCGACGCCGACGGCCACCCGGTGGAGTGGGCGCAGTCCCTCTACCGCGGCGACCGGTACAAGTTCGTCACGCGCCTGCGGCGTCCCTGACCGGGATGGCGGGCGGCGGCTTCTAGGCTGGGACGATGAGCGTTCTCGTCGTGTCCGGCACCGACTTCGGCGTGGGCAAGACCGTCGTGACGGCCGCCGTGGCCGCCCTGGCCAGGGAGCGGGGGGCGTCCGTCGCCGTGGTGAAGCCGGCGCAGACCGGCGGCGGGCGCGACCTCGACGAGGTGATCCGGCTCTCCGGGGTGAGCACCACCTTCGAGCTGGCGCGCTTCGGCGAGCCGCTCTCGCCGGCCGCCGCCGCGCGGGTGGCCGGGGCGCCGCCGGTGTCGCTGACGGCCGCCGCCCGGTTCGTCGAGGAGCTGGCCGAGAGCAACCGGCTGGTCGTCGTGGAGGGCACCGGCGGCCTGCTCGTGCGCTTCGACGAGGACGGCGCGACGATCGCCGACCTGGCCCGGCTGGTGGGCGCGCAGGTACTGGTCGTGGCGGGGGCCGGGATCGGGACGCTCAACCACACGGCGCTGACCCTGGAGGCGCTGGCGCACCGGGGGCTCGACCCGGCGGGCGTGGTGATCGGGCGCTGGCCGCCGGAGACCGGGATCATCGAGCGGAGCAACGTCGCCGACCTGGAGATGCTGGCCGCGCGGCCGCTGGCGGGAGTGCTGCCCGAAGGGGCCGGGCGACTCGGCCGCGAGGCGTTCGCCCGAATGGCGCGCGAGGGGCTGGGCGCCACGCTGGGCGGTTCCTTCGACCCGTCCGCCTTCAAGCGGCGGGTGGGGGTGCTCTAGCAGGCGGCCTCGGGCAGGCGGCAGACCTTGACGGTCATCCGGCGGGCCTGGTCGATCAGCCCGCGGAAGCCCTTGAGCGGCAGGCTCTCGGTGGGCCAGGCCGACTCGCCGGCGATGTAGAGGGCCGCGCCGCGCCTGACCGCGACCGCGTGCTCGCCGCTCTCGAAGAACCGGCCGCCGGCGCGCAGGCCGTCGTCGCCCACGTTCAGGGGCTTGGTGAAGTAGCGATGGCGGTTGACGCCCTTGCCCACGTCGGCGCAGCGCCTGAGGTCCGCGCGCAGGACGCGCATGGCGGCCTTGGCGTGCCGGACGCTCCGGTAGACGACGAGCTGCTCGTACTTCATCTCGTCCTCGCTGGAGTACAGGACGGCCCGCGCCATCAGCCGGCCGCCGTCCCGCCGCCGGTGCGACAGGCACGGGTCGAGCTGGAGCGGCAGCGTGGCGGAGTTCTTGACGGTGTAGGTCTCCCACTGCTTGGCGGGCGGGTGCTTCTCCAAGAACAACATGCCGTGCGGTAACCCGCCCAGGACCGTGGACGCGGCCGCCAGCGCGGCGACCCCTGCTGCGAACATCTGAACCTCCCCTTGGTCTGTTGGGGAGTGAGATGTTCGGTGCGCGGCAATTGTTCGAGGGTGGGGTTAGCTCTACCGTCCACCGGCACACCAGGCCCATTTCGTGGAGGTCTGGTGGGTCAATACCTTTGACGCATGAAAGTCCCCCGTCCCTGGTCGGCGCGTGCCTGGCTCGACACGTCCCACGTGATGATCGGGCTGCCGGTCGCCGTGGTGCTCGGCGGGCTCACGCTGCTGCTGGCCGTGGCGCCGCCGGTGCTGCGGCGCGGCGTCCCGGTGTTCACCCGGGTGCAGCGGTCCAGGTTCGCGGCCTTCCTCGACGTCCGCATCCCGCCCCCGGTGGCGCCGGCCGGCTGGCGCAGGGCGGCCACCTGGCGGCAGATCGCCTACCACCTGCTGTCGCCCTTCGTGGGTGCGGCGGCGGCCTTCCTCGTCGCGCTGGCGTGGGGCGGGGCCGTGGTGGGGCTGCTGTCGTTCGTGCCGCCGCGGGTGCAGGCGCCCCCGCTGGTGTTCCTCGTCGATCTGCGCGATCCGGTCATCGTGGGGATCTCCACGGCGACCGGCCTGGCGCTGCTGCTGCTGGCCCCGGTCCTGGCCAGGGGCATGGCGGCGCTCGACCTGTCGGTGGCGCGCACGCTGCTCGGGCCCAGCCGCACCGAGCTGGGGCAGCGCATCGAGACGCTGACCGAGAGCCGGGCCGGCGTGATCGACGCCGCCGACGCCGAGCGCCGCAGGATCGAGCGCGACCTGCACGACGGCGCCCAGCAGCGCCTGGTCTCGCTCGCCATGAACCTCGGCCTGGCCAGGGCCACCCTCACCGACCTGCCCGCGCCCGCCCGTGAGGCGATCGAGCGGGCCCACGAGGAGGCCAAGCAGGCGCTCAAGGAGCTGCGCGACTTCGTCCGCGGCCTGCATCCGGCCGTGCTCAACGACCAGGGGCTCGACGCGGCGCTGTCCGGCGTCGCGGCCCGCGCCCCTCTCCCCGTACGCCTGCGCGTCGACATCGACCGGCGCGCCTCCCCGACCATCGAGGCGGTGGCCTTCTTCATCGTGTCCGAAGCACTGACCAACATCGCCAAACACGCCGCCGCGACCAGGGCCGAGGTGACCGTCCGGCGCGAGCGCGACCGCCTGCACGTGCTCGTCCACGACGACGGCTGCGGCGGCGCCCGGCTGGACGGCGGCACCGGCCTGCGCGGCCTGGCCCAGCGCATCGACTCCGTGGACGGCACGCTGCGCCTGTCCAGCCCGTTCGGCGGGCCGACCACGATCGAGGTGGAGCTGCCGTGCGAGTAGTGCTGGCCGAGGACTCCGTCCTGCTGCGCGAGGGGCTGATCAGGCTGCTCGACGCGTCCGGCATGCGGGTGGTGGCGGCCGTGGACGAGGCCGAGGGCCTGCTGCGGGCCGTCGAGGAGCACCGGCCGGAGCTGGTGATCACCGACGTCCGGATGCCGCCCACGCACACCGACGAGGGGCTGCGCGCGGCTCTCGTGCTGCGCCGCCAGCATCCCGGCCTGGCCGTGCTGGTGCTGTCCCAGTACGTCGAGGAACGTTACGCCGCCCGCCTGCTGTCCACGGCGGCCGGCGGCGTCGGCTACCTGCTCAAGGATCGGGTGGCCGACGTGGCCGAGTTCATCGACGCCCTGCGCCGGGTCGCCGGCGGCGGCACCGCCCTCGACCCCGAGGTCGTCGCCCAGCTCCTGCTGCGCGGCGACAGCGACCCGCTGGAACGGCTGACACCCCGCGAGCACGAGGTGCTCAAGCTCATGGCCGAGGGCCGCTCGAACGCCGGCATCGGCCAGGCCCTCGTGCTCAGTGAGGGGGCCGTGGGCAAGCACATCGGCAACATCTTCACCAAGCTCGACCTGTCCCCCGCGGAGGGCGATCACCGCCGGGTCCTCGCCGTCCTGCAGTTCCTCAAGATCAGGAGCATGCCGTGAGGGCCATCTGGCTGACGGCGGGAACCGCGGCGACGGTGACCGCCCTGCTGCTGTCCGTCCTGCTGGTCTGGAACGGGTTCGCCCGCGCCACCGCGCCGCAGGAGACGCGGGCCAGGACGGTCCCGTTCGCGCTGGACACGCTGAAGGTCACCACGGGCAGCGGCGAGGTGAACGTCGAGATCGTGCCGGGACCCGCGGGAGAGCTGACGATCTCCCGGTCCGTGAACTGGACCTCGATCGACCGGCCGGTGATCACCGAGGACTGGAACGGCGACACCCTGCGGCTGGACATCCGGTGCGGCACCGCACCCCGTCCGGACGGTCCGGTGTGCCGGGCGGACTACACGCTGCTGGTGCCCTTCGAGACCGGGGTCGAGGCCCGGACGACCGTCGGCGACCTCGGGGTCCACAGCGTGGTCGGCGCCGTGCGGCTGACGACCGTGTCGGGGAACGTGCGGGCCGAGGGGGTCACCGGCGAGGTCTGGGCCAGGTCCGGTTCCGGGTCCGTCTTCGGCGACGCGATGCTCGGCAGCCAGGCCGACGTCGAGACCGGCTCGGGCGACGTACGGCTCGACTTCGCCAACCCGCCGCTCACGGTCAGGGCCGTCGCGCGGGCCACCGGCGACGTCGACCTGCGGCTGCCGCCGGAGACCTACGACGTGACGACCGAGGGCCGCCGCACCGAGGTGGAGGTCGACGCGGTGAAGGGCGCGCCGCGGAAGATCGAGGCGCGGGCGCCGCTGGGCTCGGTACGCGTCTGCTGCGGACAGGGCTAGGACGCGGCCGGACGCAACTCTTGAGATCTGTTTACTCTTATCACTGGTTGGTAAGTTCCCGGCATGGAGTCTGCGAAGCACGCCGGTGACGTCGCCGTCGCCGTGTCCAAGGCCTACGGCGTCGAGACCATGTTCACCCTCTCGGGAGGCCACGTCTTCCCGCTGTACGACGGCGCGGTCCACGAGGGCATGCGCATCCTCGACGTGCGCCACGAACAGAGCGCGGTCTTCGCCGCCGAGGCGACGGCCCGGCTGACCAGGAAGCCCGGCCTGGCCGTGCTGACCGCCGGGCCCGGCATCACCAACGGCGTCAGCGGCATCGCGACCGCGCACTTCAACGGCTCGCCGGTGGTCGTCATGGGCGGCCGCGCGCCGCAGTCGCGCTGGGGCAGCGGCGCCCTCCAGGAGATGGACCACCCGCCGCTGCTCGGCCCGATCACCAAGCTGTCGTTCACCGCCTCCGGCGCCGACTCGATCGGCCAGGACGTCGAGTCGGCCTTCCGCACCGCCGTCGCGCCCCAGCGCGGCCCGGTCTTCCTCGACTTCTACATGGACCACCTGTTCGCCCCCTCGCCCGCCCACGAGGTGCACACGCAGTCGCCCTCGCCGCTGGAGCCCGACCCCGCCGACCTGGCCGCCATCGCCCGGCTGCTGTCCGAGGCCGAGCGCCCGGTGCTGGTCTACGGCTCCGACGTGTGGATGGACCGGGCCGAGGAGGCCGCGCGCGACTTCGCCGAGACCTGGCGGCTGCCGGTCATCCCCAACGGCCAGGGCCGCGGCATCCTGCCCGCCGGGCACGAGCTGCTCGTCACCCGCGCCCGCAGCGTGGCCTTCTCCCAGGCCGACCTGGTCATCGTGATCGGCGCCCCGCTCGACTTCCGGCTCGGCTACGGCTCGTTCGGCGGCAAGGACGGCGCGCCCCTGGCCCGCGTCGTGCACATCGCCGACGCGCCCTCGCAGCTCGCCACCCACATGCAGCCCGCCGCCAAGGCCGCGGGCGACCTGTCGGTGGTGTTGTGGAGCCTCGGCGCGGCCTGCGGCGACGCGGGCGTCAAGCCCAGCTCGTACGCCTCCTGGGCGTCCACGCTGTCCGAGGCCGCCGCCGCGGCGATCGAGGACGACGCCGAGCTGCTGGCCGCCGACACCGACCCGATCCACCCCATGCGCATCTACGGCGAGCTGGCCAAGGTCCTGGCCGACGACGCCGTGGTGATCGGCGACGGCGGCGACTTCGTCTCCTACGCCGGCAAGTACGTCGAGCCGAAGCAGCCGGGCAACTGGCTCGACCCCGGCCCGTACGGATGCCTCGGCACCGGGCTCGGCTACTCCATCGCCGCCCGCCTGGCCCGCCCGTCCTCGCAGGTCGTGCTCCTGCTCGGCGACGGCGCCGCCGGCTTCTCCCTGATGGACGTCGACACCCTCGTCCGCCACCGGCTGCCGGTCGTCATGATCTGCGGCAACAACGGCATGTGGGGCCTGGAGAAGCACCCCATGCGGTTCCTGTACGGCTACGACGTGGCCGCCGACCTCCAGCCGCAGTGCCGCTACGACCAGGTCGTGACGGCGCTGGGCGGCGGCGGCGAGCTGGTCACCAAGCCGTCGGAGATCGGGCCGGCGCTGCGCAGGGCGTTCGACTCCGGCATCCCGTACATGGTGAACATCGCCACCGACCCGCAGATCGCCTATCCCCGCAACACCACGGGGATCTGACCCCCTACGACTTCGGCGTCGCCGTGGGGGACGGCGACGGCGACGGCGTCGTGCAGATGCCGTCGATGACGTAGAGCGTGACCACCTTCGTCTCCGGGACCACCGTGCCGCCGGCCGGCACCGTCTTGGTGATCCTGCGGCAGGCGGGGTCGTCGGTGGTCACGGACGAGTCGCGGACGCGCACCTGCAGCCCCGCCGCCTCGACCATCTCCTGCCCCTTGAGGAAGGGCTGCCCGGCGACCTTGGGCACCGTGATGTTCTTGACCGTCGGCGTCGGCGTGCTCGACGGCGACTTGGTCGGCTCCTTCGTGGTGGTCGGGGTGGTGGTGGGCGTGGTCGTCGGCTCCTCGGTCTCCGTCGGCTCCTCGGTCTCGACGCGCGTGGGCGGCTTGGTGGTGGGCGTCGTGGGCGGCTTCGTGGGGGTCCGCGTTGACTTGGGTGGCTTCGTGGGGCCGGTCTTCGTCGGGCCGGGGATGTCGTCGCTGTTGCCGTCGTGGGTAGCCGTGACGGTCGGCGTCGGCGCGCCGGGCACCATGCCCGTCAGCGCGACCGCCCCCGCCCCCACGCCGAGCACCACCGCGACCGCGAGGCCGACGACCAGGCCGGTCCTGCGCGGCGCCTTGGCGGCGCGGCGGCCGCCCGGCCGGCGCTCGCCGACGGCGGCGGTGGTCTCCTCCGACGACGCGGGCAGGTGCGCCCCGGTCTGGAACCCGCCGGCTCCGGCCGGCGGCTGTCCTCCCGGGTAGGCGGGCGGCTGGCCCGGCTGGTGGGCGCCCGTCGGCTGCGAGTGACCTGCCTGGTAGGCGCCCGTCGGCTGCGAGTGGCCCGCCTGGTAGGCGCCGGTCTGGTACGACTCGGGCGGCGCGGCCATCGTGGCGCCCGTGGCCGGCGGCGCGATCTCGGCCACCGGCGTGATCGCCTGGCCCTGACCGGCCGCGCGGGCCGCCTCGCTCATGGCCTTCGCCGTCGGGAAACGCCGGGCGGGGTCCTTCGACAGCGCCACCTCCACCAGCGTCCGGATCTGCGGCGGGATGTCGGCGGGCAGCGGCGGCGGGGCCTCGCGGATGTGCTTGAGCGCGATCGTGACCGCGCTGTCACCGTCGAACGGCCGCTGTCCCACCAGGCATTCGTAGGCGACCACGCCGAGCGCGTAGATGTCCACGGCCGGGGTGACGGGCGCGCCCTCGGCCTGCTCGGGCGCGCAGTAGGCGGCCGTGCCGAGCACCATGCCGGCGTCGGTCAGCCGGTTGGCCAGGTCGGAACGGGCGATGCCGAAGTCGGTGAGCACCAGCGTGCCGTCGCGCTGGACGAGCAGGTTGCCCGGTTTCACGTCGCGATGCACGATTCCCTGGTCGTGCACCGCCTGCAGGGCCGAGGCGGCCTGCGCGATGAGCTCCATGGCCGCCTGTGGCGGGATCCGGCCGAGCCGGGCCAGCAGCCGGTCGAGCGGCTCCCCGTCCACGAACTTCATCACGAGGTAGACGGTGTCGCCGCTCACCCCGTAGTCGTAGACGTCGACCACGCCGGAATGGTTGATCGTGGCCATCGCCCTGGCTTCCCCCTGGAACCTGGCGACGAACCCCCGATCATCCATGCGGCCTGGGAGCAGCACTTTGACGGCGACGGTGCGGGCGAGCACGATGTCCTCGCCTCGCCACACCTCGCCCATGCCGCCGGCGCCGATGCGGGTATCCAGTCGATACCGCCCCGCCAGCGTCGTGCCTTGGGCCACCATGACTCCCCCGCTACCCCCCTACATCGGTAACCTCGCCCACCCCGCGGTTCTCCAACAAAGCGAACTTTTGTCGCGGTGAGGTAACACAGTGGTCACGGAAACTCCGAGAGTGTACCTGTCTCAGGAGCCCCATATGCCACTCATATGCCGCAAGCCGTACAAACCCTATCCTGGAGCCTTATGGGCGGTGTTGTCCGCGTTTCCAGGAGATCAGAACCGCCCTCGGTAGGCTGACCCCCATGACGCTCTCACCTGGCCTCCGCTCGCAACTGCTCACCATGGTCGAGAGATCCGACACAGCCGAGCGAGCCGGCAGCGGCGACGTGCCCGTGCTGGCCACGCCCAGGCTGCTCGCGCTGGCCGAACGGGCCACCGTCGAAGCCGTGCGCCCGCACCTGGCCGAGGGCGAGACGTCCGTCGGCACCCGGGTCGAGCTCGAACACCTGGCCGCCAGCGCCGTCGGCGACCACGTCCAGCTCACCGCCGAGCTCACCGCCGTGGACGGCCGGCGCCTGGTCTTCGCCTTCGAGGCCCGCGACCGGCAGGGCACGCTCGTGGGCCGCGGCACGGTCGAGCGGACGGTCGTCGACCGCGCCAGGTTCCTGGCCCGCCTCAGTCGATGACGGCGATCAGGTCGCCCTCCTGGATCACGTCGCCCTCGGCCACCTTGAGCTGCGACACCACGCCCGCGTCCTCGGCGAGCACGGGGATCTCCATCTTCATCGACTCAAGGATGACCAGCGTGTCCCCCTCGGAGACCGCCTCGCCCTCCCGGACGACCACTTTCCACACGTTCGCCACCATCTCGGCGCGTACCTCGGCCACCGGCGCTCTCCTCTTCCGACGTCACCAACAATGTCGACCGGGTCAGGCCCGCATTCGCCCGACCAGACCCGTGTCGTAGTCTCCCGCGACGAATGCCGGGTTCTCCAGCAGCTCGGCGCAGAAGGGCAGATTGCTCCTCGGCCCCTCGACGGTGAACTCCGCGACCGCCTTGCGGCCCAGCTCCAGCGCCTCGGTCCGGTCGGCCCCGAGCACGCACAGCTTGGCCATCAGCGGGTCGTAGAACATGGTCACCGTGTCGCCCGCCGCATAGCCGGAGTCGACGCGGATGCCGGCGCCGGCGGGCTCGTCCCAGGTGGTGATGCGGCCGGGACCGGGCAGGAAACGCTTGGGGTCCTCGGCGTAGACCCGGAACTCGATCGCGTGCCCCTGCGGCGCCACCGTGATCTCCGGGCTCTCCCCGGCGGCCACGCGGAGCTGCAGCTCCACCAGGTCGAGGCCGGTGACCAGCTCGGTGACCGGGTGCTCGACCTGCAGCCTGGTGTTCATCTCCAGGAACACGAAGTCCTGGGCGTCGGCGTCGACCAGGCACTCGACCGTGCCCGCGCCGAGATAGCCGACGGCCTCGCCGGCCCGCACGGCCGCGGCCAGCACGCGTTCGCGCAGCGCGGGCCCGATGCCGGGGGACGGCGACTCCTCGACGACCTTCTGGTGGCGGCGCTGCACCGAGCAGTCGCGCTCGCCCAGGGCCAGCACCCGGCCGTCGGGCAGGCCGAGGATCTGCACCTCGACGTGGCGGGCACGTTCGACGTAATGCTCCAGCAGGACCGCGGGCCCGGCCAGCGCGTCGCCCGCGCCGCCCGCCGCGGCCGCCGCGGCGAACCTGGCCGCCGCCCTGGCCGCCTGCTCGAACGCCTTGGCCAGCCCGGCGTCGTCACGGGCCACGCTCATGCCGATCCCGCCACCGCCGCCGGCGGTCTTGACCATGACCGGGTAGCCGATCAGCTCGGCCGCGTCGAGCGCCGCGACCAGGTCGGTGACCGGTTCCCTGGTGCCCGCGGCGACGGGCACGCCCGCCTGCTCCATGAGGTTCCTGGCGTTGATCTTGTCGCCCATGCGGTCGATGGACTCCGGCGACGGCCCGATCCACACGAGCCCGGCCTCGATCACCGCCCGCGCGAACGCGGCGTTCTCCGACAGGAAGCCGTAACCGGGATGAACCGCGCCCGCTCCCGTGGCGCGGGCCGCGTCCAGCAGCCTGGCGGGGTCGAGATAGCTCCGCGCGGGGTCGGCCGGGCCGATCAGCACCGCCTCGTCGGCCTCGCGCACGAACGGCAGCCCGGCGTCGGCCTCGGAGTGCACGGCGACGGCACGCAGGCCCATGCGCCTGACCGTACGGATGATCCGCCGGGCGATCTCCCCCCGGTTGGCGATCAGAACGGGTCCGAGCGTCTCAGCAGTCACGCGGACAACCCTATGACCGGCGTCGGCTCGTCCCTTTTCCCGTGAAGTACCGATCAGCGGAGAATGATCTGTAGGAACCCCACAAAGCCGGGCAATCGGCTACACGCGGCCTCTGCCGACCACCCGGGTCAGGGCGTCGAGCGCGGCGGCGTCGTACGCGCTGCCCGCCGTGAGCCCGATGCGCTCCAGCGCCGCCCCCGACCGGTCGCGATCGGTGGACGGCCCCACCAGATCGTCGTAGGCGTTGGCGACCCTGATGATGCGGCTGGACAGCGGCGGGTCGTCGGCGATCTCGTCGCACTGCCTCCGGACCACCTCGGCCACCCGGTCGAGCACGCCCGTCTGCCTGATCACCTCGGCCCCCAGCTCGGCGATGCGCCGCGCCTGCTCCGGATCGGCCAGCACGGTGGCGCCGCCCGGGATGGGGTCGCGCAGCGAGAGCTGGCCGATGTCGTGCATGAGGGCCGCGTACTCCAGCTCCAGCAGCTCGGGCTCGGCCATGCCCAGCTCCCGGCCGACCGCCACGGCCAGCCGGGACACCCGGCGCGAGTGGCCTGGCTCGACGTAGCCGCCGACCTCGGTGACCCGCGACAGGGCGCGGACGGTCTGCAGGTAGGTGGCGCGGATGCCGGCGTACTTGCGGAAGGCCACCTGCGTGACCAGCAGCGGCGCGGCGAACACCAGCAGCGCCACCAGATCCATGCTGTGCGTGGCGAGCGCGAGCAGCACGCCGGAGGCGGCCACCGCGGCGCCCAGCGGGAACGCCATGTTGATCTCGTCGCGCACCGCCACCCGGAACGCCGTGCGCAGCCGCTCGGCCCGCAGCAGCGCCGCGATCAGCACGTCGACCAGCAGCGTCACCGTGATCAGCGAGACCATCACCACGAGCGCCGGCCACCAGGTGTGGGCGCCCGGCGGCGGCTTGGTGAGCTGGTAGAGCGGGTCGGCCAGCGGGCGGAAGGCGAAGGCCAGCAGCGCGCCGGTGAGCAGGCGGCGGGCCATCGCGTCAAGCCGCGGCGGCCGGCCGACGGCCAGGTGGGGCAGCGCGCCCGCGATCATCCCGGCCGCGATCACGGCCACGACCTGCAGCGCGGAGTGGCGCAACTGGTTCTGGCTGAGGTCGAGCAGCAGGGTGTAGCCGAGCGCCGCGGCGGCGCCGATGGGCGCGACCTCCCTGTTGCCCGGCATGGTCAGCCGGGCCAGCTCGCCGACCGCGATCAACGCGCCGAACCCGATGGCGATCTCGGGACGGTCGAGCCCCACGGCCGCCGTGTGCGCCACGCCCGCGACGGCGACCAGCCCGGCCGCGCAGATCAGCAACAACTGGCCGGAGTCGAGCCGGCGCAGGACGGTGACCGGTGCCCGGTCGGCGCGCCGGACGCGCTCTGTGGTGGTCATGGCCCGCTCACGACCTGGATCGGCATCGTCGGGTCGTCATGGTCCTTGATCGTCGCCTCGGCGGCGTCGGGCGGCGGCGCCTCGACCCGGCGCGGCGGCTGCCAGGGATTGCGTTCCAGCGCCCGGATGAACGCGGCCACCATGACCGGGTCGAAGTGCGTGCCGGAGCACTTGCGCAGCTCCTCCACGGCCACCTCGACCGGGCGCGCCCCCCGGTAGGAACGGTCGGAGGTCATCGAGTCGAACGCGTCGGCCACGGCGATCACCTTGGCGAACTCGGGGATCTCGTCGCCGGCCAGGCCCATCGGGTAGCCGGTGCCGTCGTGGCGCTCGTGGTGGTGCATGATCCCGGCGTAGGCCTCGTCGAGGAAGCCGATGCCGCGGACGATCTCCAGCCCGCGCATCGGGTGGAGCTGGATCGCGGCGAGCTCCCCCTCGGTGAGCGGGCCGTCCTTCTGCAGCACCTTCGTGGGCACGCCCAGCTTGCCGACGTCGTGGAGCATGCCGGCGTAGCGGATGGCGCGCAGGCGTTCGAGCCGCATGCCGATCTCCTCGGCGATCATGCTGGAGGCGAGCGAGACGCGCGTGCAGTGGCCCCGGGTGTAGTAGTCCTTGGTCTCGACGGCCTGGCACAGCGCGGCGATGGTGGCGTCGTACGAGCGCTGCTGGGCGTGGTACTGGCCGAACGCCCACCGGGCCACGAACAGCGGCATCAGCACCAGCACCGCCGAGATCGACTGCACGGTCGCCCACAACCCGGCCACCAGCAGCCCGAACGTGCCGTAACCGAGATAGGACAGCAGGAACTGGACCATGCCGCGCAGCGGCACCTCCGTGGCCCGCACGCTGGTCGCCAGGCTGATCATGGTCAGCGTGAGCACGATGTTGAGCGGCACGAACACGGCGGTCGCGGCGGCGTAGGGGCCGATGAGGCTGTCGAACTCGTTGACCCGCGGCACCCCGACCGTGCCGTGCAGCCACTCGTAGACCCAGCCGGAGGCGTAGCCGCAGACGGCGAACTGCGCGCCGTTGAACAGCCGCTTGATCAGCGGCAGCCCCGGGCGCACGCTGACCGCGGCGGTGAGCCCCACCAGCGCCGCGCCCTCCGGCCCGATCAGCACGACCGCGGCCAGCGACGCAGAGAAGCTCACCGACACCGCGAACTGCTCCACGTTGAGCAGCGTCGGCATCGACTCGCACACCAGGAAGAGCAGCCCGAGCACCAGCAGGATGTCGAGTTTCTCCGGCGCCACGAGCGGGCCGGAGACGATCGCGCTGTGCCCGATGAGCGCGGCCGCCGCCGCGATCACGGCGACCAGGTAGACCCTCGCGGGCCAGGGCAGGTCACGCATTGCGGCCCCCTACGGCGGTCAGGTCCAGGAAACCCCTGGCGGAAGCGCGCCAATGCCGGCCAGGGCCACCATCGAGGTGAGCACGATGACGGCGGCGAGCGACCGGGTGAACCTGTCCTTCAACATCCCACATGCCTCCACGTCGACTTCTGGAGCTCACGCTACAGAAGAGGACGTCACCGTACGGGCCGAGCGGGAAATCGCAAGCAAAGTGTAATCAAGCAACTACCTGGCGCGACTCCGCGCCCAGGCCACGGTGCTCTTCACGCCGGTCGGCAGGTCGGTGCGCGGCTCCCAGCGCAGCCCCTCGTGGGCGGGCACCGGATCGACGGCCATCGCCGGCAGGTCGCCGACGCGCGGCTGCGCGAAGCCCGGCTTGTCCTGGGCCCCGGCCGCGTCGGCGATCAGCGAGTGCAGGCGCCTGTCGGTGGTCTGGATGCCGGTGCCGAGGTTGAAGCGGCGGCCGTTGCCCTCGCTGCCGCAGGCCCGGACGAAGCCGTCGACCACGTCGTCGACGTAGACGTAGTCGCGGGTCTGGGTGCCGTCGCCGTAGAGGACGGTGGGGGTGCCGTTGAGCAGGGCGTCGGTGAAGATCGACACGACGCCGGCCTCGCCGTCGGGCGACTGGCGCGGGCCGTAGACGTTGGAGAGCACCAGCGTGGTGTACTCCAGGCCGTACAGGGCGCGGAAGGTCGCCAGGTAGATCTCGGCGCTCAGCTTGGAGGCCGCGTACGGCGAGCGCGGGTCGGTGGGCGCGTCGCCGGGCACGGGGATCGTGGCGGGCCGGCCGTAGACCGCCACCGACGAGGCGAACACCACCTTGCGCGTGGTGCCCTCCTTGGCCGCCGTCAGCACCGACGCGGTGCCCTCGACGTTGAGCCGGGCGTCGTGGACGGGGTCGGCGACGCTCCTGCGTACGCTGATCTGGGCGGCCAGGTGGCAGATGACCTCGGGCCGCAGCTCGGCCGCCAGCCCGATGATCGCCGGGTCGCGCACGTCGAGGACGTGCAGGCTGAAACGGTCGCTCTCGGCGGCGTTGACCAGGTTGTCCCTGCTGCCGGAGGACAGGTCGTCTACGGCGACGACCTCGTGTCCGTCCGCGAGCAGGCGGTCGACGAGATTCGACCCGATGAAACCGGCACCACCGGTGACTAGGACGCGCATGGCGTGAATCCTAGTCGGCCAGCTCCGACCTCACCTGCTCGATCCGGGCCAGCACCTTGGAACGCAGATCGGCGGGGACGGGGTCGCAGCCGCAGTGCTTGGCCACGAGCGCCTTGACCGCCTTGTCGAGGTCGTACTCCTTCAGGCACGGGCTGCACTCGTCGAGATGCACGCGGATGTCGGAGACGTCACCGTCGGTCAGCTCGCCGTCGAGATAGGCGTAGACCTTGTCCAGCACCTCGCGACAGTCGGTGTCGTGCGGGTTGCCACAGCTCATTTCGATCCCTCCGAGGGGACCAGGCCGCGCTCGCGGGCGTAGTCCTCAAGGAGGCCCCGGAGCTGCCTGCGTCCCCGATGCAGCCTGGACATCACGGTGCCGATGGGAGTGCCCATGATGTCGGCGATCTCCTTGTAGGGGAAGCCTTCGACGTCGGCGAGGTAGACGGCGATCCTGAACTCTTCCGGCAGCGCCGCGAGCGCCTGCTTGATGTCGCCGTCGGGGAGGTGCTCCAGCGCCTCGACCTCGGCCGACTTCAGCCCGCTCGAGGTGTGGGACTCGGCGCGCGCGAGCTGCCAGTCCTCGATCTCCTCGGTGCCGGACTGCTTGGGCTCACGCTGCTTCTTGCGGTAGCTGTTGATGAACGTGTTCGTCAGGATCCGGTAAAGCCACGCCTTGAGGTTCGTGCCCTCCTGGAACTGGTGGAACGACGCGAACGCCTTGGCGAAGGTCTCCTGAAGCAGGTCCTCCGCGTCCGCTGGATTCCGGGTCATCCGGAGCGCGGCGGAGTAGAGCTGTTCGAGATACGGCATGACGTCGCGCTCGAACCGCTCGCTGCGCTGCTCCAGAGTCTCCGCGCCTGTCGCGGGCACCGGACCCACCCCCCTAAGATCACCGGTGGCCGGCTGTGGCGGTACACCGTACTCAGGGGAGAATACCCGCTGGCCGATGACCTCCTGGTCATCGGGGCGCGGTCTTTCCAATGTGAGCATGCTCGTCGCAACACGCCCGCGCCCTTGTCTGTTCCCGCAAGATAGAAGGTACAGAGGACCCGGTGCGGGGAACGTCCATACGTACCGGCTGGTAGCCCTTTTTCCGGAACTCAGGAGTCGCGTGTGCTGCCCATTCCGGCCGAGGAACTGAACGGCTCTGGGACGCTCGGGCCGTACTGGACCTTCTACCGCGCCGTCGCCGCCGAGCAACTGAACCGCTGGCTCCCCGGCGAACCGTCGGTGATCCTCGATCTGTCCGGCGGCCGCGGACGCTGGTCCGGCCAGGCCGCGAGGGCGGGACACCGGGTGATCGAGGTGCTCGACTTCCGCCGGACCGTGGACGCGCAGTCCCGTTTGCGGGACGCCGACCGGGTTCGGCACGTACGCGCCGATGATCTGGCGTTTCTTCCCGATGAGAGCGTCGACGCGGTGGTGGCCGAGGAACGCGCGATGTCGATCGAGCTCATGGCCGAGTCGGCGATGAGCGACGTGGCCAGGGTGCTGCGTCCGGGCGGGCGGGCGCTGGTGTGCGTCGACTCGCTGGTGCTCGGCATGGCGATCCTGGCCGAGCAGGAGCAGTGGCAGCACCTGCGGCAGACCGGCGAGGTCATGCTGGTGCCCTGGCCCGACGGCAGCATCACGCGCTGCTTCAGCAGCGGCCAGCTCCGCGAGCTGCTGATGGGGGCCGGGCTGGAGGTGGAGTGGATGCGGCCGCGCACGGTGTTGTCGCCGTCCACGGTGGACCACGTGCTCGGGTCCGACGGGCGGGCCCTGACCTGGCTCGTGCGCACCGAGCTCGACGCCCATCCCGACGACGACGACACGGTGGGCATCCACCTGGTGGCCAGCGCCCGCAAGAGCTGACCGACCCGCCGACCGGTTTCCGGGGCCGCGGGCCGGTTTCCGGGGCCGCCGGCCGTTCCCAGGGCCGCCGTTCTCCTCGTCCGGCGGCCTCCGGTTCCTCCGCGGGTCAGCGGCGGCGTTCGCGTCTTCCCTGGCACGGCACGCAGCGGGCGGCCTCCGGGCGGGCCTCCAGCCGGCCCTCGGGCACCGGCTCGTCGCAGTCGACGCACCTGCCGTACGCGCCTTCGTCCAGGCGTCTGATCGCCTCGGTCACCGCGCGGCGTTGCGCGGTCGCCACGGTGAGCATGGCCTGCGCGCGGTCGGCGTCGGTGAGGTCGGAGCCCGCGTCGGCCGCCGAATGCTCACGGATCGCGACGGGGTCGCCCTGGAGGACCCCGATCGAGCGGTCCAGCTCCGCGAGCATGTCTTCGAGCCGCTGACGAGCGGTCGTGACGTCCACGAATCCGCACCTCCGGGTGAAAAGGGGGAAGCCCGCGGCTGGGACTCCCCGGTTGTCCCGCCCGGCGCAATTAGGGGCATGTCGTGGCGGTGACACCGAGTGAACGGTCGCATCGCTTTCCTCACCGAATGCCCACTTACCATGCTTCTTACACCTTTAGAAAAGGCCGGCTTCCTCCTCGTCGGGGAGCGGTTTGATGAGATCCGGCCCATTGTTCCGGACATTATTGACATCAGTAGAAACGGGATATGCCGCCAGCCTCCCGGCCTCCGCGGGCACCAGGAGTCGTGAGGCGCGCTCGGTGTCGGTGAGGGCCGGGTCGAGCCAGTCGGCCCAGCGGTCGCGCTCGATCATCATGGGCATCCTGTCGTGGATGCGGCCGAGCTGGTCCTCGGCGTCCGTGGTGATGACCGTGCAGGTCACCAGCCACTTGAGCGGGTCGTCGTCGTCGCGGGTGCGGTCCTTCCAGAACTCGTACAGGCCCGCCATGGCCAGCACGCCGCCGTCGGCCGGGTGGATGAAGTACGGCTGCTTCTTCTTCTCGCCCTCGACGGCCATCCACTCGAAGTAGCCGTCGGCCGGGATCAGGCATCTGCGCTTGGCGAACGCCTGCCGGAACGACGGCTTCTCGGCCAGCGTCTCGGCCCTGGCGTTGATCAGCCGGGAGCCGATCGACGGATCCTTGGCCCAGACGGGCACGAGACCCCACCTGACGATCCTGAGCTGCCGGACCGCGTGCTCGTCCTCCTTGGAGGACCGGCTCATGACCGCGTAGACGTTCTTGGTGGGGGCGACGTTGAAGTCGGCGCCCAGCTCCTTGTCGGGCTCGCCGTCGAGCTCGACCTGGAACTCCTCCAGCAGCTCGTGCTTCTTGCGCGCCGAGGCGTATCTACCGCACATGTCCCCACATTGCCATACGCCGGGGTGTCGCTCGCGGCTTCGCCTCCGGCCGGGGCGGCTCGGCTCGGCTCGGCGGATGAGCCAGGCGTCCGGCCGGGGCGGCTCGGCTCGGCGGAAGGGCGACGCGTCGTCCACAGGCCGTGAACGGGCCGTACCAGGGCCAGTAGGCTTTGGACATGCCCGCTCAGCACTGGCCCGCGCCGACGGCCGACACGCCCGTCAACGCCTCCGTCCGCCTGCCCGGCTCCAAGTCCGTCACCAACCGGGCGCTGCTGCTCGCCGCGCTGGCCGACGGTCCGGGCGTCGTCCGCCAGGCGCTGCGCAGCCGCGATGCCGACCTCATGGTGTCGGCCCTGCGCGCGCTCGGCGCCACGCTGACGGCCGTGCGCGAGACCACCGACGCGGTCGACTGGGAGGTGACGCCGGGCCCGGTCCGCGGCGGCGCGCGCATCGACGCCGGGCTGGCGGGCACGGTCATGCGGTTCGTCCCGCCGATGGCGGCGCTGGCCGACGGCCCGGTCTTCTTCGACGGCGACCCCTACGCCCGCAGGCGTCCGATGGGCCCGATCCTCGACGCCCTGCGCGCGCTCGGGGCGCGCATCGACAACGACGCGCTCCCGTTCACCATCACCGGGCCGCTGACCGGCGGCGAGGTCACGATCGACGCGTCCGGCTCCTCGCAGTTCGTCTCGGGGCTGATGCTGACGGCGGCGCGGTTCGCGAAGGGCGTGACGATCCGGCACGTCGGCCCGCCGGTGCCCTCCCAGCCGCACATCGAGATGACCGTCCACATGCTGCGGGAGGCCGGGGTCAAGGTCGACGACACCGAGCGCGACGTGTGGCGGGTCGAGCCGGGCCCGATCGCGGCCAGGGACATGACGGTCGAGCCCGACCTGTCCAACGCGGCGCCGTTCCTGGCCGCCGCGCTGGTCACGGGCGGCACGGTCACGGTCCCCGGCTGGCCGGCGGAGACCACCCAGCCGGGCGACGCGCTGCGCGGCCTGCTCACCACCATGGGCGCCACGGTGACCCGCGACGGCGACGACCTGGTCGTCACCGGCACGGGCGAGGTCAAGGGCCTCGACGCCGACCTCCATGAGGTGGGCGAGCTGACCCCCACGATCGCCGCGCTGGCCGCCCTGGCCACCACGCCGAGCCGCATCCGCGGGGTCGGGCACCTGCGCGGCCACGAGACCGACCGGCTGGCCGCGCTGGCCACCGAGATCAACGCCCTCGGCGGCGACGCGGAGGAGACGGCCGACGGCCTGCTCATCCGTCCCCGCCCGCTGCACGGCGGCGTGTTCCACAGCTACGACGACCACCGCATGGCCACGGCCGGGGCCGTGATCGGCCTCGCCGTGCCGGGCGTGGAGGTGGAGAACATCGCGACGACCGCCAAGACGTTGCCCGAGTTCGTCCAGATGTGGGCGGCGATGCTGGAGGCCCGATGAGCGGCGATGATCGCGCGTTTCGCGGCAGGCGGCGGGGGCACTTCGCAGGAGGGTCCGGCGTGAGAGGAAGCGAGCGCATGGGAGCGGACCGCTGAGAAAGCGGGAATACGACGAGGACGACGTACGGGTCAGGCCGGGCAAGGGCTCGCGCCCGCGCACCCGCATCCGTCCCGCGCACGAGGACGCCGTGGAGGGCTTCGTGGTCGCCGTCGACCGGGGCCGCTACACCACCCTGGTCGAGCCCGACCGCGGCCACAAGCGCAAGCAGCAGCAGCGCCGGCTCGTGGTCGCCATGAAGGCCCGCGAGCTGGGCCGCAAGGGCATCGTGGTCGGCGACCGGGTGGCCCTGGTCGGCGACGTGTCGGGCCTGCCCGACACGCTGGCCAGGGTGGTCCGGGTGGAGCCGCGCACCTCGATGTTGCGCCGCTCGGCCGACGACACCGACGACACCGACGGCATCGAGCGCCCGGTCGTGGCCAACGCCGACCAGCTCGTGATCGTCACGGCGCTGGCCGACCCGCCGCCCCGGCCCCGGATGATCGACCGGATCCTGGTGGCGGCGTTCGACGCCGAGATCGACGCCCTGCTCTGCCTGACCAAGTCCGACCTCGCCCCACCCGACGAGCTGGTCGCCCTGTACGAGCCGCTGGGCGTGCCGCACATCGTGGTCCACAAGGGCGGCTCCCTCGACGAGCTGCGCGACCACCTGGCCGGCCGCATCAGCGTGCTGGTGGGCCATTCGGGCGTGGGCAAGTCCACCCTGGTCAACGCCCTGGTGCCCGACGCCAACCGCGCGGTCTCGCACGTCAACGCGGTCACCGGCCGCGGCCGGCACACCTCCACCTCGGCCGTCGCGCTGGAGCTGCCCGAGGGCGGCTGGATCATCGACACGCCGGGGGTGCGCAGCTTCGGCCTGGCCCACGTGTCGGTCGAGACCGTGCTGGCCGCCTTCCCCGACCTGGTGGAGGGCACGGTCACCTGCCCGAAGGGCTGCACCCATCTCGGCGACGGCTGCGCGCTCGACGCCTGGGCGGCCGCGGGCAACGCCGACCCGGCCCGCCTGGAGTCGCTGCGCCGCCTGCTGTCCAGCCGCGAGGGCGCCCCCGACGAGCCCGCCGCCTGATCACCGGCCGTTCAGCGGCGGTTGGGGCGCAGCGTCCAGGTGACGGTGAGGCTGGAGACCAGGGTGCCGGCCGCGTCGCGCACGTCGACCAGCACGTCGAAGACGGGCCGCTCGCCGGCGTCCAGCTTGCCGACGACCTCCTCCCTCGATGCGGCCACGCGCGCCTCGGCCCGCACCTCCCCCAGGGCCACCTTCCGGAACTCGATGGTCGCCGTCGTGGGCAGCGGCACGCTGCGGCTGAGCTGGTCGCCGAACCTGGACAGCACCGCCGCGCCCGACGCCGACTCGGCCAGGGTGAACAGCGTGCCCGCGTGCGGCCCGGCCACGTGGTTGTGCAGCTCGGGCCGGTCGGGCAGCCGGCATTCCGCCCGGCCGTCCTCGACCGCGTCGAACACGATCCCCAACGTCCGGGCGAAGGGAACGGTTTCGAGAAGGAAGGCACCTACATCAGTGGACATAGGAGACATGTTACTGGTCAGTAGGTGAAAAGGGAGTTACCAGAAAAGGGTCGCCGGTGACTGATGTCCGGCACGACCGACGCGATAGCGTGGCTGACCGTGCAGGGTTACAACGACGATCTACGCCTCGCTCACGTCATGGCGGACGCCGCCGACGACCTGACCATGCGGCGCTTCAAGGCGGTCGACCTCAAGGTCGAGACCAAGCCCGACCTGACGCCGGTCAGCGACGCCGACCGCGCCGTCGAGGAGGCCATCCGCGGCACGCTGCGCCGGGCCCGGCCGCGCGACGCGGTGGTGGGCGAGGAGTTCGGCAAGACCGGCTGGGGAGCCCGGTCGTGGATCATCGACCCCATCGACGGCACCAAGAACTACGTGCGCGGCGTGCCCGTGTGGGCCACGCTGATCGCGCTCATGGAGTACGGCAAGGTCGTCGTCGGCCTGGTGTCGGCCCCCGCGCTCGGCCGTCGCTGGTGGGCGGCGACCGGCGGCGGCGCCTGGACCGGCAAGAGCCTGGCGAAGGCCACCAGGATGAGCGTCTCCTCGGTCACCGCGCTGGAGGACGCCTCCTTCTCCTACTCCAGCTTCGGCGGCTGGGAGGAGCTCGGCAAGCTGGACAACTTCCTCGACCTCGGCCGCGCCTGCTGGCGCACCCGCGCGTACGGCGACTTCTGGTCGCACATGATGGTCGCCGAGGGCTCGGCCGACATCTCCGCCGAGCCGGAGCTGTCGCCCTGGGACATGGCGGCCCTGACCGTGATCATCGAGGAGGCCGGCGGCGTCTGGACCGACCTCGCCGGCGTGCGCGGCCTGGAGGGCGGCAGCCTGGTCTGCACGAACGGCGCCCTCCACGACGAGGTGCTGAACCGGCTCAACGGCACCACGATCACCTCCTGAGCTCGCTTCAGGCCGTCTCGAAGTCGGTGCACAACCATCGATGGCCGTGCCGCTCCAGCCGTACGGCCAGGACGTGGCTGCGCTCGCCGCAGTGCACCAGCACGCACATCTCGACGGCACCGTCCCTCGGCTCCTTGACGTGCGGGCTCCCGACGAACGGCGGCCGATCGGCGGAGATCATCCGCCCGGCCCTGACGAGGTCGCGGTAGGCCCCGCCGGTGAGCCGGTCGGCCACCGACTCCGGCGGGCGGCGGCCCGTCAGCACCTCGGCCAGCGCCTGCCCGAGCTGACGCAGCCTGCGTTCGTCGGGACGGGCTCCGGGCGGGCCCCAGACGAGCGGGGTCAGGGCCAGTGCGCCGTGCGTGGAGTCGTCCGCCATGCGCCCTCCAATTGACTCAGGGGGAAGAAGGAAACGCCTTAATGAGTTTTCGGCCGGGGCCGCCGGATACGAAATCCGCCAACTTTACCCGGCCGCCGTCCTCTTTCCTCCCCTTGGGCGGAGAAATGCATCGCGCGGCTGGATCCCCTATTTCTTTATCGGTTGTTCAGAGCGACAACACCCGGGCGACCGCATTCATCAACGAGTCGCGGTAGGAGGCTCCGTACAGCACCACGTGCACCAGCAGCGGATGGAGCTGGTGCAGCGGCACCCGCGCCCGCCACCCCGGCGCGAGCGGGAACTCCTCCTCGTACGCCCCCATCACCCGATCCAGGTACGGCAGCCCGAACAGGGCCAGCATGGCCAGATCCGTCTCCCGGTGCCCGCCGTGGGCCGCCGGATCGACCAGCACCCCGGTGCCGCCGGACCACAACACGTTCCCGCTCCACAGATCACCATGGATGCGGGCGGGCGGCTCCGGCGGCCCGGCCACCTCGGCGAACCGCGCCACGGCCCGCTCGACCAGCGTCACGTCCGCGACCGGCAGCCGCGCCCGGCGCAGGAACGGCAACACCCGCCGGGAGGCGTAGAAGGACGGCCAGTCACCGTCGGGCGAGTTGTCCATGGGCAGCTCGGCGATGAACCCCGGCCAGGGCGCGCCGAACCCCGCCGCCCCGGCGCGGTGCAGACGGGCCAGGTCACGGCCGAACCGCACGGCCGCCTCGGCGGTGGGCGCCTCCTGCGGCACCCACGACAACACCAGCCGGTCGGGACCGGCCTCCACGACCTCGGGCACGGTGATCGCCTCGCCCAGCCAGCGCAACCCGGCGGCCTCGGAGGCGAACACGTCGGAGGCGGGACCGATCTTGGCGAACACCTGCCGCCCGTCCTCCAGCACGCCGCGCTGCAACCGCCGGCCGTGGGAGGAGCCGAGGTCCTCAGTCGATCTCATCGGCGATGTGCGCGGCCACGCCCTTGGAGGCCGTCTCCAGCATGGTCAGCACCTCCTCGAAACCCTCGCGGCCACCGTAATAGGGGTCGGGCACCTCGGCGCCGTCCGGCGCGCCGGGGTCGAACGAGCGGAACAGGCGCACCTCGACGCCGGCGGGCGCCAGTCGGCGCAGGTTGGCCGCGTTGTCGCGGTCCATCGCCAGCACCAGGTCGTAGCGGTCGAACCAGTCCCGCGTGAACTGCCTGGCGCGGTGGGCGGCGCCGTCGTAGCCGTGCTCGGCCAGGATGCCCAGCGCCCGCTCGTCCATCGGATCGCCGGCGTGCCAGCCGCCGGTGCCCGCGCTCTCGACGACGACCCGGCCGCCGAGCCCGCGCTCCTCCAGGGTCCGGCGGAGCACCACCTCCGCCATCGGGGAACGGCAGATGTTGCCCATGCACACGAGACACACGCGATAGCTCATGTATCCCATCTTCGCTGGTCACATTGATGGAGACGACCAGGCGCGTTCACCGAACGTTCACCCTTGTTGGGGGGTCTGAGTCACTTTGCCTGCATAGCTTCATGGACGACTAAGGACCAAGTGAGGGGAACCCAACCGTGAAGTATGCAGGCCGGCTCGCCGCCGTCGCCGTCGTCGGCGCGCTCTCGCTCGCTGCGTGCGGCACAGACAACAACAGCTCCGGGAGCACGAACGGCACCAGCTCCGCCGCCGCTCCCGCCGCGGGCAACGACAACGGCCTGAGCGGCACCATCAACGCCGCCGGCTCGTCGGCCCAGGCCAACGCGATCGACCAGTGGAAGAAGGACTTCCAGGCCAAGAACTCGGGCGTGAGCCTGAACTACCAGCCGAGCGGTTCGGGTGCCGGTGTGCAGTCGTTCATCGCGGGCACGGTCGACTTCGCGGGTTCGGACTCCGCTCTCAAGGACGACAAGGGCGAGCCCGCCCAGGCCGACGCCCGGTGCAAGACCGGCAAGGCCATCAACATCCCGATGGTGACCGGCCCCGTCGCGGTGGTCTACAACCTCCCCGGCGTGGACGGCCTGCAGCTGTCGCCCAAGACCATCGGCGGCATCTTCGACAGCAAGATCACCAAGTGGGACGACGCGGCCATCAAGGCCGACAACCCCGACGCCAAGCTCCCGTCCACGCCGATCTCGGCCTTCCACCGCTCGGACGAGTCGGGCACCAGCGACAACTTCACCAAGTTCCTCAAGGCGACCGCCGGCTGGCCGTACGAGCCCGCCAAGGCGTGGCCCGCCGAGGCCAAGGGCCAGGGCGCCAAGGGTTCGGACCAGGTCGCGGCCAGCGTCAAGAGCACCGAGGGCTCCATCGGTTACGTCGAGCTCTCCTTCGCCGAGAACTCCCAGCTCAGCAAGGCCAAGGTGGCCAACGGCTCCGGCGAGTTCGTCGAGCTGACCGCCGACAGCGCGGCCAAGACGGTCGAGACCGCCGAGATCACCGGCACCGGCAACGACCTGAAGCTGAGCATCGACTACGCCACCAAGACGGCGGGCGCGTACCCGATCGTGCTGGTGACGTACGAGATCACCTGCGAGAAGGGCCTCGCGCCCGAGCAGGCCAAGCTCGTCAAGGAGTTCCTCACCTACACCTCCAGCGACGAGGGCCAGGCCGCGCTGAAGGACCTCGGCTACGCCCCGCTCGCGGGCGAGCTGCTCACCAAGGTCCGCACCGCCGTCGGCGCGATCTCCTAGCACAGCATGACGACCAACGTTCGTACCCGTGGGGGCGGGCCGGCCACGCGCCGGTCCGCCTCGCGGCGCAGCCATGGTGAAGGCCCCTTCAAGTTCGTCTCCACCGGTGCCGGCGTCCTGCTGCTGGGGATCATGGCGGCCATCGCCGTGTTCCTCATCAGCGAGGCCGTCCCGGCCCTGCAGGCGAACAAGGGCAACTTCTTCACCGACCTGATCTGGGAGCCCAACGGCAGCCAGGTCTTCGGCATCGGCGCGCTGGCCTTCGGCACCGTCCTCAGCTCGGCGATCGCGCTGGTCATCGCCACCCCCATCGCGGTGGGCGTGGCGCTGTTCATCTCCCACTACGCGCCCCGCCGCCTGGCCGGGCCGCTCGGCTACCTGGTCGACCTGCTGGCCGCCGTGCCCAGCGTCGTCTACGGCCTGTGGGGCGTGACGTTCCTGGTGCCGCTGCTGCGCACGCCGTCGCAGTGGCTCAACGAGCACCTCGGCTGGTTCCCGCTGTTCTCCGGCGAGGGGGCCATCGGCGGCAAGACCATGCTCGCCGGCGGCATCGTCCTGGCGATCATGATCCTGCCGATCATCGCGGCCATCTCGCGCGAGGTCTTCCTCCAGGCCCCGAAGATGAACGAGGAGGCGGCCCTGGCGCTCGGCGCCACCCGCTGGGAGATGATCAGGATGGCCGTGCTGCCGTTCGGCCGGCCCGGCGTCATCAGCGCCGCCATGCTCGGCCTCGGCCGCGCGATGGGCGAGACCATCGCGGTCGCGCTGATCTTCCCCGCCACCTTCGACATCAGCTTCGAGATCCTCACCCCGCACGCCAACAGCATCGCGGCCAACATCGCCAACGGCTTCGGCGAGGCCACGCAGGTCGGCCGGGGCGCGCTGATCGCCTCCGGTCTGGTGCTGTTCGTCATCACGCTGCTGGTCAACATGGGCGCACGCATGGTGATCAACCGGCGCAAGGAGTTCAGGGCGGTGGGGGCATGACCATCCAGCACATCTCGACCGGCCGCCGGATCAAGGACAGGTTCGTCCAGGGGCTGGTCTACCTGGCGTTCGCGCTGGCCGTGGTGCCGCTCATCTCGGTCCTCTGGCTGGTGATCTCGAACGGCCTGGCCCGCTTCGACCTGGAGTTCCTCACCCACTCGATGCGGAACATCGGCGCCCGCGACGTCGGCGGCGGCGCCTACCACGCCATCGTCGGCACCTTGGAGCAGGTCCTGCTGGCCTCGCTCATCTCGGTCCCGATCGGCCTGTTCACCGCCATCTACCTGGTCGAGTACGGCCACGGCGGCCGCCTGAGCCGGGCCATCAGCTTCTTCGTGGACGTCATGACCGGCGTCCCTTCAGTCGTTTCCGGCCTGTTCATCCTCGCCTTCTGGGTGCTCTTCCTGGGCAACCCGTTCTCCGGCTTCGCCGGCGCGCTGGCGCTGTCGATCCTGATGATGCCGACCGTGGTCAGATCGGCCGAGGAAATGCTCCGGCTGGTGCCCAACGACCTGCGCGAAGCCTCGTACGCGCTGGGCGTGGCCAAGTGGCGCACGATCCTGAAGGTCGTGCTGCCGACCGCGTTCACCGGCATCGTCACCGGCGTCATGCTGGCCGTCGCCCGCGTGGCCGGCGAGACCGCGCCGCTGCTGCTCACGGTGTTCTTCACCGACTCCATCAACAACGATCCGTTCAGCGGGCCGCAGATGGGCCTTCCGCTCTTCGTCTTCGACCAGGCGGCCCGTCCCAACGACACCGCCATCGACCGCGCCTGGGCCGGAGCCCTCACGCTGATCCTGATCGTCATGCTGCTCAACCTGGTGGCGCGCCTGATCGCCTGGTGGCGCAGGCCCGCCAGGGGCCGATAGGGGGTAACCGCCACAATGTCCAAGCAGATCCAGGTCTCGGGCCTCGACGCGTACTACGGGTCGCACAAGGCGATCGAGGACGTGTCGATGACCATCGAGCCGCGCTCGATCACCGCGTTCATCGGCCCGTCCGGATGCGGCAAGTCGACGTTCCTGCGCACGCTCAACCGCATGCACGAGGTGATCCCCGGCGCCCGCGTCGAGGGCAAGGTCATGCTCGACGGCGAAGACCTGTACGCCCCCACCGTCGAGCCCGTCTCGGTCCGGCGCATGGTCGGCATGGTCTTCCAACGCCCCAACCCGTTCCCCACGATGTCGATCTACGAGAACGTGGCCGCCGGGCTCCGCCTCAACGGCCGGGTCGGCAAGTCCACCCTCGACGGCATCGTGGAGGAGTCGCTGAAGGGCGCCAACCTCTGGAACGAGGTCAAGGACCGGCTGAACAAGCCCGGCGCCGGCCTGTCCGGCGGTCAGCAGCAGCGTCTGTGCATCGCCCGCGCGATCGCGGTCAAGCCGCAGGTCCTGCTCATGGACGAGCCGTGCTCGGCGCTCGACCCGATCTCGACGCTGGCCATCGAGGACCTGATGGCCCAGCTCAAGGAAGAGTTCACGATCGTGATCGTGACCCACAACATGCAGCAGGCCGCCCGGGTCAGCGACCGGACCGCGTTCTTCAACCTGGCCGCCCAGGGCAAGCCCGGCAAGGTCATCGAGATGGACGAGACCTCCCGCATGTTCACCAACCCTTCGGAGAAGGCAACAGAGGACTACATCACGGGACGCTTCGGCTGATGACCCCACAGCAGGCGGCATCCACGATGAACGGGGACACGCGGACCAAGCCCGTACTGCTCATCGCCGACCCCGACGACGCCGTGGTCGACGACCTGGCCACGGCGCTGGAGCGCGAGGGCGTGGCCGTCACCGGCGCGCCGGACGGCGCCCAAGGGCTGCTCCAGGCGGGAGCGCTGCAGCCGGACGTGGTGCTCGTGTCGGCCACGCTCCCGGTCATCGACGCGGTCGACTTCGTCCGCGCGGTTCGGCTCGCGCGAGCCGTGCCCGTCCTGCTCGGCGTCGGCGAGGGGAACGCCGAGCAGGCCGTACGCGCGCTCGCGGCGGGGGCGGCGGCCTGCGTGGCCCGGCCGTACCGGGTGCCGGAACTGCTGCCGTTCATCCAGGCGTCCTCCCCCGAGTCCCGCAAGGTCCTGGCCGTCGGCGGCGTCGAACTGGACGTCCAGGCCTACCAGGTACGCGTCGAGGGCCGCGCCGTGCACCTCCCGCTGCGCGAGTTCGAGCTGCTGCAGTACCTGATGCGCAACGCCGACCGCACGGTCACCCGCGAGCAGATCATGCGGCACGTGTGGCACGCCGCCGCGACCACGTCCACGAACACGATCGCGGTGCACGTCAAACGGCTGCGCGCGCGCCTCGGCGACAACGACGACCAGCTCATCCAGACCGTGCGCGGCGTCGGCTACCGGCTGGTCACGCCCGGCACCTCCGGAAGTCCCGCATGATCCGCGCGGCGACGCCCTCGACGGTCGCGATGCCGTCCCCCACCTCGGCGCTGCCCTCGGTGAGGACGGCGACCGCGTAGTCGTGGCCGCGGCCCCGGATCAGCCCCACGCTGACCGTGGCCCAGCGCCCGTTGGAGACGCGCTTCAGCCAGCCGTTCTTCAGACGCACGCGCTCGCCCGCGCAGGCCGCGGCGGAGACGCCCCAGTCCTGGCCCCGGACGACCGCGCCCATCAGTTCGAGCACCTGCGCGCGCTCCTTCGCCTTGAGCGGGCTCTTCCCGGACACCAGCGCCTTCATCAGGCGGACCTGGTCATCCACCGACGTCTCGGTAATGCCCCAGCAGTAGAGGTCGACGCAGTCCCCAGGGACGCCCCTGGTGTGCCTGAGCCCGAACCTCCTGCCGGCCTCGGTGAAGCCCGCCGCGCCGCCGATGCGCAACCACAGGCGGTCGGCCGCGTGGTTGTCGCTGTAGCGGATCATGAGCTCGGCGTCGCGCCTGACGGACTCGGGCAGCCTGCGCCACGGCTTCCCGAGCAGCAGCGCCATCAGGATCTGGACCTTGGCCGTGCTGGCGGTGATCAGCCGTTCGCCCGGGTGGTAGCGGTAGACGCGGCCGGTCGTCAGATCCTTGACCATGGCCGTGACCGGCCCCGGCCGGCCCGCCAGGAAGCGGTCGAGCCGCTCGGTGATCTTCTTGGCCGGGACGGGCTTCACGGCCTCCGTCTTGGCCTGGACGGTTTTCAAGGCCTTCGCCTTCTTGGCCGGGACCGTCACGGCGATCGCCGGGGGGCCGAGGTGGTGCGGCATGCGTACCGGCCCGGGCGCGGCGCGCAGGGTCCCCGGCTCCGGGGCGCTCACCTGCCCTGGCACCGCCACGTGTGCGCTCACCGTCCCCGGCGCCGCGCGCGTCGGCAGTGCCGTCCCCGCGGCTGTGCCCGGGGCGAGGAGCGGCGGCAGGAGGGCGAGCGCGATGGCCAGCCGTGGAAGCGTCCTCACGCTGCCCGCGATCATGCGGTGAATTATCACGAAAAATGGCAACACCGCGCTACGAGTCGCCGGAAAACATCTTCACCTACTCACCACTCCACAAAGAACCCGACCACCCCGAAGACTCGCGATGTGGCCACTGGTACGATTCCCCTCTTTCGGGGTTTGTCAGCACTCTCGGGGCAAAAGTGACAACGGGGCCGAGTTTTCCGCAGTATCAGGGGCAACAGCAGCAGCAACAGTGGCCGGCCATGCAGCCGCCGCCACCACCACCTCCATCCAATCCTCCTTCTCCGCCCAGGCGCCGGACCGGCTTCTGGGTCACCATGGGCATCGTCTCGCTCGTGGTGGCGATCGCCGTGGGCGCCGGCGTCGGCCTCGTCCTGCGCGGCCGCATCAACGGCGTCCAGGACCCGTTACGCCGCCAGGAGGCGTCGGGCAAGAGCGACCCGAACGCCGTGATCGTCACCGACCAGGAGATCGAGAAGCTGGTCTACGAGCACGGCAAGGCGCTGAGCAGCGGGAACGCCGACGCCTTCACCTCGATCTTCGACAAGGGCAACGCGGCGCTCGTCCGCGACCAGCGCAAGGTGTTCACGAACCTGCGCAAGGTGCCGCTCAGCGAGGCGTCGTACAAGGTGATGCGTCGCGAGGGCCGCGCCGAGGACAGCTTCGGGCGGGCCCTGAAGTTCACCCAGGACGTCGCGTTCGTCCACCGGTTCGCCGGCATCGACCTGCGGCCGGTCTCGGAGTGGTACCGCTGGACGCTGGAGAAGGCGTCCAAGGATGCGCCACTGGTCGTCACCAAGGTGGACGGCGCGCCGCCACCCATGGTGAGCGAGGGCAGCAAGTCCGTGTACTACCCGGGCCCGTGGGACATCTGGCCCGACATCACCGTTGTCCGCGCCGGCGCCAGCATCGTCCTGTCCCGTCCCCAGGACGCGGCCATGGCCAGGCGCGTCGCCCCGGTGGTCGCCAACGCGGCGAAGAAGAACCTGGACTTCTGGAAACGCAACGGCGACGCCACCGCGCCCGTGCCGGCCGGGTTCGCGGTCGCGCTGGTCGAGGGGCAGAACCAGCTCGGCAACCTGTTCCGCAAGGAGAAGGCGCACGAAGCGGGCGTGTCCATCCCCATGCTCGCCTGGGCCTCCCTGGGCGACGACGTCAAGGTCGGCGGCACCCGGGTGGTCATGGACACCACCACGTCCTTCTTCCGGTCGTCCGAGGGCATCCTGGAGATCAGCACGCACGAGCTGGCCCACTCCCTGCTGGCCGGGCTGGACAGCGCCGACTTCTCCCTCTTCGGCAAGCCCAACTGGGTCATCGAGGGCTTCGCCGAGTACTCCGCCAACCGCGGCCACCCCATCAACCAGAACATCCGCTTCCAGGAAGGCCGCGCGTACCTGGCCGGCCGCCTCAGCACCCGCTTCTCGGGCCAGCTCCCCGACAACCCGTCGTGGGACGCCAACGGCATGACGAACGTGCACTACCTGATGGGACACCTGGCCATGCGCTACATCGCCCAGCGGTACGGCGAGCAGAAGCTGACCAGCGCGGTGATCGCGGCCTACCGGGCCAAGGGCGACGACAGCGAGGCGGCACTGTTCAAGGTGCTGGGCGTGAGCAAGGCGGACTTCGAACGGCAGTGGGCGTCGTACGTCCGCGGGCAGCTGGCCTGAACGGGGAGCAACCATGACCGACCACTCCAACACCCCACCCGGCCCGTACGGCTCCCCACCCCCCAACCCGTACGGCCAGCCGGCTCCCAACGCCGGCTCCTATCCTCCGCCCGCGCAGCCGTGGCCCCAGAGCCCGGCCGCGTACCCCCCGCAGGGCACGGACCCGGCCGCCTACCCACCCGCGGGCTACCCGCAACCACCCGCCAATCCTTACGCTCCTTCTCCCGGCGCGTATGCCCCGCCAACGGGCAACCCAGCCGCATACCCACCGCCACCAGGCAACCAACCCACCTACCCACCCCCCACGGGCAACCAGCCCACCTACCCACCATCCATGGGCAACCAGCCCACATACCCGCCGAACCCTCCCTCCCCCGGCGCACCCTCGCCCTACGGGCAACCCCCGCAGCCCCCCGCACCCGGCAGCGGCACACCGTACGGCGGCCAGCCCGCGCCCCCGCAGCAGAGCCCCCGGCCCAAGTGGAAGACCGCCCTGCTGGCCACCGGCGCGGCCGTGGTCCTCCTCTCCGTCAGCACGGGCACCGCCTGGTTCGTCGCCACCACCGGGACGACCGGCGGCGGCATCACCGCATTCGGCGACGGGGGCGGCGACGGGGCAGAATGGGACGTCCCCCTGCCCAACGCCGGAAGCTGGGACTTCACCACCGCCCTGGCCTTCGGCAGCTGGCTGACCGACAAGGTCGTCATCCGCGCCCAGAAGGACGGCGTCCTCGCCTACGACCTGGCGTCCGGAAAACGTTCCTGGGGCATCCCCTCGCCGGGCGCCCAGCTCTGCGGCGCCACCCCGGACCTGTCCGGCGGCAAGGCCGCCATCGCGTACGGCAGCAGCAACTCGTGCGACCACCTGGCCGGCATCGACGCCACCACGGGCAAGCTCACCTGGAAGATCAAGATCCCGGCCGAGAAGTCCACCCTCGCCAACTCCATCAACGTCCCCCGCATCATGAGCGCCGACGGCGTGGCCGTCACCGAGCTGGACGACGCGGTGGTCGCCTACCGCCTCTCCGACGGCCACAAACTGTGGAGCGCCGCCGCGTCCGCCGACGACGGCTGCCACATCAAGGACATCAACACCGCCCCCACCCGGGTCGCCGTCATCCTCGACTGCACCTTCCGAGGCGGCACCCGCCTCCAGTACCTCGACCCGAAGACCGGCAAGATCACCAAGCAGGCCACGCTGGGCGAGCTCAGCCTCATGACCAGCCTTCTGTCAGCCTCACCTGCCATCATCCGCAGCGAGTCCGGCGGCCAGAACAACTTCACGGTCTACTCCGACGCCGCGACCAAGGTGACCGAGTTCAAGACCCCCGAGGTGGACATGCTCGCCATGAACACCGTGGCCATGGTCAACGGCCTGTTCGAACAACACCGCTACACCATCCACGGCGACCGCCTCTACCTGGCCACGTTCCCGGAGAACGTCCCGCAGAGCATGCGCTCCCGTAACAAGGCCCTCGCCTACGACCTGAAGACCGGCAAGCAGCTGTGGGAATCGTCCGGCACCCATGACACGATCCTCACCTACGTCCGCGCCGACGACCAGGGCCTGCTGGCCGTCGAAACGGGCGACCGCCGCGACCTGGCCCCCCGCCTCATCCGCCTGGACGCCGCCACCGGCAAAGCCACCGAACTGGCCACCCTCCCCCAGAAGTACGGCACCGAGGCCGAAAAGGCCCGCGTCTTCGAACGCAACGGCGTAGTGATCACCGTCCCCTGGACCTCCGTAGCCACCAGATACGCCGTCACCTACGTCAACACCAAATCCTGACCCCCAAAAGTCCTGACCCCAACAACAGAAGGGCCCCACGCACCCGGCGTGAGGCCCTTCTCCCGTCTTCCCACCTTCACAACCACACCCTCAGCCCTGCACCGCGTCAGGTGGCGGGGTGCGTGTGTGAGGCGCGGTTGGTGGGCCTGTGAGTGACTCTGCTGGGAAGATCGATCCAGGGCGCCCCAACCCACTGCTCCCATCAGCAGCGCCACCCAGCGCCACTCCATGAATCGACGGCGCATCAAGGCCAGCCAGCCTCCTGGCCGGGCGCCTGACCAGGAGGCCGAGAGATCCCGAGAGCCCGGGGAGCCTGGGACGCGGTGACAGTCCGGGGCATTCCTGGCGTATGCCGGAGATACATCAGGTGCCGGAGGGCATGACGCCCCCACACTCGCCTCAATACCTCCGCCCCGTCCCCATCGGCTCTAGGTAGGCGCGGACCGGTCTGAAACGCGGAGATGTGCTGGGCCTGCGGGCTCATGACACCTGAAGTCTGTCTGCGGTTGCGGGATCAGCGCCACCGCACGCAGGCGGTTGACGGCCGGCACTCAGCGCAGGCATAGGGCCGCCCCCAAGGACGGCCCTTGAGGAACGTCAGCTCAGGGGCCGGATACGAGCCCTTGGGTCTCCGGCGAGGCCGGGCCGGATACGCCCCTCGATCTCCTACGAAATGGGGTGGGACACGAACCCTAAGTCTCCCAAACGGGCCGGCTCGGACTGAGCAGAGGCGGAACCGACTGGATCCACCGAAAGCGCCACCTGCCCCTTGCGACAGTGCACCTCCAAGCGGCCCACCGGCCCACTGGCGCACCGGCCCAGGGGTCCGGGTCCGGGGGTCCACTGGACCCGCCACGAGCAGGCCCCCTGAACCAGCCCCCCGCCATCACACCACCACACCCGGAATGGAAGAAACACCCCGGAAATACAGAAAGGGCCCCGACCGAAGTCGGAGCCCTTCCCAAAAAATTGTCCGGCGGTGACCTACTCTCCCACACCCTCCCGAGTGCAGTACCATCGGCGCAGAGAAGCTTAACTTCCGGGTTCGGAATGTAACCGGGTGTTTCCTTCCCGCCATAACCGCCGTAACCCTATGAAACTGTCAAACGAACAACGCCGTTTGCTGTCTCAGAATTGCCTAGTGGACGCGAGCAAGAAA